>CAZIJV010000046.1:0-43356 GCA_964539645.1 uncultured Syntrophobacter sp.
TAAACTTCTTGTGGCTCCCTCTCTACTCTACTGTTTAAGAACTCACTTCCAACGTCCTCGGAATATGCGGGATTCTAATGAACGGATAAGTCCCATTTCACCACGAAGAGCACGAAGGAGACACGAAGCTCACGAAGAGGGAACTATTTTTGGCGACCTTCTAAACCTTCATGTAAGAAAAACCAGCCGCGATAACTCCCTTTGGTTGAGGCTCTGCTGCGTTAAGCTCTTCGTGTTAAAAGAGAGCCCCGCAAAATCTGAAATATGATTCTTGGTTGCGGCTATTCAGCCCCTTTGAACAACCAGGTCGTCAGGTATCTCTCGCCGGTGTCGGGAAGGACAACGACTATCGTTTTTCCTTTGTTCTCCGGCCTTTTTGCCACACTGAGCGCCGCCCAGCAGGCCGCGCCCGATGATATGCCGACCAGTATTCCCTCCAGTTTGGCCAGGGCTCGCGCCGTATTGCCCGCGTCCTCATCCTTGACGCGCACGACTTCGTCTATGATATCCCGGTTGAGCACGTCGGGGACAAAGCCTGCTCCGATTCCCTGTATCTTGTGAGGACCCGGTTTACCCCCGGAGAGCACCGGTGAGTTTTCCGGCTCGACGGCGACGGCGCGAAACTCTTTCCTGCGCCCCTTGATGACTTCCGCCACCCCGGTCAGGGTCCCTCCCGTGCCGATCCCGGCTACCAGGATATCCACTTCGCCGCCGGTGTCTTCCCATATCTCCTCGGCTGTTGATCTTCGGTGAATCTCCGGGTTGGCGGGATTGCGGAACTGCTGGAGAATAATGGAATCCGGAATCTCTTTCGCCAGTTCTTCGGCTTTTTTTATCGCGCCATTCATCCCCTCCGCGCCGGGAGTGAGCACCAGTTCGGCCCCCAGTATGGAGAGAAGTTGCCGTCGTTCCTGGCTCATCGTCTCCGGCATGGTGAGGATCAGCCGATACCCCCTGGATGCCGCAACGAAAGCGAGGGCGATTCCGGTGTTGCCGCTGGTCGGCTCGATGATCACCGAGCCCTTTCGCAGAACGCCTCTTTTTTCCGCGTCCTCGATCATTGCTACGCCGATCCTGTCCTTTACGCTGGAAAGGGGATTGAACGATTCCACCTTCGCCAGAACAGTCGCCTCCAGCCCTTCGGTTATCCGGTTCAAGCGGACAAGGGGAGTCCTGCCGACGGTTTTGGTTATATCGCTGAATATTTTAGCCATATCGTTATTCCTCGCATGCTTTGGTCAACGCCTGGTCTATATCGGCAAGAATATCGTCCGCATTCTCCAGGCCGATCGAGAGCCGGATGTAATCTTCCGTTACCCCGGTCGCCTGCTGCTCTTCGCGTGTGAGTTGCTGGTGAGTAGTGGAGGCCGGGTGAATCACCAGGCTCTTGGCATCGCCGATATTCGCCAGGTGCGAAAGCAGTTTGACCGAGTCGATGAATCTCCTGCCGGAGTTCAGCCCGCCTTTTATACCGAAACCGACCAGGGCGCCATAGCGCCCCTTGAAATACTTCCTGGCCACCGGGTGATTAGGGTTTGTTTCGAGCCCCGGGTAATTCACCCAGTTGACCCGGGAATCTTCCGCAAGAAAACGCGCCACGCGAAGGGCGTTCTCCGAGTGCCTCTCCTGCCTCAGGGCAAGAGTCTCAAGGCCCTGCAAAAAGAGAAAGGAATTGAACGGGCTGAGCGCGGGACCAAGGTCCCTCAGCCACTGCACCCTTGTCTTTACGATAAAGGCAATGTTGCCGCCGTCTAGTGTGTCGCCGAACGATTCCCAAAACCTGATACCGTGATAACTGGGGTCCGGTTCGGTGAAATCGGGGAACTTGCCGTTTCCCCAGTTGAACCTTCCGGAGTCGACAATGAGCCCGCCAATAGAGGTGCCATGTCCGCCCACAAACTTGGTCGCCGAAAGTACGCTGATGTCCGCTCCGAAATCAAAGGGTCGGACCAGACCGATCCCCACCGTATTATCGACAACCAGAGGCAATCCCGCGTCATGGGCGATCCCGGCAATGAACTCCAGGTCGGGAACATCGAGCTTGGGGTTGCCTATGATCTCGGCATAAACCACCTTGGTCTCATTGCTCAAAGCGCGCCTGAACTCTTCCGGGTTGGAAGAATCGACAAAGCGGACCTTTCGCCCGAGCTTGGGAAAAGTATGATGGAAGAGTTGGTAGGTCCCGCCGTATAGATTGTTCGCCGATACGATTTCATCCCCGGGCTGCGTGATTGCAAGCAGGGCCAGGGAAATTGCCGCCTGGCCGCTTGCAACCGCCAGTGCGCCAGTCCCGCCCTCCAGCATCGCGATCCGCTTTTCGAACACATCGGTTGTCGGGTTCATAATCCTCGTGTAGATATTGCCTGCTTCCTTCAGGGCAAACAGGTTCGCGGCATGCTCAGAGTCCCTGAAAACGTATGAGGTGGTCTGGTATATGGGAACTGCGCGCGCCCCGGTTGCCGGGTCCGCCGCCTGCCCCCCGTGCAGCGCGATTGTCTCGATGCTCCATGTATCCTTGTCGCTCTTCTTCATCTAAGTCCCCCGATGAATTTTAGAAGTCGGATCAAATGCTATAGGACAGTACCTTCTCTTTCGTATTCTGTTTTTCGACCAGGGATTCCAGGGTGAAAGAGTGAAGCGCTTCCAGCATACGTGCCGAGACCTCCGACCATACCTCGCGCATGAGGCATTCGCTGGAGCGCTCGCACACCTGCGGCTGGTCACCGCACTCCACCAGGCACATAGGTCCTTCCAGCACGAGCAGGATGTCTTTCAGCGATATCTCTCGGGGATGCCTCGCCAGAGCGTACCCCCCCTGCGCGCCGCGCACGGCTATTATCAATCCGGAGCTTTTAAGGGGCGGAATAATGTTGGAGAGGTATTTTTCGGAGATTTCCTGTCGTGCCGCGATTTCCTTAAGCGATACGGGCCCCTTTCCGGCATGTGAAGCCAGATCGAGCATGAGTCGAACGCCGTACCTGCCTCTTGTGGAGAGTTTCATGGACCGATCCTCATTGATACAATACAATTCCCACTGGAATAGTGGGAATTTAGCACCTGGCAACTGCCTCTGTCAAGGAGAATTGAGTGAAGAGTGAAGAGTGAAGAGTGAAGGCGGGTGGCGCCCAAGCTCGGCCAGGGCGCGAGGAGATGGAAGCTCCAGCCTCTTTTCCTGATAGTGCCGGGGATTATTGAAAACTTATGGGGAGAAGGCAGAGGCAGACGCGGGTAATAAAGAAAAGTTGCCCGTGCATAGGCCGCGTCCAGGCTGGTAGCGCCGCCTTCCACGGCGGCGCGTATTGAAATTGCCTGAGAGCGAAAGTCCTGAGCTTGTGCACAGCTCTTGGAGCTTTGTGCGCAACTCTCCCGCGGTTCGCAGATTCCGGTTAGAACCAAAAATATTCTTGTCTTGCCACAGGCGCCGCCATGGAAGACGGCGCTACCACTGGCGCTGTATCGAGGAAAATCGCCTTCAGACCGATGCCTCGAACTCCCAGAGGTTATCTCCATCGGCATTCGTGCGGACCTGCAGGTGGCCTCTCCACTCTTTATCGTTCTGCCCCGGGAAATCTTCCCGGAAGTGAGCGCCCCGGCTTTCCTGCCTTCGCAGCGCGCCCTCGACTATGAGCAGGGCGACCCTGGCGGCTGAACTCAGCTCTATGGCTCCTTTCGGATCGTCTTCACCCTGAACGGGTGACGAGACGCTCGCTGCATACCAATCCTGCACGGCTTCCCGGGCGCGGACCAGCCCTTCCTGGTTTCTCAGTATTCCGGCCTCATCCCACATGATCCTTTTTAGCTCTTTTAGGTGAACCGCGGCGGAGGAAGCGCTACACGGGGTCTTTCTCCATACGGAGAATTTTCTCTCCAGTTGCACGAGCAGGGATTTCAGATCTCTTCCCCGCTGCGCCGCGGCCCAGTCTGCGGCCGCCTCTCCCGCTCTTGCCCCGAAAACCAGGGTCTCCGCCAATGCGTTTCCACCGAGCCGATTGGCGCCGTGCAGGCCGCCGGTCACCTCGCCCGCGGCAAAAAGGCCGGGAACCGAAGTCGCCCCCCGGCTGTCTATTTTTACTCCCCCCATGGTGTGATGGGCGGCGGGGGAAACGCGCAGGGGGCGTTCAGTCGATCTGTAGCGGTTCTCAAAGATGGGCCTCATGGACAGTGAGTAGGGATCGATGTTCCACTTGTCTCCGGTGATCTCTTGCAGGTCCAGGTAGACGGTTCGACCCTCGCGGTAGATCTCGCGAAAAAGCGCCTGGGAGAGGCGATCCCTGGCCTGCTCGGCGGCGGGGCGTTCCTCTATGGCATACTTTAGGAGAATATCTTCACCGGCATCGTTGATGAGTTGTCCGCTGTTGGTGAGCCTTGGGGGAATCACCAGGGGGGCGTGGCCGGGTTCTGCCAGGCAGACGGGATAGAACTGGACAAATTCCATGTCCTGGAGCAATGCGCCGGCCTCCAGCGCCAGGCGGAAGCCGTCTCCAAACATTCGCTGCGGATTGTCATGACGATAATGGAGCGCGGCGGCGCCTCCGGTTGCGAGCACCAGTGCGCGGGCCGTAATGACAAGCCAGCGGAGCATCGACTGGTCCCAGGTGAGGAGCCCTGCCGCTCCATCGTGCATGACCAGGCCGGCGGTGAACAAATTTCCTATGAAACGCGTGCCGAGTTCTCGGTTTTTTCTAAGCAGGGTGCGGATAATCTCGTCACCCAGAAAGGGGGGTTTGCCTTGGGCAAAGAGAAATCCGTCCCGGAACTCAGCTTTTATACCCCAGTCAACCAGTTCATCCAGGCGTTCGGGAGCATCCTGGACCAGCGCCTGTACGAGGTCCTGTTGATTGATCCCTCTGCCTGCGAGCAGGGTCTTCTTCAAATGGTCATCGAGCGATCCCGCGATGCGGGCGCCCCGCATCGTGCCGACGCTGAAACCGGTGCAGGTGGACTTCCCCGTGCCCGCCTTCGATACCGCGCATACCTCCAGTCCCTGCATCCGCGCCGCAATCGCCGCCCTCAGCCCCGCGGCGCCCGTACCCAAAACCAGGACATCACAAGAAATCTGATCCATTCGTTCTCTCCTGCCATTTTGCCATGTTACTTACATTTGCGGATTTCAACAGAGTTATGGTATATTCAAATTCGGGCTCTTACTCAAGATTTTGCGTTCCGGTTGAGTAAAGAGGCAACCTTTTGTCGCTTCAGATGTTCCAGCTCCATTTTTCCTGCCGGTGCAATAAAATGCAACGATATGAAGTAAACTGCACCGGCCCGACTTGTGCAATACTGGGTTATGAACTATACTATAGATCGTTGTTCCCGGTGTATCCCCGATCTGCTGCCGTTGCGATTTATTGCATTAGGGCGCACTTCCTGAAATTCCAACTCGCACGCCGGAAATATTGTAACCTGTTTCAAATACTCAGTTTCCCGTCTTTTCTCCTGTTTGGCATGATTAATGCTCAACTTGCGCCGATGCTCCATGGGCAATGCCGGGGCAAGGGAGAAAGGCGACCACGGGGCTGACGAAGGTCAGTCTTTGAGTTAACTGACGGGATACCGGGAAGCTGAGTAAGTGATTATGGTCAAGGCAAATCAGACAGGGCGGCGGAAGAAGGTTATTCTCATTGTCGATGACGAACTGGACATGAGGACCTTCCTGTCTACCTTGGTGAAACTTGGCGGGTACGACTCGGTTCTGGCAAAAGACGGGGAGGAGGGGATGCTCAAGGCGGAGAAAATCAGACCGGACCTTCTCATCCTCGATGTCATGATGCCCGGAGAGGGTGGGGTGATCATGTATAACCGTTTGAAAGCGGATGCCGATCTCAGACAAATACCGGTCATCATGTTGTCAGCCGTGGCCAAGAACGCCTTCTATCACTATCTTGGCGCGCTCAACATCAAGTTGGACGGGTCCATACTGACGCCTGAGGCCTATATTGAGAAGCCGCCGGAAGCTGAAAACCTCATGAGAGTAATAAGGACTATTCTCGGCGCAAAGCTGCGGCGAACATCGCGGAACCTAATATCCAGAACGGAAAAATCCATGTAGAACGCAATACTTCCAGATCGAATTCCTGATGGTTTCACCGTTATTGTTCCTGTTCAAATCCGCTCGCTGAATAACTGAAATCAGGTCAGGTATATTGTTTCTGAAGGAGAACTTTACTCTAAGTTAGGAGAAATTACTGATGGATCTCTCAGGTGGATGGGATTGGGAAACTGGCAAGAGGCTGATTGCTGATCTCAATTCCTGGAAGGCAAATTACCAATGGATCGAGGAACCCTATGCCAGCCCGGATGGAGAAAAAGTAGCGGCAATTGCCAGAGCCGAGGACGAATCCTTCGTTGTGCTCGTCAATGACGAGTCATGGGAAAACGGTTTCGATAGGGTATGGTACTTGCGCTTTGCACCCGACGGGCGCCTGACGGCGCTGGTTTCAGATTCCGGAGAATGGACTCTGGCAGTGGACGGGGAGCCGTGGGAAGAACACTTCGAGTTCGTGTGGAACACACAATTCGGAACAAGCGGGGATATTGTCATCTCCGCTGTGCACAGTGAGAAAAAGTACCTTGTGGTCCGCAACGGAGAGCCCTGGGAAGAAGGCTTCTTCTACATGAGCCACGTCTGTCCGAGTGAGGATGGCCAACGGGTTGCGGCCGTCGTGCAGACCATTCCTTCCAAGGAAAGGGAACTCGAAAAATTCCAGCAGGGTTGTTTTTCCATAGCGGTTGACGGCCAGGTCCGGGGTGATACCTTTCTGAATGTATGGGACCCGGCGCTGGAGAGCAAATTCGGGAGCGTCGCCGCCTGTGTGAGGAGGACCCTCTACGAATATTCAATCGCGGTGGATGGAGTCTCCTGGGCGAAGAACTTCCAGTCGGTCTGGGGCCCAAAGTTCAACCCGGTGAACCAGTCGGTCACGGCGCCCGTGAGAATAAAGGGAAAATGGTTTCTGGCAAAGGATGGGGAAGTATTCTGGACCGATGGGTTTACCCAGATCATGGACCACCGGTACAGCCCCGAAGGGAAGATAGCGGCGATCGTGGCGCCCCGATTTGGAAGGTGGACGGTAGCCGTAGAGGGTAAGCCCTGGGATGTCACCTTTGGCGACGCGGTAACCGACCTGGTCCTCAGCCAGTCCGGAGACAGGGTGGGATGCGTGGCCAAGGACGAAGGCAACTGGTTCATCTGTGTGGACGGAAAGACCTGGGCCGATAAGTGCGACATGGCCTGGGCGCCCGTTTTCAGCCCCGATGGGAAGCACGTGGCCGCAAAGGTGGAGAAGGGCGGCGCCTACAGCATTTTACTCGACGGCGTCCCGCTGCCGGAGCAGTACAGCGCTTTGTGGAATCCGGCTTTCAGCCCGGACGGCAGGAAGCTCCTGGTGCGGGGAGTGGGAACCGGGCCGGACGAGGGCAAGTACTACAGAACCGTTCTGGAATGCGCATGATAGCCGGCCTCTGAAATCCGGCGCCTTTAATGAAGGCTACATTCGCTGTCCATATAGCGTTATAATCAATGAAGGAAGG
This sequence comes from uncultured Syntrophobacter sp., assembly GCA_964539645.1. Lineage (GTDB taxonomy): Bacteria > Desulfobacterota > Syntrophobacteria > Syntrophobacterales > Syntrophobacteraceae > SbD1. Next base: position 7,531 of record CAZIJV010000046.1, read on the forward strand.
TAACCATGCACACTCTATACAGCATCGTCAGCGGTCCGCTGGTATGGGTCTCGTTCATCCTCTTCTTTGGGGGCATCATTTACAGACTCGTATCGCTGGCCAGCCTGGCAAAGAAAAGAGATATCTTCGTTTATGAATACATGAGCCTGCCTCACGCTCTGCGCTCCATCGGCCACTGGATCGTGCCTTTCGGGAGCGTGAACATGAGGAAGAACCCGGTGATGACCATAGTCACCTTTGCGTTTCATCTCTCGCTGCTCATCGCTCCGATCTTCCTCTTCGCCCATGTGATCATGATAAAAGAATCCTGGGACGTGAGCTGGGCGACTTTGCCCGACGGCGTCGCGGATTATATGACCCTGATCGTCATCGCTGCCTGCGCCTTCTTTCTTGGCCGGCGGCTGGCCGTTCCCGAGGCGAAATACCTCACCTCGGCCTCTGATTATTTCATTTTGCTCATGGTGGCGGCGCCCTTTATCACCGGTTTCTGGGCGTACCACCAGTTTGCCGGCTTCAAATGGGCCGCCATCCTGCATATGCTCTCCGGTGAAATCATGCTGGCAGCCATTCCGTTTACCCGGTTGAGCCACATGATCTTTTTCCCGTTCACCCGTGGATACATGGGGTCCGAGTTCGGCGCCATCAGGCACGCCCGTGACTGGTAGTCGTGTCAAAGATAAGGAAGGAAAAATTAGATGAGTGCACCTTTGGAAGCAAATCCTCCGGAAACAAAAAAGAAGGTGGTCCTCGATCCCGGAACCGAAAGGGGGCTCGAGAATCTTTCGCCTGAAAAGATCGAAAAAATAATAAATCAGGTATTGGACTCCGAGGCAGGCGCGCGGTTCAAAGCCTATATCGAAACCTGTGTCCACTGCGGACTCTGTTCGGAATCATGCCACTACTTCCTGTCCCACGACAGGGACCCGAAGTTTTCTCCCGCGGGCAAGGTCAAGCAGACCATCTGGGAGATAGTGAAGAAGCACGGCAAAGTGGACGCCGATTTCATCAGAAGGGCCGTCGAAATAGCCCACACGGAATGCAACCTGTGCCGCCGCTGCTCCATGTACTGTCCGTTCGGTATCGACATTGCCTTCATGATTATGACGATGCGCCGGATCGTGCACAAGCTGGGGGTTACGCCCGCCAACATACAGGATACCGCTCACAGCCACTCTGCCACCTACAACCAGATGTGGGTAAAGGAAGACGAATGGGTGGACAGCTTGCACTGGCAGGAGGATGAAGCCCGGGAGGAAATCGCGGGGCTGCGGATACCGCTCGAAAAAGAAGGTGCGGACATCTTCTATTCGGTCATAGGACCCGAGCCGAAGTTCCGTGCGCAGTTGATCTACCAGGCAGCGGTCATACTGAACGCCTCCGGCGTGAGTTGGACGATGCCCGCCACTCCGGGCTGGGACAACAGCGATATGTGCATGTTTACCGGTGATCATGAAATGATGGGCAGACTCAAGAAGGTCCATTTCGAGACCGCCATGCGGCTCAAGTCCAAACGGATCGTTATGGGAGAGTGCGGACACGCCTTCCGTTCCGTATACGATATGGGCAACCGGTGGCTGGGGTGGAAAATGCCTCCCATACCGGTGGTGCACGCCGTTGAATTCTACCACGAGGTCCTGACGCAGGGGAAAATCAAGGTCAAGAACAAGTTCAAGCAGCCGGTGACTTTCCAGGACCCCTGCAACATTTCGCGTGGTAGAGGCCTGCATGAAAAGGCGCGCGAAGTTGTCAGGATGCTGTGCGAAGAATTTATCGAGATGGAGCCGAACCGGGAACACAACTACTGCTGCTGCGCGGGCGGCGGGGTGATCAACTGCGGACCCCCTTACAAGTACAAACGGGTGGAAGGAGACCGGGTCAAGGCGGATCAGTTGAAGGCCGTCTATGAAAAAGGCGCGCGGGTAGTGATCGCTCCGTGCCATAACTGCCACGGCGGACTGGAAGACATCCATCACGCTTACAAAATTGACATGCCGATCAAGTTCCTGAGTGACATAATCTACGAGGTCATGGAAAAACCCGGCCAGGAATAACAGGAGACTATCAATGCGCAGGACACATCTTCTAGGATGTCTGGCCGGAATTATGGCCGTGATCGTTTTGGTTGCTTTCTCGGGTTTCGCGCAGGAAGACATAAAGAAGGTCAAAGACCCTGCTTTCAAGGAGCGGACCCGGGGCGACGTACCCTTCGTCCATGATGAACACAATACCAAGGCAAAGATCGATGACTGCCAGGTGTGCCACCATACCTATGAAAACGGGAAGAAGGTGGAAGGGGTGACCTCGGAGGATAAGAAGTGTTCCGAGTGCCATCTGCCCCAGGGCAAGGATTCCCTACAGCTCATCAAAGCTTATCATGACCGGTGCAAGGGATGTCACATGGAGAAGAAGGCTGGGCCCATCACGTGTGGGGAGTGCCATCCCAACAGGTAGGTTCGGCTGCCTGCTGCCGGGGTTGCGGCGTGCGGATTCCGGAGGAGTTCCGGGCGAACCGTTCTTCCGGAACTTCCGGCGTGACTGATCCGATGTGCGTTTACGAATACTGAGCCCCTCCCCGTCTTTGAGCCGTGGAGGGGCTCAGGCTTCTCGGGGAAAAACACCCGATGAATGACCTGTCTAATCTCTATAATCGGCTTTGCTCTCTGCTCGATCATTTCCTCATCGGGATGATTACCGTTTCGCCCGAAGGCAGGGTCCTCTCGGTCAACAAGTCCGCGGAGACAATCATCGGCTGCAAGGGAAGCGATCTCCTCGGCATGCGTTGCAGTGACACCTTCCTGCGGGATATCTGCGGTGGAGAGTGCAGGCTTGGCGATGCAGTTCACCTTGAAGAACCCGGGCAGAGTCCGCCTTTTCCCGCTGCCGGAAAGGGTGACGAAGAGCCGAACGGCCCACGCAAATCCGGAAAGAGCGAGGTCGACAAGTCTGCCGGCTGGTTAAACAGCCGCTCGATCACCAGGGTCATCTCTCCTCTTTATGATTCCGGCAATGGAGGGCAGGGGTGCGTGGTTATTTTCCAGGACCACTCGGTTCTCAAGGAATTGATCGAACGTGTGAAACATGAGGACCGGCGGCTGAAGATAATCCTGGACAACCTCGATATCGGAATCCTGACCGTTGACCGCGGAGGGCACATCACTTTCTTCAACAGCATGGCGGAAACGATCACCGGCTTTGCCCGTGAAGATACTCTGGGTATGCGTTTCTCGAAGATCTTCGTTAAAGACTCCGGCAGAGAAAGCCAGCTTATCAGGCAAACCATCGCGGACGGCAAACCGCGCTCGAACGAAGAAGGTGAAATAATCACCCGTGAGGGCCGCAAGGTCCCGGTACGAACGCATCATATCGCCCTCAAGCATGATGACGGGCGCATCCTGGGAGGACTGATCACTATATCGGACCTCTCGCTCATGTACCAGCTCAACCGTGCGATAAGCGAACGCTACACCTTCTATGACATAGTCGGCAAGGACCCGGCCATGCAGAGGATTTTCGATATCGTCCCGGTCATTGCGGCGAGCGACTCAACGGTGCTGATCACCGGGCCGACCGGGACGGGGAAAGACCTCCTCGCCAAAGTGATTCACAACATCAGCAACCGTGCGGACAGGCCCCTGGTCACCGTCAACTGCGCTGCCCTGCCCGACAATCTGCTGGAATCGGAAATGTTCGGCTATGTGAAGGGCGCTTTCACGGGCGCCGACCGCGACAAGCCGGGAAGATTCCAGGAAGCCGAAGGCGGGACCATCTTTCTCGATGAGATCGGCGAGCTTCCTTTGGCCCTGCAGGCCAAGCTGCTCCATGTGCTCGAGGACAGGGCCTTTTATCCCCTGGGAAGCAGAAAGTCCGTCAAGGTCGATGTGCGCATAATCGCGGCGACCAACCAGGACATGGGGAAGCAGGTAAAGGAGAAACGATTCCGCGGTGACCTTTACTACAGGTTGAACGTCATCAATCTCCGGCTTCCGGAGCTGAAGGAAAGAAGGGCCGATCTTCCCCTGCTGATAAACCATATCCTGAACCGGCTTTGCGCCGGGAGAAAATCGAAAATGCCGAAGATCGGTGAAGAAGCCATGGAAGCGCTTCTCTGCTACGACTATCCCGGAAACGTGAGGGAGCTTGAAAATATTCTGGAATATGCGGTGATTGTATGCCGTGGAACAACCATAGAGCTGAAACACCTTCCCGCCGATGTGGTGAAATACACGCTCGAAGAACCTCCTCCGCCTCCGAGAGCCATTCCACCCGGGCTTAAAGCTTCCCCAAAACCCAGCCTGCGTGAATCCGATGAAAAGGAGCGCATCCTCAACGCGCTCAAAACGTGCAACTGGAATCGGGGCGAGACCGCCGGAATGCTCAACATGGACCGGGCCACCCTGTGGCGCAAGATGAAGAAATATGAGCTTTTCTAGATTTGATCCCCTGCCAGGCATTTTTTTGAAAAAACGGCCATGCTGATGAGAATTTCTTTACGCTCCGGATTACGGAGAGGGTCGAGGCTGCATATCCGGGTTCCTCTGCTTCATGGCAGGTGAAGGACATGATACTCACTCTTGCGGAAGATGTGATTCCCTTGTCTAAAACCGTATAATACCCGCATAATCGAATCCGATATGAGAAGTGTTCGGGCGGATATAGTGTATCGCTTTTCTGAAACACTTCCTTGACATGGCCGCCTTGATAATCATAGACTGAAATTCTATGGCAATTGTCCTCTAACAGAAGCCGCTCACCATTTAAGCGAAGTCTGGCGCACAAGGCCGGTAAACGGTCCCGTGCGGCGTCTGAGGTGCGGCTTCTGGTCTTCTCGACTCAAATCCCAAAATACAACTGTTTGAAGCTTATTCCACCGAAACACCAGAGGAGATATGGACAATGGACCAATCCGAACTGACGCCTTGCTTTTATGACATCTTCGACGCCTCTTTGCCCCGCCTGGGTCCGGGAGACGATCTTTCAACTCAAAAAGCCATTGGTTTGCTGCGCGCAGCAAAGCCCCATGAAATGAATCCGACGAATTCCCCCGGACTCAGGGTCCTGGATCTGGGGTGTGGAAATGGAGCCGCGACCATACAACTGGCAAAGCATCTGGAGGGCGCCGTCACGGCAGTGGACAATCATGAGCCCTACCTTATCGAACTCAGGCGGCGGGCCGTTGCGGAAGGCGTTTCGGACAAGATCCGCGCCTGCCTGAGCGATATGCGCGACTATACGACGAAAGAAAAGGGAGTCTACGATCTGATCTGGTCGGAAGGGGCGCTCTACTCCATGGGATTTCGGGAAGGGCTGGCTGCCTGTCGTCATTTGCTGGCGCCGGGCGGCTTGATGGCCGTCTCCGAACTCACCTGGTTTACGACCGACCCGCCGGTTGAGTGCCGAAAGTTCTTCGAGACCGAATATCCGCCCATGGTCGACAACGCCGCCAACCTGGCAAGTATTGAAAAGTGCGGCTATGAGGTGTTGGAACACTTTGCCCTGCCGGAATCGAGCTGGCTGGAAAGTTTTTACTGCCCCATCGAGGACCGGCTCCGGTCGCTCCAGGACAAATATGCTGCGGACCCCGCCGGAAGCGAAGTAATCGAATCCATCTGGAAGGAGATCGACATCTATCGCAGGTATTCCGATTGGTATGGCTATATCTTCTACCTGATGCAGAGCCGTTAAAGTGTTGTAAGGCCGGGCGCGCTCTTGCCGCGCCCCCGGCCAGGTACACATCTTCATAAATACGGCGGCAGATCATTTCAGTGCAATGGACAGGGGTGGGCGCGGTCTTTCATGCCCACCGCTTTGGAAAAGAGTGTGCGGCTTTCCGCCTTCAGGAGGAGCGGGCGCAATGAGACGAACGGTCCTCCATGTATTCCTTCAACTCTCGGCAGACCTTCCTGTCGGTGGGAAAAGCCATATCAGGCAAAGCGTCGAGGTCAAAGAAAGCTGCTTCATCCGCGTCTGATCCTGCTCGAAGTTCTCCCCCCGTCCGCGTTCCCAGGAACCAGATCCCTACCGTCTGGGATTCGGGGTCGTGAAAATTGGAGTGAACGGAAAAAACTTGATCAACGCGGACAATTATTCCGGTCTCCTCGAAAAATTCCCTCGCTGCAGCTTCCCGCACCTCTTCATCCCATTCTACGTGCCCGCATGGAATGCACCATTTGCCGCGGTATGATCCCGTTCGCCTGACCAGCAGGACCTTTCCGTCCTCGACCAGCACGACGGCAACCCCCGCCGTCGGGTTGCGATAGAAAATCCTGCGGCAATCGGGACAAAACGACCTCCGGCCCTTTGGGGCTGCCTTTACCTCTAGAGGAGTTCCGCAGTATGGACAGTATTTACAGTTGTTCATAGTTCACCCGAAAATCGGTATCAGGCAGGCCGCACCTTTCTACTCGTAGTATGACTTGAAATAGGAAAGCGTCGGCAAGCTCTTTTGGATGTCAGTATCCAGCGGTCCGTAGTACATATCGAACAGGCCACGAGGCTTGTACTCGCCACTTGCCAGCCGCTTGATGCGGTTTACCCGTTCCATGTTCCGATCCGGGAAATCCCGGACATTGAATGTCGCAGGAGCAATGATCATTGCAACGAGGGCGATATATTCATCCTCTGTGAGCTGAGCAAAGGATTTATGGAAGTACACATTCGCCGCCTGCTCAAAGCCTCTGGCCTCGTGGGAGAAATACGCCGTGTTGATGAACAGGCGCAACTGGTCTTTCTTGGGCATCAAAGGGTCCAGTGCAAAAAAAGCTATCAGAGTTTGCCTGATCTTCGCGGCGCCGGGCTTGAAATTGTCGAAATAGAGAAGCTTCACCAGCCCCTGGGTTATCGTGGTAATGCCTGCTCCCGGCGTGGAAAGGTCCACTCCTCCGTGATCGAAGAAGCGCGGATCTTCCACCTTCAACAGGATCTCCAGTTGTCGGGAACTCAAAGAGGAAAGCCCGAGGGGATACCGGGCGGTTTTTTCCCGCGGCAGTATCACATCCACGGTGTACTGCCTCGCGGAGTATACCTCCAGAGAGTAGTAAGCGACAACGGCCAGCGCTGATAAAATCAAGGCGCCTGCTGCAACCCGGAGTCTTTTCAGCCTCATGCATGAACCTCGATGGACTCTAGTGGAGGATCTTGCTCCGATCCTTTTTAGCAGGTGCAACGCGTGCCGTGCCGGGGCGGAGAATGCAAACACTCAGAAAGGAAATCTTTCAAATGCCTTGGCTGACAGTTCACTTCTCAACAGATCGGTGAATACTTCCTGATAGACTGCGAGGCACCACCCTTGAATCATGACTCTTCGTTCTTTCGTGATGGATTCCGTTCCTTCGAGATATTCGGCAAACCAGTACAGAGAATTCAGGGAAACGATAGCAGCAGTGCTGTCCACGAAAATGAAAGACCTGCAGATTCTGAGAATGGTTGTTTCGATCTTGTCTCTTGTAAAAACAAACGTTTCCCGCGGGCGCTTTCCTTCCGGAATGACACGGACGAGGTACCTGAAGAGCATCTTTCTGTGGAACTCTGCCGCCAGCCAATCCTTCCCTTTGCGTTCGTGGAGGAACCCCATGAAGTTGAGGCTCACGTCATAATATCTATTGATTACCGCTCTCCTGGTTTTGCAGTCGCCTATGTTCCATCCCTTTCGGTTGTTGAGAATGAGTTCGAAATGCTGCCTCAGGAAATCTGGTTGACAGGACTCGTTTTTCAGCGGGGACCTTATGTTCCTCAATCTTGAAGACAGTTCCTCCAGATCGGTTTGAGTGAAATCGGGCTTCAGGAAAGGAGCCATGTACGCCATTATCAGAATCTCTATGAGTTCGTCTCCTCCAAAGACTTCCTCAGAGGTACACACATCGTAATAGACGTCCTGGACCAAGTCGGTGACCATTTCCAGGCAATTATTCGCCATCATGACTTCAATGGTTTTGAAGAGGTTGTCCGGATCTTCTTCAGGATATTCCTTGAAGTACCCCAGGAAGTTCGCGACCTCGTCTTTGCGACCAATGGTGATCTTATGGCTGATTATGTCACGATCGTAGTAGCCGAAGCTCTTGATATAAGAATCGGCGAACCGGCTCCGCATTATCAATAGCAGATCGATATATTCCGCGTGCCTGCCTTCCCTGACATAGTCGGCGCCCAGTTCGAACAACACCTCCATGTGCAGTTCGAGGTTTGGAACGAGTTCGGGATGGTCATGCAGGAAGTCATCAATATGTTTTCTGATTTCCTCAATCCCGTGCATTTCTTTGTACTTTTTCCACCATTCCTCGACTATCTCCTCTTCTGCATCGCTGATGGGAGGAGTTTCCTTCGGTACTCTCTTGCGAGGCCTTCTTTCCACTTTCACGTCCTCGAAGGTCTGGCCCACCTCCTCATCTTCATCCTCATCCACCTCCTCATTGTCGTCCACCTCATCCAGCTCGTCATTGCGAACCTCGTCTTCAAAAAGCTCCGCGTCTTCTTCGATCTGTCTATTTACCCGGAGCTGTTTTTTCTCTTGATCTTCCAGGCTGGATCGTCTTGCTTCTTCTTCTTTGGCGAGACAACACTTCTTGTACTTCTTGCCGCTTCCACAAGGGCAGGGAGCATTTCTTCCAGTTTTCACCATGTTTCGATTCCTTCTTCACCAGGTGACAGTCCAGCGAATGCGGGCGGGGAGCTAATTCTCCCGCGAATCTGAGTCCTCTTTTAATGATGCTTCCAATACCTGAAAGAGGCTTCTAAGTCAAAAAGGATGATCAGTTAGTGGACTTTTCCCTGTAACTGAGAGCAATCTTCCCAGTCCAGTTTCAGAATCCGTAGAATTTCTGCGGCCCGGTCGGAGAACAGGCGGATGCCTTCCCAATATGAATCGAACTCCGCTCCTATGGAATCCACTCCAACACGGGCGACACGTGCAAATCCGAACACCCGGCTCGAAGCATGGGATCGGATTTCGGCGGGAGGCTGCAAGTGGCCGTTCTCAAGCGTCCGGTCATCGTCCAGTCCCGAGTAGAGGAAGCGAAGGGCGCTATCGTAGACTGGAGGGATATAAACGGTGTGCGGCTTCAGAACGTAAGCCCTGAAAACGACGACCGAAGAGACGCGGCCGCTTGAGCTTTTCTCCTTTGTGTACGTCTCCGCCGGCATCAGATCGACTTCAATGCCCGTCTCCACGTGTTTGTAGTGCAGAACGGTCTTCTGCATGTACTCGTGGTTGCAGACTGCCTCCCCCCACACCTCCACCATCCCGATGTGGGCAGCCATCTTTTCGTAGACGTGCTGGATCATCATGTGGTTAATGCCCGCCTTGCGATACTCCGGCAGCACCAGACCTGCCCCGCACTCATACAGGCGGGGGTACGGAGAGGAGCGGAAAAGACCCATGTGTCCGATGATGTCCCCTCGACCGGTGCGAGCGACAATGGAATAGCTCTCGCCCTTCTCGAAAGCCTCCATGAGCAGCGCGGGATCATAGAAATGTTTTACCGGGTACTTCTCACCATATACGGCACGGAAAAGCCGGCCTATCCCAGGCGCGTCATCCCGGCGGAACAGGTGCACAAAAACCTCTTCACCCGTATCGAGTTTGAAGACCTCCGTCTCGGGCTGCGATCTATAATCTGCCTCGTGCATGCATGCTCCATGTTCAAATCAGATGCAGGTCAAGCAACTCCAGGACTTCCTGACATCCCCGGTCAGCAGGATTCAGCCGTCTCACGCCTCGCTCCAGTACGCAAGCAAGCAATCCCGGCGCCTGTTCAAATTCTTTGACATTGTTTGTCGCCAAAACCGGGCCGAACGTCCGAGCTTGACCGTCTATCATCATACCATAAGGTCAATGAGCTGAGCCATTTTTCAGGCCGGACCCCATACTCCCCTGTGGAAATGAAGCGGCCCCGCTATCGCTCGGTCACTCCCGGGATTTCACGCCTTAGATCGCTGAAGCGCACGATTCCATCCGTGCTTGTCATCACTGCTCGATAATGGTTAGATGTTCTATCCCCTGCTTCAATTATGTCAAGATGTTTGGAGAGTGGGAAACAGGAAGATTGGGCCATGCGAGAGATGCTGCACTGAATCCACTGATTAACCAGGTCTGCCACAGAACGGAGGAAATTCATGAACATCGTCTGCCTTCTTGGAAGTCCAAGGGCCAAATCCAACAGTTCCGCTATCGCAAAACGGTTTGTCGATACTGCTGAAGAACTGGGCGCCGAAACCAGGACCTATCATTTGAACGACCTTAAATACCGGGGCTGTCAGGCTTGTATGATATGTAAAACAAAGCTCGACAAATGTGCTTTGAAAGACGATCTGGCGGAAGTCCTGGAAGCGATCCAGGAATGTGATGTGCTGGTCATGGCTTCACCGGTTTACTTTGGTGAAGTTTCGAGTCAATTAAAGGGGGCGATAGACCGCTTTTATTCTTTCCTGAAGCCTGACTACCGGACCAGCACGAACGCCCTGCGCCTTTCCCCCGGCAAGAAATTTGTAATGGCTTTAACGCAGGGCAACCCGGACGAGAAGCTATTCAGTGACATTTTCCCCGGATATGACTACTTCATGAAGTGGTATGGCTTTTCGGAAAGCTACCTTATCCGGGCTTGCGGAATATTCGAACCTGGAGAAATCGAAACTCGCCGGGAGATCTTGAAAGAGGCGGAAGAAATTGCGCGGAAAGTATGCTCGCATTAGTTCTGCGTCAAGGAACTCCAGCCGGCTATATGATTGGAAATCAGTGTCAGCCTGGATGAAACAGAGGCGACATCAGCGCCGCTCGCCTCTGATCCTGGTGTCAACGGCGCTTATGCTCTCCAGGCGAACAAGCGCATCGAAGAATTCCTTGCCCTCGAGCTTCTCCATGTGAAGCAACCGCCCTCCGATTGCCTTCACACTGCCGGTGAGGGTCTTTCCGGAGTCAAGGGTGATAGAAACCTTCTTTCCGGTGAGCGCCTTGAGGTTGTCGGCCATGGAGGCGTTGACGTTATAGCCGATCCCCTCGACCTCGACAATGCCGGGTTGTGCGTGAACCATTACTTGCGCTGCAAGCACAAATGCGCCGGTAAGGCAGGCAAACACCATCACCCATGCGCCAAAGAAACCTGCATTTCTGCCCATCTTTCCCTCCTTTTCTTTTTCCCATGAGAGATCGGTCAAGGAATCCTGAATTCAGGGAGCGCCCGTGTTAATGGCAAGAGCGGGAAACAGTGCGGGAATCCGGTTCAAAAGACTTCCCGGATGAGCGGCGATGAGTCAGTGACTCTTTCGCCGCCCCTGCGCCGTCCCGCTATCCTCTTTCAGCAGCCCGTATACCACGAGATCCGGAAACTTGTCATACACCTTTTCGGCCTTGCGAATGATGCCTTCCTGCTTTAGACCGGGGTGCTCGCGGATCGCCAGGCTTTTATGGTTTTCCGTTGCGCAATGGATCTCGATGCGGTTTAGATGATAATACTCAAAGCCCAGTTTTATCAGGTCCCTTACGCTCTCAATCATGATGCCTTTGCCGTTGTACTCACGCGCAAGTCAGTATCCGATATGCCCGACCTCATTGGCCGTATCGATCAGGTTGTATCCCAGCGCTCCGGCAATCTGGTCGCGATAAAAAATGGTGATATGCAATGCCTCAGCCCGTTGAAACCTCAAGGGCCGCTCTTCGATGAACGCCCTGGGATCCGAGGGCTTCGTGACCTTATCCACCGTTTTAGAGGTGAAAACTGTGAAAGACAGCGCCAGTTTCACAATTGCCCCTGTGCAGGTGAAGATTCTCTTTTCATGTCCAATTCCCGAGTGATGGATGTGACCGTGGAGTCCTGGCCCTCTGCCGATCCGGATTCCTTTCGAAGATAATTGACCGGGTCTCGAAAAATCCGATAGATACAAAAGGTGTAGCCAAGCATGATCGGCAGTCCAAGAGATGCGACCGCCAGCATGCCGAGGAGGTTGCCCGGAGTCGATGCGGCATTGTAGATCGTAAGCGACATGTCCATACCGAGTCTTGAAGGGACGAGCACCGGGTAGAGCGAATGGGCGGTTTCCAGAACCATGAGGCCGATAGTTGCCGCAGATGCGGCAAAGGCCGTCTTTTTCCTGCCCGCACGGATGTTTATCGGCACCAGGATCAGCGCCAGCACAAGAGAAGCTGTGAGCCAGCGGAAAAAGGGCGTATCCACTTTGCTGAAAAGGAAAGGGGAAACGAATAATCCGGCAAGGGCGGCAAGACTGTATAGAAGAAGAAAAACCCAGTAGGAGCGGAGCGCAACTCTGCTCAACCATACGGAGAGTCCTCCAGTGGTCTTCACGTTGAGGTAAAGAGCGCCATGCATGACAAATAGCGCTCCGGTGAGAAGTCCGATCAGAAGTGAATACGCATTCAGGAATTCAAACGCAGTGCCCTTCCAGGTAAAATCGGCGCCAATTGGGAGACCGTATAGAATATTCCCCAAAGCTGTCCCCAGCAGCACGGCGACTCCCAGGCAACCTGCACCGAATACCCTGTCCCAATAGTGGTTCCAGACGGAGGATGAGTGCATTCGCCGGAATTCTATCGCTACGGTACGGGCTATCAGCGCCGTCAACAGCAGGATAACCGCTATGTACATGCCTCCGAATACCGAAGTGAATACCAGGGGAAAGGCAGCGAAAAGCACATTTCCGGTGGCGAGGAGCCATACCTGGTTACCATCCCACACCGGGTCAATGGCGGAGATCAACAAATCGCGTTCTTCCCTTGATCGGGCGAAGAGGGTGAGCGTTCCGACTCCGAGATCAAAGCCGTCGAGGAGAGCGTAGCCGGTAATCATAACGCCCAACAGTATAAACGCAGTCGTGTTGAGGTCCATCTGACTTTCCTTCCTCAGTGGTAATGCATTCTAATGAGAGGTTGTGAACCCTTCGTGCTCTATCCGCGTGATACCTGGTTCCCATATTCGAAATGAGAATGTGACTATCCTGTTCCAGGATCTTCGTGTCATGATAGCACGCCTGCTAAAGAGGTTCTTCTTTCGCTTTTCGGATCATTAGAAAGAGCCAGAGTGCAAAAAGAAAAAGATAAATAGAAGTGAATATAGCGAGAGAGAAACCAATCTCTCCGAGTGATAGGGGAGTCGCGGCATCGGAGGTTCGCAGCAGTTTGTAGACCACCCATGGTTGGCGTCCGATTTCCGCTGTCATCCAACCGAGTTCGATAGCTACAACCGGAAGGGGCGCCGACCAGACGAGCACTTTTAGAAGCCGCCGGTCATCATATATTCTGCCTGTCGCCAGCCGAAAAGCAGCGACAAGCATGAGCAGGATAAACACCATTCCAAGACCGATCATAAGGCGGTACAGGACAAACACCGGGATCAGGGGAGGCCAGTCTTCCGGCGGAAAATCCCGGATTCCCTGCACATATGCATCTGCGTCGTCGAAGGCGAGTAGTGAAGTCAGCTTTGGAATTTCCAGTTTTGCCTTTATTTCGGGTGATCCGTTTTCTATGGATGGGATGCCGAAGACAATAAAGGGAGCGCCTTTCTGACTGGTATAGATGCCCTCAATGGCTGCAAATTTCTCGGGCTGAGTCCGGGCGACCTGCTCTGCATGCCAATGCCCTATGGGAGCTGCTTCCAGGCAAATCAGGATGAGCCCGGAGACTACACCGAAGGCGAGCGCCTTGCGTCCAAGGAGAGAATCTTTATCTCTTAATACATGCCATGCGCCTACCGATGCATAGATAATCGAGCCCGTGAAAATGCACGCTGTAATCACATGGAAATACCTTGGCAAAGTGGAGGGGTTGAAGATCGCTTCGTACAGGTTGGTCAATTCTGCTTGTCCATTGTTTATTACATATCCTGCAGGTGTCTGGAGCCATGAATTACCCGCAATTATGAAGAATGCCGACAGGGTTGCCGCGCCCAAAGCCACCATCAGCAAGGAAAACCAATGGAGGCCTTTTGAAACACGGCCACGCCCGAATATGTAGAGCCCCATAAAGGAAGATTCCAGAAAGAAGGCGAAGAAACCTTCCGCTGCGAGGGGTACACCTATGACGTTGGCCACGAACCTGGAGTAGTTGCCCCAATTGGAACCGAACTGGAACAACATTACAATGCCGGTCGCAACCCCAACGGCAAAGGTGATGCCGAAAAGATCGGCAAAGAGCTTGCTCATTCGTACATAAACCGGGTCGTTTTTACGCCATCCCAACCATTCTGATATGCAAAGCATCAATCCCAGGCCAATGCTGACAGGAGGAAAGATGAAATGAAAACATACCGTGACCGCAAACTGGATACGTGCGAGAAAAACGCTATCCATCTTTCTCTTCCTTTTTAGTTGCAGGTGAGAGGCAGGAACCCACTTCTGGAGAAGCATTATCAACGCTGCATAAGGTCTGGACTATGGGGCTTAGGCAGTATTTTATGCTTCGAGATCCCTGATTTTAGAGTATATATCGTTATCGTCTTGTCATTATAAGGTGACCATTTGGTCTGTGAGGCTTAAAGTAAACGTAGTGACATTGCTTTTGCCTCGAGGCCAGTCAGCGTGTGTTAAAAATATATCCATATGGATTACGTTATTAACGGATATGATTGTCACACTTAACCACTTATTTGTAAGCGAACTGTGATTTGTATCAATATATTGACTTGCCAACCCGGATAGTAAGTCCGGAATGGCGCTGGCGCTCAACTCTATTTATCTTCAAAAGAACAACATGCTTCGAGCCGCCTCCACAGTGGCTGATCCGTTACTCTCCCGGAGGTAAAAAGATGGTTGTGGTGCACAGGCTGTATGCAAAAATGCTCCTGTCTCTGTCGCTCCTTGGCGCTGCGCTTCAATTGAGCGGCTGTGCGACAACGACTGAGCTTCAGTCGGGCGACCACCAAAGTATCGCCGGGAAGACCTTTGTCCTCACGGGGGCCTCAAGCGGTCTGGGCCGCGGAGTGGCGATCAGTCTAGCCTCCTATGGCGCAAATGTCGTTCTCTCCGCCCGCCGGACGAAGCTTCTCGAGGAGGTGGCTGCCGAGGCGAGCGCTGCAGGCGGGACGCCGCTGGTCGTCAGCGCCGATGTCGGCAGGCCTGAGGATGTTCAAAGGCTGGCGGAGGCTGCAATCACGCGGTTCGGAAGCATTGACGTGTGGATCAATAATGCGGGCGTCGGAGCAATCGGTCGGTTCGAGAGCATCCCTGTCGAGGATCATTCGCGGCTCATCGACGTCAATCTTAAAGGTGTCATCTACGGCAGCCACGCGGCGATGCGGCAGTTTCGGGCTCAGGGCTACGGGACTCTCGTGAATATCGGATCGATGGCAAGTGAAGTTCCTCTGGCCTACTATGCCACCTATGCCGCTTCAAAGGCTGCCGTGTTGAGCCTGGGCCGAACGCTGAATGAAGAAATAAGGCTGAGCGGGAGCAAAACAATCAGGGTCGCGACCGTCATGCCCGCAGCGGTGGATACTCCGTGGTGGACGCACACCGCAAATTACAGTGGAGGCGCTGTGCGCATGGCGCCTATGGAAGACCCGCAGAAGGTGATTGAGGCTATTGTGTGGGTTTCCCTTCACCCGCGCGAGGAACTGCCGGTCGGCTGGATGGCGAATTTTGCCTACATTGCCCACCGTTTCTTCCCGGATTTCATAGAGCGAAAGGCTGCAGATAACGCACACAAATGGCAATTCGGGACCGCCCCGCCTGCGCCCCCAACCTCCGGCTCGCTGCATGAGCCAATGGAAGCCGGAAAATCCGTTGAGGGCGGCATTCGAAAACGCATGGAACAGGAAGACCGCTTCAGAAGGAGATAAGTCAGAACCGCTCGGACCCAGCCTGATCGGTTCGATCCTCTCAGAGAATCTTCCTCTTTTCCCCCCAGAAAAAACAAGTTAAGTATCTTGAATCACAGCCAATCGACATACCTTCCCAGGCGGTTTGAGCAAAGTATTGCGGCGCGAATCCGGCTGAAGAGTCCGAGGGACCCGCACGGAAGGATTTTGAGGGCAGATCTCAGAGTTTGGGAATACTAATGGAAGAAGAGCTTCAAAGAAGACTGGATGCATTGCAGGAAAGATTCGGGAATTGTTCTGCAGTTGAGGCGGTAAAACAGTACATCGAAATAATGCCGCCTGGTGAATACGCTTTTTCCAGGCTCCGCTATTTTTCGGAAGCAATGGACGAGAACGACCTGATCGACAGATGCCTCACCGAGGTTGCGATACAGGAACTGCTCCTCTCCCGGATAAAAGGAATATCCTCTTTCTTCCCGGCCAGGTATCTCGACCATCCCAGGTATCTCCAGATCAAGGCGAAGATCCAGGCGGAATACGACAGGACGCTGGAAAACAATCCAGGGTTGGAAGATGCCCTGAAGAAGCTGTAGAGACGGGGGTTTCAGCCGTCAGACCTTCTGGAAAAAGCTTATCATCCGTCGAGCACATCCCGGACTCTCTCTAGCAAGGCCTGTACAGAAAACGGTTTCTTCAAGAATTCGATCCCCTCATCTAAAACTCCATGATGCGCGATGACATTGGCCGTGTAACCTGACATGAAAATGCTTTTAAGTTCAGGCTTAAGTTCAGAGACTTTGTCTCTAAGGTCTTTACCATTCATTTCCGGCATTATCACATCGGTAATGAGAAGATGGATTGGCTGAGGGTGGTTCTTCGCTATTTCAAGGGCTTCAGTCGGGCTTTTGGCTGTGACGATCTCATAGCCGTGTCGCTGCAAAATAGTCTTAGTCAGAGACAGGATTGATCCTTCGTCCTTCGAGACTGCTATCGATTTCATTATGTAGTGGAACCGGCGTTTGTCATTCCGGAGCGCCCATTTTTAGAGGTATACATTCTTGCGGTGTCTCGCACCGCAATGCCGGCATCAGCCAGCTCATCATAGCCGTGGCTTGAAACGAGGACCTGCTCCTGAGCGACGAGTTTGCGAATCTGGTCGAGTGTCCCACTCACAGGATAATACCTGTTCCTTCCGGTGATAATAGGCGCTGATATGGAAAAGACATTTTTGATGCCCGAGTTCCCTCTGTCAACAACAAAAAATTGATGTCCCTGGATTAGTGTCCTTCGTTCAGCATCAACTTATAACGCCCTTCAATACCGAATATTTAAGGTACTTCCTTCCGTCTACCCGATTTTAGATCGAGGGAAACGCCTTTGATGTTGAAATTGTGGAATACCTCTGAGGAGGACCGATCATGTCGGCGAAAAAGGGGCCTACCCATTCCGGCGAAATCCTCACGGAGCAATTTAAGGGCAGGTTCCTTGCCGGGGATGTTCGGGGCAGGCCGGTGAAGGCTCTTTTCGATAGGATCGAGGACGTGATCCGCCCTGGCCGGTGCATCGTGCGACTTGAAGTAATCGTACAAATCCTCCAGGTCACGAGCCGCATCGTCCATAAGGAATTCCTGGAGTGACATCGGCGGATCTTTCTGCGCTCCGCGCCCTCTGCGGCTCTGCTATGTAAATGATGGTGGGCAGAGGCCGCCCACCCTATGGTTTCTCGTGGTTGAGTGTCCAAGAAGGATATGGTCGACTGCGGTGAATGCTTACGGAGAGGACAGGGGCGGACTCTCCTGGTCTTTTCGGAATAGAAAGACACTGGATTACAGCTCAGAAGCGCGGCCGGGATGACTGGGGTCTATACGCCGTCGATCTTTCATATAAACCTGCCCGGCACAATCGAAATTTGAAAGTGGCTTTTTCATCTGCGAACATCTGCGACATCTGCGGATCAAAGACCAAGGGGGCGCGTCTACACTCTCGACAAGCAATATAGCTGGTGTTGGAAGAAAAGAAATAATGGAATTCTCACTTGCCGCTGTGTAGTTCAGTCGGGCGACCGCATTACGTTCACATCTTCTTTAGCCGCGACCATCAGCGTCCATCCGTGTCCAAAGGCAGTGGAAGGGGCAGGGGATTTCGTCATGGGCGGATTGATAGCCGGTTAGAAAGGCTGCCGGAGAGCAAAACATTTCAGGACACGGATGAACACTGATGGGCACGGATGGAGCAGCAAACTTGTGTCAGGTCTTGACCTTGTGACATTGGGCATTTCCAGCAACAGGTTAAGAGCATTAGGTCAGACCCCGGACCTCAGTAATTAGCTCAACCTCGTTCGAAAACTGAGGAACTTGTCTCCGGGTATGCCGGACCGAGTGAGTGTTGTACGTAGGGCGCAGGTTCCTTGCCGGGGTGGAACTCGCCGCGCGGGAACTCCTATCCCTACCAATGACATATGGATTGCAGCAATCGCCATTCGGGAAGGCGCCGTAATCATCACATACGACAGCCGCTTCAAGAACATACATCGTGTCGGCGCCCGCATACTCGAAAGTCTTTAACTTGGATTCCGGGCGCCCGCTGCCGCCTTTTCACCAGTAAGTCCTTGATTCCGGGTCATTCCGTATCTTGTCTCTGCATGAGTCTGTTTATGATTGCCTACCTCAGTATCTTTTCGTCGCTCTCGGAGTTGTAGAAGACATTGTCGGGAGTTCTGCCGCTGAGAAGGACCCGGTATGCATCGACCATCAGACCGGCGATGATCTGGTTGGTCATGATTACGGACGGGTTGGGGTTGTATGTACAGGATGGTCTGTTTCCGGCGATCGGCTGTTCGACCCTTCGGGAATGAACTATGTCCTTGATTCCCAGGAGTTCGGCGGGGGTCGGGCTACCGCCCTCAGGCCTGTATACGATCACCTGCCCCTGCGTCGCGCTCGTACCGCCGCTGATCAGGACCTTACCGGCCTCACGGCATTTTTCGCTGATAATGAGCCGGGTTTCGAAATTATCGACACAGTCGAAGACAACGTCAAAGCCCGAGATATCCGTATTTCGGTCGAAGCTGTCGTTGCGGTATTTTGCGGCCGTTCTCATTTTTTCGTTCAGGCGGGAGGCAAGGGTCTTTGCCTTGCCGCGGCCGATGGCGTCGTAGAAGAAGACCTGCCTGTTGAGGTTTGCAATTTCCACCAGGTCGGGGTCCATGAAGGTGATGTCGCTTATGCCGGACCAGGCGAGGCCGAGGCCCGCGAAATTTCCGAGCGCGCCGGCGCCGACTACCAGCACCCTGGGGGAGGCTGCGGGTTTGCGCGGGCGCTGCGCAAAATAGGAAATAAGTTCGGAGGAGACTCTCCAGCCCATGAGCAGGTTTTTGACCTCCTCCAGCGCGAGCCCCGATGCAATGGTATCCAGCACTCCATCGTCCGTTGTTTTCCCGGGAAAGTTCCTGTAGGAGATGATCGAATTCAGCTCTTCCCATTCCCGTCCGGGCAGGTAGGTAAAGACTCTCAGACCCCAACTTCGGCCGTTTCTATGCCGGAAGGCGCGGACAAGAGGGATGCCGCGGGTAAAGGCGCTATTGAGCGCGAGTTTGTTTGCCAGTGCGTAGCTGCTCAAGTCCACCACCAGGCGGCTGCTGGAAAACAGGTCGGACATTGTGGGGTGAGTGAACCAGCCTTCGATAAAAGAGAGGTTAAACTTGGGATTTATCCGGTGGGCCGTTGTGACGAGGTCCGGGTCAAGCCGCGGCGCAAGCACGACAAGGTCGTTTATCCCCAGTGCGGAGGCGGAGAGCAGGAAAAGCGAGGCCAGCAGGTCGTCGTCTCCCAGCACGCCCAGCGTTGCACTGCTCAGAGCGACCTGGTCCCAGCCCTTTATCCTGAGCTGCCTGTCGAGTCTTTCCTCAAGCATGGCGTGCCTCTTTCGGCTTATGCACCGCTTTTCGCATGAATCGACGCACCCTCACGGGGATCTATCCGCTCCTTCACCTCTTTTGCCAACAGTTCCCGGTCCCCTTGCGTGAATGCCCTTCCGGATTCCACGTCGAGCATCTCGGCTTCTTTCCGGGTTATGCCGCCCGAGCCGGTGAGAATTCCCCGGGTCTTGTAATAAATCTCCTGTTGGAGCCATCCGCCGTCCCCCACCAGGAGAGCGTAGCAAAAGCATCCGTAAACCGTCTCGAGTATCCTGGCTTCCGAAACGGGGCGGTCGGTCACCACCCAGACGCTGCCGCGCGAGGGGTCTTTGGAGATCGGATCATCCCCGCTCACCAGGAGAAGGTCGTCGATGACCACCTCCCGCCGTGTAATGGGTTTTTTCAAAAGAGTCCCTACATAGTCGAGAACGGCGAGGTGATTGACTTCATCGACATGGGAAAAATGCCTGTAGTCGAGTCCTCCATGGGAATGAATCCAGCCGTTTATGAGCATGTCCGGAGGCAGCGCATCCTGAAACGTCGAAATATTCTCCGGGCCGATTCCGGTATAGTGGTGGGTATTACTGTCGTTGAATGGCAGGCCTATGTCCACTATGCACTCCG
This sequence comes from uncultured Syntrophobacter sp., assembly GCA_964539645.1. Lineage (GTDB taxonomy): Bacteria > Desulfobacterota > Syntrophobacteria > Syntrophobacterales > Syntrophobacteraceae > SbD1. The sequence continues at coordinate 27,826 of CAZIJV010000046.1, forward strand.
GGTGATCTTTCCGGGCGACGGTGAAGCCGTACCATTCATAGCTGCCGCCATGGACGGAGCGCACAAGCTGGTTTATAGCCAGCGCCCGCTGTTTTGCATAGCTGGTGATCATGACGTTTTGCGGCAGCTTCGCAAGGTGAATCTCTTCCGGATCGGTTCTTTTCAGCAGAGAGAGACGTTGCAGTTTCAATTGAGCTTTCCCTTCACGTATTCTTCATCGAGCATCAATTCGCCCGTATAGCGTCCGGGCAGCTCGAACATATCGTCAATGAGCACGCGGTGGAGTATGCCGATGAGCCCGCGGGCCCCGGTGCCTTCCTGTTCGGCGTGCGCGGCGATCTGTGAGAGCGCGCCGTCGGTCACTTTGAGGGCGATTCCCCAGGTCTTGAAATCGTTGACGTAGGCATGGACCGGGCTGTCTTCACTCCGGACCATGATGTCCTTCAGATCCTTGTGGGTCAGGGGATCGTAGACCACCCGGACCGGAAACCTTCCCATGAGCTGCCTTTCCATGCCGAAGGAGACGAGATCGTCGGTAAGCATGAAATCCTTCCAGTTACCCTTGAGCTTTTTGGAGTCCATGCACTTTTCAACGATGTTCTCCAGGTCTTCAAAGGCCCCTCCCGCGATGAACAGGACGTGCTTGGTGGAAAGAAGCAGCCGCTCTCCATCGAGGTTGAGCGTATTCTCGATTCCCTCGACCAGCTTGAGCAGACCTTTTTGAACTCCCGCGCCGGAAACATCCCGAAAAGCAGAGGGTTCACGGGCGATCTTATCGATTTCATCCAGGTAGACGATTCCCATCTGGGCGATATCGGAATTACCGCCGGCGGAGATGAAGAGGTCGACCAGGATGTCGGTTGCGCTCTGGCCGACGTAGCCGACTTCGCTGAACTTGGTGAGGTCTTCCTCTACAAAAGGCACGCCGACGAGGTCCGAGGCGGTGGAACTCGAATAGGTTTTGCCGCACCCGGTCGGACCGATGATCAGGATATTGGCCTTGGGGGTGCGGGTGTTTCGAAGAGCCGTGCCGAAATCTCCCTTGAATTCGAGAATGGAATCCTTGAGAGCATTTCCCAGCCGCTTGTAGTGAAAGGATATCGCCGTGGAAATGAGCTTTTTGCCCTTGTCCTGACCGACGACGAATCTGTCCATGTGGGCTTTGATATCTACGGGGGTCTTATTGAATTCGATTATGTTATTCACCGCATCGGTGGATTTTTCTTCTTTGAGCTGGCTCATTCTTTCCGCAATGCGCTGCCGGGTTTCCTCGGTCAGTTTTCCACTCATCGGTCATTCTCCATTCCATCAGGATTTTCTACAAAAAAGATAAACTCATTCAGAGCTTTTATCTGCAGCCGTGTGGTCTCGGCGGCGCCATGTTCGGGTTCGGATGCGCTTCCAGACCGGGCGGCTTTTGAATTTCTTTCCGCACGGGTCACCTGCTCCATTTCTGCCGACAGGGCATGAATGCGTTTTCTCGCTATTTCAACCAGGTAGAGTGTCTCGAAGTGCCGCGACTGGAGCAGCACGGGGGTTATGAATGGGTTCAGAACAAAAAGGCGCTGTGATATTACGATCTCGTCGGGTGAGCGCGCGTAGGGCAGGTAACGATTGTTTGCCGTGTCGAGAATCTTGCGGGTAAGATTGTAATTGGTTTTATCCGAGAGCACGAAGGGGAGAAGGTCCAGTTTCTTTTTACTCTTTAAGGGGCCGTACATGAAGCCGTTTTTGGGCGGAACCGGCTCAGCGGCGAATTTCACCAGGAATTCATCGCCCAGTCCATATTTCTGTACGATAGTGCTGACCACGGCAAAGGCGGAATGGCGATAGGGTCGTTTTTCTTTTCTCCTGAGCTGTTGCCGTTTTATTCTTTGGAGCAGTTCCATAGCGCAGCCGGATTCCTCATCAGTAAAAGTCGTTTTTCACTTCGATCTCTCCCGAAAGAATCCTCGGATCGTCATCCGGAATCCTGAATTCATCAAAAATGATGGAGTTCTCTTCGAGTTTCATGCTGTCGAGTCTTTGATAGCCATTGCCTCTCCGGCTGTTATACCCATAGAAGAGCGCATTCAACCCTTCCTCCAGGGCCTGAATCGCCGCAGACGGGGTGAATTTCCAGGAAGGGACAAAATCACCTCGTACACAAATCTTCTGGATCGTATCGTAGCCTTTGAGGAACGGGTGCTTGTACCTTTCGAGCACGTACGGAACAAGGGGACCCAGGGTGGAGATGGCGACGCGGCAATCGGGAAAGAGATAGATACGGCCGTAGAAGTCCTTGAGAGCATATTCGCCGGTGCGCACATAGACGTAGTATTCCGACGTGTCGCCGTTTCTGAAAAAGCCGCAGCCGTTCAACTCAAGGGCGCCCCGTGCTTTAATGAATAGAAGCACGGTGATGAAGCGCCTTTGCAGCCGGGAAAACTGCTGCCTGTTCTGGAGCAGGGTTCCAAGGCGGTTTTTTTCTTCCTCTATGATCCGTGATTCAATCGATTTCAAGATCCACTGCCGAAATGCCCTGGAGGTGCTCAGACCGCTGGGGCTCGGCTGTTCGGGGGCTTTGACGCCCGCGATATTGCGCAGGGCCTTATTCAGGGAGAGGGTATCGGAGAAAGTGTTTGCCTGGGCCTGGAAGCCGGCGGGTATGGTGAGTTGCCGGCTGACGAGGTCCAGGAACTCCTCCTCCAGGCCGAGCCGCCTGCGAAGTTTGTTCTTCTTGCGAGTGAAATGGGGCAGAACCTGAAAGACGATGGCCCTCAGCTTTTCGTCCAGCGATAAGCTGGAGGGATTGAGAGTGTTGAGAAACCGGTTGAATACACTGCGCCTGAGGAACTCAAAAGTCTCAGGATCAAACCGCTTATAATTGTCCAGTATCGAGCGTATCCGCAGGGATCTAATAAAATATTTCCCCTGAATCTCAATTAGTTGCGGCGCCCTGCGGCTGGATGATCCGCCCGGACCCAAACCGTATGAACTCTTTTTCAGCTCTCTTTCGATGGAGGGATCGGAGTTCAGCGGGAGATAAACGAAGTCGGAATCGATATACAATTCAGTGTCGGATTGAAGAAGTTGCAGCATTTCAGGAAAACTCCGGGGTTTGCATCCCGCCTTCCTGGGGCTTTATCGCGCGCACCGAGACATAGAAGTACTTCTCACCTTCCTCGGTCTGTTCCACAACCGAGTGTTCCCGGGCTGTACCCAGGATTTCCTTGCCGCGGATCAGGAGTTTCCCGCCGGTGAGCTGCCTTCCGATATCGTCGAGTATCTGCTTTTCCTCTATACTCCAACTCTTCTTGCTCAGCGTTCTGTAGACCAGTTCTCTGAGGGGTATCTCTTCGTAGCTGCCTTTTTCATATATATCGATAAGACCCTCCCCGGCCTGTCCGGGAAGTATTTCGATTACAAGGGGCAGGGCCTTTTCCGCCGGTATGATCGCATTGAGTTCTTTTGTAAGCAAGGTCGCGGCGGCGCTTTCTACCATTTCATTTTCCTTCCGGTACAACGAATTTTTCTGATAGCTCTTGTCAGGAGCGAGGCGGATGTTAACCGCTCTAGTTCTGCCCCTCTGATAAGAAGTGAATGGTTATCATTTGAGGCCGTCTATAGTAACGGTAAGAATACAAAGGAAACTTGCAAGATGTCTGAAAGACTGTGAAATCAAGTACAGACAAAGTCCGGGATATCTCTCTCCGGGCACGATCCGAAGGGGATCGAGTATGGCTCGGAGCGGAATCGGAGTTTCACTGAAATTACAAAATTGAGTTCCAATCCGGCTCGCTCTTTATTGGGATCATATCCGCACTTCAATAGAATCCTCTTGTAAATCTTCGCAAAAGGGTGATTTAATATGCGTCTCTACTCTAAAAAGAACGGCTGGCTGCGCTTCCCACTAACCCGCCCCGCAGTTCTTTTCGTGGTTTCGGGCGCCTGACCGGGGCATGCGAGGCTGCGACTGTGACAGATCCGTTTCCGTATCGGATGAAGATATTTGAAACGGCCTGCAATTTGCACGCAAGTATCTGATTCGTTTTGCCGATTCTCAGTTCATAATCAACAATGGCAGTATGTATCGGGAGGAGATTAAGATGAAAGCGAGCAAATATGGAATGTGGTTTTGCTCCCTGTGTCTAGTTTTAGCTTTGGCTGCTCCGGCTTCGGCTGCTCCGGCCGCGCAGAAGGGCAAGGCAAAAGCGGTTGGTCCGGCGACTGCGGAAACAGCGGATCAAGCCAAGAAGCGAGCCGAATACGAACGGCTGGAACAGTTGGGCCAGGAATTGTTTGTGGCCGTGGACAGCCAGGATGCTTCAGCAGTGGTCAGAATATTGTCGGCGGGTGGAAGAGTTGACGGCAGGAACCGTGAGGGAATGACTGCGCTCATGCAGGCCGCTGTTCGTGGAAGCGACCAGATGGTTGAGTTGCTTCTCAGCAGAGGGGCCGATCCGAACCTGACGGATTTGTTCGGCGTATCGGCTCTCATGCAGGCCGCCTGGGCGGGCCATCCCGAAATAGTGGATATGCTGATAGCAGCCGGGGGCGATGCAAATCTGCAGAGTACCCAGGAGATCCCGAGCCTGAGGAAAAAAGGCGCCAATGCGCTCATGGGCGCCTGCATGAACGGCAACATGGAAGTGGTTCAGCTTCTGCTCTCCCGGGACGTGAAGGTCAATCAGCAGGATTCGGAGGGGCATACGGCGCTCATGAATGCCTCCCAGGGCGGCTACCCCCGCATTGTCACCCTTCTGTTGAGCAAAGGCGCAAAAACGGAGATAAAGGATCATTTCGGCAGAACGGCCGTGACGATTGCGACGATATACGGACATATCGATGTGGTGCGGGTGCTTGTAGGCGCTGGCGCCAATGTCCATGTTAAAGACATTCACAATCTGAAGCCTATCGTATACGCCTCTGCCCTGGATCGTGCGGATATCTACAAGATTCTTGCCTCGGCCATGTCGAGGAGGTCTGCTTCCCAGGCTTCTGATGCTTACAGACGGGCGCCTCAACAAGGAATGTAAGAGAATGGCAGTGTGGAACAAGGGAGTGGAGAAAAGGCAAAGTGAGCGTTTTCAGGTCCAGTGGCAGGGCACGCTTACCTGTCTTTTTCCGAACCACGAGGAGAAAATAGCGGTCCGGATTTCAGAGATTTCGGCTACCGGCGCAAGGCTTGAACTCGAAACACTGAAACTTGGTCCATACCACATTGTAGTCGGAAGCGAGCAAAGTCATTTTACCCTGAACATGAGTCTGCCCGAAGGGGTGGTTTCCACTCCCGTGAGAATTGTCTGGTACAGTATGGACGAGGAGAAACTGCGCTTCAACCTTGGCGTGCTCTTTCCCGAGAATTCGGAAATCGGCCAGACGGAGATCGAGCGCATACTCAAGGAGCAGAACTGAGAGTTGTCCGTAGCTGTGAAGTGCGAAGCCCTCGTATTTGATCTTGACGGAACGCTGCTGGATACCCTCGAGGATCTGGCCGATTCCATGAACGGTACGCTTGGCCATTTCGGGTTTCCTCCCCATCCCGTGGACGCTTACAGGTACTTCGTCGGTGACGGAATGGAGAACCTTGTGAGACGGGCGGTTCCCGCTTGGGTTAAAGAAGATGCGGAGGTGATCTCCCGTTGTCTGAACCTCATGCGGGACACCTACAGAAGGAATTGGAAGGCAAAATCCCGCCCTTATCCCGGTATTCCGGAAATGCTCGACGCGTTGCGCGACCGCGGCGCAAAACTCACGGTGCTGTCTAACAAGCCCCATGAGTTTACCCTGAAAGTCGTCGAAGAGATGCTCTCCAACTGGAGGTTCGATATCGTGTTCGGAGAGCGTCCCTCCATACCCAGAAAACCCCATCCTGCTTCCGCAATTGAAATTGCCGAACGTTTAGGACTGCAGCCTGATAAATTTCTCTATCTCGGTGATACCGCAACCGACATGATTACTGCAAACGCTGCCGGGATGTATCCGGTCGGCGCTTTGTGGGGCTTCCGCACTGCGGAGGAATTGCTCGGGAGCGGCGCCAAAAAGCTTATCCAGCACCCCGCCGAACTTCTCGAACTGCTGTAATCCGGATAATCCGCCAGGCCCCTGTTTGACCCGCCACTATTACGCTCCCGACAAGCCCGAAGTCATTGATGAACAAAACTTGTGACTTATTTTAGAACCAACCATGACTTGCGAAATAATCGCGGGTGTTTGCTTTTTCCTAACACAACCGTATCGGGACAAGAAATGCTGAATACTTTAAACGATCGTTCCCCAGTAATTGTCGCCGGAGGCCGTACTCCGTTCCTGCGTTCCGGAACCGATTTTAAAGATCTCTTAGCCTATGATCTGGCCAGGATGGCGCTTAAAGGAGTCATTGACAAGGCCGGCCTGCTTCCCCGGGAAATAGAGCAAGTCTTATTCGGGTGTGTCCTGAGCGAGCCGCAGACGAGTAATGTTGCCCGGGAGGCCATGATCGGAGCAGGTCTCCCGCTGAGAATCCCCGCCAGCACCCTTGCGATGGCTTGCATATCGGGAGGACAGGCGATTTCCAATGCCGCGGGCCTCATCGCCTGCGGCCAGGCGGACACGGTGATCGCCGGAGGCGCCGAAAGCCTGAGCAATATCCCCATTCTGGCCAAGCGCCCATTCAGGCGCAAATTGATGGAAATGCGCAGGCTCAAGAATCCGCTTGACTGGATCAAGTGGGCAGCAGGGCTGCGCCCCGGCTATTTCCTTCCGGAAATCCCGGAAGTTGCTGAGTTCTCGAACGGTCTGACGATGGGGCAGAGTTCGGACAGGCTGTCGGCGGCCTGGGGGGTGAGCAGGGAGGAGCAGGACCAATACGCCATGAGGTCTCACAAACTGGCGACGGAGGCTGCAGAACAGGGTCTTTTTTCGGACGAGATCCTGACTGTCCTTCTTCCGCCCCGTTTCAAGCAGGTGGAAAAAGACAACGGAATCCGGGGCGACTCCAGTATCGAAAAGCTCTCAAAACTGCCTCCTTCCTTTTACTTCCCCTTCGGCACGGCGACGGCGGGCAATTCATCATACCTGAGCGACGGCGGGGCGGCGGTCCTGCTGATGTCCTACGGGAAAGCAAAGAGTCTGGGTTATCAGCCTCTTGCGCGAATCGCCGGGTTCGCTTTCCATGGGTGCGATCCCTACGAGGAACTCCTGCTCGGTCCGGCCTACGCTGTTCCGAAGCTTCTCGAAAAAACAGGTGTTGCGCTCTCCTCTATTGACGTTTTCGAATTTCACGAAGCGTTTGCCGGGCAGGTGCTCTCAAATCTGAATGCCTTGAACAGCGACTCCTTTGCACAGGAAAAACTGGGACTCTCGTCCAGGGTGGGGCAGGTGGATCTCGACCGCCTGAATACTCGGGGCGGTTCGCTCTCTATAGGCCATCCTTTCGGCGCCACCGGCATCCGGCTGCTCATAAGCTGCTGCAACAGGCTGAGGCATGAAAACGGCTCGCTTGGGATGATCGCCAGTTGCGCGGCAGGGGGACTCGGTCATGCTATGCTTCTTGAGCGGCTTTGACAGAGGGCGGAAGGCGGAAGGCGGAAGACGGAAGACGGAAGACGGAAGACGGAAGACGGAGGACGGGTGGCGTAGACGGGTGGAGTCGGAGAGGATGATCATATGAATTTTTTCAAGATCGAACGGCATGAGGACGGAATTTTACTGGTTTACCTTGATAACCCCTCGGATCGGATGAATACTCTTTCGCAGGGTATGCTGTCCGAACTGGAGGAACTCCTCGATGAGATCTCTGCTGATCATTTTGCCAGGGCGCTTGCTTTCATAAGCTCTAAGAAAGACAATTTCATCGTCGGCGCCGATATCCGGGATTTCGACAAAATGACCGAACCCGGGCAGACCGCGGAAATCATCACCCGCTTCCATTCGCTCTTTAACCGTATCGCCAATCTTCACTATCCTGTCATTGCAGCGATTAATGGTCCATGCCTGGGCGGAGGGCTTGAATTTGCCCTGGCCTGTCATTTTCGCATGGCCACGGACTGGGAAAAGACAGTCCTTGGGCTTCCTGAGACAAAACTGGGCCTGTTCCCCGCAGCCGGAGGAACTCAGCGACTCACCCGGCTGGCCGGAGTCCGCAGGGCGCTTCCGCTTATGATTAAGGGGAAAATTCTGAGCGCCCGTCAGGCGAAATCCCTCGGGATAGTCGATATGGTGGTTTTTCCGAGCGACCTGGCGGGGAGCGTGAAAAGAGCCATTCCTTACTTTCTGAAGAAGTTTCCGAGAAAAATGGCCTATCCGCCTGCTTTCTCGCTTGATTGGCTGCTCCATTCTTTTGTACCCGCCCGAAAAGCCTATTTCAAAGCTGCGCGCAGACGGGTTGCACAGCAGGGCGGCAATCACTACCCGGCGCCGCTCCGCCTCATCGACTGTGTGGAGACGGGCATCGCCGGAACCATGTCCGATGGTCTTAGAGCAGAGGCCGAAGCTTTCGGGCCTCTTGTCCTGTCAGCTCAGTCCAGCGCTCTGCGCCAGCTTTTTTTCAATCAAACCCGGTTGAAAAAGAAACACTATTCATCGGCCCAACCGAGGGAGATATCGCGTATAGCCGTTGTGGGCAGCGGGTTCATGGGCACTGGAATTGCCTCGGTTTCCGCCCATAACGGGTACGAGGTGGCGTTGAAGGATGTCTCCGGGGAGAAACTTTCCAAGAGTTTGCGCGAGATATGGAAGCACCTGGACGGGCGGGTCAGGGCAAAAAAAGGCGGGCCGGTCGAACGGGATAAACTCTTCAGCCGTGTCGTACCCACTCTCGACTATGCCGGCCTGGCCGGAGCGGGTCTGGTGATAGAAGCGGTTTTCGAAGACCTGGAATTGAAAAAAGACCTTCTGCGCGAGGTCGAACGTCATATTTCTCCCGATTGCATATTCGCATCGAATACTTCTGCTATCCCGATTAGCCGCATTGCGGCCGCATCGAGCCGTCCTGAAAATGTAATAGGGATGCATTATTTTTCGCCGGTTCCGAAAATGCCCCTGCTCGAAATAATTGTAACGGAGCATTGTGCCGACTGGGTGCTGGCGACGGCGGTTTCGGTCGGCCGCAGGCAGGGGAAGACCGTCATTGTCGTGAGGGACGGCCCCGGTTTTTACACCTCCCGGATACTGACGCCCTACATGCTTGAGGCTATACGGCTGGTTGAGGAGGGGGCCGCAATAGAAGATATCGACAATGCGCTTCAACAGTTCGGTTTCCCCGTGGGTCCCCTGAAACTGCTCGATGAGGTCGGGATCGATGTGGCGGCGCACGTCTCGCATGAACTGGAGGAATTCTTTGCGCACCGGGAAATCCGTGAGCCCGCTGCGTTGGATGAAGTGTTGAAATCGGGCTGGCAGGGAAAGAAAAAGGGACTGGGATTTTACAACTACGAACCCGGATTGGTTGGCAGGCTTCCCCTGATTGGCTCGCGTATGCCGAGGCCGGTAAACTCGAAGATATACGGATTTTTCGGATCAGGCGGCAGGAAGCGCATGGATTTTTCCACAGTGCAGAAAAGGCTGGTCTACCTGATGCTGAACGAGGCCGCCTTGTGTTTGCAGGAGGGGACCATTTTCAGCCCTGAGGACGGAGACCTGGGAGCGGTTTTCGGACTGGGCTTTCCCTCCTTCCTCGGAGGGCCTTTCCGTTACCTGGATTCCGTCGGAACAGGGCGGATCGTTTCGGAAATGGAGGAGATGGCAATGAAGTTCGGTGACAGGTTTGAACCCGCATCGATCCTGGTTCGTATGGCAGAACTCCAGGAGAAGTTCTACGAGGTGGTTTGAACCTGGTGAGCGAATTGGCGGGTTCCTTTCAGTCCTCAACTGTGCTGACGATGATTTCCTGCTCGACCTTTTTGCCCAGTTTGCTCAAATGAGAACTGTAGCGTTTGAACATCCAGAGTTCGGGGATTATCTCGGAGACAATCTCTCCATCGTCGATTATTCGTACTACCGAACTTTCGGAAACCACTACGGCTACTGACTTGGTTTGCTTGGTTATTGACGCCGCCGCCATGTGCCGGCTGCCCAGACCGAGCGGCAGGTTTATCCCTTCGGAAAAAGCGTCCAGGTAGCGGCAGGCGGAGATGACGACCCCATCATCGGTGACGACGAAGGCGCCGTCCAGTTGCGCCAGTTCCTTTAAGGTCTCACGCATGTCCAGATCGGAGATTTGCCTTACTTCATCGGAATGTCCATAAAGGGGATCGAGGATAAGACTGCGGGAATGCTTCATTACTTCATCGGAATCCGCAACTACGAACATGGTTCCGATCCGTCTGCCCTCACGACCTTCGCGGGCGATCTCAACGGCGAGTATGATGACCTCCCGTAGGGTTTCGGGATTAATGCCTCTTTTCTCGGAGCATATTTCGCAAAACATATCCTCCGGCATTTTCATGAAATATCGCTCCATAAATGGTTTCCTCGCTGATCTGGTGGTAAAAAAAGACCCTCCGGCCGCGCTGTCCGGCGGCTGTTTCATTTTTCCATAGCCGATGCAGAGCCTGCACGCTATTTTATAAGCATTGTTTTCACTAAATCTAATCACTGGAGGCGGCGGTGAATACAAAAGAGAGTTTATCACCATGAGCGAGAAGCCCGTGCTGGTGATCGGCGCCACCGGATATGTAGGCGGCAGGCTTGTTCCCATGCTTTTACGCTCGGGGTGCAGGGTCAGAACCATGGGAAGGTCGCTTGCAAAACTGGAAGCACGTCCCTGGGCATGTCATCCGGAGCTGGAAGCAGTGCAGGGAGATCTGCTCGACCCTGCGAGCCTGAGAAAGGCCATGGAAGGTTGCCGCGCGGCCTACTATCTGCCGAATTTCCTGCACGATCCCAGTCCCGGCTTTGAGATTACTGCCAGAAAGGCGGCTATGAACATGGTTGCCGCTTCCAGGGCATCTCAACTGGAGCGGATTATCTATCTTGGATGGCTGGGAGAGGAAAACGGGGGCATGCTCAGTCCCCTGTTCCGCTCAAAGCGGGAGGAGTCTGAAATCCTTCTTGCAGGCCCGGTCCCGCTCACCTGTCTGCGGGCCTCGATTGTGCTTGGTTCCGGCAGCGGACCTTTCGAGATTTTGCGCTACCTGGCCGACCGAAACCCGGTTATGCTTTCGCCACCCTGGATGAGAAGGCCTCTGCAGCCCATATCTATACGAAACACCATCAATTACCTCACCGGATGCCTGGAGAGGGATGAGACCACAGGCCAGGCCTTTGATATTGGGGGCCCGGAGATAGTGACCTTCGAGCGACTGGTGGAGATCTATTCTGAAGTTGCCGGGTTGAAAAAACGGCTGGTCCTTCCGGCCAACTTCATAACGCCGCAAATGAGCGCCATGTGGATTCACATGGTAACCCCCGTGCCTGCGAATGTCGTTGAGCCAATTGCCCAGGAGCTATCTCATGATGCGGTTTGCAGGGAGAGCAGAATCAGATCCATCATACCCCAGGAACTGCTGGACAGCCGCGAGACAATTCGCAGAGCGCTCGATGTGTTGAAAAACCACCGGATGGAGGCATGCTGGACCGATGCGGGGGCGCTGGTGCCTCCCGAGTGGACCTACTGCGGAGATCGCAACTACGCGGGCGGCACGATCATGGAATGCGGCTACAGGATCAGGCTCAGGGCCGCTCCGGAACAGATCTGGGAACACATCGTCCGTATCGGAGGAGAAACGGGCTGGTATTACGGTGAGTCCCTCTGGAGAATCAGGGGATGGCTGGATAAGCTTTTCGGCGGGACCAGCCTTCGCCGCGGAAGAAGGCATCCGACCGCTCTCTATGTCGGAGATGCCCTTGACTTCTGGCGGGTAATCGAAACATCCGCCCCTTTCCGCCTGCTGCTCCTCTCGGAGATGAAACTCCCGGGGGAGGCCATCCTGGAGTTCAAAATAACCCCCATGGGAAACGGTGAAACCGAACTCCAGCAACTCTCGCGTTTCCTGCCCAAGGGAATGGTCGGGTTGCTCTACTGGTATGTTCTCTACCTTGCCCATCAGTGGCTTTTCCGCGGAATGCTGCGCACTATTTCCCGTGCGGTCGGAATGCCGGTGGTGAGCGGGCCGGAGCGGTTTACACCCAAAATCCATTCCTCCTGCAAGATCTAGCCCCGGGTACGATCCGAATAGCATACCCATTCTTGCGCAAGGCCAGAACAAAGCTTAGCTTCGGTGAAGCTTAAGCTTGACAAGGCCTGCGCCTTCCAGCAGCCCGGGCGGTAGAGCCCGCCGATGTGGCCTGCCCCCCGGATACCGCATCGAAGCACAATTTCAGACCCACTCGATTGGAGAGAGCAGAGAGATGCGAATAATCGAACCGCATATTCACAATGTTACCAGAACGACAGATGACTATGACAATATGGCCCTTGCCGGAGTCGTGGCCTGTGTGGAACCCTCTTTCTGGTCCGGCGCCGACAGGAGGGATGTCTCCTGTTTTCAAGATTACTGGGAGCACATGATCAACTTTGAAACCGGCAGGGCGCGACAGCACGGCATCAGGCACTATGCAATGGTAAGCCTCAACCCGAAGGAAGCCAGGAACCCCATTGCCGACGCCGTGGTGGATGCCATGGAACCGTTCCTCGATCATCCGAATGTCGTTGGGGTGGGTGAAATCGGCCTCGATCTCATAACGGAAAAAGAGGAGGAAATATTCCGCAGGCAGTTGCGCATGGCAGACGACAGAAAGCTTCCGATCATCATTCACTCACCGCATCACAACAAGAAGAAAGGCATCGAGAGGATAATCTCCATACTGGAAGAGGAAGGGGTCGACCAGGAGCGGATCGTCATCGATCACAACACCGAGGAGACCATGGACCTCTCGCTGCGGACGAAATGCTGGATAGGCATGACTGTCTACTACGTCACAAAACTGAGCGCCGAAAGGGCTGTCAATATTATCACCCGCTACGGCACGGACCGCATGATAGTGAACGGGTCAGCCGACTGGGGATATTCCGATCCTCTCGCCGTGCCCAAAGTCGTCATGCTGATGCGAAAGAGCGGCCTTTTTCCAGAGTCGGAGATAAAAAAGGTCGTCTTCGACAATCCCTACAATCTATTGAAGCATTCCCCGAACTTCGACCTGGATTTCGAGTGATGGTCCGGTGATGCCGGTGATTGCCAGGCGGAGTCAGATTGTGCCGAGCGCAAAAGAAAGCAACCTGGACAACATCAATGCTCCAGCCCTCGTGGCAGGCAAACTGATCGCGTATTTCCAACTCGTGCGCCTTCCCAACATCTTTACGGCCGTCGCCGATGTGCTGGCCGGATACCTGGTTGCGACCGGCGGCAGGTTCTTTACCTCCGAGTTAGCCTGGCTGCTTGTCTCCTCTTCCTGCATCTATGCCGCCGGGTGTGCTCTCAACGACTTGTGCGACAGGGAGGTTGATGCAAAAGAACGTCCTTTTCGGCCGATTCCCTCAGGGGAGGTATCTCCCGCGGGCGCCTTGCTGGTATCGCTGGCGCTGTTCGGATTTGGGCTGGTTTCCGCTTTTCAGGCCGGGAAGACAGCTCCTTTGGTTGCCGGCTTCCTGGTTGTCGCGGTAGCGGCTTACGATCTTCATTCCAAGAATAAAGCCTTAGCCGGCCCGTTCAACATGGCGCTTTGCAGATCCCTGAACCTGGTGATCGGCCTGAGCGTTGCTGTCAATTTCACTTGGCTTTTCGGCCTGTTGGCGTTCGTTTCCTTCCTTTACGTTTTCTCATTGACCCTGGTGAGTCGTTTCGAGACGGGCGGTAAACCGGGATGGGAGGCATCCGCGGCCATGGGATCATATGGTCTGGCCGCAGGAATCCTGTTTATCCTTGCCGTCAGAGGAACACTTGGTGGGGCAGGATTGTTTTTCCTGGCGCTTCTTGTCTTGTGCACCGGGCCCATGCTGTCGAGAGCCCTCCTGAATCCCTGCCCTGACAATTCCGGCAGGGCGGTGAAGGTAATGATCCTCTGTCTGCCCCTCCTGGATGCAGTCTATTCCTCAGGTTTGCTCGGGTGGGCTTACGGTATCGCGGTTGTGCTGCTGATCATACCCTCTATATTCCTTGCGCGCAGTTTATATGTCACTTAGGTGGATTGGGGAGATTCATGAAGAATAAAAGAGTGATTGTGATCGATGTCGTTGGGCTGAGTCCTTCGCACTTCCGGAACATGGAGCGCATGCCCAACCTTGAATCGCTGAAGTTGCAGGGAACTCTGCATGCGCTGAAGCCCGTTTTCCCTGCCCTGACGCTTCCCGTGCAGGCCAGTCTCACCACCGGCGCCTATCCGGACCGGCATGGGGTAGTCGCCAACGGCCTCTATTTTCCCGACAACCGCCAGGTCGCCTTCTGGGAGCAAAGCTCGGCGCTTGTGCAGTCGCAAAGAACCTGGGAGCTGCTTCGTGAGTTGAATCCTGCCCACAAGACGGCCTGCCTTTTTCTTCAGAATACGCTTTATGCGTCCTGTGAAGCGATAATTACTCCAAAGCCGCTTCATACGGAAAAAGGCCTGGTTCAGTGGTGCTATTCCAAACCGGTGGGGTTCTACGAGGAGTTGAGCGAGAAGCTAGGGAAATTCAACCTGCTTCATTACTGGGGACCCATGGCCTCGATCGAGTCGAGCCGGTGGATCGCCGATGCGGCAATAGAGACTATGGCGAGGCAGAAACCGGATCTGATGTACGTATACCTGCCGCATATGGACTATTGTTCGCAAAGATTCGGTCCCGATGACCCGTGCATCGGGGAGAATCTGGCCCTCATTGACAGCGAAGTGGGGAAAATAGTCCGGGGGGTAGATGACCTGGGGCTGCGGGAGCAAACAGTCATTCTTGTCCTCTCGGAATATGTCTTCACAAAAGTGCAGGGAGATATTCCGCTAAACAGGCGCCTGAGGAACTACGGGCTCCTGGAAGTCCGGACCATCGAAGGCCGGGAGTACCTGGACTGCGAACTCAGTCCCGCTTTTGCGATGGTAGATCATCAGATCGCGCACCTCTATATCCGGCCGGGATATGAAAAAGAGGTTCGCAGAGTCCTGGAACAGACTGATGGCATCGATCTTATACTGGATTTGGAGGGCAAGAAGAGGTTCAGGGTCGATCACTCGAGATCTGGGGATCTCGTCGCAGTAAGCGCGAAGAATCGCTGGTTCTCCTATTACTGGTGGGATGATCGCTCCAGGGCGCCCGATTTCGCGGCCCATGTAGACATCCACCGAAAGCCGGGATATGACCCGCTGGAACTATTCCTTGAACCGGGGACCTTCGAGATATCCCGGGATACGAGCCTCATCAGGGGGTCGCATGGCTATCCATGCCTTACCGGGGAGGATTGTGCCGTATTGCTGATATCGGGCGACACGGGCAAGGGGGTTATAATCCCGGAGAACCCGTGCATCGTGGATGTTCAAGGCATTATACAGTCCATTCTGAGATGATCGTCAGATGTGATTTGAGATCATGCTGGAAATAGCTCTCATGTTCTGGATATTCGATATAAGAACCGGGTATCGGAAGCAACGGCGAAGCCCTTCCAA
>CAZIJV010000047.1:0-41864 GCA_964539645.1 uncultured Syntrophobacter sp.
CATCGGACAGGAATTGACCATAGAGTTCTGAGCACTTTTGCAAGAGGCTCTCTGGATTACGAAAATAACAAAAATCCATATCAAGAGAGAAAAGAACGAATCAAAGGCTGGAAGAAGTATGCCGCGAGCGATATTCAAGAAAGCTCCGATTTGCTCGAAGAGGCCGATTTGCTTAACAGGAAGGGATTTGCGAGCATTGATAGTCTGCATATTGCTTGTGCTATTCTTTCCGGGTGCGAATATTTCCTCACGACTGACGATAGGATCTTGCAGCGTGGGAAGGTTATAGATACCATTAAGGTTTACGACCCAATCGCCTTCATTAAGGAGGTCTTCTCATGATGACCGACACAGAAATCAGGTTGAAGGGGCTTGAAATCCTTGCCAGGCACCTCGGCGATGTGGAAGCGGAACGGTTTATCGCCCTTATTCAGCGGGAACCGTTTGATTACACAAAATGGCGTCAAGGTCTGGAAGAGGATTTATCCATAGAAGAAATCAGCAAGAAAGCCATGTCTCTGAGGATGAAACCTGACGAACATGGCGCTTAATGCTCGGAGTTCATCCTGTACTTTTTCGGTCAGATTGAGAGGCATCATCGAACAGGGAACTCTATAACTGACTAATGGCAGGCCTGCAATTCGCCGGATTTCAGTTTGTCGGGCTGTTCCGATATAGTGAAAATCTGGCGGTGCAGAGGTGTTTGCCGAGTGAAAAATCACAATCGCGTGAATCGGATCATGATCGAACGGAATTCTATGTGGGAAGCCATTGTAGACAGGCAAACCGGCTTTCTCAATTTTACGGAAGAGTTGATGGCGGCCATGCGGAAGACGGTCGTCGTCGCAGTGGGGACGGGGGGCAATGGAGTAATCCTCGATCACCTGGTGCGCATCGGTTTCGAGCGCTTCATCATTATCGACCCGGACGTAGTGGAAGATACCAACCTCAACAGGCTGCCGTTCACCAGGGGCGAAATCGGACTTCCCAAGGTCCTGGCTTGGCGGGACTATCTGAAGTCAATCAATCCCGATTGCCGGGTCGAGCCGTATCAGCAGGCTGTCTGCAGAAACGACGGTCCCTGGTTGGCAGATCTGTTAAGGAAAGCGAACCTTGCTTTTCTGGGAACTACCAGCCTGGGGGCAAACCTTGTAGTGAGCCGCGTATGTGCGGATCTGGGTTTGCGAATGATCGTCGGGCCGGGCTCGTCCGGCGCATACGTTGTATCGACTTTCACTCACGACAACAACGTCACCTTTGAAAAAGTCGCGAATTATGGAACCGAACACCTGGAATTGACCGAAATCGACTACGAGGCGCTTGTACCGAAGTTCCAGGCGATTTCATTCTATCCCGGAAGAAAACGCAAGCTCTACCCTCATGTACGGGAGGAGATGCTGGCCGGGCGCCTGCCGGCCCGCTCCTGCAAGATCTTCGTATCCCTGGTAAACAGCGCCATGGCCTTCGAAGCGGTCAAGAACGTGGCCGTCATGAACGGATTGCCGCTGGAGGGAACCCGTATCGTGGCTATGCCGATCTTTCATATATTCGATCCCTATTCGGGCTGTGCCTACTACTATCACATATTGAACCGCGAGATCGGCATTCCCGACTGGCTCACCGGAGAAGTGCGCTGGAGTCCGTATTCAGGGGACCAGGCAAAGCCGGTCTATGCAGTTTACCATTGCCCACCTTGAACCGCGCCGAAGCTGCCGCCAGTCCCTCTGCACTGGCGGCGTTCTGCTGTACTGCGGTATCTATCTCGGCAAATGCTTCGCTGATCTGCTCTATCCCGGCGGCCTGCTCCCTGGAAGCATCAGCGATATGGCCGATGAGATCGACCATGTCGGCAATCCCTTCCGAGACGCTGGCAAAAGCTGCATTCGTCCTGAACACGAAATTTGAGCCGCCTCTTACCTCATTCATCGTGCCTTCGATCAGAGAGGTTGTGTTCCTGGCGGCCTCAGCCGCACGCATCGCAAGGCTTCTTACCTCATCGGCAACAACTGCAAAGCCGGCCCCGGCTTCACCGGCCCTTGCAGCTTCCACGGCGGCATTCAGGGCAAGCAGGTTGGTCTGGAACGCAATTTCGTCGATGTTCCTGACAATGGTCGATGTATCCCGGCTGGCCTGCGAGATCGCCTCCATCGAAGAAGTCAACTCCTTCATCGCCTCTTTCGAATTAAGCACCGCCTGATTCAGTATTCCTGCCACCTTATCCGCCCTCTGAGTATGTTCTGCGTTCTGCCGTGTTAGAGATGCTATCTCATCCAGCGATGCGCTGGTTTGCTCAACGGCCGCCGCCTGCTTGCAGGTCATTTCCGAGAGTACCCGGGAGGCGTTTACTATCTCGCACATCATCGTCCGGAGATTCTGATTGACCATATTCATCCTCGCGCACATGTGGCTTATTTCGTCTCGTCCTGTGACTTCGGCAGCCGCGGTAAGATCTCCCTGCCTCATTTTGCCTCCAAGGTCGAGAAGTCTTTTGACCGGTTGATTCACTGTCTTCCGGGTGAGAAAATACATCATAAGGACTAGGATGAAGGTCCCGGAGGCGCCCATTAAAATGTTGCGGTTCCGTACAGCGGCAACAGAGGAGACTGCGTTTGAAATGGAGGAACGTACCTGCAGTCCGCCGAGCACCCTGCGGGAGCCGCCATGGCAGTGATGACAGCGGCTCTCATTGAGTATGGGACGGAACAGGCTCAGGTATGCTTCGCCTTCGATCTTTTCCTCAACCGAGCGTTGAAGTGCTTCACCGCTTTGCAGCATGCGGTTGATTTCATCAACTGCGCTTCGGTCTCCAATCAACTCCTCGACATGTTTGCCTTTAACACCCGGTTCAGTGGCAAAGGAGACAATCCCTCCGAAATCAAAAACAAAGACGTCCAGTCCTTTTGTCTGACTCTTTAGCTTTTCAAGTTGTTCCCGGACAGTTGCATTATCGCCGCGGGCCAGGGACGAAAACATTCCTCCCTCGATCGCCATGGCCATCAGATCGCTGTTGCAGTTGACCTGATCGGTCAGCAGTGCTTTGGAATTCCGTATGTTGTCGAAGATTACAATTCCCATGATGCTGATGACCAGTACGGTCAATGGAACGGTGATCTTGACCCATAACCTCTGGCTGCAATAAGAAATAAGGCCCATGACTGACTCCGTTAAAAGGGAGATTCGCATGTACACCGGCGCCTGGCCAACAATGGCCGGGTCAGTGGGCGCCTCCGTAAATGAGGGGCTTGAACTTAAACGATTCCACCCGCTCTGAGTTATGGCACCTGGAGCAATCGGTCTTCCTGGGTTTTGATTTTATGTCATCCGGGTCTTGCGTTTGGACGTGAACACTGCCCGGTCCATGACAGGATTCGCATCCTGCATTCTTGAGATTCGGGGTCTCCTGCTCTGATTTGAATCCGCCCGGTTCCCCGTATCCGGTGGTATGGCATTCGAAACAGGTATGTGTCTCGGATATGCTTAAACCATCTTTCATGAGAGCTACACTTTCAAAGGACCTGGCTTTCTTCGAATTTGACTGAAAACTTGTATATTCTTCTGCATGGCATTCCTTACAGGCCTGAGCGCCGACATAACTCCTGGGCGTATTGCTTTCCGATCTTCCATCAGGCGAGGGAAGAGCAAATATCATCATTAACAATAGTGCAGAGGCTTTAATGAAATTGATCGGCTTCATGGTCTTGATAATCCCCCTTTCCATAGTATCGTGGCACACTTCTCCCATCCTGACAAATTCATAGCCAGGATAGCCGACTGAAGCCCGGGTGCAGCAGGACAATGGTCAATCAGGGGTATTACCGGGCTTCGTTATAAATCTGCAGGAACAGAACTCGAATTACAGGAACTGGAAGATGTGTGGAGAATATTCAGAGGCGGCTGCGGTGGATAATAATAAGTATTATTGCGCAATCAATTTCCAGAATCAGCACCAACTTCAGCGCTTCTCATTCACATGTAGTTGCCTGAATATCGACGGGCCGCTCCTAAAACTGAAACTCTTTGCATCAAAAATTTTCGGTTGTGTATACTTTCTCTTTCGATGTTTGAAAATGTGTGCGTAGAAACGAGGAGATGATAGCAGGTTCGGTCTATGAACAAAGGCGCCCGAGTTTTTCTATTCCCTTTTCAATTTCTTTGTTCCAAAGCCCACCACATGTAATGCGAATAAAATTCCTGTACTTGTCAAAGGTCGAGCAGATCAGGCCCGGGACTATCCCGATGCCTTCCGATCTGGCTTTGAAAAAAAGATCGCGGGAATCCACGTGCTTTGGAAGTTCGACCCACAGAGCCAGTCCGCCCGTAGGGCGGGTGACCTTGGTATCGGGAGGAAAACAACGGCTTATGGCCAGTTGAGTGGCGCGCATCTGCTTTTCCACGGTGGAGCGGAGCCTTTTCAGATGCCGGTCGTACCTGCCGGTGCGCAGGAACTCCGCAACGGCGACCTGAGGGGGGCTTGCGGTGCAGACGCTGGTATCCACCTTGATACCGAGCGCCTTACTGTAGAATCTGCCGGGTATCAGCCAGCCGACGCGATACCCCGGAGCGATCGTCTTCGAAAAAGAGGAACACAACATGACGAGTCCATCCCGATCATACTTCAGGCAGACGGGGGGGCGATCCGGGCCGAAATGAATGTCACCGGAGACATCGTCTTCTATCAGCGGGATTCCCTTCTTCGCCAGCAGTCCCACGATTTCCTTCTTTGCCTGGTCGGGAACGACACTTCCATCCGGGTTATTGAAATTGAGGTTAAAGATGCATGCCTTCACCTCGTACTGATTGAGGGCATCGGCGAGTTCTGCGGGAGAAATCCCGCCTTCGGGACGGGAAGGAATCTCCACCACCCGAAGTCCCAGAGTGTCGAGCAGGTGCATGAAACAGTAGTAGGCGGGAGATTGGATCGCGACGGTATCGCCGGGCCTGGTAAGGCAACGTACGGCGATGAAGATTGCCTCCATGGCCCCGGTGGTGACGATGATCTCCTCGGGCATGACCGATGCGCCGGCATTGATGCACCGGAATGCGATTTGCTTTCGCAGTTCCAGGTTTCCTCCAACGGTTTCATACCCGATCATTCGCAGCGGGTCCTGCCGGAGGAGTGAGGCCATTATCCGGCCCAGGTCCCGGGCGGGAAGCAGGGAAGCATCGGGACAGGCCACGGCGAACGGCAGGATGTCCGTGCGCCCGAGAAGGTCTCTTACCGTCCCGATCAGATCGCTGCGATTCAGTTCCCGAGGTTCGATGGGCGTACGTACGCCGGGAGCGGGCGTCGGGAGAAGGCGCCGGTTGTCGGCGTTTACGAAAAAGCCGGACTTCGGCCTGGATTCGATAACTCCTTCACTCTCCAGGTCCATGTATGCCTGCAGAACGGTCGTCACGCTCACCCTCATCCTGGCGCCCATGTTCCTGAGGGAGGGAATCCGATCCCCCGGCTTAAGCGCGCCCGATTCTATGAGATCGAGTATATTCTTTCCTACCATCGTGTAGCGGTATTCGAAATCCTTCTGCTTTTGCTCGGCCATACCCCCTCCTGCGTCCAACTGTTATGTGATTCTTTTATCACAACTGTATCTGTACCGATAACAGAATCTCTGCTTTAGTGGAAGACAATCAGGAAGTGGCCCAGGGAACTCAAAGGAGGGATAACCCGGCCGTTTCCGCCCGTTGCGCCGGAACAAGCTTGCTTCTACCGACACAAGGAGGAGAGTCATGTATCGCGAAGGGTCCAGCGAGAGCTACATACTGGAGAACAGGCAACCGGGCCTTTTCAGGAGAGCGCTCAGGAGGTGCTTTGGCGTCCGGAAAGAGGGGGGAGCGGCGACGCCCGCCAATCCGCGCATGGTCGCCCCCGACGGAGCGGAGATCTGCAAAGGAGAGCTTTATGTCCTGGGGTCGCCGGGCCGCCACACCATCTCCTGCATCCAGGGGATTGCCTGGGTTACCTGCCCCGGTCGTTTTTGCGATTACATAATTCACGAAGGAGAGAGCCTGGTCCTGAGAGGCAACGGCAAATTGATTGTCTCGGGCGGCTCCGATAAGGTGAGGGTGAGAATTTGCAGGAGTTGAGCGTGGCGGATGTGCAGGCATACAGGCAGTGGTTACTTTTTATTCGGGATAAGAGAATAAGGCTTGAGCAAAACACGAACAAGCACGTGAGGGCCCCCTGCGGCCCTTGATACGTTCAGGAGAGAAATATGGACACAATTATGAGGGCAAGTCCCCGTCTTTTGACTCCCGGCAACTGCCTGCTTCTTCTAATTGACCATCAGCCTCAGATGGCTTTTGCAACCCGTACAGAGGATGATACAGGCGGGCGCCGTGCCGACAACCTGGCTCCAGGTTCTGCTTGAATGGCAGCGGGACTGGGCGCGTCAGGATACCTACGACGCGGCCCTGACGGTAGCGAAAGAGCACGGCGGCGCCTACGGACTGGGAATCGATTATGCCAAGGCCATGTTCGGCGGACACGAGGGCGCCGAGAAAGAAGCGGCATAACCCGCTTCACAGGATCTCCCCCGGCCCTCTTTCCCGGAGAAGGGGCAGGGAAGGCGCCCCTCTTTCAAGACGGGCAGGAGGAATGCCTTTTCCCCCTTTAGTAAAGGGGGGCAGGGGGGATTTTAAAGAGACGGGGTTCACAAGCCATGAGCCACACCATCAGCAGGAGAGACCTGTTAAAGACAGCCGTGTTTGCCGGCCTGTCGGCTGTTCTGCCGGGAGGGTATACTTTCGCGGCCGCCGGAGGATTCGCTGTGATGGAGGCAGAGCTTATTCTCCTCAACGGGCGTATCACAACCTTGAATAAGATCGACCCGCAGGTATCCGCTGTCGCTACGGGCAAAGGGGTAATCTTGTCGGCAGGGACGGATGCGGAGGCGGCGGCTCTGCGAGGAGAGCATACACGGGTAATCGACCTCAAAGGCAGGCGGGTTATTCCCGGCCTGAATGATTCTCACACTCACGTCATTCGAGGAGGCCTCAATTATAACATGGAGTTGCGCTGGGACGGCATTCTCTCTCTTTCCGAGGCCCTGGGGATGCTCAGGGAGCAGGCGAGGCGAACCCCGCCTCCCCAGTGGGTTCGCGTCATTGGCGGCTGGTCTGAATTCCAGTTTGCCGAACGCCGCATGCCGACCCTCGACGAGATAAATACCGTTGCACCTGAGACACCGGTTTTCGTCCTTCACCTCTATGACAGGGCGTTTCTCAACGGTGCGGCCCTGCGCGCCCTCGGATATACGAAGGAAACTCCTGATTTCCAGGGAGGCGAGATACAGCGGGACCGGAAAGGCAACCCCACGGGGCTGCTCATCGCCCGCCCCAATGCGACGATCCTTTACGCCAGCCTCGCCAAAGGGCCGAAACTCTCCTACGAGGACCAGCTCAACTCCTCACGGCATTTCATGAGGGAGTTGAACCGGCTCGGCGTGACGAGCGTGATTGACGCCGGCGGAGGCTTCCAGAACTACCCGGACGACTATAAAGTGATGAGCGAGCTGTCCGAAAGAGGCGAACTCAGCCTGCGAATGGCCTACCACCTGTTTACTCAGCACCCGGAAGGAGAACTCGAGGATTTCCGGTCCTGGCTCTCGATGACTCATCCGGGCCAGGGTGACGATTTTTTCAGGATGAACGGTGCGGGGGAGATGCTTGTTTTCTCCGGCGCCGACTTCGAAGACTTTCTGGAGCCCAGACCGAACCTCCCCCCGGAGATGGAAATAGAACTCGATGCGGTAGCGAGGCTCCTGGTGGAAAACCGCTGGCCTTTTCGGCTTCACGCTACCTATAACGAGTCCATAGAGCGATTCCTTAACGTATTCGAGAAGATCAACCGCGATGTTCCTTTCTGCAGGCTGCGATGGATACTGGACCATGCAGAGACGATAAGCGACCGGAATATCGAGCGGGTTATTGCCCTCGGGGGCGGAATCGCCATCCAGGACCGTATGGCCTACCAGGGGGAGTATTTTATCGACCGGTATGGCGCCGAGACAGCCAGGCGCACACCTCCCCTTGAGCAAATGCTCCGGATGGGAGCGCCTGTCGGCGCAGGTACCGATGCGACCCGGGTCGCGAGCTATAACCCCTGGGTCTGCCTCTACTGGCTGGTGTCCGGAAAAACAGTCGGGGAGACGCGGCTTTACCCGGAAGAGAGCCGCCTTGATCGCCTGGAGGCGCTCAGGCTCTTTACGCTCGGCAGCGCCTGGCTCTCCGGCGAAGAGGAGAAAAAAGGATCCATCGAGCCCGGAAAGCTTGCCGACTTCGCCGCTCTTTCGGAGGACTATCTTTCGATCCCGGAGAAGCGAATAAAGTACCTGGAGTCCGTACTCACCGTGGTGGGCGGTAAGGTGGTTCATGCCTCGGGAGAGTACGCCGACCTGGCGCCTCCTCCACCTCCGGTGAGCCCGGATTGGTCGCCGGTCAGAATTTACGGCTATGATGGGACGGGCGCGGGCTATGAACGCGCCGCATGAGAGGGATGAGGCCCAAAGAAATTAAAAATGGCGCCGGTGGAAGGGTTTCGGTTATAGTGGCGCGATTGGGCAGTCTTTACAGGAGGTTTGGCGCATCTGTGAGCAATGGCGAAGAGCCGCTCTTTTGCGGGAAAATGAATTATGAGTCCGCTGTCGCTTCTCTTCAATGTATTTTCCATCCTTTTTGCCGCATTCATGGCGCTTGATTTCCTGGAGGTGCGGATTGAATTCCTCGGACTGAGTTCTATCGCTCTTGCCGGGATATCCCTGGTGCTTGCCCTACTGACCTTCCTGGCCCACAAATTCTATGAGCAGCGCGGGAAGTAGGCCGCCAGGTTGGGCAGGCTTCTCATGCACAACGGGTTATAAAAATAGCAGATGCGCACCAATCCCGTTCTTTCGATGAAGATCATTTACCCGGCTGCCGTGAAAGTTTGTTAGGGCGGCATGTTCAAAAGCTGTTGGGCATGAGAAGCCTGCCCAATCTACGGCGCTGCCTCCGGGGACGCGGCGGCTGGGCTTATATGAATGTGTCCCAATGAAGTTTCATAAGCCCAGGAGTTGCATGGGTGTTCTTTGCCTGCTTCAAAAAGTCCGGCTAACCTACACTCTTTTCATGGTTTCAGGATGTCCCGGAGGGAGCAGGAGTCCGTTTTCAGCTCATGAGGCAGAGGAAAAGCCATGCCGACATTCGACGAGGTGGTCATTGACAGGAGGGCGGGCGGAGGCTAGCCCGCGACTGCCTCGCACAGAGGCTCACAATGAGTGAAATTATCGATGAAATCCTGGAGCACGGTCAGGCTTCTCACGGACAGGTTCTGGAATTGAACCCCACAGCGCCTGGCGCTGAGCTGTTCCCACGAAACCTCTGGAATCTCGTAATCGTAAACGATGCGGCATTGAACCTTTTCCACGTGAATAAAACGGTCGTTGCTGCCGAAGATCTTTATGCCGGAGCATTCCCGGCCCACGGCTTTTGTCGCAAGGTAGCGCACGCACAGTCCATCAAGGCTTATGTCCTCTACCCGACCCAGGTAGATGAATTCCTCGGGCTTGATAAAAGCAGCGAAGGCCCCCTCTTTTCCCTTGTGCCTCTTATATTTTCTCTTGTCTTCACACATGGCCTTTTCCATTTGCGGGAACTGCGGCTTTGTTCACTCTCATCGATGAAAATAGCGGAATTGGGGAGATATGCTGCCGATGGTGCGGAAAAAATGCAGCCTGCCACTGTGGGAAAAATAAGACGAATCGGCCCCCAAAACAATAAGATTACAGCCTATTATATTTATTTTAGTTGTCGGCCAAAAGGGGGATTTTGCAGGGTATAAAATGGGTATATACATATCCATAAATTTGGGAAGCGCAACTATGACGGTACCATGAACAGATTTGCGGAACAGCTATCGATCTAGAGTATTTCATATATTTGCGGTCGGAATAATCACAGGCAAGGGTCCATACTGCCACCTCCTCCGGGACAATGACAGGTCGCCTCCTTCTTCACGTCCAGGTCGGAGAGAAGCTCCGTTGCGTCCTGCTGACCGATAAGCGCCGCTTTATCCAGGCGGCAGAGAATCTGTTCGTAAATCAGCCCGGCAAGTTCTCCTTCATCGCGCCACGTTTTGAAATTATCGGTTCCCACTTCATTGATTCTTCTGACCGCTTCCCCGATGAGGTGCATTGTCCGCTCTTCGCTCTCCGCAAGCCCATCACTCAAAAGACTGAGTATCTCCCTGAGATCCGCAGTGTGAACGCTCAACGGAAATCTTTGCCTCGAATGACCGAATTGCCCTTCGTGCCCGCTGTCTTCGTACCCCCGCCCCATGATATGATTCCTGCAGCTCCTGTTATGGACGATGCCCGGCTACGGCCGGGAAGTATCCCGGTCGAGCGCAGCGATAATTGATATGTATTGGCTTGAGTGAGCCGTCTATTTTAAATTAAGGAGTATTTGAGGAATTTCAGCTTAAAGGGTGATAAAGCGGCAGAAGTGACCATGGTTGGGAGTTCTCAGCCCTTATGCTCGCTCTCGCTCCGCTACATAGCGCCGGGGTTCCCGACAAGAATGAAGGCCCCCCAGTGAAAAGGATTAGGCTTTGCTTTCATCATTTCCAGCCGGGCCTTTCTTAGTGCATCGGCTTTCGACTCACCTTCGGCCATCAGGCCGTAGAATCTCTTCATCAACTCAGTGGTTTCCGCTGTAGGAACACTCCAGAGGCTCAAAACGACCGCTTCCGCACCCGAGAGTATGAATGCCCGCTTGAGGCCGAAGACGCCTTCTCCGCTTCGTACATCCCCCATGCCGGTCTCACAGGCGGACAGCACGACGAGCTTCGTCCCCGCCAGTCGCAGTCCCATTACTTTTTCGGCGCTCATTATGCCCTCGTCTCTTCCTTCCCTGAGAGAGAGATTGATGCCCGCAAGGGCGAGGCCCGACCGGAACATTGGACTATCTTTGAACAGCATCTGGCCCGGTTCCGCTGTCTTCTGGGAGTCATTTTTCTCCAGGAAAAATCCATGAGTTGCAAGATGCACTATCCCGGGAGAACGGGCCGAGTGCAGGACCTCTTCCACGGCTTTTTCCCGTTGATGATTGATCACCTCGGCATGGAGTCCTTTCACCAGTATTTCCTGGATGCTGTCCGCTTCGTCTTTTGTATGCGGAAGCCTGCTGAAGTAGATCGATTCCTCATCTGAAGAAGTTGAAGGATTCTCGGCCGTTTTTTCGCCATCGTCCCCCGGAGCCAGCAGGTTTTCCGGCGGAAGGCCGAGGTCGTAATCGGGATCGGCAAGAATCAGGGCGGCCATTTCCTTTCCTCTCCGAGCCCCGTTTTCCTCGAACCTGACGATGTCCCTGCCCGCCGTAATGTAGCTTATCCGGTACTTTTCCACGCTATATGATCCCTGTGGATCGCGCAGTATCTCGAAAGGGATCAGGTTGAGATTGCCGTCCGGGCTGACGTAGAGGCGCTGTTTGCCGGAGATGTATTGCCCGAGTGGTTCCAGGATACTGCGGTAGAGTTCCTCCGCTTCTTCTTCGAGCATTACCCGGCTGGGTACATAGCCATCCAGAGCGGAACTCATGGTCTGCTGGAAGGCCTGGATATACTGATCCACTTTCCCGGACGGCCCCAGGTTGAGCAGCGTGAGCAATTGCTTTTCTCCCGGCCTGAGAATAAAAACGAAGTAATGCGGTTCATTCCAGATTTTATCCTTGAAATCGAAGACCGATACTTTTGCAAAATCGAGGTAGACGGAATCCTTTGGAATTATCTCCGCGATCCGTGCGGTGTTCGCATTTTCGCTCTTTCGATCCAGGGCGAAATCCCTGCTCAGGCCCGAAAGAGAGGCTTCGAGGTTTTCCTTGATCTTTTCCCGTTCGGACAGGGTGTTCATGATGTCCTG
This sequence comes from uncultured Syntrophobacter sp., assembly GCA_964539645.1. GTDB lineage: Bacteria > Desulfobacterota > Syntrophobacteria > Syntrophobacterales > Syntrophobacteraceae > SbD1. The sequence goes on from CAZIJV010000047.1 coordinate 11,895, forward strand.
GAAGGTTGCGTCAGTCCACCTGGAGGACTGGAGCTTAGCGATTTCCCTTCTCGTCTTGACAAGCTGCTTAAAGCGCTCCTTGATTTCCGGGTCATCGGATGCGGCGACTGCCTGGAGATGTTTTCCCTGCGCCTCCATCACGGCGCCCTTCCACTGGAGCCAGATATCGAGTGTCCGTGTGAGGGCCTTTTCATCTGAGGTCATGAAGACCGCCGAATGGCTCAGGAATTCATGGATTGATCGCTCTGTTTCCTGCACGTAGTTGAGTTTTTCTCTCTCGGAGAGCAGGAGAAAAACATTATCCCGCTTCGCGCCCACGATTCGCGCATTCTGCTCGAATAGCCGGTGGCTTTCGGGTTGTTTTCCCTGGAATGCGTACAGAACGGCGAGTTCCTGCGCCGTTGCGCCGACCCTGGGGTGTTTTTCGCCAAGGGCCTGCAAGCGGCCGGCGTAGGCCTTCTGCAGATAATGGCCCGATGCATCGTACCTGCCGATAAGCCGGTAAAGGACCCCGAGATTGTGAAGACTGTCGGTAGTCAGAAGGTGGTCCTTTCCGTAGATGTTCTCGCGGATTTCGAGTGCTGTTTTGTAGCGCTGCTCGGCTTCGGGATATTTTTTGGCCGTCATCATCTGCCCGGCGAGCGTATCGAGGCTGTCGGCAATATGGGGGTGGTATTTGCCGAAAGCTTTTTCGCGGATCTCCAAGGCTCTCTGGAAATATCGTTCGGCATCGTCGGCGGCCCCCCGCCCCTGGTATAGTGTTCCGAGCAAATTGAAACTCTCGGCGACGTCGAGGTGTTCTTTGCCCAACGCCTTTTCCTGGATTTCGATCGCCTTTTTGTATTCCTGCTCCGCCTCGGAGGATCTTCCGCTGTTCCGGTACAACTCCGCAAGGTCTATAAGGCTGTCGGCAACGGAAGGATGCTCCCTGGTCAGGATTTTTTCCCGGATGCCCAGCGTCCGTTTGCACAGCGGTTCAGCCTCCGCGTACAAACCCCTCGCGATATAGAGCTGGGCCAGCACTTCCATGCTTCGTGCGGTCTCCACATGCTCCTGTCCCAGTTTGTCCCGGTTGATTTCAATCGCCTTTCCGATGAATTTTTCCGCATCCTCGTACCTGCCCGTATCGAGATAGAGGTCGGCAAGCGAGGTCATCAGCCTGGCCGTGGACGGATGGGATGCTCTGCCTGCTTTTTCCCGTATGCGGAGCGCCTGCAGGTAAAGGGCCTCCGCGTCCCGGAACCTGCCCATATCCCAGTAGAGTTCCGCCATGGCGCTCAGGCTGGCCGCGTAGCGCGGATGATCGACCCCCAGCATCTTTTCCCGGCTTTTAACCGCCCTGGAAAGAAGCTGTTCGGCCTCTGCATATCGGCCGAGGGTCATGTACACGCGGGCAAGGCCGCCCATACTCGTCGCCGTGTCCTGGTGGCCGGCCACCAGGGCCTTTTGGCGGATTTCGAGGCCTTTTTTCAGATAAGTTTCAGCATCGGCATATTTGCCTGCGGCATAATAGAGGAAACCGATGGAGGTAAGGCTCTGGGCTACGAGCGGGTGTTCGGCGCCCATGATTGTCTGGCGCAACTGGAGGGCATTGTGGAACAACTCCTTCGCTTCGGCATTCCTTCCGGTCGATCTGTGGATGCTGCCCAGCAGTTGCATGCTCTCGGCCAGATCCGGGTGGTTTTTACCAAACTTGGCCTCCCGCATTCCAAGAGCCTGCATGCAAAGCTGTTCTGCTTTCTCATACTCTGCAAGGGAAAAATGGATATCGGCGAGTGTGTGAAGGCCCGCGGCGACATCCGGGTGTCCGGGGTCCAGTTTTTTCTGCGAGATCTCCAGTGCCTCGACAGCACTGGTCCCGGCTTCACGATACCTGGCCATGGTCTTGTAGAGCGAAGCAAGCGACCTCAATGAACGCGCGACATGCGGGTGATCCTTACCGAGTTTCTCGCGCCTGATGTCCAATGCTTTTACGTAGAGCCGTTCGGCTTCCGCATGATTGCCCATGGCCTCATGCAGATCGGCCATGGCGCTAAGGCTCCACGCATATTGGGGGGTGTCCGCTCCTGCGGCGCCCTCCCGAATCTGCATCGATCTCTTTATCAGCGGCTCCGCCTGATCGTATTTGCCGGAGGCGAAATAGACACGCGCAAGGAGGCCGACACTCGTTGCGACATCCTGGTGGCCGGCATCCAGGCGCTTTTCCCTGATGTCGAGAGCCCTCTTGTGAGCGGTCTCGGCTTCCTGGTATTTTCCCTGGGAGTAAAGCACCAGTCCGAGAGAGGTGAGGCTTTTCGCCACATCGAGATGTTCCGGTCCGAAAGTCTTCTCCCGTATCGTGAGCGCGCGCGTATACAGACTGTACGCCTCTTCCGTCCTGCCTTTCGTCTGCGCTATGCGGCCCATGAGCATAAGGCTCTCAGCCGTATCGGGATGCTCTGTCCCCAGCTTCTTTTCCCTGGTGCTCAGGGCTTTTTTGCAGTGCAGTTCAGCCTTATCGTATTCGGAGCGCGCAAACGCCACTTCGGCCCGTATGTGCATGCTCTGGGCCGCCGCGGGCAGATCGGCGGCGCCTCTTTTCTTCAGGATCTCGTCCACCCTGTTGCAGAAAAGCTCCGCCTGGTCATACCTGGCCATGTCCTTGTAGAGTTCGGCCAATGCATTGAGCGATCTGACCAGGCGCGGATGGTCCTTGCCCAGTCTCTGCTCACTTCTTTCGAGCGCCTGCAGGTAAAGGGCTTCGGCCTCTGTGTATCTGCCTATGGATTCATAGATCTCCGCCAGGGTGAAGAGATTGCCTGCACGTGTGGAACGGCCTTTTTCCCCGGCTCTCTCCCGGATTTCGGTCACTCTGCGGTGGAGTGATTCAGCTTCGGCGAAGTTGCCCATCCTGGCATAGAGCCTTGCAAGCATGGCCAGGCTTTGAGCTATCCGGGGATCGTAGATATCGAGGTTCTTTTCCCGAATCTCGAGCGCTTTTTTGAAGTGTTCTTCCGCCTCTTTGTAGTTGCCCAGGGTAGAGGCCAGAAGCCCAAGGCATGAGAGCGGAGGAGTCATGGAGAGATTGTCCCCGCAGTCGCGCTTTGAGTTTATGGCCAGGGCATTGCGGCAATATTTGGCCGTTTCGGAATAACGGGCGTTGGAGAAGGCTATTCTTCCCAGCAGACTCAGAGTTTCCGCGACAGACTCATGGTCCTTGCCCAGTGCTTTTTCACGAATGCCCCAAGCCCTCTTTGCATGAGATTCCGCCGCGGTGTAGTTCCCGATTGTAAACTGTATCCGGGCATAAAGATGCAGGCTGGCCGCGATTTCGGGATGGTCCCTGGGCAGAAGGCGGTTTCTGATTTCGAGTGCTTCCGAAACTTTATCGGAGGCTGCCTCGAATCTTTCCTCCTGCAGGAGCTTTGCGGCATCCTGCATCAAAGTCTCAGAGGTGGGGAGGTCAGCCGCGCAGGCATAGGGAAGCAGCGCAAAGAGCACCGGAATGATCGAGACAAGGATAAAGCAGGAAACCTTTGAACTCTTCATGTGGAACTCCGGGCTCCCCGATGAGGGTGGCGGGACGATGATCATCACTCTGAGAAAACCGCCGCTCTTGCATAGATGCACCAAGGCCGGCGCCGGGGCTCTCTTTGCAAGTCCCCTTTGATGCGGCAAAAAATCAACTCCAGTCGCTCCGCTGAAAAAATACGGAGGACTGGAGGATAACCGGTATGTTCATTTCAAAACAGGCTGTCCATGCCCTTAACGGCAAACCCAATCGCAGCCGCCGTATCCGCAGGCGTAGAACCATGAGCATTCATAGAACCTGGGATGATGGCGCCGGACATAATAGCCATGATGACCACGATGCCCACGGTGACCATAGTGGCCTCCATGGTGGCCGCGACGTCCATGACGTCTTACCTCGGTTTTTTCAGGCGGTTCCTGGACTTTGGCGATTACCGCCAGCAATTCCTTGTCGCCTGCAGCCAGTTCTTTTGCCTTGTTCAATAATGAGACGCGGTCGTAACGGGGAGCGGCAGCGGGATCCTGGCCCTCCTTGACGGAGTCCTTGACTACTCCTTTGAAGGGCAGACTGTCCAGCATCTTGACAGCAGTGATCAGCACCAGGGGATCTTTTTGTGCTTCGCCCATTGAGGCTACCTGGTAGAAGAGGTCGACCTTTTTGGCGAATTCCGCTTTTTCCTTCTCATCGGGCGCCTTTACGACTACTTGTGCTTCGTCGGCTTTTTTCTCCTGAGCCGTCGCAACGCTGCAGGATACCGCAAACACCAGGGCCAGCGACATGATGATGCATTCAACCTTTTTCATAGTGTGCCTCCACTTTTGAGGAATGTGTGAATCAATCGATTCTTACACTATCACTTTGAAATGTCGCAGGACTGAACATTTGGTGACGTCGCCCCTCTTTTGCCCGCCCAAAACGTCAATCAGCAACACTCATGCAATGCCTTAATCCAGCCGCTGCCTTGTGCAAACCGGAGCAGTTTTCACCAATCAGACGTGTTGACAGGTGACATAAGTTTACATTTGCCGCAAAAAAAGCATTAGCATACTGAAAAAAGAGTGGCAATACATTCGGCTGAGGAGAAGAGGCAAATTGAGGCATTGCCGTTTGAAACGCAGAGCCTGTCTCCGGCGCAGGGCAAGAAAAAGCCCCCGCCTGAAGAGCGGGGGCCGGGGAAATCTGACTGATCAGAGGATCGGCAGCCTATCTTTGTACTCTGGCCACGATGACACTCGGTGCGGAGAGTTCTTCACCGTTGAGAATAGCTTCCGCCTCTTCCCTGTAGGCATTCATTATGTAAGAAATGCCGGTCACCTTGGTGCATTCCTCGGTCAGGGACATCAGGTCTTTCCTGCTGATGGAGCTGACGTTGAAGCGGCGCGCGCCGGCCATGATCTGCTGAAGTCCGACTTTGAGCTTGTCGGCATAGCTGTAGATGCCAAGAGCGCCAAGCGGAATTTCTTTCACGTTTCCATTGCCCAGCAGTTCCTTCACGGCTTCAAAGTTGAGGAAAATCTCCTCGACACTGCTGCCGTACTGGCTCACGGTCTTGGGTAGGTCGTTCTTCGCCATCCATTCGCCGATATTCTTTCCCACCATGCCGGGAATCATCAGGGCCCGACCCATACAAATGGCCTTGACGAAGGGAGCGCCCATGGCGAGTGCCTTGAACACGCCATCTTCGCTCGAAAATCCGCCGGCGAAGGCAATGTCGGGTACTCTCTCACCGCGCTGAGTCAACTTGGTGCAGAACTCGTGGGCTGCCGAATGCAGGTAGATGCTCGGGATTCCCCACTCTTCCATCATTCTCCAGGGGCTCATGCCCGTACCCCCGGGTGCTCCGTCGATGGTGAGCAGATCTATTTTAGCCTTGGATCCCCACTTGATCGCCATTGCCAGCTCACGCAGGCTGTAAGCACCGGTCTTGAGAGTGATTCTCTTGAATCCCAGCCCTCTCAGCCTTGCAATTTCAGCCTGGAAGCCCTCTTCGCTGACAAAACCGAGTCTGCTGTGGCGCTCGAATTCCTTGATCGCTCCGTCCTTGTAGGCAGCCTGGATGGAGCGCCTGGAGGGATCGGGCGTCACTATGTAGCCGCGCCTCTGCAGTTCCATCGCCCGTTCGATGCTGTCCACCTTGATCTCGCCGCCGATGCATTTGGCCCCTTGTCCCCACTTGAGTTCAATCGTCTGGAGGCCGTGTTTTTCGATGACGTATTCGGCAACGCCCAGGCGTGTATCCTCGACATTCATCTGGACGAGCAGTTCGCCATAGCCGTTGTGATAACGCTTATAAATCTCAACGCGGCGGTCCATCTCGGGAGACTTTACAATCTTGTTGTTCTTATCCAGTTCAAGCCCGGGATCGATTCCGCAAACATTCTCGCCGCAGACAAGGGTAACGCCGCTGATGGCAGCGCCTACGGCAAAATGTTCCCAGTTCTTGCGGGCGATTTCCGTGGAGCCGAGGGCGCCGGTAAAGACCGGAAGACGCATGGGTACCTTGATGTCCCAGCCGTACTCGGTCTCCACGTTTACCGAAGGGAATATGGCTGTATCCGGCCCGGCGGCCACACCTGATGGAAGGCCGGAAGCGCCCATTGCATAGCCTTGAATATTGAGATGGGAATAATCCACCGGATAGGTCTTGTCACCACCGGCGGTGATCTGTCCGAAAGGACCGGGATAGATCACTTCCCGCCCCCGGAAGGTGGCGCGAAAAACCTCGCAGTTGCCGCGGCAACCGTCAATACACCGCGAACACAGGCCGCTCATCGGCACCACGCTCTTGGAGCGGTTGAAGGTTAGGGTGGCATCGTTAGAGTTGGGCGTAGAAAAATTCATTTTACTGCTCCTGGGGTTTTTAGGGTTAACGCTGATCACTTTTTGAGGACAGAATAGAATTATGTTTGACTATCCTCGGTTACCTGATGGGAAGCCGCCGCGGTATGGTTTATAAGATCGGACAGGAGACATGATCGGCCATGGGGGAGATCCGCGGTTGCATTAGCAAAACTATATATCAGGACTACTGAATTAATTTACTCTTGATAAGTTGTCAACAAATTTCAGCTCTACTCAAGTGGGTTAATCTCAAGAAAGTTCGCATAATTAAGTAATACTAACAGAGGACTTTGCAAATTGAGTACTACTTTCTGGCTCCCCTGTCTCCATCCTGCTCTAACCAAAAAGGGTATTTGATTTATGCAGATTCTATATTTGTATTTTATTCTTAATATTTATACTGCGAGGTATAATGATCATTGGTCAGGTATATTCGAATCAATAAAGAGGAATTGCTATGGAATTTAAGCTCCATCTCTGAACTGATGCGGGGGCGTTGTGTAGGATTTGAAGGATTGTGCGTCACTGCGCCGCTCCAAATGAGGCGGCGCAGTGACGCGGCTTTGGGAATAGACTATCTTCTATTCATACTCGGCGCTGGTCGAAAGGTCTACCCGCTCTATTTCCAGCATGCCTGAATAGATCGCGCCGCTTCTTCCGTCGAAGCTTATGGTGTCGCCCGTTTTGATCAGGTGCCCGTCAATAGTGCATGTCCTTTCCGATTCGCGCACCTTCATGCGGCTTACCCCGACAACGCAGGTTTTTTCAAGCCTGTGGGCCACAATGGCGGCATGAGAGGTGGCGCCTCCCTTGCCGGTAAGGATTCCATCAGCGACCGATATTTCACGGATATCGTCAGGCACGGTGTCGGAGCGGATGAGGATTATCGCTTTGTCCGGGTATTCGTTTTTCAGCAACTGAACGGATTCCAGGTCGAAGGCTGCGAAACCCGAGATGGCGCCGCCGCTGACACCGATGCCGCTGCCGAGATAACGGGAAGAGAGGTCTGGGGTCTTTCTGAACACCGGATAGGATCGTTTAATTCTGGGGGTCATGTTCCGGGACTGGAGCAGGTAGACTCCCTCTTCGCCAGCCCCCTGGAAGGTAAACTCCACCTCCTGGGGCGCCCAGTTGTGTTCGTAGACCAGTTTCTTGGCTATGTCGGACAGGCGCTTGTAGACTTGGGGAAAAAGGACCTCAAGGGATGTATCCTTGCGTTCTCCCTCGCGCAGTCGCTGTTTTTCGGACAGCGGCAGTGTCTTCACCAGCCCTCCCACCACATCTTCACCCTGATTTCCCCAGGTGAAGTCGCCAATCGGGTCAACTTTGTCCTCCGAGGTCCATGGATTGTGCGTAAACATCACTCCCGCCCCGGAGTGCGTGTCCAGGTTTCCGAAAATCATTGTTTGAATCGTCACTGCGGTGCCCCAGTTATCGGAGAGCATCATGATTTCCCGGTAAGTCTTGGCTTTCTGGTCCTCCCAGGATGCCTGCACCTGTTGGATCGCCGTGAAGAGTTGCTCCTGAGGGGAATCGGAAAACCGGACGCCGTTCGATTTCAGAGCATCCCTGTAGGCGAGCGCGAGTTCCCGGATCTCCGCGGGGGAGAATTCACGCTTGACCGTTCGCCCGTACTTTTTCTTGAACCTGTTCATTATTGCGTCGAACACATCTCGCGGTATGCCGAAGGACATGGCCCAGGATTGAATGAAGCGCCTGTAGTTGTCCCAGGCAAACCAGGCTTCTCCAGTCTGGGCTATCAGACCTTCGACGATCTCTTCATTGATGCCGACATTGAGAAAAGTGGTCATCATACCGGGCATGGAGACGGCCGAACCGCTTCTGACAGAGAAGAGCAGGGCGTTTCCGGGATGACCGAATTTTCGACCCGTATCGGCTTCCACCTTGCTTACCAGTTCCATGACACGTGCCTCGAAGTCATCCCATGGCTGCGAGAAGGTGTCAATCACGCTTCGGCAGCGGTAGTATTCGGTGGTAATGACGAACCCCGGGGGGACCTGAATGCCCAGCGAATGAAGAGTGGCCAGGGTATGGCCTTTACTCCCCATATAGATGGGATCGAAGGTGGCCGGATTGGGATCGTAGAGGTAAGAGACCGTGCGGTCGGGGTCATAGCTGAGCAGAAGATCGAGCTTCTGCACGTCGAGTTCTTCGCGCTGAGTCGAGAGGGTTGTGAGGATGCTGGTAATGAAATGGTCGAAATACTGCAGGCCGAAAGTCCTTGCGATGAGGTCTCGAAGGAAGCTCTCAGAGACCCGTTGGATTCTCTCCGCCCAGCCTTCTCCCTCTCTTTGGTAGCGCAGAATGAGCTTCTCGGGGCCGAGTTGCTTTATGATGAGGTCGAGCGTCTCATCGTGAACGGCGTCGTAGTTAGTCTGGATGATTTGCTTTATCGCTTCGGAAAACCCTCTGAAGATGTCCATGTACTGGGAATGCGAAAACCGGGGGACTTCAAGGGCTTTCATGAAGAGTTCTTTCTGGCCCTCGAGCCGGTTGGAGGTGATACCGTCTATATCGAGCGCTTTCATGAAAAGCGGAATAAAGTGGGCGATCCGGTAGAAGGTTGCGCGGGTGATAAAGCTGAGATTAAAGGAATAGATGATCTCCTCGAAGAGTACGTTTGCGAGGTTTTCCAGCCGGAAAGTGAGGCCAAGCGCATCAAAGCGAGGCTCATTATACGATCCGTACATGGAGGGTATGTCAACGGCGATGTGGCGTTTGTAATAGATGTTCTCCATTATGCGAAGCTCGCCCGACGTGAGAATCACTTCCTTGAGTTCCTGGAGGTAATTCAGGATTGCGTCGAGTTTGCCGTATATGTCGGTGCTGTCGAGCATACGGAGAAGTTTTGTGGGATCGGGCAGTCCGAGTGTTACTGCGCGCTGGAGATGCAGGTGAATATCCTTGAAGCTCAGGGCGTATTTCTCGTGCAGCAACTGGTAGAACTGGATCATGAGGAAGGCGCGTTTCCGCTCTGTTTCAGGGACTCCGGCGACCCGAGCGATGAGGTCCCGGGCTTCTCTTTCGGAGAGATCGAGCAGATCCGGCACATGGTTTATCGTCCTGGTGTCGAAGATACTCTCAAAGATCCTGTGAATATCGTCAACCAGGGGTCCGGACTCCGGTATATCGAGAAAGACTTCGGAGGGAATCAGGCCTTCCAGGTGAGTTTTGTCCATGGTACGCCAAAATTCGATGATTCCCTGAATCAGGGAGACGACGATATTGTTGCTCTCCACGTGGCTTTGTTTGCGAAGAAAATGGATAAGCCTGTCGTTTCGTGCGGTAGTCTCATCGACATCGGTCGAGACGTTGCGAAGCAGGCCCTCAGCGCCGATTTCGTTGAAATAGATGGGGAACAGTTTCGCGAGCTGTTTCACGAGATTGTATACGGGCCGCATTGAGGAGTTGAGGAGTTGGCTGACGTCTTTCTGGAAAAGATCCGTGTCGCGCACGAAGATCCCGCCGAGCGAGAGATTGACGATGAGCGCGGAGAGAAGGGTTCGTGTCCGGAGCGGGTTTTTCTTGATTATCTCGAGCCACGTCCTGACGTTGGGCAGATGAGCCGGGTTGACCGGAATTTGCCAGTGCTCGCTGACCTGTCCCAACATGGGAGGCTGAAAACCAAGCCTGATGATCCTCCGCAGGAAGAAATCAATCAAGGGGCGATCATCGGTATCAAGTATCTCGATGCCGATGGTGTGGATAATCTGCAAAGCCGCCTGAGGGTAGTTGCGAAGAGATATTTCAAGCACGCCGAAGATATTCTCCAGCAGAGTCTGGAGCTGATCGCGAGGTTCCTTGCGAATCCATCGCCCGATCTCGTAATTGATTTCCCGGAGCGTCTCCTCCTGAATGGCCTCGAGGCCCTTTACCTCCATGATCTTCAGTCGCATCAGCATGCTGATATGACCGGAAAGAGGGTGCGTTTCCTGGTAGGAGGCGAATTTCTCCGGCAACCTGAAGTAAAGCTGAGCTATATCGTGAAAGTCGATCATTCCGACAAGCATCTCCACAGCCCGGCGATGATCGGGTTCGGGGTTAATCCTCGTCATCAGGATATCCCGCCGTTCACGAAATCTTTCGTGTCCAAGGGCCATACAGTCTTCTGCCCAGGGGTAGGTCTGGCAGTAGTCCTCCTGCTGCTTAGCCAGCCACAAACAGGGGTCCTCCCTGTTTAGCCAGAAGTCGTAGGTAGTTTTGAAAACCCTCTCCAGAACCGCCCGAAGCTCCAAAAACGAAGAGGGGTTCTTCCAGACTTTGAGAAGACAGGCGGCGACCCGCTTCGGCTGATAGAAGCTGCGCATGAGGAATTCAAAGGCGGGTTCCGGCAGTTCGGCAAGTTCCAGGAAAAAGTGCCTCAGAATACCCTCATGGCAGGTGGCATCGGATTCAAAACACGTATCGAGCGCCTGGAGCGACATCTTCTCGGGAACAGGCTTTGCCAACTCTTCAGGCATCTGCTCTGAGAGCTTTATCCAGAAGGATAGGAGGTGATCGGCAGCAAGGCTGCGAATTTCGAACCGGGTTGATTCCCGCATTGCGGTGAGCAGTATGTCTGACAGAAGGTAAATTACATTGCCGCAGAAGGGACTGTTTTGATAGATCCGCAGATTGCCGATCGCGTAGCGTTGCGTCTCCTGGACGACAAAATACCAGTTCCTGTACTTATGGTGATACTCAAGGAGGAGTTCACTCGCCTGCTTCTCTTTACCCGCAAAACCCCTTACTGCATCCACGAGCACCTGCGAGGAGCAGGGAACCACCACCTGGACATTCGTCAGGTCCATGTTGCGGGTGAGCGCATCGGATTGAATCTGATCGAAATCAATGCAAAAAGGCGCTTTTTCCATATTGGTCTTTCCAGTGTTTTCATTCCTCACCGAGCTTAAGCTCCATGAGGATAGCGGGTTCCGTATTCATCCCGTAGTAGTTGGGTCGTTCACCGACAGTAACAAAACCGAAACTTCGATATAAGCCGCGGGCGGGCAGATTATCGGCCCGAACTTCCAGGTTGATGGATGCGGCTTTTTTCTCGTGGCCGGTTTTCACCGCGAATGCAAGCAGACTGCGTGCAATCCCGTGCCTCCTGAGATCCTTCCGCACCGCTATGTTCAGGATCTGAATCTCATCAGCAACGGACCAGAAACATATAAACCCTGCGACTCCGGGAGAGGTGTCCGGTAGTGCAGGGTTGTCGCCTTTGACAAGGCGCGCCCCCAGCAAAAACGAACCGGGCCGGTCAATTTCTTCGAGAAAAGATTCCTCGCTCCACGGTTCCGGCTGGCTTTGCCTTTCTATATCCATTATTTCCTGTATATCGGTTTTTTTCAGGGGTGAGACAACAATATTTATGCCCACTTCACTCCTACGGCAAAGAAGCTGTTTTAACCGTTCGCGCGAGAACCTCGCTGGCCAGCGAGATGTGCCGCTGCCCGTATTCTTTTACCAGGGAGGCCGCCTCCCGCAGGTTCTGTCCACGGCAGCCTGCGAGCTTGATCAGCATGGGAAGATTCATTCCGCAGACCACCTCAACACCTGGGCCTTGAAAAGAGAGGCTGATATTTGCCGGTGTTCCTCCGAAAAGATCGGTCAGGATCAGCACCCCCTTGCCTTTGTCTACCTCTCTAATTGCTTCCCTGAGGGTCTTCATCATATCTTCCACTGCCTGATCCGGTGGGAAGCAGACAGCCCTGCAATTTTCGAGCGGTCCAACGATCATCTCTGCCACATTGAGCATTTCTTCAGCGAGTTTGCAGTGCGATGTAGCTATAATGCCTATAAGTTCCTTACCTTCTTTCCGGCCCAATTTCAGCCCCTCTCATCCAGGTGGATATCTCTATGAAATACATTCAGATAATAATTATTCTGCCTCAATCTGTCAGCGACTTCCTGTGCGATCACTACGGAACGGTGCTTACCGCCCGTACACCCCACTGCAATGGTAAGATAGCGCTTTCCCTCCTGAATGTAGGAGGGAAGCAGCTTCAGCAGCAAAGCCGAATAATCGGAGAGAAACTCCTGGACCGCGGGCCATTTCAATACCCAGGATTTGACAGGCTCCGTGGTCCCGTCGAGGTTTTTCAGGTTTTCAATAAAGTAAGGATTGGGCAGAAATCTCACATCGATGACAAGATCTGCTTCAAGTGGAAGGCCATGTTTGTAGCCGAAGGAAATCACCTGGATGCTGAGCTGTTCGCTCTCCTTCACGTGAGAATAGGAGCGGGTGATAAGCCGTTTCAACTGGTGAACGGAGAGCGTGCCGGTATCGACTATCCGGGTTGCGCGGTTGCGAAGAGCGTGGAGCTGGTCGCGTTCGTGGTCGATGGCCTGGAGAAGCTGGTGCTCGGATTCTGCTGCCGGGTGGACTCTGCGAGTCTGGCTGTAGCGGCGCTGAAGAACATCGTTTTCAGCTTCGAGGAAGATGATCTCGAACCTGTAGCCGGCCAGCTCGAGGTTTGCAAATATCCGATCGTAGTCTTTGAGAAATTTGCGCTCCCGTATGTCGATCCCCAGGGCGATGCGCTGGAGGTCGGGCATGTCTTTTTCGCACAGGAGCAAAAAGCTCTCCAGCATCGGAACCGGCAGGTTATCGATGCAAAAATAGTCAATATCTTCAAAGGCTTTGATCGCAGTACTCTTACCGGACCCCGAGAGGCCGCTGACGACTACGATAAGGGGCTTGTTCCTGGTCATTTTGAATCCTGCAAATTTGCGGAATCCGGCAAAGCATACGAGGATCGACGGAACAGGGGCGGGAACAGAGCAGCAGGGTTGCTTCTCTGTCCGATAGGACGGTTACCCGGTCAGAAGTCCTCATCCTCCTGCTGGATGATGGAGACGATATCTTCCCGATTATCGACTTTTCCGAGTCGCTTGCGTACCACGCCGTTTTTGAGCAGCCTCGCGATCCTTGCCAAGGCCCTGAGATGAATCCCCGCACAAGACTCCGGCGCAACGAGAAGAAAGAAAAGGTGGACGGGCTTGCCGTCCATGGATTCGAAATCAATGCCTTGCGTAGAGCGCCCGAATGAAAGAACCAGGTCGTCGATTTCTTTAAGTTTGCCGTGGGGGATGGCAATTCCGTCCCCAATTCCGGTACTCCCCAGCCGCTCTCTTTCCAGCAGGACCTTCATAAGCCTCTCGCTGTTGACCTGAGGCTTGTTCTGTTTGACTGCATCGATCAGCTCTTCCAGCACCTGGTGCTTGGTCTTTCCTTTCAGCTCAGGAACGATGGAATCCACTGCGAGAATATCCAGAATTTTCATTAAATCCCCTCTGTCGAGATTCAGCTTCCCACCGCCGAGACATTTCGAATCCATCAACTGAAGCAGGCGGAAGACAAGTCTCCCGCCCTGGAAGTAAGGTGCGCGAAGCCGAAGAGCCGGGATCAGCCGACTGTTTCAATCAATCCGAGATTGCCGTCTTTGCGACGGTACAATACATTGATGCGGTTAGTGCTTCTATTTGTGAAGACCATGAACTCGCCCGTTGAAAGATTTAGTTCCACGACCGCTTCGTCAAGGTGCATCGGCTTTGCGTAAACCTGTTCGGTCCTAATGACACGGGGCTCTTCGTCCACTGCCTGTTGAGCTTCCCTGCCGAATTCAGCGTTGCCGGCCGAAGTGGAATTCGGTCTGCGCCGCCTTACTTTTTCCTTGCCTTTCTTGGCCTGGACTTCAAGGTTATCCACCAACAGATCGATGCTGGAATACATGTCCTCGGTTTGTTCGACACTGTTCAGGCGCATTCCGGGGGCGTCCACCGAGACTTCGGCGGTGTGCCTGAATTTTTCCACCTTAAGCACGACATGGGCTTCAATCGGTTCTTCCAGGAACTTTTTAAGCCGTGATAGTTTGTCCTCAGCATATTGCTTTAAAGTATCCGAAGGTTCGATGTGTCGGAAAGATACGATAATCTGCATCATTCTCTCCTGAATTGAGCGTTGATCAGCGTGCTCTGAGCGGCGGACGACCGGAAAACGGCGCCACGGCAAAAACTCACTACGAACCCCAGGAAGATTTCTTCCTTCTGTTCGACGGAAGAATCCCAAGCATTTCGCGATATTTCGCAACGGTGCGACGAGCTATGCTGATATTTTCCTTTTCGAGGATTTCGACTATTTCCTGGTCACTGTAAGGTTTTGAGGAATTCTCCTCACGGACGAGCTGCCGGATTCTTTCCTTTACGCTCTCCGAGGCCACCGCTTCACCCATCACGCTATTTATCGAACTGTTGAAGAAATATTTCAACTCAAAAATCCCGTGGGGCGTGTGCATGTATTTACTGGCGGTAACCCGACTGATGGTGGATTCATGCATCCCGACATCTTCGGCAATGTCGCGGAGGACCATGGGTTTGAGGTGGGCGACCCCTTTTTCAAAAAAATCTGTCTGAAGCTTGACTATGCTCTGGGATACCTTGTAGAGCGTTCGCTGCCTCTGGTGGATGCTCTTAATGAGCCAGGCGGCCGAGCGCAACTTGGTCTGGATATAGTCACGGGTTTCGGCAGGCAGGGTTTCACCCTCGCCAAGAGCGTCCTTGTAGTAGGGGCTGACCCGCAGCTTGGGCATGCCATCTTCGTTGAGCAGGATGACCCATTCATCGTCTACCTTGAAGACATAAATATCCGGACTGATATATTCGACCGTTTCCACGTTGAAGGCGCTTCCGGGCCGCGGGTCCAGGCCGAGAATAATGTCTACGGCAGCCTTCACATCCTCGGGGTCCTGCTTGAGGACGCGGACGAGAGCCGCATAGTTTTTTGTCTCAAGGTAGTGCAGGTGTTCTTCTATTATAGTGATAACGAGGGGATCTTGGAGTTCGAGGTTCTTTGCCTGCACAAGAAGGCATTCTCTCAGGTTTCTTGAGCCAACCCCGGTGGGATCGAAATTCTGGACTCGCGCGAGGACCTCTTCCACCTTGGCGGGGTCGGCCTGAGCCATTTCCGCGATTTCTTCGATGGTGGCGTCCAGGTAGCCATCCTTGTCCAGGTTTCCGATGATCGCCGCGCCGATCACACGCTCCTCATCGGTGAAATCGGAGAGCCGGAGTTGCCAGACCAGATGGTCCTCCAGCGTGGCGGCTTCCGTCAGGCGGCTGTCATAGCTCGGCCATTCCTGGTTTGGATCGGTTTCGACCAGCACCGGAGTGCTGGTGTTGTACTCCTCGAGGTAGCCTTCCCAGTCGAAATCCTCTCTTATCTTCTCTGAGAGCTGCACTTCCTGGAAGGGAGTCTCATCGTTGGTGAGTGTTTCGAGTTCAGCGTCCTGTTCGGTGGGGAGTTCTTCCTGGGTTTCTTCCAGAAGAGGATTCGTTTCCAATTCCTGATGAATCGTCTCCAGCAACTCCAACCGGGAGAGCTGCAGAAGCTTTATGGCTTGCTGCAACTGAGGAGTCATTATGAGCTGCTGGCTTAATTTAAGCTGCTGTTTTAGTTCTAAAGCCATTAATTAATCCATTAGAGACTGAACTGATCCCCCAGGTAAGTACGCCGGGCAAGATCGCTTCGAGCAATACTGGCCGGATCGCCTTTTTCAAGAATGCGGCCCTCGTGCATAATATAAGCCCAATCACAGACCTTTAACGTTTCTCGCACGTTGTGATCGGAAATCAGGACCCCGATGCCCTTTTCCTTGAGGGCCCTAATGAGCCCCTGAATTTCTATGACTGCAAGCGGATCTATACCGGCAAAAGGTTCATCGAGAAGGATGAAACTCGGCTGGGTGACAAGGGCGCGAGTAATCTCCACCCGTCTCCGTTCACCGCCCGATAGCCGGTCTGCCCGGTTTTTTGCCAGGTGAGCGATCCGCAACTCACCCAGAAGTTCCTTGAGCCTGGCCTCCCGTTCCTGCGTGCCGATTGGCAGAGTCTCCAGGATGGCCGTAATATTCTGCTCCACGGTCAGCTTCCGGAAAACCGAAGGCTCCTGCGAAAGATAGGTGATTCCTTTTCGCGCCCGCAGGTACATCGGCTGACCGATGATGTCTTCGCCATTCAGGTAAACTGCACCGCTGTCCGGGTGAATTATACCCACAATACTGTAAAAGGTCGTCGATTTTCCGGCGCCGTTGGGCCCGAGCAGTCCTACTATCTGTGCCTGATGCAACTCCAGGCAGACCTTGTCCACCACGCGTCGGCCGCGGTAGCTCTTTACCAGGTCTTCAACGACCAAAAGTCCCTGTTCGGAATGCGGCACTCCTAGTCCTTTTTCCCGGGAAACAAAACCGCCTGCACCGGAGTTCCCGTGCCGCCTTCCACTACGCTCCGGCCCTGCTTGAGATAAATGGTTATGAGGTTGCCTTCAATCTTGTCCTGGCCCTTCATCACCATGGGACGTCCGTGCAGGACGATCTTCTGCTCTCTTTGATAGAAAATTGCACGCTCCGCCCGGGCAAGCTGGTCCTTCTGCGTTACTTTTACATTCCCGTCCACTTCTATGTAGTCAATTTTGTCGGTCTTTTCCGGCGAAGCTTCCGCATTGGACTTATCACCCGGCAGGGCCACCACCTTGAGCCGGTTTCCGGTCAGGGTCAGGTCGTCCTGCTGAACATGCACGTTGCCCTCGAAGAGAACGCTCCTCTCTTCCTGTTTGGCCTCCATACGTTCAGCCGTTATGTGGATAGGAGATTCACTCTTACCCATCTTCTCACCCATGGGCGATGTGGATTTCCGCGGCTTTGCACCGGCCCCGTGGGCAGGGCTGTAGGTCGACTGCGACAGGAAAAAAGCCATGACTAAGCAGGCAAGAAATACTCTCGAAGCAGTGATTCTCCCCATACCGGTTCCTTGATGATGCAGCAGGTGCTGCTCGGGTTATTATTCTATCTCCAGCTCTGCCTCAACCATGGATACTCTCACGCCGCCGCCGATGGAGGCGCTGTGGCCGGGAATGCTGTACTCCCACCGGCCGCCCTCGAGTTCCAGGCCGGGGCCTGAAATCCGAACGCCTTCATCTGAGCCCACCGTTCTTTTCTGATGATCGTAGAGCGCCTTTTGCATCACTATAGTGTAGTCTTTCGGCAAAACCGCTCGAACCGATCCGCGAAGTTCGATATTCTTCGTTCCGGCGTAGAGAATCCCCTCCTGGCTCTCCAGCCTTATCTCTTCGCCTGCTTTTTCCAGGTAAAAGGTGAGGTGTACCGAGTGAAGCAATGTTTTTTGCTGATCCTGGAAATACTCGGCTTCCGAGGCTTTGAGCTTCCAGAATCTTTTTCCATGCTCCATCTCGGTAAATTCCATGTCCGTAAGCTTCATTTCCGCATCCGTGGTCCTGGCTTCCGGAGCGGTTTGCTTATTCCTCTGTGATTTCCCGCGCCATACTCCGGCGGCAAGCACCACGCACAGACCGGCGACGATCACAATTATAAATGCCTGCACAATTCGTCCGGTCTGAATTTTCATGAGCAACTTCCAAATTCTCAATCAAATTAGCGCATTACAATTCGGATGCTACTTTAGCATGGGGGAGCATCGACTGTAAAGCCTTATTGCGTAAGCATCCGTAAAGTGGATTAAAATCCGATGGGCGCAGGAGGTTTTCAGTGTGCGCCGGAGAGGATGGAGCAGAGGCAAACTGGCACGGTATTCGCTTCGTCAGCCTGTTTTTCTTGGCGGATCGGAAATATAGCGTTCCATAAGGCCATCCCACAGCCCCTGGGTTTGCAGGATAAGTTCGCAGACCTCGCGCGCCGCGCCGCGTCCCCCGCTCGCCCGGGTAACGTAATGGGCGTACGGGAAAATATGGGAAGCCCCATTTGGGACCGCAACGGAAAAGCCGGCCCTGCGCATCACCGGGATGTCAATGAGATCATCACCCATGAAACCGGTTTCATGTTCCTTGAGGCCTGTTTCGGCCAATACCTGCTCATAGGCTTCCACCTTGACCTTTATTCCCAGATGCACCCTGGAAATACCCAGGCCTTTGGCGCGATGTTCTACAGCAGCGCAGGGACGCCCGGAAATCAGCGCCACCTCGATGCCCGCTCGCTGGAGCAGCTTGATCCCGTGCCCGTCCTGAACATCGAACTCCTTGATCTCAGAGCCGTCCGGGAGATAGATGACCCGGCCGTCAGTAAGTACTCCGTCAACATCGAAGATCATGAGCCGGACAGGCTTGATCCGTTCTTTGAGCTGTGGTTCTATATTTTTCACGAGGCTTTTCCCCTGTAGTTCTGCGATCGAGCAATTCTCAGCCTTAGCATCGCCTGGCGAAAGCTTCCGGATTCTTGCGCCTGGCTTCCTCGAGTGCTTTTCCGGTAAACGCTTTAAAGATGGGATGAGGCTCCATGGGGCGCGACTTGAATTCCGGATGGAACTGGCAGCCTAAAAACCAGGGATGATCCGGGAGTTCAATCACCTCAACCAGGTTTCGGTCGGGGGACAGTCCCGTGAAGCGCATGCCGTGTTCCGAAAGAACGTCCCTGTATTTATTGTTGAACTCATAGCGATGGCGGTGCCGCTCGGATATTTCGGACTCTCCGTAAGCCTCCAGCGCAAAGCTGTCGCCTTCCAGGACGCAGGGATAGGCGCCGAGGCGCATCGTTCCCCCGTAGTCGAAATCCTCATCCCGGCGAATAACTGTATTGTTCTTATAGTCAAACCATTCACGCATCAGGTAAATGACCGGATGAGGCGTGTGCTTGTCGAATTCCATGCTATGGGCTTTTTCGAGCCCCGCCACATTCCGGGAGAACTCCACCGTTGCGAGCTGCATTCCCAGGCAGATCCCCAGAAAAGGGATCTTGTTCTCGCGGGCAAACCGTATGGCCTTTATCTTCCCTTCCACGCCACGCTGTCCGAATCCTCCTGGAACGAGAATGCCATCGGCCCCTTCGAGAAGTTCTTCCCCGCCTTCTTTTTCCACATTCTCCGAATCGACATAGTCCAACTGGAGCTTTACGCCATGAGCCGCGGCGCCGTGGGTAAGCGCCTCATTAAGGCTCTTGTAAGACTCCTTGAGATCGATGTATTTTCCGACAATTGCAATGCGCGTCTGGTAGAGAGGGTTCTTCATACTGTGGACCAGTCGCTCCCAGTCCTCCAGGATGGGCGCCCGCGTCCAGATGTTGAGAAGCTTTATTATCTTCTCATCGAGGCCTTCCTGGTGGAAGAGCAGGGGTACCTCATAGATGCAGTCAACATCCTGTGCGGTAATTACCGCATCCGAATCGACGTTGCAGAAATGGGCGATTTTCCCCTTGATGTCCGCCGAAAGGTGCTTCTCGGTCCTGCAAAGAAGAATGTCGGGTTGAATACCGATGCTGCGCAGTTCTTTTACACTGTGCTGCGTGGGCTTGGTCTTTACCTCTCCGGATGTAGGAAGGTAAGGAACAAGCGTCACGTGAATAAAAAGGGAATTCTCCCTGCCCACATCGTTTCGAAACTGCCTGATGGCTTCGAGAAAGGGAAGGCTTTCAATATCTCCGACCGTACCGCCGATCTCAACGATTACTATATCCACATGATCGGATGAGCCGCGTATGGACGCTTTTATCTCATCGGTAATGTGCGGAATGACCTGTACCGTTCCGCCCAGGTACTCGCCCCTTCGTTCCTTCATTATCACCGAATAATAAATGCTGCCGGATGTGTAGTTGTTTTTCTTTCCCAGCCTCGCGTGGGTGAACCGCTCGTAATGGCCCAGATCCAGGTCGGTTTCGGCGCCGTCGTCAGTGACGAATACTTCTCCGTGTTGGAACGGATTCATGGTTCCGGGATCCACGTTGATATAGGGATCGAGCTTCTGAAGGCTCACCCGGAGACCTCTGCTCTCCATCAGCGCTCCGATCGAGGCCGCTGCGAGCCCCTTTCCCAGTGACGACAAAACTCCACCCGTAACGAAAATAAATTTGGTCTGGCGCAAAAGGATCTCCCTCTGAACATACTGTGCGGCGGGAATAAAATACAGATGCTTAACACGCCAAGTATAGCAAAACGGATGCTAAAGTCAATCTTGAGCGGAATTTTCATCTATTGGATTTTACAGGATTTGTGGCATTTTCCGCGTGCAAATCCGCGTTTGGACGCCGGAGAGGGCCGATTATTTTCACACGGATCGCTCCAATGAGTGCGGGCAGCCCGCTACTCCCCGCGGAGGCTATAATGTAATGGAGCATTGGCAAATACAGGGAATCCCTTATTTACCCTCACCTTCTCCGGGAATATCATTGCGACGAATCAGACAGGCAGGCGGTTTGTCATGCCTGAGCCTAAACGCGTTCGCATGGAGGGCTCACGATGTCTTCAGTTCTAATAATCGAAAACAATGACTTTTTCCGGCGTTCTTTTAAAGAAATCCTCAAAATGTACATCCCCTCACTCCTGGTCAATGAGTCTGCCGACGGCTCGGACGCCCTCTGCAAGATCGATCAGACCTCACCGGATGTCGTCTTCATGGATATCCGGCTTCCGGGCAAGAACGGACTCGAACTGACCCGCGAAATCAAGGGCCATCACCCCGATGTCGTGGTGAGCATTTTTACGAATTATGATCTGCCGGAGTACCGCCTGGTGGCGGAAAAATACGGGGCGGACCATTTTCTGCTCAAGGACATGATGTCCGGGGCGGAGATAGCCGCAATGGTCAAAGCGGTCATCCAGAAGAAAAAGGATGATAATGCAAAGGGGAACGGAGGCCGTTCGGGGAAAAGACTGGTGAACTGATCTGCTGCTCACCGGAAAGAAGTATCAGGAAATCATCACCAATTCCCCCTCTCTTTCAGGGGAGGGCGGCATCTAGGGTATTGCCAACCAATTCTGAAATTGGTATTCGGGTTAAGCTCCTTCATTTCTTTCGGACCGGGAAGAAAAATTGGGTAAAATCGCGCATACCGGCTCGGAGTATTCCTTCACCATTTCCTGCGAACAGGAGGGCCAGAGGCTCGACCTTTTTCTGAGCAGGGTTATTCGCGACCTTTCCCGCAGCCATTTCAAGAAGCTGATCAACGGCGGAATGGTCCTGGTAAACGGCTCTGCCGCCAAGCCCAGCTATGAAACCAGGGTTGGGGACGTGATCCGTACGGTAATCCCCTCACCCGAAGCCGCGACTGCCCTGAAGCCCCAGGCAATGGAACTGGACCTGCTGTATGAAGACGATGACCTGCTGATCGTAAACAAGCCCCCCGGCCTGGTGGTGCACCCGGGAGCGGGACACGAAGAGGGAACGCTCGTGCACGGACTGCTGGCCCATTCGCCAAGGCTGGCCCTGCAGGGTTCTCCGCTTCGTCCGGGTATCGTCCACCGCCTGGACAAGGATACTTCCGGAGCGCTCGTTATTGCCCGGAGCGAACGCGCCTATCTGCACCTGGTCAGGCAGTTCAAGGAAAAAGGAGTGAAGAAGGAGTATCTTGCGCTCGTTTATGGAACCCCGTCCGAACATGAGGGTGAGATTGCCACGCTGCTGGGCAGGCATCCCACGGATCGGAAGAGGATAGCTGTGTTACAGGGCAGGGGACGGGAGGCTTTTTCGCGGTGGCGAATTGAAAAGAGCTGGGGCGAGGCCGCTCTGCTTCGCGTTGTTATTGAGACGGGCCGGACGCATCAGATCCGTGTGCATCTCAGCCACATCGGCCATCCTGTTGTCGGCGATGAAACCTATGGGGGGGGAAAGAGGCGCGCGAAGAGCATAAAATCGGCGCCCATGCGGGAACTGCTGCTCCGGGCAGACCGTCAGATGCTGCATGCACGGCATCTCCAGTTCGCCCATCCCCTGACCGAGGCTCTCGTTTCGGCCACCGCCCTTTTGCCGGAGGATTTCAGAAGTCTGATCGAAGGCCTGGACAGCCTGGTGATATAATATTCGTTCCGGAATGACGCAAGACTACATGATGTCAAAGAATACCGAGACAGGCTGTCCTGGCGGCCCCCCTACTTTGTGTGCTTCCTCAGATGCTCGATTGTCTCCGGCCATGCCTTTTTCGAGGCTTCGAGGTTTGCTCCGTCCCGTTCTCCCTGAGCGCGTAGAAAACCGTGCCCCGCTCCCTTGTAAGTGTGGGTGACGAACGGCTTGCCCAGTTCCTTCATCTTTTCGACCGCCGGTCCCACCGTGGTGTTGACACGCGCGTCATCCTCGCCATAAAGCCCCAGGACCGGTGCGCGCACCCTTGCCAGATCCTCCGGGGAGGGCGAGGTTCCATAATAGACCACCGCCGCCGCCAGATCGGGTTGAGCTGCGGCATAGGAGAAGCTCTGGGCGCCACCCCAGCAGAAGCCGACTGTCGCGAACCTGCCGTTCGAGCTGGGGATCTTTTTGGAATACGCCGCAACGGCATTGAGCATCTCTACAACCGCGGGCTGCTGCAGCTCCCGCACTGCTTTCACCACGTCATCCCTGCTGCTGAAGGCCTGAGTTCCCCCTTTGCCTGTGAGCAGATCGGGTGCTATCGCAATAAAGCCTTCCTCCGCCAGTTGATCGGCTACCGCCCGAATCCAGTCGGTCAGGCCAAAGATTTCCATAATGACGATCACCACCGGGGCTTTATCCTTACGTTCGGGATAGGCCACAAAGGAGGTAATTTTCGATCCGGACCCAGGAACCGCAATATCGACCCATTCATGATGCCGCGGGGATTTTTCCAGGAAGGCTTTCGCCCCCGCCTCACCGGGCGGGATCACCTGGCCTGATTGCGCTCTGAGGCGCTCCGGAGAAAATAAACCTGTCACTAATACCGATGCTAAAAGGACAACCACCATTCTCTTTATCATGGAATCTCCTCCTGGTCTTCAAAGGTGATGTTTAGAAGTAATTTAAGACAGATTGCCGGAGCAATGGTTTCAGGATGGAGATTTGCCGGGAAAATTGCAGGATGGAAAAAAAGAGGGGGCAGCAGCGGCTGCCCCTTACCTTCTTGCTTTCGTGCTTAGATCATGATTTCTAGACTATTACATACTTCCTTATATGGTGTACCACTTCGTCCGGATCATCCAGGATGGTCAGATAATCGAGATCCTCCGGAGAAATATAGCGACCGCAGATCAGGGTCTGCCTGACCCACTCGATCATTCCCATCCAGAAATCCTTTCCGACCAATACGACCGGAAAAGGCTTTATGCGCCTTGTCTGAATGAGAGTGAGCGCTTCGAATATCTCGTCCATGGTCCCGAAGCCGCCCGGCATGCCTATGTAGGCCTGTGCATATTTTACAAACATCACCTTGCGTACGAAAAAATACTGAAAATCCACCCTTACAGTAGAGAAAGGGTTGGGGTGCTGTTCGAGCGGCAGTTCGATATTCAGTCCCACCGACTTGGCGCCCCCATCCTTTGCGCCCTTATTACCCGCTTCCATAACTCCCGGCCCGCCCCCGGTAATGACGTTGTACCCGTTCACGGCAAGCTTGCGGGCGATCTGGTAGGTCTTTTCGTAGGTATCCTCACCCGGCTTGACCCTTGCCGACCCGAAAATGCTCACAGCAGGGTAGAGATCACCCATGGTCTCGAATCCATCCACGAATTCAGCCAGGATTTTGAAAAGCCGCCAGGAATCCTGGATGGTCATGGCATCGATTACATACTGTTTCTCTGGCATGAGAATTCCTTCGCTCCAGTGGAGCAATTCCTAATGGTGATTTGCATCGCGTGTATTATTTTTACTCGGGAATGAGGATTATATTAACGATTGGGATATTGAACAAGAACAGAGTTTTGCGGGTTGGAAGCGAAGTTCACGAGTTGCATGATTATGGATTGAATGGGCGCCGCTAATGAGCTATTTTGTCGGGTGGCGTTTTTCAAGTTTTATCGATCCTGGAGCTTTCCTCAGAACGGGGACAGGCCGTGAGCATAAAGGAGGGTTTTGATGGAAATGAAAGAATTCGTGAGGGCAGCTCTGAAAAAAGTGGGTCAAAAGATGCGTGAGGGCAGCCTGGATATAAAGGAGGAAGGCTACGGCGATTCCGAAGAGATGCTTCTGGACTGGGTATGGATTGAATTAAAAGAAGAGTCTCCCGACAAGGATGCTGTCGTCAACATGGACCTGGATGACCTCTACGAGGTGATCGAAAGCTCCGCCGACACCTATGAAGATTATCACATTCTGCTTGAGTCGATAAAGGCCGGCGCCGAACATTAGCCTGCCCGTGCAAGCAGGCTGTAAAAAGCGCTCTTCGAGGAGCGCTTTTTTTGTTGTCCGGCGCGCCCGCGGCAAGTTAGAAATTGATTTTAACGACAGACTCCCTGATTCCGGCAGCCAATGATTCTTCTCATAAATCCACCCATCGTAAAACCTTCCGAACCTCCACCGGGACTGGCTCGCCTATACGGCGCCCTGAACAGCGCCGGCGTGCAGTGCTCGGTAATCGATGCTAATATCGAAGGCCTCCTGCACCTGCTCGGCAGACCCTCTATCTCCGCCGCCGACAGGTGGACACAACGGGCGCTTCGCAACCGGGATCGAAATCTCGGCTTCCTCCGCGGCGCCCCGGGTTATACCGACCTGCAGCGCTATAAGTTGGCCGTTTTCGATATAAACCATCTTCTCGAAAAGGCGGCAAGCAGCGGTTCCGTGCGCCTCAGCCTCTCCAACTACCAGGATTTCAACCTGTCGCCCGTGCGCGCCCGCGACCTGCTCCAGGCAGCGGAAACATACGACCGGAATCCTTTTTTTGAGTACTTCTCCAGGCGGCTTTCCGGCTTCCTGGAAAGGGAGGGTCCGAAAATCATCGGCTTTTCACTCAATTTTTTAAGCCAGGCTCTTACCACCTTCGCCATGATAGGCTTTCTTAAAAAAAGATTCCCCGAAATCCGGATTGTCCTCGGAGGAGGCCTGATTACCTCGTGGGTTCGACGTCAGGCATGGCGCAACCCTTTTGCCGGACTGGTGGAGCGGCTGATCGACGGACCTGGAGAAGAGGCTCTCCTGGATCTGCTCGCCCACAAGAAGGAAAAGAGTGAATGCAGACCCGATTACAAGCCATTTACCTTCAGTGATTACATGGCGCCGGGCCCCATTCTTCCTTACAGCGCGTCTTCCGGCTGCTATTGGAACCGTTGCGCCTTCTGTCCGGAAAAAGCCGAAAGGACCGCCTATGAGCCGATCCCCGCACAACGTGCGGCGCGCGAAGCGAGAGAACTCTCCGCGAGTGTTCGTCCGGTATTGATTCACTTCCTCGACAGCGCACTCAGCCCCGCTTTTATGAGAAACCTGGTAGAACAACCGCCTGATGCGCCCTGGTATGGATTCGTGCGCATCACCCGAAACCTTGCCGATGAGGAATACTGCCGTGCTCTTAAGAGATCGGGATGCGCAATGCTCAAGCTCGGCCTCGAGTCGGGAGACCAGGGAGTGATCGATCTGGAACAGAAGGGAATAGACTTGGAGGTCGCATCAAAGGCCCTCGTCTCGCTGAAAAAATCGGGCATAGGAACCTATGTGTATCTTCTGCTGGGAACACCGTCGGAAGCGGAGGCGGAGGCCAGGAACACTCTCGACTTTGTCGTGCGGCATAGTGATTCAATCGATTTCTTGAACCTGGCCATTTTCAATATGCCAGTCAACAGTCCGGATGCGGAACGATTCGGCGCCTATCCCCATTATGAGGGGGACCTTTCTCTCTATACCGGGTTTGCTCACCCGCGGGGATGGGACAGGGCGAAAGTTCGGCAATTCGCGGAAAGGGAGTTTAAAAAGCATCCCGCCATTGCCCCTATCGTCTTGAGAGATCCGCCCTTTTTTACATCTAACCATGCGGCATTTTTCCGCCAAAAGTGATCGATAAATCATTGATATGAACGGAGGTGCTACTGCCGGGGGAGGTTCGACGCAGCCTCGAAAAATGATATGCACCTGCTTCGGCAGGGATTGCCCATCTCGGCAGGAGTCATTATTATTTCGTGAACGTAATTAGAGACAAGCTATTCTATTAACAACGTGAGGTTGCCATGTGGAAAATACCCATCGTAAAAAAGGCCCACTCATCGGAGCCTGAAGAAAAATCGCTGGCCGACCTGCACTCCCTCCCCGATTTCTACATGGGTGATTATTCCATAATCGGGATACATGTCGATAAACTCGATCTGGCTGCCGGTGTGCTGAGGACGGGCGGCTATGCGGTCGAATGCAGGAGTTCTGAATGCAGCGCGGAAATACCGGAGAAGAACTCCGAAGCGCTTCAACAGATCCTATCGTTGCTAAGGACAAACGGCATCCGCTCTGATTACGGGGATGTCACTGGCGATATTTACCGGGGGTGATAGAAACGGAATCCCGCGGTGCGCGGGAACTATGGACTATTATGATGACCATGCGGCACGTCCGCAATGACGGCATTGCTGAAAGCGTAGCGACTGTTCTATTGCGGGCATGAAAATGAAAAACCCGTGCCGGTCACTTGGTACTGCCCCACATCAAGTGTCCAAAATTGAATCGGCTTATGTGAAAGTACATTTTTGGAGGCAACGCCAAGGGGGACGAAATAAATACCACGCCAAAGGCGTGGCTAAAAGTGTGGCTACAGCGTGCCTCTTATGAAACTTCATTGGCGATGAGCATTCTCTCGGGCTGTACGGGTTCGACTTTATAGCCCATTTCTTTAAGAGCTTTGGTATAGGAAGCCAATCTACGCTGTTTAAAACGAGCCTCATAGAAATCGGCGCCTGTATCAACATATGCTTGCCCGTACTTAATTAGTCGGTAAACGAGTTGGGCAAGTTTGCGGGCTGTTGCGAAAACGGCCACTGAAGCGCCTTTACGCCACGAAATACGGCGATAGTAGGCGCCGAGGGCCGTCTTTGAATTGCGTAAAGTGGTGGCGGCCATGCGCAGTGCATTGCACACACGAGTAGAGGTAACGGCCCGGAACCTGCCGGGGACTTTTTTACCTGCGCTGATGGAAATATTAGGAGCCAGGCGTAAATATGAAACAAAGTGTCCCTCGTCCGGAAATACCGACAGATCGGGGCCTAACTCGCTCATAATAATGGCGGCGGTATCCACCCCAATACCATCAATTGTGGTCAGATCAAAGCCCGACAGCCGATAAAGGGCCTGACGCATGGGTTCCTGTCCACGCTGGGAAAACTTTTTGGCCTTGGCTTTGGATGCCGGTGGCGGCGCCGTTGAATCTTGGGATTCATGAGGTTGCAGGATTTCGATCAAATTGAGGATCTCGGCATCGTAGACAGCGACTATAGAACAAAGCTCATCATAGACCTTAAGGGCCTGTTTGAGATTGAATAAATGCTCGTCGCGCCAGTTGCCCGTGAGTTCTTCAGCGATCTGGTCTTCGGATTTCAGGCAACGACGGTCACGAAGATGTGCTAATACCTTAGGGTCTCGTTCACCGCTGACAATGGCACGGATTATGGTCATGCCTGTAGCACCCGAGATATCCGAAACGGCATGATGGACGCAAACGTTCATTTGATCCAGGCTCTTCTGCATGCGCCTGATCCAGTCTGAACGATTATCCACAATGTTATTACGTTCACGGATGAGAGCCCGTAAGCGACAGATGTCATCTCCGGGCCGGAAAGAACCTCGAAGTAGTCCACATGCATGCAGTAATTGAATCCATTGGCAATCGATCATATCGGTTTTGCGACCGGGAACATGACCGATCTGGCGAGCATTGACCAAATGGACGTCGAAACCACGGCTGTCAAGGATCT
Source organism: uncultured Syntrophobacter sp. (assembly GCA_964539645.1). Taxonomy (GTDB): domain Bacteria; phylum Desulfobacterota; class Syntrophobacteria; order Syntrophobacterales; family Syntrophobacteraceae; genus SbD1. The sequence continues at coordinate 39,874 of CAZIJV010000047.1, forward strand.
CAAACAAGGGGATCCAGTATACACCGGTGCTTTCCATGGCGACTGTAGTGATCTGCTGCTGCTTAAGCCACTCGGACAGGCGAAGCAATTCCGGAGTTGTAGTTCCAAAACGTTTAACATTTGAGGAACCATCTGGAAGGGGTGGGCCAGCTACCCAATGCTCGCGCGAGCCCAAGTCGATACCCGCAGCGTTGGGTTGAACGGTTTGCAATATACGTGGTTGTCGTTTACTGGCGATGGACTTCTTCTTGCTTGACATTATTAAGCGTCTCCTTTGTTGGGACGCGGGAAAGGCAGCCCGGGGTGGTCTATAAAAAAATTCTCTTATGGGAGAGTGCACAAGCCTCATCAGTGTTCAAAACCTACCCGGGGCCAAGCTGGATTAGGGGCAATACGCTCCAGTGCCTGTAGGACCTTAACTGCTGCCGTTCCCGCTTTTCCCGTCTTAAGGAACACACCAGAGAGACAAAATCAAAGTTTCATTCTCGTTCAAACCACGCTAAAAGCGTGGCGGTCTCGCTGGATTCCGGCTCAGGAGCGCCGCCGGAATGACGGGGCAAGTGAGATCCTGCGACAGCCCGAGGAGTTCAAAGTGCGCCGGTTTGCCCTCTGCAATCTACGTCACAACGTTATTGGCCGAACTTGCCAAAAGGCCGGGGTCCCATTGTTGCAGGTCCGCTCTCCAATCCCAAACCGGTTTGCCGGGGAGCCTCCCACTCCGTCATTCCGGCAGGGCTTCTGAGCCGGAATCCAGCGAGACCCCCACGCTTTTAGCGTGGTTTGAACGAAGACTCTGACTTTGAAGTCAGATAAGAGCCCGGGAACTGCATCCGGGGCTTCTTTTGAACTGCATCGAAAGCCCGGCCACGCTATGAGTGGGGCAGCACTTCAGGGCCTTTGCGGCCCTCAGCTAGGGTCCACGGAGAGCCTTCCCTTCTTGCGCCTGTGCCTGATGTTCCAGAGACGAAAAAGCCTGTTGAGTTTGTCCTTATAGGCTATGGCCAAAATCATCAATATCAGGGCGACGCCGCAGACTATAGATAATTTCCCGTATTCATGGAGCCTGAAATAGTTGCCCCCCAACGTCAAAAGGATGGTCCCGAGAAGCCTGCCGGTGCCGCCGATGGCGAGGAATTCCAGGGCAGACATCTCTCCGAGCCCGAGAATATAGCAAAGATAATCTTTGGGAAATACCGGAAGGAGAAACAGGAGGAAGACAATGAAGGCGCCCTTGCGGTGGAGGAGGAAATTGAAGCGCTGAAGGGAAGCCGCTGGAACGAACTTTTTGACGAAAGGTTTTCCAAAGGTCCGAGCAAGTATAAAGGCTATGTATGATCCGAGGGTGAGTCCGATCGTGGAAAGGACGATACCCAGCCACGGACCGTACAGATAACCCCCAAGAAATCCCGTTAAATCGCCGGGAATGGGCGCCGCCACCACCTGGACCGCCTGGATCATGATAAAACCGGCAAAGGACCAGGGACCAAGGGAGTCGAGAAGAGCCGTCAGCCGCTTCTTACTCAGGAAATACTTGATGAGGCCGGTCTCGTAGGCAATGATTGTCAACAGGACGATCACGCAGATGACCAGGACGAACTTCAGGATGACATGATTCTTATTATTGGTGCTTTTTTGCTCGGATTCCATTGCCGGGACTTGGACCCCTCCTGTAGGTGCATCCAGTCGAAACATACCAATTCGCCTATGTAAAGAAAAGATCGATCTTTACATAGGTTGAAAAATTTCATTTTTCACAAATTGTGCCAACCGGGAGTTACACCATTATCACGGAGCAGGACAAGTTCGAGCGGGAGAAGAGCGGGATCGGCAACGCACGTGGACAGCAGGCGGCAGGATGACTGGCTGATCCCCGGGACCTGATGCCTCAGTGCATTGCGTACAGTCAGGGGAAATCGATTTGCTTCTTTTTCATTTTTTGTAACTGATCACAGGGGTGCGAAAAATTTTTCGATGAGATGCATTCTGTGCGG
>CAZIJV010000048.1:0-41267 GCA_964539645.1 uncultured Syntrophobacter sp.
GGAAGGGCTTCGCCGTTGCTTCCGATACCCGGTTCTTATATCGAATATCCAGAGCGCACATGGTCTATCTTGTTCAATGTGTTGGACTGTGATTATTTGTGCAGGTTTGGCCCGAAACCGAACTGTGGGATGACTACACCGTCAGCGGGTTTATGTGACGTATTCCGGCAAATCGTTTGAAATCGTTGTCCGTGGAATAAACGGTATAACCATATTCGATGGCGAGAGAGGCAATGTGGGCATCCGTTGTCAGATTCCCTCCCGTTCCGGAATCGAGCAACAGATTACGCAGAACAGTCCAGTGGTTCTTGCCCGGTGTGACCGTTGTTACCACCGGTTGTGCCAGCCATTCCTCGACATAGGCAACTGCTCGTTCAATAGAAAGTGGACGTCCAAAAATCCGTGCGCTGGTAGTAAGGCGCAAAAAGGCAAGAATTACCACCCACGGCAGCCCCACGCCTTCATTGCCGGACAGCACATCTTCAAGCCATGCACGTGAGCGGGCATGTTGAGGCAGATCCTGGTTCACAGCGTAGAGCAACAGATTCACATCCACCAGAATCATTTGCGCAACTCCAGCTTCATGCCGATTGCCTCATCTTCCAGCGCATCGGCCAGACCCAATGCCTTGTCCAAGTTGATATTCGGGCGGACGGGACCAAGCGAGGCGGGAACTAATCTGTAGGGCTGCGAGCCGGGGTTTTCGAGAGCATGCACCCCCTTTCGTAATGCTTCGTTCACCACCTGCCGGAACGGCCTGCCGCTCCGATGAGACAAATCCTTGAGCGCCATGGCAATTTCGTCTTCAATTGTCAATGTGGTACGCATCTTGATGCCCTCCAGATAATCATCATGATGCTAAAATAGCGGGGAACACTCCTGGAGTCAAGTGGAGGACGTTCGTTCAAGGCGCCTGTCCAAGGAGGATCCAATGCTTCGCGGAGCAATTCCTTTCGAAATGAAATGAAAGACACTATCCTGCAGTCTCGGCTATTTCTTGATATACTGAATCGTTTCATGATCCTCGCCTTTGTCGAAGCCTGACTAATGCAACGGCAATGGGGCAAAGTCAACCAAGACGGCTCGTTCACGCGGTAAAAGGAGCATACCTGCTCAAAACAGGATCAGAGCAGATGAGCTTCAATTTAATAATTTGGTAATGCCCTCTACTTAACGAACTCAACACGGAAAGGCGTGGGATTGCCTATGGTGTCACAAAGTGGGCACCGGCTTATCAGTTCCGAAAGGAAATCCTCTTTCTCGGACTCGGTTAATTTCGAGGACATCTTCAGCTCGACGGAAATATGTGAGAATCCTGCTCTTTCTTCAGTGCGGAGGCCGGAGGCCCTGGTAGGGTCGATCTCCCCGACAATCCTCATCTGAAGATCATCGAGTTCGATTTCGTTTTCCAGCGCAATTATGCGGCAGAAATTCATTACGCATCCCCCAAGCGCTATCGCCAGGCATTCCGGGGGCGTAGGGCCGGCGTCATCACCGCCGAATCTTTCGCTCACATCCATCAGGATTTCGTGATGGCGAGCCTTGGCGAGCATCCGCCGGTTTTGGCCTGCAACCAGAGTCGTCGAGATGAGGATAGGGTCCATTTTTTCTGTGGGCATGGTCTCTGCTGCATTCATCCTGCTCTCCTTTTTAACGGCCGGAAAATTTAATCGCCGAATCAGATTAGGGTTTGCTCCATCTCTGGAATCTTTATATATATGCGTACCGGATATTCTGTTTAACGTCCAATGAATCATTTTAATCAGCTAATCGCATAATTCGATTGATTGAGGAAAATCAGTATGGACTTGCAGCGTTTGCGGACCTTCAGGACAGTGGCGACGCTCATGAATTTCAACCAGGCGGCTGAAGTTCTCAACTATGCCCAGTCGACCATTTCCGCCCAGATCAAGGCCCTCGAGAGCGAAATAGGTATCCTGCTGTTCAAAAGAATCGGCAAATCTGTCCAACTCACCGAAGCCGGAGCAAAGATGCTGATCTACGCGGATAAACTCCTGGCCGTCAGGGATGAGGCCCTGGCCGAGGTAACAGGCAGAAGAGCCTCCGGCCTGCTGACATTGAGGATGCCTCAGACCATGTCATGCTATTATCTCCCCAGCATTCTTCGTGAATATCAGCCGAGATTTCCGGCTCTGCGGCTGGATATCACCAGTTGCGCCGTGCATTCACTCGAGAATGAACTGAGGCTGGGCACAGTGGATCTGGCGTTCCTCTTTGCTGAAACTGTCGGAGCAAACAACCTGGAATCTGAATTCCTGGGCAGCGAGCCTCTGGTGGTAGTCACTCATCCGGATCATCCACTCACCAACTGCAAACGAGTGGATTTCAAGGATCTTAAAGGACAGGTTCTCCTGTTGCCCAAGAACGATTGCGGATACCGGATGCAGTTCGAACAGACCCTGGCGGCGGAGAAAGTCAAGCCTGGCGCCATCATTGAGATCAACAGCATCGAGGCCATCAAGCAGGTGATAATGGCGGGAACAGGAGTGACCATAGTTCCGGAAATCTCCGTCCGGATGGAATTGAAACAGGAACGGCTGGTCAGAGTGGATTGGGTCGATGAACTGGAGACCGGAATAATGATGATCAGCTATGAGGGCAAATGGCGTCCCCCGGCGCTGGAGGCCTTTATGGACACGATAAGAGAATATTTCAATGCGAGAAAACAGGCGGCTGTTGAATGACTGCCGACCTGTGCCGCCTCTCCGGTCAGATGCCGATGGTGGTTGATCCGGAACCTGACATTTACTCAAAGCATTTAATCCAGGAAGCTTTCCAGTCACGTGCTCCTGTTGAGCTGCGACTTGCCTCAATTATAAGTGGAGATTAGCTTACGAGCATGTTTGCCGGACTTGAGACAATCCCGGTGATGGCCTGAACTCCGGGATGCACTCATCCTCGTGCCCGTTTGGATGAGTACTGGAACCGCTGACGATATCGCGCCCTGTCTTGCAGGAGAGAAATAAAGGTGAATGTAATCGCAGAGTTGTTTGCCGGGATCGGTCAGCAAATATACTCACTGGAAGCCGTTGATGCACTTACTATAGTGACGCTGGCTGCTCTTGAAGGTATCCTCTCGGTTGACAATTCCCTCGTATTGGCCATCCTGGTGCGGTCTCTGCCAAAGGAACAGCAGAAAAAGGCGCTGGCCTACGGTATTCTGGGCGCCTTCGTTTTCCGCTTCCTCGCCATCGTCTTTGCTGCATACCTGATGCGGTTTACGCTGTTCAAACTCGCGGGCGGAGCTTATCTCATCTATCTTGCAATGAAACACATGTTTTTCTTCTACAAGGAAGATGCTCATCGGATGGGAGCGCGAGGCAGCGCAGGCTTCTGGCGAACGGTGGCGGCCGTGGAGCTGACCGACATTGCCTTCGCAATCGACAGCATTACCGCGGCTGTTGCAATGACAGACAAGCTACTGATCATATGGATGGGTGGAGTCCTGGGGATTATCTTCCTGCGCTTCCTCGCCGGTTTTCTGGTTCGTTTGCTCGAAAAGCTGCCACGGCTTGAGGATCTCGCCTACCAGCTCATCTTTTTCATCGGAGCCAAGCTCCTGCTGGACGGGTTCCATGTAAAAATAGAGCATAAGGTGTTCTGGCTGATGATGGGGGTCATCATCATTATCGGATCGGCGCTGGTTTACCGGGACTACTATCAGCGGAAATCCAAGACAAAATACCATAATCTCCTGATGACAAGACTGCGTAATGGTGAAGTGGAGACCAGGGAACTGCTCGAAATGGAATACATTCCGCGGGAAGTGATCGAGTACCTTCAAAACGAGAACTGCCTGAAAATAATCGCTCCTGACAGTGACGGCAGTTGCAGGAACATGAGCAGTCACGCAGAGGGTTCCGAAGGAAAACGAATAGACGATCAGCAAGAGGTGCGGCTGTAATTGGTGAGGCAGACAATCAAAAGAACACTCCAGAGGGACAAATAAAATTCCTTTCTCGTTTAAACTACGTTCGATGGTGGCTGTTCGGCTCTGAAGCACTCAAACGCGGAATGATCGGGGTAGGTGGATTTTCTGTAAATTGAGCCGATACCTCGTACTACCGGTAAATGTGCTTACCCGATCTCTCCCGCAATGCCCGATTTATCTGAAGTGGAGTGGGTTTGAACGCTATAATCAGCAGCGCCAATGGTACTTGCCGAGTTCGGCGAAGGGGCTCGTTGTCGGTGCATTTCTCTATGCCAACCGGATTGCCGTGGACTCCCACCTCCGTCATTCCGGCAGGGCTTCTGAGCCGGAATCCAGCGGCGCCGCCACGCTTTTAGCCACGCCTTTGGCGTGGTTTGAACGAGAATGAAACTTCTGGGCAGGCTTTTTTGAGAGGTTTTGTTGCTTTGTTTTACCGTAGGGTGGGCACGGGATTCATCGTGCCCACCGTCCCGAGGGCAAACACACTCTTCTCGAAAGCGGTGGGCACTAAAAACCGTGCCCACCCTTTTTCCCAAACCCGTTTTCATCCGGTGCATCCCGAGCTTCATAAGGAGGAAACAATGCGGAACAGCGAATTCAGAAGAGAAATCCAGGTAGCAGGCAAAAAAATCTCCTTTTTCGACATTAACCTCCTGGAAGAACGCGGGATTGCTTCCATCAAAAGACTGCCCTTCTGCATCCGGGTGCTCGTGGAAAATCTACTTCGAAAACTCGACGGCGAAATCGTCAAAGAAGAAGACCTCCTGCAAATCGCACGGTGGCGCGGGAGTTATGATTTCCCGGTGGAGATACCGTTTCATCCCGCGCGTGTGCTGAAGCAGGATTTTACCGGCGTGCCGGCTATTGTTGATCTTGCGGCGATGCGCAACGCCATGCTCAATATGGGCGGAGATCCCAAAAAGATCAATCCCCTGGTCCCAGTTGACCTGATCATAGATCATTCGGTTCAGGCCGATTTCCATGGGACTTGCGATTGCCAGGAGTTAAATGTTGCGAAAGAATATGAGCGAAACAGCGAGCGGTATGCCTTTCTGAAATGGGCGCAGAAAAGCTTCGATAACTTGCGCATTGTGCCTCCCCGGTCGGGGATCTGCCACCAGGTCAACCTGGAATACCTGAGCCGCGCTATAAGAGTAGAGGAAGCAGCGGGCTCTGCCCTTGCCTGTCCGGAAACGCTCATTGGAACCGATTCCCACACCACGATGATAAACGGAATAGGGGTAGTCGGCTGGGGAGTAGGGGGCATAGAAGCAGAAGCCGTAATGCTCGGGCAACCCTATTACATGGCAATCCCCGAGGTGATAGGCGTAAAGATGACCGGTAAGCTGAGCCCCGGAGTCACCGCTACCGATCTGACGCTCTTTGTCACCTGGATGCTCAGAAGATACGGGGTGGTGGAGAAGTTTGTCGAGTACTTCGGCCCCGGCATAAAGAATCTCTCGGTTCCGGACCGGGCCACTCTGGCCAATATGTCGCCGGAATACGGCGCAACGATCGGCTTCGTGCCGATTGATGAAAGAACGGTGGAATACCTGAGAAAATCGAACCGGGCCGACCATGCCCCGATTGTCGAGGAATGCGCCAGGGCCATGGGCCTTTTTTATACAGGTGAGGATGAGGCCGAGTACACGGACGTTTTGCATGTCGATCTGGGCAAGATCGAACCCGCCGTCGCAGGCCCTTCCCGGCCCTCCCAGCTTATACCGCTCAGAGATTTGGCCGGTTTTGCAGGCGGCTCGCCGGAGCACTCAGGCATTAACCCGGCAACAAAGGAATGCGAATTCGAGATTGACGGCAAACCGGAAAAAATCCGGGACGGCAGTGTGGTCATGGCCTCGATCACCTCCTGCACCAATACCTCCAACCCCGGTGTGATGCTCGGCGCGGGGCTCCTGGCGCGTAACGCCGTCATGAAGGGTTTGCGTCCGCCCGCCTATGTAAAAACGGTCCTGGCGCCCGGATCGAAAGTCGTGGTCCGCTATCTCGATAGCGCCGGTTTGTCGCCTTATCTGGAAGCTTTGGGCTTTCACGTCGCAGGTTTTGGGTGCATGACCTGCATAGGCAACAGCGGACCGCTCCATCCAGCCGTGGCGCAGGCGGTGAAGGAAAAAGAGCTTAATGTCGCCGTGGTGCTTTCGGGAAACAGGAACTTCGAAGCGCGAATTCACCCCCTCGTAAGATCGAATTTCCTTGCCTCTCCCATGCTGGTGGTCGCCTTCGCGCTGGCGGGACGCGTCGATATCGATCTCACTTCCGAACCCCTGGGGAGCGATCCTAACGGGCGGCAGATCTATCTCAAGGATATCTGGCCCTCCGACGACGAAATCAGGAGTGTGGTCGAGAGCCACGTGAAAGAAGAGTTCTTTGCATCCGAGTACGCGGCTATTTTCGACGGAGATGAGATGTGGCAGGCGCTGAACGTGGAGGAGGGGCTGACGTTTTCCTGGAAGCCGGACTCCACCTATATCAAGGAGCCTCCTTATTTCGAGGGATTATCCCTGCAGCCGGGCAGTCCAGGGGACATAACCGGCGCTCGCGCTTTGCTGCTGCTGGGCGACAGCGTCACAACCGACCATATCTCGCCCGCCGGCTCCATTCCCGAAGCCTACCCGGCCGGCCAGTACCTGGAATGGCGGGGCGTGCGGCAGGCTGATTTCAATTCTTACGGCTCGCGCAGGGGCAACCATGAAGTGATGGTGCGGGGAACTTTTGGAAATATACGCATCAAGAATCGCTTGGCGGACCCGAAGGAAGGCAGCTATACGAGGAAGCTTCCCGAAGGTAAGGAAATGTATGTGTACGATGCTTCCAATGCCTACAGGGAAGAGAATGTACCCCTGGTGGTCCTTGCCGGAGGCGAGTACGGCGCCGGCTCGTCCAGGGACTGGGCGGCCAAAGGGACGGCGCTCCTCGGCATAAGGGCGGTTATAGCGGAATCTTTCGAGAGGATTCACCGGAGCAACCTGGTCGGCATGGGAGTGCTTCCGCTCACCTTCAAAGAAGGAGAGAGCTACGAGAGCCTCGGGCTTGACGGATCCGAGGTGTTTCATCTTGAAGGAACCGAAGAGATCAAACCACGCGGAAAAGTGAGAGCGACTGCGATAAAGCCCGACGGCAGCCGCATCGAGTTCGACCTGACGGCGAGACTGGACACCGCGGTCGAGGTCGCCTATTTCCGGAACAACGGGATTTTGCCCTTCGTTTTGAGAAAGATATTGGCAAGTTCAAGGATTTGACATCCGGATGGCCATGACGTACAATATTACTAAGCTAATACGTCTTGCGGTGGAGGTCTCCATGCAAACAAAGTTGACTTTGCGCCTGGATGAAGGGCTCATCAGGAAGGCGAAGAGGTTTTCCAAAAAGACCGGAAAATCGGTCTCCAAAATGGTGGCTGACTACTTTGAAAAACTCGATGCACCTTCGTCCGGAGAGGTCGAAGAGATAAGCCCGAAGGTTGCTAGTCTTAAAGGTCTGCTCAAGAAAGCGGACGTTTTCGAAGAAGACTACCGCCGGCATCTTGAGGAGAAGCACCTTTGAGAGTGCTTTTCGACACCAATGTGATCCTTGATCTTCTGCTCGACAGAACTCCCTTTTCACTGGATGCCGCCAGATGCCTTTCAATGGTCGAATTGGGCAAGATTGAAGGCTGGCTGTGCGCGACAACTGTGACGACACTCCATTATCTGGTAAGAAAATCTGGAGGAGCGAAAAAGACCCTTGACGGCATCTCTCTTCTGCTGTCTCTTTTCGAGATAGCACCGGTAGACAGGATGGTCCTGCAGAGCGCATTGCATCTGTCGTTTGGCGACTTTGAAGACGCCGTGTTGCATGAATCCGCCAGGCTCAACGCGATTGACGTGATCGTTACCCGGAATACCGCCGATTTCAGACACGCGACTATCCCGGTTCAATTGCCCTGCAATCTGAAGATTTAATCGCAGATCAGATGGTCCTCTTTTAATTATGAGCCCAGAACCCAGCCTTCTGAAGGTAGTATTCATTTATGTGCTCATAAATGGAATCAGGGAATTTCAGGTCTCTATAGACGTTGCACCCGTCAGGGTTGGCTACATCCGGACAAATTGGAAAATCCTGCTCTTTTTGCCATTCCAGGATCCGTTCGCGCCTCGGAGGATTGTAATCCCTGGCGCTCACCTGTTTCAACAGGGCCCTGGCTTCCTGTTCGCTGAAGGTTCGGTCCTTCAGCAGGCAGTCGATCAGGTCCTTTTCCTCGAGGAAGTGGCGCGCCACCATCGCGAAGACAAGCCTGCCGTAGTGGCCGATATTTTCGCCTTTTTCCAGAGAATCGAGCAGGTGCGCCATCATAGTGCAATTTTTGAGATCGTTACGTGCCATAGGTATTCTCTTCTCCTAGTGGAGGTCTACCGCCGTTCGGTAGAAATGTTATCGACAAAGGATTTCTCTCAGAACGTAGTCACCTGTCCGGAAATATTCAATTACAGTCTAGAAGAATATCCCCGTAGCTCCGCGAACCGGTACTTCTAAGAGCCCTTTTGCTTCTCAGTATTTTCTTTAAATCATCGGATAATCCATTTAAGATGGCGCGGTGGAGTTGTACCGCGGAAATGGAAACATGTTCACCGGCCAGCCAGGAGAAACCAGTGAAGAAGAAACTGCTCATCAATTTGATAGTGCTCCTTTTTGCGGCATCGGGATGCGCACACACTTCCGAGAGTGCGAAGACAGCAGCGAAACCGGATGCCGCCCCCGCCTCAACGGTTGCCGTTGGATCTCCTGCCCTGGAGGTCCCTGAGTCGTATTTCAATTTCGGAGAGGTAAAAGAAGGGACCGATTATACGCATGCGTTCGTGATCAAAAACAATGGGACCGGGGTGCTTGAGATAAGGAAAGTCCAACCCGGGTGAGGAACCTCTCTGGCCGGTTTTGATAAGGCCATTCCCCCGGGGGCAGAGGGAAAGATAACGCTCAGACTCCATCCTAAGGCATGTGAAAGCGGCGTCAGAAAAGTATCTCTTGTACTGACAAACGATCCGCGAGTGCCAAGATTTACCCTGGTGGTTCAGGGTAAGAAGAACTGACAGGTCAGTGTTCGCTACCTTGAGGGAAGAGCAGGCAACCTGTTTTACCGCCCAGGAGCCCGTCCTGCTATTTGTCCTCTTGTGCTTCGCACCCCGGCGACAAGTTGCCGGGGTCACCCGCGATCCTCCATTCACCCGGAAATTTCCATGCCGGGTTTTCTTTTTTGAAAGCATGCATTGGAGTCGGGTGTTCGAGGCACGAAGGTAATCATGTCGGATTTACTCAGTATCTTCAAGAACAGGCAGTTTCAAAACATTGCCGTCTGCCATTTCAATACGACATTCAGCTCAAATCTCGTCATGATAATTTTGCCCATCTACCTGGCGGGAAAGGGCTTCAGGGAATCTCAAATCGGCCTCATCATGGGTGCGACCGCCATAGTCGCGCTGCTGCTGAGGCCGTGGATCGGCGTCCAGATCGACACGCGCGGCAGCCGGCCGATCCTCCTTTTGGGCGAGGTTCTGATGCTCGTATCCGTTATTGCGCTACCCTGGGCGGAGAGCACTCTTTCCTGTATCGGTCTTCGTGCTCTCTACGGCGCGGCGATAGCCTTCTACGGTACCGGCGCCGTGACTTTCGCCAGCAGCATTGGGACCGGGAGAACCAATTCCAATGCGATCGCCATGTATACGCTCATCACCATGATCGGCATGGGGTCGAGCATGAGCTTTGCCCAGGTCTATTTCGACAACTTCGGGTTTATGGTCGTCGCCTTTTCGGCCGCAGCGATGCTCGCCCTTGCGTTCTGCGTCATGAGATTCGGTGTCAGCCCTTCGGCTGCGCCGGTCAGCAAGGACAGGCATGCCTCCTTCATGTCCGTGTTGAAGGAAAAGGCGGTCCTTGCCACCGCCGTGGGTCAATTCGGCGCCATGTTCGCCTACGGTTCTTCTTTCACCTTTGTTCCCCTTGCGGCCCTTCAAAGCGGCATCACATTTTACTCCTTCTTTTTGATTGCCTTCGCCGTGTCCGTAGTCATATCCCGGTTCCTCGTGCAAAGGGTCATCGAGTGCCTGGGCATGGAAAAGGCCTGCATATATTCCTATGCGGCCATGGTGTTCGGTATGCTGCTCCTGGTGTTCCCTCTTTCGCCGGTCGTACTCGTCGCTGCCGGTCTCTCATACGGGACAGGTCTGGGAGTCGCATTCCCTGCCTTTGTCATCCTGGTCGTTCAGCGGATCGGAGCTGCAAACCGCGGTACGTCGCTGGGCATCATGATCGGGGCAGGAGATATCGCAATTGCCCTGTCGGTTTCCATACTGGGAGTCATTGCACAGCATTTCGGCTACTTCTATCTCTTCCTGGCGACAAGCCTGGTGCTGACCATATGCCAGTTCCTGCTCGTTGCTCTACTCCGCACAAAAGCTGCGGTCGCAGGCCTGCACTCTTGAAGGCCTTTCAAGGTCTCTTGTCGGCCTGAGAATATTATTATAGGCATAGCCCAATGCGGTGTTGAGGAGGGGGCGGGCGCCAAGGCCCTATGCTACAGCTATCGCTTACGTATCCAGGGCTCTTCGAACAATACGGACGAACTCACAAAGATCGATCGGTTTGGTGACGATTTCGCGAATGCCGATTTCCTTTGCTTTGTCGATTACATCCGCAATCGCACCGCCAGTGTTCAGAATGACCGGAATATCCGGCCTTATGCGCATGACTTCTCCTACCATATCGTGCCCTGCCATGGCCGGCATGGTACAGTCGGTGATCACCAGATCGAAATGAAAAGGCTGGGCCTGGAAAACCGCCAAAGCTTCCGGACCATTCCTTTTTGCCACCACACTGTAGCCCAGTTCCTCAAGGGCTCTCTTCCCCGCAGCCAGCAAGGCTTCTTCATCATCGACCAGAAGGATCCGCTCCGTTCCCCGAGGCATTACCGTCTCTTTTGGAAGGCTTTCTTCAGGCCTGATCTCGACCACCGGAAACAATACATCGAAGGTACTGCCCTTACCTGGTTGGCTATGGACACTGATCGCCCCTTCATGCCGTTTGACAATCCTTTGTACCACGGCCAGCCCAAGGCCTGTTCCCTCCCCCGGCTCTTTGGTGGTGAAGTAGGGATCGAAGATTTGGCGCAGGGTCTCCGGGTCCATCCCATGCCCGGTGTCGCTGACACTGAGTTTCAGATAGTCACCGGGATTCAGGTCCGGACACGCGGTAACGTCCGAGGCGTCGAGTTCGACTTTGGACAGACTAATGGCGAGTATGCCCCCTTTTTCGCGCATGGCGTGTGCGGCATTGGTGCACAGGTTTACCAATACCTGGTGGACCTGGGTCGGATCGATCAAAGCCAGGTCTTCCTTACTTCTGATACTTTGCCGAATCTCGATGGTGGAGGGGAGGCATGCCCTGAGCAGTTGGATGGCTTCCTTCACGATTGATCCGACTCTCAAGGGAGCTAATTTTTCATTGCCGGATTTTCTGCTGAAGGCAAGAATCTGTTTGACCAGGTCCTTCGCTCGAAGGGTTGACTGGACAATTTGCTGCAAGTCTTCATGAGCGGGGTTCGAGTCGGGGACCTCGCGCAGGGCCATCTGTGAACAGGTCAGGATAGTCGCAAGGATGTTATTGAAGTCATGGGCAATGCCCCCGGCCAAAGTCCCTATAGCCTCAATCTTCTGAGCCTGCTGCAGTTGAGCCTGGAGCCTTTCTCTTTCTTCTTCCGCTCTCTTGCGTTCGGTGATATCCGAGTGCGTCCCCACCAATCGGACAGGGTTGCCTGCGGCATCTCGTTCGACTACCCGTCCACGAGTGAGAACCCAGCACCAGTCACCGGATTTGGTACGCATTCTCATTTCGATCGCGTACCCCTCACCGCTGGTAACATGCGCTTTGATCTCTCGCTCCGCCCGCTCTATATCCTCGGGATGGACGAGGCTTTTCCAGAAATCATAGCTTTGGGGATATTCATGGGGTTCATAGCCGAGCATCGTATACCAGCGCGGGCTGAAAAGCCCCTTACCCGTCCGGATGTCCCAGTCCCATAGCCCCTCTTTGATTGCTTCCAGGGTGAGCCGATGGCGCTCCTCGCTCTCCCGCAGTTCCTTCTCCACCCGTTTCTGTGCGGACAGTGATTTTGCCAACTGGATGTTGCCGTAGCTGAGTTCGGAAACCATCCCGGCAAAGCGGGTATAAAATTCCATCACGCTCTGAATGGTTTCCCTGCTCCATCTCGGGACCCTGTCCAGAGCAGCCAGGTACTCTCTTTCATCAAATCCATGCATTCTCGCCTGATTGATGAAGATCTGCCGATCCGGCGCCTCGTCTTCAAAGAAGAACTGCCCCAGAAAAAGATTGGCGATATGCCTGTCCCCCGCCATGATGGGCGTAGCCATGTCCCACATGTTGTTTCTGCATTTGTATAGAATATATTTTCCCTTCTCCACGTTCGCGGAAAGGAACAAATCGCTCTCTATGCAATTCCTCAAGGCTTCAGGATGAGCGCGGTGGAATTTCAAGCAGATGTCCTGCCATCCGGTAGCGACCAGCAAATTGCCCTTGAGGTCGATAATGGCAACGCCGATTCTGGTGATCTTATAGAAGTAATTCATTAGCTCCTGAATGGCCGGGAAATCGATGAAATCTCCGGCTTCTTGCCGACCGGCCTCAATGCCGGCCGGGTGCAGGACCTTCAGTCCGGACTCCAGTCGATCTTCACGCTTCCTCGCCGCCTTTAGATCCTCATCCAGGCGAGTGGCCTCACGTCGGAGTGCAGCCAACTCACCCAAGAGTTGCTCTCTGGTCTTTTTTTCGTCTTTCATATCGGGTTTCCTCCAATATAAAATGGCGAAATCGACAGATCAGGCCCCCACCTTCGCGAGCAGGGTCGTGTTGATCCCAGGTTTCGTGCAGGAGCTTGTGCGGAGGAGAATAGAGAATCTGACAGTTCGTTTTGGGGAAATATGCGAGCAAAATAGATTATGACTGGTTCGAGGTAGGACTTCAAGATTAAAACGGGCAGACTGGAAGTAAAATCATCCAATCTCCATCACTTTCAACAGGTTCGTTGTTCCCGAAACCCCTACCGGGACTCCAGCAGTAATTACCAGTCGATCCCCCGGTTTGGCCAGACCTTTTTCGACGGCCCAGGTGCGGGCGGAAGAAAACATCTGGTCGGTGTCAAAAAAGGCGTGGATCAAATGGGGAATGACACCCCATGTAAGGGAGAGCTGCCGTTGGGTTTCGATCCTGTCTGTGAGCGCCAGTATCGGAGCAGAGGGGCGGAAGCGTGCTACCAGGCGCGCAGTGTTCCCCGATGAGGACGAAGCAACGATAGCGGAGGCGTGGAGGTGCACGGCCAGCAGGCAGGCTGCCCGGCTTATGCCGGCCGGAATCGTGTGCAGCATTTCCGAGGCTGCTTCACTCAGGAAGTCTTTTTCCTCCAGGTACGGTTCCGTGGTTCGGGCTATCCGGTTGAGCGTGGATACGGCCTCAACCGGGTAAGTGCCCATAGCGGTTTCATCCGATAGCATTAACGCGTCTGTCCCATCCAGAATAGCATTGGCGACATCGGTAGCCTCGGCGCGGGTGGGCCTCGGGTTTTCCAGCATTGAGGTAAGCATCTGCGTGGCTGTAATGACAGGTTTCCCGGCCCGTCTCGCCATTCTGATGATCTTCTTCTGAATCATCGGAACATCTTCCAGCGGCATTTCGACTCCGAGATCTCCCCGCGCCACCATTAGGCCATCGACTACGCTCAGGATCTGCTCAAGGTTTTCAACCGCCTGCGGCTTTTCTATTTTTGCGATGAGCATGGGGCGATGACTCTCCCCGGCCATGACGTCCAGGATGGGAATAAGATCTTCTTTGCTGCGCACGAAAGAGAGCGCGACAAAATCGACCTTCTCTTCCAGGCCCAGCATGAGATCGTGCTGGTCTTTTTCGGTAAATGCCCTTATGCGCAGGTGGCTGCGGGGAAGATTCACGCCTTTGCGCGAGTAGATCACTCCTCCGACGAGCACTTCGCAAAGGATGCTGCCGGCTCGCTTTTCCCGTGCAGCGAGTTGAACCGTACCGTCCGCGAGCAGAATCAGGTCCCCGGTTTCCACATCTTCGATCAGATCGGGATAGTTCACGGGGATGGAGTTATCTTTGGCATCCACCCCCGCAACCAGGGAGACGTTTTCCCGGTGGTGAAGAAACATCTTACCCTCTTTAAGATTGCCCAGACGTATTTTGGGACCTCCGAGATCCTGAAGAATGCCGGTTTCTTTCCCGATTTTTCGCGAGAGCGCACGAATAGTCCGTATGGTTTGCCGATGCTTTTCATGATTGCCGTGGGAGAAGTTGAGCCGGGCAACGTCCATGCCCGCATCCATCAACTGAAGGATTTTTTCTTCAGTATCGGTCTTCGGCCCGAGCGTACAGACAATCTTTGTTCTCCTTGGCGAGATGCGCGGTCTCATTTTAGACGATTTCTCCTTCAGCTTCTTTCACCAGGCTGTCAATGATATCTATACCCCTGCTCCAGAAGTGAGGGTCGGATAAATCGATGCCGAAAGGGCGCAGCAGTTCCTCAGGCTTCGCCTTGCCACCCGATTCCAGAAAATTCAGGTACTTCGAGACAAAACCCCGCGCCCTGCGAGTGTACTGCTCATACAGGGCCAGCACCAGCAGTTCACCGAATGCATAGGCATAGACATAGCCGGGAGAATGAACAAAATGGGGGATATAGGACCACCAGAGCCGGTAGTGGTCGAGCAGACGAACAGATGAGCCAAACATAGCGCTCTGGGTGGTCAGCCAGGCGCTTGATATGAACTCCTGATCGAGTTCTCCCCGGGTGCGCCGCGCATTATGCACGGCTTCCTCGAACCGGTTCATCGAAACCTGCCGGAAGACCGTGGCAAAGGTGTCCTCGATTTTGGAACACAGCAGCGCCCGGCGCTGGGTCGGGTCGGCCGTAGACCGCAGCATGTGCCGAAACACCAGCATCTCGCCGAAAACAGAGGCGCTCTCCGCCGTGGTAAGAGGTGTCTCGGAGTTGAATAGTCCCTGCTCGCGCGCCAGGTATTGATGGACTCCGTGGCCCAGTTCATGCGCCAGGGTCATTACATCCCGGTGAGTACCGGTAAAATTGAGGAAGACGTAGGGATGCGCCGAAGGAACGACCGGGTGGGCGAAGGCGCCGCTTCGCTTTCCGGGCAGCACGGGGGCATGGATCCATTTTTCATCGAAGAACCTGGACGCTATCCCGGCCATTTCCGGAGAGAACTCCGCGTATGCCGTAAGGACAATCTCCTTAGCCCGCTCCCATGAAAATTTCTCTTCTGAAAGACCGGGGATCGGAGCGTACCGGTCGTAATCGAACAACTCTTCATATCCGAGAAGCTTGCGTTTGAGGCGATAGTAGCGCTCCACAAGGTCGTAGCGGGAACAAACCGCCTCGCACAGCGCCTCCACCATCGCATCGTCAGCCTCGTTGCTGAGGTTGCGGGAACTCAGCCAGTGCGGGTAACTGCGCAGCCGGTCATCAATGGATTTGTCCAGAAGGATGGTATTGAAAATGTGGGTCAGGGAGGGGAGAATTGACTCCAGCCCTTCGGTCAGCTCGGCAGCCGCTTTCTTTCTCGTTTCACGCTCGGGGCTGTGAAGGTCGCTCAGCACCTCCGATTCGGTTCTTTTCGATTCTCCAAAACGCAACTGGCTCAGCATTTTATCGAAAAGCGCGCTCCAGGCCGAAGCTCCGGCGGGTTCCTTGTCCGCGAGGATTTTTTCCTCCGGTTCGCTAAGAACGTGCCGGCTGTAGCGCCTGAGGGCGGCAAGGTAGTGAGTGTATTTTGCGAGCAGAGGATCGGACAGAAGGGACCCGGCTGCGCTATCGTCTGCTTTAGTCCACTCCAGCTCGAAGAAAAGGGTTTCACGATGGAGTTCACTGTATAACTCCTTCTGGGACTGAAAGAGGGCGCTTGCCTGAGGATTCTGCGTCTGGGTAGAAAAATTCAGGTAGGAATATGCCAGGAGTTTTTGCGCAATCTCGGTAATCTCCTCCAACATCCTCACGGCATCGAGCAGTTCCCGCCCCTGGAGCACGGCAACTCTTCCACGGAGCCGGGAAAAATCAGCGGCCTTCGAGCGGAGCCACCGCATATCGGCTTCTATGGCCGGGTCATTTAGACCTTCATAGAGATCGGTCAGATCCCAGAAGATATTTTCGGCGGAATAGGACATTCAGGCTCCCCCTCTTTGAATGTAGTTTTCTAATGCTGAATGTAAGCACGATTGCGGGGCAGAGGAAAACGGCCGCCTCTGAGTTGCCTGAATGCCTCCGAACGAGCGTTGTCATCACCCTGTTCAACTGAATTTCCAATCCAAAAAAGCCCTGTCGGCAACGAACATCTTCCCGGGATTCATGATATTGTGCGGATCAAGTGCGCTTTTAACCCGCCTCATCGCCTCCATTCCTCCCGCTCCCACCTCCAGCTCAATAAAGGGCGACTTGGCTATTCCGATTCCGTGCTCTCCCGAAAGGGTGCCTTTCAGATCCAACACGATCCGGAACAGTTCTTCGACCGCCTTCGACGCACGCTTCGCCTCATCGGTGTCCTTGCGATCCAGCATTATGTTGGTGTGGATATTTCCGTCTCCCGCGTGGCCGAAGCAGACAATTATCAATCCGTATTTTTCGGCGAGAGCACGAATGGACCTGATGAGGTCGGGAATTCTGGTGCGTGGGACCGTAACATCCTCATTTATTTTTCCGGGCCTTATCTGCCCAAGGGCCGGTGAGATTGCCCGGCGGGCGCGCCAGAGCCGGTCCCTGTCGGACGGGGAGGAGGCTTTATCCGTGTTGCTTGCGCCCGCGCGGAGGCATATTTCCGCAATCCGGGAAATCTGGCCGTCGAGTATCTGGTCGGGGCCGTCCACCTCTATGAGCACGAGCGCCTCCGAATCCACCGGCAAGCCCATATGAAGGTGGTTTTCAACTACCCTGATGGTTGCCTGGTCCAGCAACTCCATGGTGGAAGGGATGATCCGGTTTCTGAGGATTTCGCAAATCGCGTTTGTAGCATCATCTATTTTAGGGAAAATCGTGGTCAGAGTACGCACCGACTCCGGCGTTGGCACCAGCCTGACGGTTATCTTCGTGAAAATTCCAAGGGTTCCCTCAGAGCCGGCCATCAGGCGCGTCAGGTCATAGCCCACAACGCCTTTCATGGTGCGGGTGCCGGTCCGGATTATTTCTCCGGTCGGCAGCACCACTTCAAGCCCGAGCAGGTAGTCACGGGTAACGCCATACTTCACGGCGCGAGGCCCCCCGGCACACATCGCCACGTTCCCTCCCATGCTCGAAAAAAGCAGGCTTGCCGGGTCGGGAGGGTAAAAAAGCCCGTACTCCGCCGCTGCCTTCTGGAATTCTCCGGTGATGACACCCGGTTCCACAACCGCCGTCATGTTATCGGCATCGATTTCGAGAATCCGGTTCAGCCGGTTCGTGACGATGACCAATCCGCCCTGGGGTAGACAGGCGCCTACCATTCCCGATCCGGAACCCCGTGGATATACGGCGAAAAGGTGCTGATTTGCCAGCTTTACCAACTCCGAGATCTCGGCCGCGTCCGCGGGGAAAGCCACTCCCTCCGGAATGAAGCGCATCTTGCTGGCGTCAAAACTGTAACAGTATAGCTCTTCAGGGGCGCTCAACAGGTTCTTTTCGCCAACGATGGCCCTGATTTGCTGGAATGGGAGAGGCATGGACCGGCTCATCCTTTCGATTCCTCAGGTTTTAATTCTCTGCGCGCATTGGCGTTTCCGGGGGTTAGCCAGCACGGAGTAACCAGGCGCATCAGGTTTTATTACAGGGGATTTTCATGGATGGGGCTTTTTCGGTCAAGTCAATCCTCTG
Source organism: uncultured Syntrophobacter sp. (assembly GCA_964539645.1). Taxonomy (GTDB): domain Bacteria; phylum Desulfobacterota; class Syntrophobacteria; order Syntrophobacterales; family Syntrophobacteraceae; genus SbD1. Next base: position 17,880 of record CAZIJV010000048.1, read on the forward strand.
ATTCGGGTGATTTTTTTGGTGCAGGTAGGAATTGGTGTGCGGCGGGATCAAACCACGGAAACGTGCATGCTCGCAATGGTGTGCGGCGTCTGTCCGGGGGCAGGTCAAAAAAACCGGCGGGGCTAATCCCGTATGCTTTTCCTGTCCCTCCTCCGTCGTCGAAAAGTATTTTGCGCTTCCGTTGGTGTTGGGTTATTGTGGATGATGAATGACGGAATTGTAATTAAAGAGGGCGCAGTTGCCAATTTGTCGCACAGAACCGGTAATTTGCTGATAAGCTAGAGTCATTGTACGGTCAGGATCAATTCATGGAAGCTAAAAAATTTCTTCTCGGATGCGAAACATTGATTAAATCCCCGCCCCCCTGGTTTCATTCGGCGCGGCTGGGACTTCTCGCCAACCAGGCCTCCGTCGGATCAGACCTTAAGAATGTCAAGGATATGATCATCGAAGCAGGCGGACACCTGGCCTGCATCTTCTCGCCGCAGCACGGATTCTATTCAGAGAAACAGGCCAATATGATTGAATCGGGGGATTCCCGCGACCCTGACCTGAGCATCCCCGTGGTTAGTCTTTATTCCCATAGCAGAGAGCCTTCCCGTGAAGCGCTCCAAAAAATTGACGCGCTTGTCATTGATTTGCAGGATATCGGGACGCGCGTCTACACCTACACGACCACAATAGGTTTGTGTGTAGAGGCGGCAGGGCGCACCGGGACCAAGATAGTCGTCCTCGACAGACCGAATCCGATAAATGGTACGGAAATTGAAGGTAACGTGCTGGACTCGAATTTCCGGTCTTTCGTAGGGAGGTATCGAGTTCCCATGCGCCATGGACTAACTGCCGGAGAGTTTGCCGGTTTTGTTCGCGCCGAGGGTAAGATCGATTGTGACTTGACGGTGATACCGATGCAGGGGTGGAGGCGGAGCAGCTATTTCGGTGATTTGGGGCTCCACTGGGTTTTTCCCTCACCCAACATGCCCACCTGGGAGACTGCGTTGCTCTATCCCGGAATGGTGCTCCTTGAGGGCGCCAATATCAGCGAAGGACGGGGAACCACAATGCCTTTCCAGTTATTCGGAGCGCCTTTTCTGAACCAAAGAGGGATTCTCGACTATCTCGAGGGCTCCGGACTCGAGGGGATAGCTCTAAGGCCCGTAACGTTTGAACCGGCTTTCGACAAGTACAAGGGTGAGGCCTGTTTTGGTTTTCAGATACACATAACGGATAGAAAGCGCTTCAGACCTTACCTGACCGGGTTGAGACTTCTGCAGGCATTTTGCAGAGTGCATCCGGACAGTTTCCGATGGCTTGAACCGCCTTACGAATATGAATGGAGCAAACTTCCGATCGATATCCTGATCGGAAGCGGTTCACTCCGGCAAAGGGTTGAAACGGGAGAGGAACTGAGTCGCCTCGAGTCGGAATGGGCGCCCGATCTGCACAGTTTCCGGGACAGGTGTGAGCCCGGTCTGCTCTATGCGTGATCCGGGGCCCCCGGTCACTGGAGGATTTTGGCGATCCTGTTCCAACGGACATAACTCTCGGATGGCGCCATGCTGAAGTCGCCATCCTGGTTCCAGGACCAGTAGATGATGAAAGCTTCGCCCTTGAGATCATTTATATCGACGAATTTCCAGAAGCGGCTGTCGTAGCTCTCATCGCGATTGTCCCCCATGACGAAGAGGCTGTTGGGGGGGACGACTATGGGTCCGAAGTTATCCCTGGGGCTGACGCTGGCTGGAAGAATCTTTGGGTCGCTATACACCGCAAAGGGTTCTTCGATCAGCTTATCGTTAACAAAAACCTTCTTGTCCTTAACCTGGACAGTTTCGCCGGGAAGGCCAATGACTCTTTTGATGAAATCTTTTGACGGATCGACCGGGTATTGAAAAACGACGATATCAAATCTTTTGGGGTCTTTGATGTGGATCAGTTCCTTGTTTACAATCGGGATCCTGATTCCGTAGATAAACTTATTGACCAGGATATGGTCCCCGACCAGCAGAGTCGATTTCATGGAGCCGGAAGGAATTTTAAACGCTTGGACAACGAAGGCGCGAATGAAAAGGGCAAGAAGTACGGCGATTATTACAGCCTCCCCATATTCGCGAACAAGGCTTTTTTGCCTGCTCTTCTCGTTTGGGGTATCAGTAGCGAATTTCAAACTCAGCTCCTCTCGGGATTGGAATAATTTTGACATTAAAGCACTTATATTAATAAGATTCTTGCATGTTTTCAAGCGATGATGATAGATTTGGATAATCTCGAAGAATAACGTGGACAAAGCTGGGGAAAAAGTCTGATATGCTCTCTATATTTTCAAGAACTCAGAATCTGGTCGGTTTGGACATTGGCGCCCACAGTGTCAAGCTCATGCAGGTGCGCACCGGGGAAGCCAAGCCCAGACTTATAAGCATGGGTATTGCTCCTCTGCCCAGAGACACCTACAGCGAAGGCAGAGTGGTCAGACCCGACGTGATCTCGGGCGCAATACGCCAACTTTCCGCTAATCTGAAGATTAAACAGAAATCGGCTGCTTTTTCCGTTTCCGGCTATGACGTAATGATCAAGAAAATCGAACTCCCCACGATGACCGAGGACGAACTCACCAAGAGAATGCACGCGGAACTCGGACAATATATTCCGTACAATATAGATGAAGTGGATATAGACTACCAGGTCCTGGACGTCTCCAAGGACCGCGCCAATTTCATGGATGTCCTGCTTGTCGCCGCCAAGAAGGAATCGGTTAGCGACTACAGCAATCTTCTAAAGCTATCCGGGTTTGAGCCTTATGTAATCGATGTCGATTTCTTTGCTCTGAGCAATGCGTTCGAGGTCTCTTACGGCTTTGAAGAAGAAAGAATCGCCCTGCTCGACATCGGGGCGAACAAGTCGGTCATGAACATCGCCCACAAAGCTACGCCGCTGTTTACCAGAAGTATTTCGATCGGCGGCAATCAACTGACGGAGAGCATACAGGAAACATTCAATATAACCTTTGAGGAGGCCGAAGCCGTGAAACTCGGTGAATCGACCGAGCAGTATCCGGCGCAGGACCTGGAGAATGCCTTCGTCAGCACCACCACCAATTGGGTAAACGAAATCAGCCGCGCAATTGATTTCTATTTCCACAACTACCCGGATAAGAACATCCAGAGAATATTTTTGTCCGGCGGTTGTGCAAGAATTCCAGGTTTTGACAAGGTCCTCCAGGATCAACTCGATGTTCCCGTGGAGGTTTTCAATCCCCTCTCACATATTCAGTTTGACCAGAAGCAGTTTGACCCGGCTTACATCGACTATATAGGCCCGCAGATGGCAATCGCAATGGGACTCGCTCTAAGAAAGACAAAAGAGAAATGATCCAGATAAACCTACTTTCCGTCCGCGGAAAAAAGAAACAAGAACCGGCCCGGCATTTTATTCCGATCTACTTCGGGAGCATTCTTGTGACAGTTGTGGCCATCGGGTATCTTTGGAGTTCCAACGACAGGGAGATTCAAATCCTGAACGGCAGGCTTACGCAGCTTCAGCAGGAGTCTTCCAAGTACCTCAAGTTCGAGCTCCAGTTAAAAGAGATTTCAAAGCGCAAGGAACTGGTCGACAAGAAGCGGCAGATAATCAGGGACCTGGAGATGGACCGCGATGCGGTCGTCCGGATGCTTGCCCTTCTCTCCATCCAGGTTCCGCCGGAAAAAGTCTGGTTTGACAAGCTGCTGCAGACCGGCAACGTGGTCACCCTGGATGGCGTCGCCCAAAGCAATGAAGCAATTGTTGAATTTATGCGGAATCTTGAATCTTCTCCCTACATTGAAAAAGGAAGTATCAACCTGGTCCAGTCGAAGCAAGTGTCGATGAAGGATATGAAATTAAGGGAATTCCAGTTGACCTATCGTTATTTTCCATTTTCCGAAGTACAAAAAAAGCTGAAGATGTAGCCCTATGAAGAAAATTATCTCCATTTCGGCATTTCAGGACAAGCTCTTAGCCCTTACGACTGTACAAAAGGTGCTGCTGTTTGCGGCAACAATGGGGCTGATGATAGCTGGTTTCTATTTCTTCAAATTTGAAGATCAGACAAATACCATAAGGCGTACGACCGCCGGCATTGCCGAGCAGGAAAAAAGGCTGGCCACTCTGAAGGCGGCCGCGCTCAGGGTTGATGCGCTCGAAAAAGAGCTTGCCCAGTCCGAGGAGGAACTTAAAACCCTCCTGGCATTGCTCCCCGACCAGAAGGAGATTCCGGGACTTCTGGAAAATGTTTCCCGTATCGGATCCAAAGTCGGTCTCGAGAATATCCTGTTCAAGCCTCAGCCGGAGGTCCCACAGGAATATTACGCGGTCATCCCGATCCAACTCGACCTGTTGGGTTCGTTCAATGACCTGGGAGTCTTTCTGGACAATGTCAGCAAGCTGAACCGGATTCTCAAAGTGGAGGCGCTGACCCTGACTCGTCCTAAGGATAAACAGGGACTGCTGCAGGTTGGTTGTACAGTGGTCACCTACCGGTTCCTTGAAGAACCGGCAGCGCCAAAGGGTAAGGGTGGCAAACCCGCGCCCGGCAAACCCGCACCCGGCAAACCGGCGCCGAAGAAATAGAAGGCAGCAGATCGCATCGGTTAATCGAATCGAGCATTTTTATAACGGCTACAGAGCAAGCAATATTGGGGATTTACGAGGGGGAACGCATGCAAAGGCAGAAAAACAACTTGAGCGGCACTTTTCCTCTTATCCTCGGGGCGGCATTTTTCCTGGCCTGCAGTATTTGCGGCACGGGAGAACTGCAGGCCGCCGGGGCTGAGAACGAGGCTTTTCAAACGACTGGACAGGCGTTCGTTTCTCCGGGGGAGAGCGGAGGTGCGGGCTCAGCGACGACGCCACGGAAAAAATCGGCGAAAGCAGCGCGTTCTCAGGGGCAGGCCGCGGCCATGAAAAGCCCGGGGGCTGCACAACCCGGTTTATCAGCCGGTGAGCAACCCACGCCGGCGCCCGCCGTGAAGCAGTATACCGGGAAGACGGTCAGCCTGGACCTCATGGATGCCGATCTAAGAAACGTCCTTCGGCTTCTGTCGGACCTCACCACGACCAATATCGTCATTGAACCGGATGTTTCCGGCAAGGTTACGCTCAAGGTGGAAAATGTCCCTTGGGACCAGGTACTGGACATGATTCTTGCCATGAATGACCTTGGAAGCGAAAAAGTCGGGAATGTCATTCGAATTGCCAGGCAATCCAAGCTGAAGGCGGAATGGCTGGCACAGGCAGATTCGATCAGGGCAAAGCAGGAACTTTCCGAGACGAGCAAGGATCTTGGAGAGCTTTCCACGGTATATTTTTCGGTAAACTTCGGCAAGCCCGCCGACATCGCCGCCAGGATACTGGAAGGCAAGAGCGAGCGAGGGAAAGTCGCGGTTGACGAACGAACCAGCCTTATAATCTACACGGACTATCCGGCAAGAGTGGCCTCGGCCCGCCACCTGCTTCAAAGGCTCGACCGTGCGACCCCGCAGGTGCTGATCGAAGCCCGTATCATCACCTTGAGAAGCTCCGTTACCAGAAACCTGGGATTCAATCTCGCTTTTAGCGCAATAAAGAACGGGGCCAGGCTCAACAATAATGGTTTTGCGCTCAACCCGCCTATCTCGGGCATTCCGCAATTCGACATATTCTTTTCGCAGTTGATCGGCAAAACGATGGTCAATGTGGACCTCGAAATACAGGCGCTCGAAACTGCGAACGAGGCGCGGGTAGTGGCTGCGCCGCGTGTGCTCACGCTCGATAACGTCAAGGCGACGGTCACTCAGGGCACCCAGGTGCCTTATCTCAAGGTCGGCGATACTGCTGCCAATATCACGGCGATTGAATTCAAGGATGCCACATTGGAGCTTCAGGTCACTCCTCATATCACGCCTGACCGGAAAGTACGCATGACCATCAATGCAAAACAGGATACCGTCTCGCAGGTGGTCGTCAACGACCAGCCCGGCATCGATACGCGAAAAGTAAACACGGAGCTTCTGGTCGACGATGGTAACGTCATAGTCATCGGCGGTGTCATCGATAATTCCTCTACTCACAACAAGAGAGCTACTCCCGGTCTCCACCAGATCCCCATCTTGGGCAGGCTTTTCAAGACTGAGGAATCCGAAGAGATCAGGAACGAACTGCTGATTTTCATCAGCCCCAGGATCGTTGAAGCGAGCAAGCCTTTCGACAAGACCTGATTTTGGACTTGCTGTGCAATAGGCTGACAGGGTAATATTTGAACGAGTGGGGGAAACAGGGGAAAGAGCACCGGTCATAGAATTTCAGGGGGCTGTAATGCGTTTTTGGATTTGCCGGGCAAGATTCGGGGGGATCTTCCTGGGGGTGTTTTTGTTGGTGGTTTCTGCCTGCTCGATGCAGAAGCCGGCAAGTCAGTTCGATTCTTCAAAAGCTGGGTCAAAAAATCCGGCAGAGGCCAGGATTGCTCAGCAGCGGCCTCAGGAAAAGGAACCCGTCAGGATAGACTATCTCACACCGGTCTCGGACCTCACGAACCCCGAAGTATACGTTTATAAGGAGAAGCGGCGCCTGTACGTGATCCAATCCAATGTGCTTGTCAGAGATTATCCGGTCGGGCTCGGCTTCCATCCGTCCGGAGACAAGGAGCGGGAAGGGGACGGCCGCACGCCGGAAGGCGATTTTCTCATCTGCCAGAAAAACCCGGCCAGTAAATACAGCAAGGCGCTCGGTCTCAATTATCCGGGCAGAAAGCACGCAGAGAGGGCGTTCTTCGCCGGCGTCCTTACCCCGCCCGAGTTCAAAGAGATTCTGATTGCCTTTGAGCGCAAATCCACGCCTCCATGGCATACCAAGCTGGGAGGCCAGATTTTCATCCATGCCGGCGGCGCTCACAAAGACTGGACAGAGGGGTGCATTGCTCTCTACAACTCCGACATGGATGAACTGTTCCAGATTGCTTCTACGGGAACCCCGGTCCATATCCGCCCATAGCCGGAATGGCCGGTTTAAATCCTCGTGAGTCTATTCAGCAAAAGGCGGGTTTCCCGCCTTTTGCTTTTCATCTTAATTGTCAAATGCCTTCGGCTCTCTTTCCAGGAAGCGGTAGAGTGTCGCCCGCCCCACTCCGAGCAGTTTCGCGGCTTTGGATTTGTTGCCGCCCGCCTTTTCAAGGGCTGCCAGTACGGCTTCCTTTGTAAGCCGTAGCTCAGGGCCGGGCTTTAGAGGTGAGCAGGTCATCTGCCGGATCTCGAGCGGCAGGTGATCCGGTTGGATTACGCGACCGGTCGATTTAACCAGGGCAAAATGGACGGCGTTTTGCAGTTCGCGCACATTTCCGGGCCATGGGTAATCCATCATGAGCGAAAGGGCCTCTTCTGAAATACGCCCCACTCTGCTTTTTGAAGGTCCCCGAGCGCCCGCGTGCTGCAGAAAATGTGCGGCAAGCAGCGGAACATCGTTTTTGCGCTCCCGAAGAGCAGGGATGCGGATCGGAACCACACTTAGCCGGTAATAGAGGTCTTCACGGAAATTCTGACGCTCCATCTCGCGCCTGAGATCCTTGTTGGTTGCGCTGATAACCCGGACATCCACCGAGACAGTCTTCTCTCCGCCCACGCGCTCGAAAGTTCCTTCCTGAAGAGCGCGCAACAGTTTAACCTGCATATGCCTGGGCAACTCGGAAATTTCGTCCAGAAATATCGTCCCGCCATGGGCGAGTTCGAAACGGCCTTTCTTGTCTCGTATGGCGCCGGAAAAAGCTCCCTTTACATGTCCGAAAAGCTCGCTTTCCAGCAGTCCTTCGGGAAGGGCGCCGCAATTAACGGGCACGAACGGCCCGCCGGCCCGCGGGCTCTCATTGTGAATGGCTGCGGCGACAAGTTCCTTGCCGGTCCCGGTTTCACCGGTTATGTGCACGGGGAAGTCAGTGGCGGCCAGGTTCCTGATTTGCTCGAATACATCCAGCATCTTCCGGTCCCTGCCGACTATTCCCGAAAAACTGGTCAGTTCACCAAGCCGGAGTTGCAGGCTCAATATTTCCGTCATATCCCGGAAGGCGGCCAGGACCCCTATGAATGCTCCATCCTGGTCATACATGCCGGTAACCGACATTTCTATGTGGCGTGTTTCACCGCTCCTGGTAACCGTATTGATCGTATAGGAGTGATGGTCCAGCGAGCCGGGAGTCTGACTGCAAAACGAGCATTTGCTGCCGCAGAACGGGTTTCCGAATACCAGATGGCAGTCACGTCCGAGGACCTCTTCTCGTGAATATCCCGTGATTTTCTCGGCTGCCCGGTTGAAGAACAACACCCGCCGCTGCAGGTCGTGGGCTATAATCCCCTCCATCAGGTTGTCGAGGATGTTCTGCAGGTTCTTTTGCTGCGCGACGAGGTCGAGGCTCATGCCTGCCATTTGCCCTCCATTTCTTAAGGAAATCTTTACCCAAAGTTTTCGCGAACTTGAAAAGATTATAGCGTGCCTGTCTGAATATTCAATTTATTTGGTCTGCCACCCGTGAGTGTTGCCCACTTGAGTGGTCAGTGTTTAAATTATTTTAAATGAGGATATCAGGCAAGTGTCACCGTTGGCAAAGCCTATTGCGCTCCTTGCGCGACAGATTTTTCCGCTGTATTGACTCACGTGAGCGGAAACACTGAAGTAATAATTAACATTTATTACCAAGACCAAGGGGATTCAAATGGAAGAACAAAAATCAACGGGCCAGGCGGCAGGCATCAATCTGGACCTGGGCCTGCTGCAGTTGAATATCAGTCTGACCGTTTCAGGAATACAATCTATATCGGATACGCTCACCCAGACTCTTCAGGACACCACCGACATGCTGCAGCAGAACGTGAACCGTCTGGTGCAGGCAGTGAACGAGCTGGGCATAGAAAATATCAAGAATTGGGCAGAGCGGGGAGGTGAGGAGGCAAAAGAGGCTTATCACCGAATGATTTCGCTGTTTCAGGAAGCTTATCATCGCGGTTCCCAGGAAGCAGGCGAACTCCTGGAGAAATTCGGGGAGAAGACAGCGGAAGCCGGAAGGAATATGCAGAGTCCCTCTGAAGAACCCGGGCCGGTACACTAAGGTGAACAGGGATTCAAAATCCAGGGGGCGGTCTTCCGCAAACCTTTCCGTACGCGCGGAGTAAAAAAAGAGACGGGACCCGCGGGGGGCCCGTCTCTTAAATTTTGCCGGACCTTTTTGCGCCAGGACTCTAGCAACTGCAGGACGGCGAGCAGCCGCCGCCTCCGCCGCCCACCGGCGTCTCCGAGGTTACCTTGAAACCCGAACCCATACCGTAAGAAACATAATCTACCGTGATGTCGCTGGTTTTCTGGTGCAGGTCCTTGTCGACCACCATGGTAAAACCATTGATTTTGTATACATCGTCCGATTCTTTAGGTTCATCCAGAACCATCGCCAGGGATGGACCAGCTCACCCGCCCGTCTGGAGAAAAACCCGGATCGGAGTGATCTGCTTTTCCTTGAAGTAGTCTTTGAGAACTTCCTCCGCCTTTTCAGACATGATAATCATGAAACCGATCTCCTTTCGAATGTTACAGCACCGCGGCAAATGCCACCCGACCCGGAAATGATAAAATCCGGTATGTTTCCGACTCTAATCTAAGTACGCCTCATCACCAGTCTATTGCCGTACTTGACTGCTCTCGCAAAACTCCCGCACGGCTCACGTTAACATAATTCCTCCGCACCGGAAAGACAGTATCGAGGGGCATAACAATAAAAAAACGGACATTTTGGCGAACCATAGACAGCTCCAGTTTAGAATCTCACTGGTTGACAGAAAAGGGAGATCTCTACATACTACACAGGTGTTTATGTACACTCGCTTCTTTCGAGCACGCATCATGCTCGTGTTTCCAATGCATTCCTTATATTGATCCGCGTTGTCTTCCCGGAAATCTCCCATTCCGGCGCCCGCTGGCGTGATATCTCTTTAACAGGAGGAGACCATAATATGAACCAACCCAGGAGAAGAGTCCTCCTTGTAGTCGATGGTTCGTACCAGTCTTATGAGGCAGTCAGGTATGCAAGTGGGGTTTTGCCCTCCGATGGGACGGAGATTACGCTCCTCCATGTCAGGAGCAAGGTTCCGGAGGCGTTCTGGGACCTGGAAGAAGATCCCGTCTGGCAGCACAAGGTCCAAACGGTGCGTGGATGGGAAATCCAGCAGGAGAGTAAAATAAACGACTTTATGGATAGGGCTCTGCAGGTCTTCCACGACGCCGGTTTTCCGATTGCGGCGACAAAGGTGGATATCAGGGATAGAGTGGAGGGTATTGCCAGGGATATCGGAAAAGAATCGCACGCAGGCTATGATTCAATAATCCTCGGGCGAAGGGGTTTGAGCACGGTCAAGGAGCTTTCCCTCGGCGGCGTAGCAGCCAAAGTAGTTCTCAAAGCCTCAGGTCATACAGTGTGCCTGGTCGGCGGCAGGCCGGAGCCGGAGAGAATCATGATCGGAGTGGATTCATCCGATGGATGCGGGCTTGCCGTTGACTACCTGTGTGGGATGATGGGCCTGAACGGGAAAAAAGTCATGCTCTGCCACGTTATCCGAAAAATAATCTCCGGGGACGGGACAGACGATAATGCTATTGCGGAGTTCGAGAAAGAGCGGATGGAGAAGGCTGCCCAGGACATAAAGCCTGTTCTCGAAAAAGCTTCCCGGAGACTTGAAGCTGCCGGCGCTTGCGCGGCCGATATTACGCTGAAAACTATAGTCGGGGCCGAAAGCCGCTCTGCAGCAATACTCGAACAGGCCAGGGAGAGCGGCTGTGGAACTATCCTGGTGGGCAGGCGGGGCCTTTCCCGGGTGGAGAGTTTCGATATGGGCCGAGTCACGAACAAACTCGTTCAAAACGCCAGGGACAAGGCCATTTGGATAGTGGGATAATCCATCAACTGAAATCTTTACGAATCAGCCGCCTTCCCAAGGGGCCCGTTCTTTCCAGGAAAGGCTTTGCCAGGCTGGGGATGAAACGTCCGGAGAGAACGGCGAAGATAACTCCGAAAATTGACCCGCTCAGGGCAATATCGAACAGGGCTGACAGGTAGGGTAAAGCCATGGCGCTAAGCGGGTTTACCTTGAGTACAGCCCAGGCCGGAACAAGCGAAACCGCGGCAATTGCGCTTACCCTGACGGTTCCGGAGATCAACCCGCTGAATGCCTCCGTTCCGATTTTCACCCTCCACCAGATGGTGAGGATGGCGCTATAGATAAAAATTGAGGCTGCGCTGGCGCAGGCGACACCGATAGCGCCGATTTTCACGGTCAGAAAATAATAAACCGGAATAATAAGCAGAGTTATAGCTGTACCCAAAACCGCGGGTGTGATCGTGTCGAGCCTCGCATAAAAGGCGCGACCAAGCACCTGCTGGTACCCCCAGCTCGAAACGCAAACCAGAAGTATTTGAAGAAGAAGAGCGGTACGGGCAGTGTCTGCCGGGCTGAAGCGGCCCTGCTGGAAAATAAGCCTGATGGTCGGCTCGGAAACCAGGATCATCCAGAGCGAGAGCGGGACAAGCAGCGTCAGCACGTTCTGGAGGGCGGAATTGACCGTTTTGTCAAACCTCGCAAGATCCTTCTTTACAAACAGCTCCGCAAGAAAAGGATAGGAGGCGACTCCCGCCGCCTGCGCTACCACGCTTACGGGAACCAGCATGATTCTCCGTGCATAGCTCAGCCAACTGATGGCGCCCACCCCGGCAAGGGAGCCGAAAATCCTCACGAACTGCTCGTCGAGCAGTGTTATGGACTTGCCGATCATGAGCGGAAGCGCTACGAGGAAGTAGCTTTTCAAACCCGGATGGTACAGGGCCCACCGCAGGCTGAGCCCTCCCCCCGACTTGGCTGCAAGCAAAGGAAGCATAAAATTGCCGGCAAACGACCCGATGAGCACACCCCAGCAAAAACCTTCCATTCCCCGCTCTCTGAGAAGCACGCCGCCGAGGATGATGAACAGGTTATAGACGACGGATACAAGCGCCGGGACCATGAACTGTTTGCGCATATAGAGCAGTGCGCTCATGCAGGAACCGCACAGAAAAAAAATCTGGGCGGGCAGGATGATGCGAAGAAAGTAGGCAAGGCGCTCGAGTGCATTGCGGTCCAGTCCGGGAGCGGCAAGGTATGCCAGTTGCGGCGCAAAAACAAGTGCAAGCGATGTAAGGAAGCAGATTGAAACGGTTATCCAAAAGAAGACGGTTGAGAAAAACTTCCACCCATCCTCGGCATCTTCTTCGAAGTATCGTGTGAGAAAGGGAATGAGGGTAATCGAGAAGTACCCTCCTGCCAGCATGTAATTGATAAAATCCGGTATTACGAAAGCGGCGAAATAGAGGTCCGATTCCATCGTTGCCCCGAAAAGCAGCGATATCAACTTGTCGCGGACAAGTCCCATGAAACGGGACAGCAAAATGCCGGCCGCGATTATCAACGCCGCCAGCCCCATCTGCTGGCGTGATTTCCAGAATGCCGTCAACTCTTTCCCTTTTGTGAAAAAATGGACCGTCAATGCGATGTGGACATACGCCTCACAAGAACGCCGGTTAGGATACTACAATTCGCTGCGATTCCAAGCCCATTGCTTTCCTTTTGCATCCGGGCGCCTTTTGCCCGTGAAAAGTATTCTCCTCCCGACCGAATTTATTTGGTGTCATAGCCATAATTGACCTTTTCAAAAGAGCCGCAAACGCATACATTCCGGATGGTTTTTAAATTCATAAGGATAGAGGAAAGCGATGAAACTGGGAATAACAGGTTTGGGAAGGGCCGGAAAGACTACTGTATTCAATGCTCTGGCGAAAAGAAGCGGCGAATCGGCGCCCTCCGGCGGCCAGGTTGTCCCGGCGCTCGGGGTGGTCTCGGTTCCGGACTCCAGGGTCGACTGGCTCAGCGAACTCTACAAACCGAAGAAAACGACCTACGCCCAGATTACCTATATGGACCTGCAGGGAATTCCCGGTATGGCGGACAACAAGCGCGATTACATGTCGCTCCTGCTCACGCACATGCGCCCAATGGATGCGTTGATAATGGTCGTTCGCAATTTTGCGGATGCTGTGCTCGGAACTGCCGATCCGGCTCGCGATTTCCGGGAACTCGAGGATGAATTTCTCATTGCGGATCTTGCCTCGGTTGAAAAAAGGCTCGAAAAGCTCGAAGCTGAACTCAAAAGAGGAAAAAAACCGGCCGGTGCGGAGAAGGAACTCCTGGACAAATGCGCAGAGGTGTTAAACGCCGAGCAGCCCCTTAGAACCCGACCAGACCTGGCGAATGCTCCCGAGTTGAGAGGCTATACTTTTCTTTCCGCCAAACCTCTGCTGGTGATCGTAAATAATACGGATGACGACGACAAGCTGCCCCCTATTTCCCTCGGTTCAGCGGAGGCCATTGTTGTACGCGGCAAACTGGAGATGGAACTGGCCCAACTCACGAGCGAGGAAGCTGAATCCTTCATGCAGGATTTCGGCATCACGGAATTAGCCCTGGACAGGGTAATCAAAAGCTCCTTTTCGCTTCTCAACCAGATCACCTTCCTCACAGTGGGAGAAGACGAGGTGAAGGCCTGGACCATCGAACGGGACATGCACGCCATCGAAGCCGCAGGCGCGATCCATTCGGATATTCAGAGAGGGTTCATCCGCGCCGAAGTGGTTGCCTACAAAGATCTGAATGAAGCCGGAGATTACGCCGCAGCCCGCAAGCACGGAACGGTAAGGCTGGAGGGTAAATCCTACCCGGTCCAGGATGGAGATATTATCCACTTCAGGTTCAATATCTAGAAACCCTAATGTTCCGCCCGTTACTTCGGCAAGGGACGCAGTGAGGGCGGCGATAGTTCAGGAATATCGGGATGGGAAATAATTTATGTTGGAACGATACTTTCCCACTGAACAAAAATTACAACATTCCGATATTATGGGAAAGTCGTTCTTGACTTTGGCTGGGACGATGCTATTTTACTGGCGTGTCACAGCATAAAAAACGCCCCTTGCTACGCTCAGAACCCTAAACTTCTGATGCCGACCAAGGGGTTTTGCATTTCAGGGAGATGGTATGCGAAAAGTTGTTTTCATGATAGACGGATGGTTCATGCGGAAGCGAATTTATCAACTGAAAAGCTTCTATTATTCTGGACCGGAGATCAGAAAATACTGCGTGAAGCACCTCCGTGAGAACGATTATCTATACAGGATTTTTTATTACGATACCGCCCCGCTCGATAAAAAGGGCCACAACCCGATCAGCGGGAAACCGATTGATTTCAAGAATACCCCTGTGGCCGAGGCACAGATAAAGCTTTTTGAATCCCTAAAAAGTACTCCCAACTTTGCCCTTCGTCTCGGCAAGACAATATGGAGAGACAACGCATGGACTCTCGTTCCTGAGAAATTTCGAGCCCTACTCAGTAAAAAAATTACAGTGGACGACCTAACCGAAAGAGATATACGGCCTCTGATTCAGCAAAAGGCCGTGGACATGAAAATGGGCATGGATATTGCGCTGATCTCATCCAAAAAGCTGGCTGATCTTCTTGTTCTGATTACAGGTGATGCCGATGTTGTCCCGGCGGTAAAGCAGGCGCGTCGGGAGGGGATGCAGGTTTGCCTTGATCCATTATGGAATCCAATCCAACCCGAACTTAGCGAGCATGTTGATTTTATTGAAACTCTAATTTCGTGTTCTCCGAGAGCCTCCAAGCCACCAGTCTGTATTCCTTTGGAGTGACCCCCGCCTAAATCCAAATTAGGACACTGCCGCTGTTCTGTTGCGTTTGACTTGGCGCGACGGTATGCTAAAAGAATTGATTGGCCCAACGGCGGCCGAGGGGATATATTTACTTTTTGACCTGAAAAGTTCCCTGAGTACCTTTACTTACAGAAAATAAAAACATCGGAGATCCCCATGGACTATAAAACGACGCTCAACCTTCCCCAGACCGACTTCCCGATGAAGGCCAATCTTGCCGCAAGGGAGCCGGAGATTTTAAATAAATGGGAAGAAATGGGTCTCTACGAGCGGCTGCGCGAAATGAGCAAAGGCCGCCCTGCATATGTCCTGCACGATGGCCCGCCCTACGCCAACGGCCATATCCACCTGGGAACCGCTCTCAATAAAATTCTGAAGGACATGATCGTAAAATCCCGCCAGATGGCCGGCATGGATGCGAGCTATGTTCCCGGCTGGGACTGCCACGGGCTGCCGATCGAACTGCAGGTGGACAAGGAACTCGGCAAGAAAAAGGAGACGATGTCCCTGGCGGAAATCAGGCAGCACTGCCGCAAATATGCCGAAAGATTCATCGATATCCAGAGAAGCGAATTCAAAAGGCTGGGAGTCCTCGGAGAGTGGGGAAATCCCTACCTGACGATGTCTTTCGATTACGAAGCCACCATCGCGCGGGAACTCGGCCGGTTCTTCCAGGAAGGCAGTGTCGTCCGGAGCAAGAAGCCCATTTACTGGTGCGCCAGTTGCATGACTGCGCTTGCCGAAGCCGAGGTGGAATACCACGACCATACCTCGCCCTCGATCTATGTTAAATTCCCGCTCACTCCGGAGAGCCAGGCCAAATTCCCGGAACTCTCGGGTAAGCCGGCTTATGTGCTGATCTGGACGACGACTCCCTGGACCCTGCCCGCAAACCTGGCGATCACGCTTCACCCGGATTTCGACTACGTGGCCGTTGCGGTCGACAAGGAAGTCTGGATTCTTGCCGAAGGGCTCCTGGAGCAGATCGTAAAAATCACCAAAACCAAGGGTCATAAAGTCCTCCGCACCTTTAAGGCCGAGAAACTCAGCGGCCTGAAGGCCCATCACCCCTTCGTCGAACGCGATTCCCTGATAGTGCTGGGGACTCACGTGACACTGGAGGCCGGAACGGGCGCCGTTCACACCGCTCCGGGTCACGGGCGGGAAGACTACGAGATGGCGCTCGAACATGGACTGGAGGTCTATTCCCCGGTCGATGACAGAGGCAGGTTTACCCAAGATGTACCTTTTTTCGCCGGCCAGTTCGTCTTCGATGCCAACAAGTCTGTGAGCGCCAAGCTCAAGGAAGAAGGCAAGCTCCTGCTCCAAACCGATATCACGCACAGCTATCCCCACTGCTGGCGGTGCAAGAAACCGGTTATTTTCCGGGCTACACCGCAGTGGTTCATTTCCATGGAGAAGAACGACCTGCGCCAAAAAGCGCTGGAGTGGATCGACCGGGTGCAGTGGATACCGAGCTGGGGGCGGGACCGCATCCACAACATGGTTGCGAACAGGCCCGACTGGTGCATATCGCGTCAGCGCTCCTGGGGGGTGCCTATCACCGTTTTTCGCTGCACCGAGTGCCAGACCTACATCACCTCTCCTGAAGTGTTTGAGCATATAGTTGCTCTTTTTGAAAAAGAAGGCGCCGACGCCTGGTTCTCCCACCCGATCGAAGACCTTCTGCCGGAAGGCCTTACCTGTCCCGGGTGCGGAGGCGCTAAAGTAGAAAAAGAAATGGACATCCTGGATGTCTGGTTCGATTCCGGAACCTCCTTTGCCGCAGTCCTGGACAGGCGCCGGGGTCTGCGCCTTCCCGCCGACCTCTACCTCGAAGGAAGCGACCAGCACAGGGGATGGTTTCATTCCTCCCTGCTCGCCTCCGTCGGCACCAGGAACATTGCTCCCTATAATACCGTCCTGACCCACGGATTCGTGGTTGACGGCCAGGGGCACAAGATGTCCAAATCCGTCGGAAACGTCATTGCGCCGGAAGAAATCATCCGCCAGTACGGGGCTGAAATCCTCCGCCTCTGGGTCTCCGCGGAAGATTACCGGGATGACATCCGCATCTCGCAGGATATTCTGAAGCGCTTGAGCGAAGCCTACCGCAGGATTCGAAACACCTGCCGCTTTCTGCTGGGGAATCTCTATGACTTCGATCCGTCAGCGAATTCCGTTCCCTGCGAGCAGATGGAGGAACTCGACCGGTTCGCCCTGTGCCAGCTCCAGGATCTCATCCAGAAAGTCCGGCACGCTTACGAGCGCTTTGAATTCCACCGCATCTATCACGCACTGCACAACTACTGCGTGGTGGATTTGAGTTCATTTTACCTCGATATTTTAAAAGACCGGCTCTACACCTCACCCGCAGCAAGCACGGCGAGACGTTCGGCCCAGACGGTAATTCACACCGTACTGGAAACGGTTTTGAAACTCATGGCCCCCATCCTCTCCTTTACCGCAGAGGAAGCCTGGCTCCATATGCCGTTTCGCACAAGCCCTTCCGTGCACCTGGAATCGTTCCCGCAATCCGATCCAAATCTTCGGGACGAAGCGCTCATCAACAGGTGGGGAAAAATTTTGGCCGTCCGAAACGAAGCGCTGCGAGTGCTCGAGACTGCACGGCGGGATAAGGTGATCGGCCATCCGCTTGACGCAAAAGTCCGCATCGCCTTTTCTCCGGAACTGGCGGAAGAATTCAGCGGACAGGACGAGCTTTTCCGAAAAGTCCTGATTGTCTCGCAGGTTTCTATCGAGCCCGAATCCGCCCTGAGCGCACCGATTGAAGGGGTTGAGCTTCCCGGTTTGAAGATCCAGGTCGAAACGGCCTCGGGTGAAAAATGCCAGCGATGTTGGGTCCGGTCTGAGAAGGTGGGCCAGTTTGCCGACCAGCCGCACATTTGCGACCGGTGCCATGCTGTGGTGGGGAGCAGTGAGCAGTGAGCATGGCCTCTCTCCCCCCTTTTCTAAAGGGGGGCAGGGGGGATTTTCAACCAGATCGGATCCGATGATGTCCAAATCGAAGACAGGCGGCTTGGCTCCGCTTTTTATTTTCGCAGGCGCCCTCGTCCTGCTGGATCAACTTACCAAGTACCTGCTCGTCCAGGCTATTCCGCTCAACACCGGCATACCGGTCATTCCCGGTTTTTTCAACCTGGTGCATGTGCTCAATCCGGGCGGGGCCTTCAGCATTTTTGCAGCCTCCGGTCCCTGGCGCAAATACATGTTCATCGCCCTGGCCCTTATCGTGGTGATTGCGATTGCCTACGCGTACGGCAAGGTGTCAAAAAATGACACCTGGACCCGCGTCGCCTATATCTGCATCACGGGGGGAGCGGTGGGAAACCTGATAGACAGGATTCGGCTGGGCGAAGTGATCGATTTTCTCGATTTCTATGTGGGCAGTTGGCACTGGCCCGTCTTCAATGTGGCCGACAGCGCCATATCAACCGGCGCGGTAATGCTGCTGATTTCCCTTATCAGGAATAAATAAGGAGAATAAAAAAAAACCCTGACCGTTGAAATGGTCAGGGCATTCACTCAATCGATTTCTGAAATCGCGGAATTTATTTCAGTTGGACTGCTCGGAAGCAAGCTCCTCTGCCTGGCGTTCCACCTGTTCATCGGTCTTCTTTTTCAATTTTACGATCACGTCCTGGGGGTTATGCCTTTTTGCCGTTCTATCCCAGACCTGCTGCTTGATGACCAGCTTGTCTTTGTCAATCTGTGCGATCACGCCGCTGCGCTCACCCGCGGGGGTCCCTTCACCGACGATGAAACCCTTTCCCGTTGCGTCTTCGATAACCGCCTTTTTCCCCAGAGCGCCCCAGGTGATTGCTTTAAGGCCCCTTTCGATCTCGGCGACCGTCATCAACTGCAGCGGCGTCAAAGGTTTGTCGCTCTTTGCCGCGGGATCTTCCCCGTCATCGGTCAACTGTATCGGCGGAGGCTCGGGGAGCAGGAAGGGAACGAAGGGGTCAAGCGCTTTTACCGGGTGAAAAGAAAAGTTGGAGGTCAGCAGGGCAGCGCTTGTTTTCTGCACCAGGGGAAGATATTCCGGCGGACAGCTTGCTGTTGACTCCGCCTTGTCCGTACCGGGAGCGACAGTCTCGGCAACTGCGGGCCCTTGGGCTGGAGCCGACTCTGCGGGCGCAGTCGTTTGTACGGCTGCTGCAGGAGGAACCGGCACATTTCCGGCCGGAGATGCTGGAGAAGCAGGAGCATTAACCACAGGCGCCGGTGCTGGGGCAGCCGCAGGTGCTGCTGCCTGCTGCGGTGCGGTGGGCGCAGTGGTCGCAGGCGCCGCAACCGGGGCCGCCTGTGCCGGAGGAGCCCCCGCAGGTTCAGCCTTCTGGGACGGCACGGCCGGCGGAGCTGGTATGCTTCCCATTTTTGCCGACGGTGACATTGAGGGCGGTTGCTGCTGCGCAATGGAAGCCCCGCATATCCCGAACGTCAATCCAATGACTACAATCGAAGAAATCAGAAAGCCGCGCGCACCGTTATTTGTCCAAAGATGCACGTTCATGTCTGCCCCCTTTAGTGTTTCTGTTGGTTATCCTGAGTATCCCTGGGCTTTTAGCAGTAATTACCAAAAATCATTACATTTTTTTAAACCATAGCGCAAGAGGAGAAATAGCGCTATGGAATAATTGATTATTTTCGCTCCGCGCCAGACACCCTCCATCCCGGCGCCAAGCCGGCAACGGGAAAGTGAATGGTTCCCGTGCAATGTATCACCAAGCAGATTGTATACTTACAATTACTATGCCACCTTCGTAGAGGTTAGTAATCGTTTGCGAGACTTCGTAGGATGGGCACGGGATTATCGCGGCATTATCTTGCCCACCGAATTGTGCTGTGACCTCGTTACCTGTGCGCCAAATGCCGGTGGGCACGAAAACCCGTGCCCACCCTTCTACATCCATTTTCCAGCCACCTGAGTGCGTGGGTTGCCTAGTACCAGCCTCCGCCTTGAGAACCCACTCCCCGAAGCTCCCAGGTTTTGTCGCAATCGCTGCACGCACATGAAAATCATGGATGTTGGATTTATGGTTTTTCAAAGCAGAGATACGCCATTGAAATTGCTAAATAACCAGATGGTAAGCAGACATGGGAAAAAAAGCGAATCATCACATGCCCTTTTCCGGTAGTTCTCTTGGATTGATTGGATCGAAGTCTATGTTTTGCAAATAAAGTAGTCCAGACAAGAAATGCTCTGTCCCTGCTCCGAGCATTCCTGGATCTTCATGAAGCAGGGGCGCTGCGCGCTTCTACGGCATCAGAGCTGGACCGGTTATCGGAAAAAGATTTGATTTGTTCGCCTTTTTCCAGTTGTGTGCACATGTTTTCGATCACAATGCGCCTGGAACATCCGGGGTAAAGTTCAAGCGTTTTCTTGAAGGCCAAAATCGCCTCCGGCAGAGAACCGGCTTTTGCCTGAAAAAAACCGAGTCCCATCCATGCCTTGGCATTTTCCGGATCGATTTCGACCGCTTTTTGAGTAACCATTACGGCTTCAACAGGATAGTCCGCCTCGTAATAGTACCAGCCTTTCAGCAACAGGGCATCAGGCGAATTCGGCTCGATCTCCAGGGCCGCGTCCAGGCATCTTTCGCCCATCCTCCGAAAAAACCCCTGCATCTGTCTTTCCTGGGCAAGATAGGCTGCGGCCATACAGAAATTGAACCTGGAGAAAGGGCGTGACACATATTTCTGCTCGAAGTTCCACTTTGATTTTTGAGCGGCATTGAGAGCATCCTGCTCCCTCAGTTCCTTGACTATCTTGGCAACTTCAACATTCTCCGGATTTCGAGAAGCCTCCTGTTCTAGCAATTGCCGCGAATAGACGAAGTCGCCCATCTTGCGCAATTCCATCGCTATCCAGAAATCAGGAGGCATGTCGCCAGGATCGGGCATTCCATCATCATTGAGATCAATGCCTTTAGCTCGAGTCTGGTTCAGCAGTATCCTCAAGACGGCGCAGGCATTATCCTTCTTGTGAGGAGAGTGATCGGATGCCTCAATTATTTTGAAAGCTTCCTTTATCTGCAGGTAAGAATCCTTTTCCCTTTCTGTGACCAGATATGCCTGGGCGATGTTCAAATGCATGAATGGAATTGAATCCACATCACTCTTAGCCGGGCGATTGGCAATCAACTCCTTGCCTCTCACGATCCCCTCTTCCCACTGTTCCATTTTGAATTTGGCAGTTATTATAGCATTAGCCGCCACCGCATATGTCTCAAGACCCGGTCTGCTTAGCTCAAGTGATCTTTCCGCGTATTTGATCGCTTCCTCATACTGTCCGGCATGAATAAGGGCGCCAGCGTAGTTGGAATTTGTCCTGGGTAACAGCGGCGCCTTTGTGACCAGGTCGTATTGAATAGAAAGGTTGCTCTGCCAATCCTGGTTGCGACTGAAGGTCAAAAATGTGGAGCAGGCGGCCAACAAAAGAAAAACAGAGCAAAGTACTTGCACGAATTCTGGCTCACTAAGCCTTTTCAGTAGTGAGCGAGCGATGAATGCTAACCCAATACAGAGCGATAGAAATATTCCAAAGGAAGGTATGTACAATCTGTGTTCGAAAACAAGCTCAAGCCCGATGAATGTCGATTCCATCGACAGGTTGAGAAAGAACCAGAGGATTCCAAAAGTAATCATAGGAGATTTTTTTCGAAAATAAATGGAACCACCGATAAGGGATGCTATCAGCAGCAGGGAGAACAGAGTTGAAGGAGGGCTCAACAGACCCGTGGAAAGCTCCACGTAATGCTCCAGGGAAAGACGCGCCGGATCAGGCCAGAGCAGCAAAGAGAAATACCATACCACCACACGAGACTCCGTCAGGAGACGCTCCGGCATTGTAAAGAATCTTGTTTCATAAGGGGGGAGTATTCTCGACTGGAGCACATGCAGGCCGAAAAGGAAACCGGCTGTGCTAAAAATACCAATTAATAACCACATCCCCAAGCTTCGTCTTTTTAATAAATCCCACGTCTTTCGAAAGAGAACGGAATCAAAAAACCAGATCTCGACCAGAGCGATAGAAAGTGGAAGCAGAGCGGAATTTTCCTTTGAGAGAAAAGCCCCTATGGCGGAAAGAAAGAATCCTGAGTAGAGCGCCCTAACTCTTAGAGACCTACGGAATGGACACATTCTTGCCTTAATGTAGCAGCCTACCGCCAGGAAATAAAAAAGGCCCACGAGAGACGTCATTCGCTGTACCAGGTAGGTGACCGCGTTGGTCTGTACGGGATTCAGCGCCCAGAGTGCTGCGACAAATATGGGAAGCCATCCGGCAAGATTGGGAGATATTGCATCGGGATGGCTATTTCTTTCAACGTTGATTATTTGCCTGGCTAAAAAGTAGACCGCCAGGAAAGCAAACACATGGATCAGAATGTTGACCAAGTGAAAATAGACAAGGTTGCTCTCGCCGAGTTTATGATTCAGCGCCAGTGTCAGCATAGGTATGAAGCGTGAGGAACCGAACTTGGTGTGGGCAAGGGATAAAATACTCGAAAGTGACAACTGGTCCAAGTACAGGCTCTTGTCGTAAATAAAGGAATGGAAATCATCGAGAAGAGGCGGTGAATTGAAAGTGTTCGAATAGGCAGCAAACAAGACCGGAATAAACCAGATGAAGAGTAATCCCCGGTATCGGCTTCCATCCCCCGGCGTGCCCTTTGATCCCATTTTTCTTCCCCGACATAAAAAAAGCACAGAGTGCCAGTATAACCGGCACTCTGTAATCCAGATTCGATTTGCTTATTTTTCGCCCGAAAGACCGAGAGATGTCGCTAATGTTCCGGACGGCACCCATCCTATTACCATGGAGTTGGCAATCGTCGGGGTAAAGACAATTGTGCTCATACCCTTGTCGATCAAAGCCTGCAAATTACATGTCGTTGCGCCCTTGAGCGTAATAGTCAGAACACCATTGGTACCGCCATAAGTGGGCGCAAAACACATAGTACTAGCATCCGCAATCATCGTCGGAAATGTGGCGGCACTCGGGAATCTGTTGGCAAAGCTATAAAAGGTATTCAGATTATTTTCAATTGCATGTATGCCGGGAATGACCTTGGTGGTCAGTCGCGACTTCTGAATGTATGTTTGGTAATAGGGAACCGCTACTGCCGCCAGAATGCCGATGATTGCCACGACTATCATTAATTCAACCAAGGTAAAACCTTTACTTTCTCTCATCTTTAACATTGCTTTCTCCTCGTTTAGTTTTTGTTTTATTGTTGATTCGAAACTCGATTGTTTCCCATGCTGTAAATCGTCAACTGCTTTCTTTCCCTTTAAACTTTTCTGTGTCAGAATTGCCAAATAGCTAGAGCAAAATTGGTGCCGAAAACCTGAGATGGGTCGATTTTTTCATTAAAATCCGGCAAGAACTGCTCTCCGCTTAGCTTGTAGGTTGCAGGTCATCTTTTGAACCATGGATTTGAAAAGCATGGCTCACTGGTTGCCACGAAAAACTGCCAAAAATTGTCAATTGAGATGACAAAGTTTGGCAGTTAAACCTGGGTTTCCGGCCAGTAGGCAGAGGCATATGGAAAATGGGCACAATACCAGT
>CAZIJV010000049.1:0-36989 GCA_964539645.1 uncultured Syntrophobacter sp.
AGGCATCCCCAGGCACCCCATGTGCCGCATTCCCATAAGCTCTACCTGGCCCAGCAGGTAGAGCTTTTTTGTCAGTGCCCGATTGACTGATTCAATCGGTAAGGGCTCTATCGCGTTTTCCTCCTTCAAGGCGCGATAGAGCCTTTTTTATTTGGACCATAGGCAATGCAACCTAACCCGAGGACGAAATACGGAGGGCTGAAATGTCAACTCAAATGTTTTCGGCACGATTGGAGAACCAGAACTATGAGGCGTTGAAGAAGGTGGCGGCAGAGCGCGGAATAACGGCGGGCAAGCTGCTAAATGAAATTCTCACAACCATTTTGCCGCAGATGGCAAAGCCTGGCGTCCGGTTTATCTGGCTCAGGGCTGAAGACATCGGCAAGTAACCAATTAAAGGAGAGACAACACAATGGAGCGATTACCCACACTGGAAGAGATCCTGGCAAATCCGGCCTTCACAGAAGCCGAGAAGAACGAAGCCCGCGAGATGTTCGCAAGGTTTGAGCGTGAACGGACGGAACTGGACGCGCAAATCATAGAGTTGGACAAGCAGCTTAAGTTGCTTCGGGCCGAAATCCTGGAAGCAGCGAGCAAGGGAATGCGAGTCAATAAGGACGTGCTTGCCAGTATCCTGCTCGAAAAAGACAATGAGGCAAGAGACAACATAAAACCCAAACCCAAAACTGAGCCGGAGGAAATCACGTGGTAAAGAAACTCGACAACGGAAAAGTCCAGATCGGAAACCGTATTATGGTCCCGTATGCCAAGGCCGTCCGGGGCAAGGTGAGCGACCTTGCCGAAATCGACACTTTTTACGCAAAGACCCCATGGGGTCAGCAGGGGTTCAGTGCCCCGGATGACACGTGGACGCGCAGTGTGTTCAGTCCGTTCTATACTGATTGCCTGGCCGGGCTGAAGAGTCTCGAAGCTGCCGTTAACAAGGCGCTTGGGGTTGAAGACATTTACAAGCCGGAAGTGCGCGCGGGGCGGCAGATTGCACTTGTGCTGCCTGCCCTCACAAACCTTCTGAAAAGCATGGAAAAGCATGCCCAGGCGATCAAAGACAAGGGCGCACTCACTGACAGCCTGTTAGCGGATGCCCTGGAGCCGGACCTTGCAACCAAAGGCGAGCAAACCATAGTTGAAGCACTGATGGCGCAGGAAATCAGGGCGGCATTCCGGGCATTGCCCACAGATGAAGCTCGAAGCCTGGCGCTTCAGAAAAAGCTTTTGAAGGATGGCGACGTGTTCACACTCCGGGCGATCAAAGATGACCCCGTAGGCCTGTTGCCGGACGTATTCCGCCTTCCCATCGAAGTCGATTACGTCAAGACCGTTGCGCCATGGCTCTATGTGAAGCGTGACGATGACGCGCATCTATGGCGCGAGATCAAAGGCCGGATTCAGCTTATCCAGGGCTTTGCAACGACGATCATGGCGAAGACGGCGGGCGGCAGCACCATTTCTTACCCGCGTGTTTCGCCCTGGAGTGATGGCCGGTTCTTCACTGAAAGTTCAGAAGGCTTTGTGCTTCGGCTGCCCGTCATTCCCGAGGCATTCAACTACGGACAGCGCATTGACCCGGTATGGTGGTCTCGCCATGAGGCGGAATTTTCGGCAAGGATTGTTCTTTAGGACGTATTCAACTACGGGTTGCCCTGAGAAAGTCGATTACAGGGCAAAATAGGGGCATTGGTTTCTGCATTGGGCGGGGCCGATTGCCCCTATTTCATTTTATGGGAGGGTGCGCAGCGTATGGATCAGCGGGACAAGAATGCTCTGTTGTGGATTATGGCCCAGAGGTTGAAGGATGGCGGCATTAGCGACAAGGAAGTCAGGCGGATAGGCGACGTGATGTCGCTTTTGATTGATCCGCCAGACATCCGGGGCATG
Organism: uncultured Syntrophobacter sp.; assembly: GCA_964539645.1. Taxonomy (GTDB): domain Bacteria; phylum Desulfobacterota; class Syntrophobacteria; order Syntrophobacterales; family Syntrophobacteraceae; genus SbD1. The sequence goes on from CAZIJV010000049.1 coordinate 1,897, forward strand.
GAGCAGATGAATGGAAAATGATTTTCACGAAGCACGGTTGCAGACAATCGAGCAGAAAGTGCTGGAACTGCGAGAGCGGGGCATTCCGCGCAAGTGGATTGCAGAAATGTTGCAGATCCCGTGGGCGGCGGTCATAGCGATAACCAATCGTAAACAAGAAGGGGAAAGCGCCAATGCTGGAAGCTGATGAAATGGATCAGATCAGAAACAGTTTGCAGATGGTAGTGATGAGCTTGCGCACTGCGGCTTCATTGCTCGCCAATCCTGCCGGTCTCAATCGGCGCATCTTGGCGCAGTTGCGGCAAACGCTTGAATCAAATGTGCTCATGCTGGACCATGCCATTTTCACGATGCTCGTAGACGAAGAGCAGGCAGGATAGTCCTTTCCAGGGCTCATTGAAGTTGCGATCTTACCAGGGGCGGCCATGATTGGCTGCCCCTTCTTTTTTGGGGGTGCGTATTGTCGGATACAAAGTATGGGTGCGATCAGTTGTTACTCACGACGAAGCAGGCAGCAGCCCGTTTAAATGTCTCTGCCTCTTGGCTGGAGCACGCCAGACTCAAGAGGCAGGGGCCGAAGTTTGTTAAGGTCGGCGGGAAGGTGATGTATGAGCCTATCGCCTTGACTGAATGGATACAACATTTGATGGAAGTTCAGTCAAATCCTCCAGCGAGGCGGGGGCGACCCAGGAAGAATCAAGCTTCTCTATGATGCCGTCTGTATAGTCCGGGGCATAGTTCATATACCGCAGAGTGTCCTTTATATCGGCATGGCGCATCATTTTTTGAATGGTCTTTACGTCAACTCCAGATTGAGCAAGCCAAGTCCCGAAGGTATGCCGCAGAGTATGAAAGACAACGCATTGGTAAGGGTCATGTTCGCGGCCTTTGTTCAATTCGGTCCTGGCGACGATCTTTTTGAATGTGACGCTTATATCAGTGCGGCGCTTTCCGCTTCGCGGCTTCGGGAAAACGTAGTCTTCCGGGGAATGTTCGGCCTTCTTGGATCTTTTCTCCAGGAGTTCCTTGACTGATGACGCCATACGGAAGGGCATTTTCTTTCCGTTCTTCTGGTCCCACAACATAATGTAGTTGTCTTCCAGAACAACGTCTTTCCATTGGAGCCCGCAAACCTCCTGTGCTCGAAGGCCATGTTTCAGGGCAACTATTATCATATCGGCAATGTCTGGATCACTGCCCAGGCTTGCCTGATATGGCTTCTCCGCCCATTCAATAGCCTTGCGAATAAGCAAATCTGCTTCTTCGCGGGTAAGGGCTCGTTCGCGGTGGTTGTTTTTTGGATCAGGAATGCGGATTTTCGGAACAGTCCGGCCTTTCTCCAGGGTGGTTTCATCGAAAATATTGTGCGTGATGACGTTCAGGTTTGTTGCCAGTCGAAAACACTGATGGAGAATGTTCATAAGAATGCTCACAGTCCCTTCTGCGAGCTTTTCCTTTCTGGTCAACATATCGTCGCGCCAATCGCAGACGGCCTTAACTGTAATTTCACGGAAAGTGAGGTTTCCGAAAGTCGGCCTGATATGAGTATTGAACCTGGCTTCTGTGCGCTTCCAGGACTTGTTTTGCGCCTTTTGGTGCTTCATGACGGTTTCATCGAAAAACTTGCCGACTGTAACGGCTTCGGCTTCGATCTTGGCTTTTTCCTGTTTGGGGGTCAATTCGCCTTTGGCAAGACGGTCCTGGATGATTGCCCGCTGCTTAAAGGCCTTTTCCGCGTCCATGCCTTCTGACTTCCAGCCGACGACAGCCCAGCGAACTTTCCATTTGCCGTCCACCTTCTCGTTGTACGTGATGTCAAAGGCGAAGTCTTTTTTTCTGCCGTTGGTTAATTTTCTGGGGTCTGTGACTTCGCGGATGTAAACGCCAGTGTATTCAGTTCGCTTTCTTGTCTCTGAGCCTTTTACTGAAGCCATGTTGCGCCCTTTCGTCATGCTAATATGGTGCTAATAAGACCCTTCCAAAAACGTCCAATATCATCCAAAATGTGACAACGTTTTACCATAGGCATGTGGTAGGTTGTCAAGCAAAAAAGAAGCAAGGACAACACAAAGCGCTTATTAGCATAGCTTCATGGGAGGTTACAAATTCGAAATGAAGAAAGCCAAGTGGAAGGAGGGGGGACCACTTGGCTTTCAGGAGGAGGAAAGATTTTCTTTCCGCTCTAATAATAACTCACTAGTCAAGCCTTCTTGAGGGTCGTGGAAGAATTTTTTCGATGAAAATTCAAATATTTCGCTGTTCGGCGCAACATCCGTTTCCCGTATGCATCGAGCGGAAATACTATGGAGAATTTTTGGGTCATTGCTGGTTGAAAGTTCCTTTTTCGTTAAGACCACGCCAGACCTCGGCTGGATTCCGGCTCAGGAGCGCCGCCGGAATGACGGGGCAGCGCCGTAGGTTGGGCAGGCGTCTCATGCTCAACAGCTTTTGAACGTGCCGTCCTGACCACACTTTCACTACAACCGGATAAATGATCTTCATCAGAAGAGCAGGTCTGGTCCCGATCTGCTATTCTAAAACCCGTTGGGCATGAGAAGCCTGCCCAACCTACGGCCGCCGGCCTGTCCTGCATAATAGAGCAACCGGGTAACATTTCACTTCTCATTTCGTGTTTGAGCGCCCTTAAGCCGGAATCGCGCCCGCAGCTCCGGCATCTATGCGCTTGACGGTAAACAGGCAAAAATCGGGATGAAAAAAGGAATTAGAATGGACCGCTGAACAGGTTATTGGTGGGGTATTCCTCTACTGTCGCTTGGGCGATTTTGCCCCGGCCACAAGCCTGGATTTCCACGGACCGACGCGAAGTCTCCAAAGAGGCTGGTCATGCAGCGGTTTGAAATCGTACCGGAAGGGGTCATCCCTTAGCGCGTAAAGAGCTTTGAGGATGCGCTCCTTATCCTGTCTTGGCATTCCTTCCAACCTTTTTCCGCCTTGGGGAGGAGAATGACGGTCCAAGTTTTCATCAGTCATCACGTCTTTCAAGCTGCTCGACCATGACTTGTTCGATATTTTTGGATTTATGCGGTTCCTTGAAAACACTCTAATTTCAGCCTGATTTTTTGCGGTCTGCAAACCTTTGCAAATGGTTGCGATGGGGTTGCGAGGCGCGCAATCTGAAAATGCAGAAGTGAGGAAAACCAGGGTTCCGGGATAATACGGCGAAATCCTGCATGTGTGTCTTCAGGGGAGGCATTCCGGAAAAACCGGTTGCTGTCTTCCGATACTCACCGGCACGATCCGGCGAAGTCCCGCGGGAGGTCTTGCAGGGCTATCGAAAGGGAGGCGCGGGCGAAGGGACTTTCCCCTCCCGAGATTGTGCAGCTTCGATTGGAGAAGGCCAGGGCTGTCCTCGAAGAGTTCAAGGCTCGACAGTATATTGCACGGGACAGCAATGCCGTCGAAAACGCAATCGGGCACTTCGCGATGGGCAGCTAGAACCGGCTTTTCGCAGGCTGCCCGGCCGGCGCCGTTGCGGCAGCAACACTCTATAGCCTGATCCAAACCGCCAGGGCACGCGGGTTCGACCCTTGCCGACGCCTTCGGTTCCTGTTGGAAAACATCACTCTCATCCACCGAAACTTCCACCGAAGCTGATCCCCCGGCCCCTCTTGCTCCTCTAAGACCATCATATGCCTGTTCTTTGAATCTCTATCATTGGCAGTAGCCGATTTTCCTGGTCCGACCGGATTTTGCGATTTTCCGTCTGCCTCTAGATGAGATTTAGCAAATCCTCTCGGGTGAACTCGCAGTCTCTCAAGATTTTGGTCATGAGTCCCGGTCCGATGGTTTCACCCGCATGAACCGGAACCACCGTAGCCCGGCCATCGGTATGCCGCAAATAATGATGGCTTCCTCTGATTCGGATTACTTCAAAGCCTGCTTTTGCCAGGGCCGCAATCAACTCTTTTCCGGTAAGAGCCGGTAACCTTGTCATACAGCGACGCTCACTTGCTGAACACCAACAAAGTCAAGAGGCTCAACTTCTTTACCTTCCACTTCAAGGCACAGTTCAATTGCTTCCTTAATGCGGGCAATAAGCTCATCGAGAGACTTTGCCTGGGAATGGCAACCTCTAAGTGTGGGGACAGAAGCTACATAATATCCCTCTCGGTCACGCTCTATAATCACATTGAATCGCTTCGACATATCGGATCACCTGGGAGGAAAAATTTAAAGCCGGTTCACCGGCTTATGCCGGAGATAGAGAACTGTCTCAAACCGGTCCCTTATTTCATGATAATTCAACCATGCACTTTTCTCGATAAAAATTCCACAATTAATATGCTGTCGGCGTGTCGAGGCGACAGCCAGGCTGGGTGAATTGAATGCTTGGGTGCGTCGGCCAAAGACGTGAACATCCCCCGTCTTCCCGGGTTTTAAAACGGAACACTGGGGATATTGACTTGCATTGCCGTTTGCGCTTTGCCGCGCCCGAGATCGGTTGGCGAATCTCGAAGCTGAGGAACGTCTGACTCGTGCACAGAGCAAGAAAACCGGGTCGTTGAAATCATAAGTCAATGATGCTTGATACTTACAAATACCGCCACACTACTTTTGCCAAGACTTTTAAGTACTTAATCCGGTAAGACATGGTCAGATCTAATGAGGAACCCATCCAACTCTGGATCGATACGGCGCGGGAGTTTGGAGACCCGGCGCCGGACCCGAATGGCGCCGCCTGATGTATGCCTGATGGAATCAACTGCCTGGCGCTCTGAGGTCTGGCTGGAAAAGAAAAAAGACCGGACGCCGCCCAAAGGGCACCCGGGAAAACCGATAGAGTATGCCTTAAGTCGATGGCCCATCATCCGCTACCTGGAAAACGGATATATTACAACGGACAGCAACGCCGTCGAAAACGCAATCCGGCCCTTGGCGGTGGCCCGTGTCAAAAATCGGCTTTTCGAAGGCGCCCCGGCCGGAGTCGATGCGGCAGCAACACTCTATAGCCTGATCCAAACCGCCAGGGCACGCGGGTTCGACCCTTGCCGACGCCCGCGGGTTCCTGTTTGAATACTCCCCTGCACTTCCACCGAAGCTGTCGCCCGGCTCTTATTCCTCAGAATGTAATGCCGGCCTCTTGAGCCCTCGGCGATTACGCAATCGCCAACTCCCATGACATGCTATCAAAGAGCACGGCGCCTGCCATGACGAGGCCGCCTGAAAAGATCATGCCACGATCCGGGCGCGGGCGGTTGGTGCGGTTTGCTGGCCGCTTACGGTTCACACAGGACGCTTACGGAAAACCACGGCTCCGTCGGTGCAACTGGCGGCATGAGCTATTCTTTAGGCTGCTTAGAGCAATGATTTTGTACCCGAAAACAGCACTCTAAGAGGTTAAAGGAGGGCAATTTTGATGATTTATTTGGGAACTTCGACCGAGTAGCTTGGCCCGACCCCATAACCGGCAGCGACCCCATAACCGGCAATGTCAAAACCGGGATGCAAGGTTAAAACCTATGGCGCAGGTTGACACATCAGGGCAAGCTCAGTTATCAAGGGCTTTCTGCTTCGGACCGTGAGTGCAAGGCACTGGGTTCCCGCCAAAAGCATGCGGGAATGAGTGCGCTGTAGGTTGGGCAGGCTTCTCATGCCCAACAGTTTTTGAATGTGTCGCCCTGACCAAAGTTTCACGACAGCCGGGAAATGATCTTCATCAGAAGACAGGTCTTGTCCCGATTCGCTATATTAAGACCCGTTGGTCATGAGAAGCCTGCCCAACCTACTGCCTACGGCCTGCTCCGCACTCGTCATTCCGTGTTTGGGCGCTTCTTAGTCGATCATGCTGTCACCATAGCGTGGTGGTTTATCGCACTGGCATGTTCCTTTGTAAGTGAAGTTTCATAAGAGCGGCGCCGCCCCGTTTGGGACAGGGTTTTATCGAGGACTAAACTCGGAAATCATCTAAAGGGCGTAGCGCAGCCGGGCTTCTCGAAGCAGTTCAAAAGAAGACCGGATGCAGTTCCCGGGCTCTGACTTCAAAGTCAGAGTCTCGTTCAAACCACGCCAAAGGCGTGGCTAAAAGCGTGGCGGTCTCGCTCTTATCTGACTTCAAGTCAGAATCTACGTTCAAACAGGCTGAAAACCGGCGGTCTCGCTGGATTCCGGCTTAAAAGCCCTGCCGGAATGACAAAGTGGGAGGCCCCTCGGCAACCCGGTTTGGCATAGGAGAGGGGACTTCCAACCCTGTGAACCCGGCCTTTGGCAAGTTCGGCCAATTTCGTTGCGACGTACATTGTACAGGGCAAGCGGCGTACTTGCGCTCCTGGGGCTATCGCAGGATTCGCGTGCCCCGTCATTCCCGCAGCGCTCCTGAGCGGGAATCCAGCCGAGGAGTTACGCTTTTAGCCACGCCTTTGACGTGGTTTGAAGGAGGATGAGACTTCATTTTGTCCCCTTGGCGTGGCCTTCAGAAATGAAGTTTCATAGAAGCCGTGAAATTGCGCTGTAGCGCGGTTGAATCCCTGCAAAGGACTCCAGGGAAAGGCGAAAGACTATGCCTTGAGACGATGGCCCAAACTCATCCGCTATCTGGAAAACGGGTATATTACACCGGACAGCACTGCCGTTGAAAACGCAATTCGGCCCTTCATCCTCGGAATGTAATGCCGGCCACTTAAATCCTTGGGCGATTCACAATCGCCACCTCCAACGACATGCTTTTATCAAAGAGCCCGGCGCCTGCCACGACGAGGCCGCCGGAAAAGCTCATGCCACAATCCGGCAGCGGGCGGTAAGTGGGGTTTGCTGGACGCTTACTAACCAAGCACGGCAATTCCTTTCCGGTCAATAAGGTCGAGAAGCCGCTGCGCGGGGCCGCCAGGTTTTTTAATGCCCCTGTTCCCATTGCTGCACCGTTGTTTTGCCAATGCCGAGGATTGCCGCAAACACGGCTTGACTGACGTGGTTGGCTATGCGAATGCGCCGAATATCCTCGGGCCGGAAGGGGCGCTTTGTGGGCAAGCAAAGCGCCTCAACCTTGCGCATGGTAATTTCGTTCATGGCGCCGGCCTTAAAGAGGTCTTGCGCCATTTCATGGGCAATGTCCAAAATCTCGCTCATGGCTTTATCTCCCATATCGAGCCCGCCGCCAAAAGCGCTCGAAGTTGCTGCTCACCCGTTGTGACGAAAGCTTCACATTGCAAGCCCCCTTTTGTTTTCCATCACTATTGTCTAGTTTTAGTGGGTCGGAACTCCCGCAAAGCCTCGCCCTGCTTGGATCCAAACGGCCAAAGGCATGCGGGCTCGACCCTTGCCGGCGCCCTCGGTTCCAGTTTGAAATACTTCCCTTCACTTCCACCGAAGCTGATCGCCCGGCCCTTCTTGCTCAGAATGTAGTGCCGGCCCCTTAAGCCCCTCGGCGATTACACAATCTCCGACTCCATGACCTGCTTGTACCAAAGAGCCCGGAGCCTGCCATGACGAGGCCGCCGGAAAAGATCATGCCACAATTCGGCCGTGGGCGGCAGGTGCGGTTTGCTGGACGCTTGCGGTTCACGCAGGACGCTTACGGTAAACCATGGCTCCGTCGGTGTATCTGCGGGTACATACTACGCTTTGGGCTGCTTAGAGCAACGGTTTGTGTTCGAAAACAGCACTCTAAGAGGTCAAAGGAGGGTAATTTTGATAATATATTTCGGAACTTCGACCGAGCAGCTTGACCCGATAACACGCATACGCAGTGCCGTTAGCGCTCGGAAGCAAGCTCCGCTGTCTACCGTTCCGCGTGTTCATCCTCCTCAAGCTTACTGTATTTTACCAGATAATGCGCTTCTATGAACTCCTTAACTGATTTACTGGTACAACCGTTGAGGCTTGAAAAATCATTGGCCCAGATGATCTGGTTGGCCTCCTCCAGCTCGCGGTTAGTGAGGTTCTGGTATTGATCTGCCCAACGGTCCTTGGCGCCGGTCCCTTCAAAATGAAAGCGATACAGAATATAGGATTCCGGCAGCATGAGGATTTCGAAGTATTCCTCCAGGTTCCTACCGAACGCTTTTTCAAAGAAAGCCTTTCTGGTCATGCCAATGCCGTGTTTCACATTCAAAATGCATTGCACGGCTCGCAGGTACTTACGATTCCAGTATTTGCCGACAAAGTTTCTGTTCAGCGAGTTCTTCCCGTAAAGCGGGATGTACTTCATGGGGAAGGAGAAAATGTCACATGAGAGCGTTTGGTTCAGATCTACGTTGATTTTCAGCCGCTCCCAGAGATGCTCCGGCTTATCAGTCTGGTAATTGAAGAGGATGTAGTTGGATAGGTCTTTGATGCCATACGAGTCAGCCAATTCCACCGCCTGGATATAGGTTTTTTTGAGCGAGATGTGGTCGAAAGCGATTCGCATCGGTTTGATAGGCAGTTGGCTGAGCAGCCGCATCTTCTCTTCGTCGATATAGCGACAATCGATCCCTTGGTTAAAATCCACGTATCGCCTTTTCGGAGCTTTATTGCGGTACTTCTCAACATACTCTTGGATAGCCTCGTAGGCACCGACCAGATTCTGTTTTGTGAAGGTTGTGCCATTGTCCAGCTTGGCGTCATGCAGCACCTGATAATAGCTACTGCGGGTGGGCAGGTGCTGGATACGCCGTTTGCCAAAATCTTCCAGGAACTTGAAGAGCTTTCTCAAATATCTAATTTCGTTAAGAGGATCTTTTTCTGTGGCGAGGCGCTGTATCCAGAGGGGAAAGTAATTCGGTGCGATAAAAGTGGCGTCCTTAGTAAAACCCAGCGCCAAGATCTCCTCCACGATCTTTTCGAATTCTGGAGAGGCCAGGACATTGTTGTCCATCAAAATTAAGTCTTTGCGGTCACCATACTTTACCTTAGCCTCTACCAGTTGGCTCCGAATGGAGATGTGCTGCTTGTAAGTCGGTTCGAGCTTGGGCACTGCGCAGAATCTACAATTGCGGGTGCAGCCCCGCGTCATGTAGGTGAGGTAGCCGGTATCCAGTGGGTACTTATATTCGGCCGTGTCAAGGATGCTGTAATCAGGCGTCAGTTCGTCAATGACGATCTCATTGTCATCCAAAATCCCAGCGCGGTCGAGAAGACCCAGAATGATGTTCTCGCCGATTGTCAGGCCGGTCTCTTCGGCCATAATCTTCGAGATGAGCGAGGCTGCAATGCCGCCTACATACACCCCATCCAGTGACTTCGCGATCTTCTTAGCCAGCTCGATGGCTTCTTTGGTTTCTTTCCAGTAGAACGTGAACAGAGTGGTCACATAGACGCGATCCCATTGCCGCTCTGGTTTGTCAGCGTAGGCGTAGTATCTCAGGATGTTGTCCACAGTATGAAAATGAGTAAAAGGTACCCGTTCGAGGATATCATTCAAAAAGATGTTTCGGCGGTACTTGAGATAGTTCTTTACCAGGGCTTCTACTTCGTTTACGTCCTCGATCTCTAACCCCAGGGCATGGATTTTGGTCAGACATCGTCGGAACTTTTCCTCCAGCAGGTAATCTTTCGGGTCGCCTTTGAAGAAGGCCACTGAATCACCGAGTTGCTTGTGATAGGTCGCCAGCTTCATTAGCCCCAGGGGCGGATATTTGTTGCGGTAGTTCGGCTCTACCAGCAAGATGGAGCGGCCACCGGAGGGGCGGATGGGATTGGTTGGAGGGTTCTCTGAATTAGCTGCAACAGGTTCCATAGCCTATTTATTCTTTCCCTTGATCTGCAAGGCCTCAAGAATACCCTCTTGCAGCTCATAGGCTTGGCCTTCGGGCAACATGCGGTCAATGACTTCAAAGATCCGTTCCACAACGTTCTTCACTTGTTTTGGATAGCTGGAAGGAATCCGATTGGCTTTAAAATTCTTGGAAGTGACCACGGTTTCTCGCAGGTTCTTCACTTCCTTGAGAATGTGATCTTTGGCCTTAAGCACTTCGTTGCCGTTGGTGCTCCCCTGAACGCAGGTGATAGGGTCGTGCGTGGCTACTTTACCGGTGACCCTCTTGAGAGTAGATTCGATCTTGTCAATCTTTTTGATGAGGCGTTCTTTGCCATGGTTGGTAATGCCTTTACTCATCTCCTCCTTGATGGCTTCCACTTCCTTGGTGGTTGTTTCGATGGACTTGCGCTCGGAACGCTCACCAGAAAAACGGTGGGGAAGTTTGGCCAGTTTGTCTCTGGTTGTTTTCTCCACTTCCTCCTTGAAGGTAAAGAAGATGGAATTTTGTTCAAAATTATCGCGCCGGGAATTGGGAATCAGGTCGTGGTGAAACACGTAGATTTCGCCGATGTACCAGCGATTGTAGTTCTGGTAGGTGGGGTTGCGACCAAAAAACTCGTCCATTGTTCGGCTATCGCCGACCAGCAGGTTGCGCTTGCGCACCCGAATGCCGGCCACTCTTTGGTCCTTAATCATGCCAGACAGGCACGTCTTCCCATACCAGCCCAGGAAAAATGGTTTTCCCCCATACTCCCCCTGGAAAAACTCGATGCCTTCGACAAAATCCTTGTCCTTGTTCGCTGCGGTCACTTTCCTGGCGTAGGGCTTGAATACCGGCTCTCTGTTGAGAACCAGTGTGTATTCCTCTGGCTGTTTCCCGAGTTCCAGCAGTTTGTTGTTGATGGCTCTGAGTTCCGTGAATTTCTGATAGTTGAATGGCACCGGAGCTACTTGGGAGAGATAATCCTTGATGGCATCCACATCCAACAGGTTGTCGTGGCCTTTATCTATCCCTGTCAAAATGACTTCAAAGTAGTGGGCTTCCTTGGCTTCCGTTTCCGTTGATTCTTTGGTGACCCGCCTGACCACCTCAACCACATCAAGATCCGGTTCGACATGGGGTTGAAGCATCTGGCGAAGTTCCGCACAATCCCAGGTGACGATGGTTTTGTTCGGTTCATTGATAGCGCTAGTGATAAACTTGACTTCCTCGCAGTAGCCAAGACCTCCAAGACGTCCAATGCCGCGAAAGCCCCGCTGCTCTTTATAGTTTTTGGCCGATTTCCCGATGTCGCCGAGTTGTGAATGCACCCGCTTGGCCGGAATGCCGGTCCCATTGTCGCGTATCCGGATTTCGCGGCGGTTCACATTGATCGTGATATCGATGTTGGCCTCTTCTTTGGCCAAGGTGCCGTCTCGGACCGCCCGATCAATCGAATCACTGGCATTTTGAATGTATTCCCGATAGACAATCCGATTGTCCGAGTACATCCCGGTGGTCAGAGACTCCAGCACATTCTTTCCAACAACGATAGTCACGCTATTACTCCCTATTCTGATGATAGGCGGGGTAGGGAAAGCGGATCTTCAGCAGCGCCCGGAAGATCGGGTGTTCGATAATAAGATCGCCCTTGCCGAGGCGCGTCATCATGTTGGCAAAGACCTTTGGGACAAACCGGTAATCCGGTTTGGAGATCTCGATAGCATTGGTGCGACCATAGGCGTGGGTGGAGCAGTTGCCCTTGGCTCGGTCATGGATGGCACTCTTAAACTGCTCGGCTGAGAAGAGAACCACGCCCATGGACCGCCCCCGCTCTGTGATCTCCAAGATGTAGTTGAGAATGGGGGAGTTTTTCGGGGCTGAGGACGAGGCGTACTTGTTGAGCTCATCCACAAAGATGATGATCTGTTTGGGGATCTCCTCTTCCGGCCGGGCCGTCTCGCCGAGCTTCAGATCATAGGCCGCCCGCACGATATCCCCAAAGACGAAGCACTGCAACTGCTCCTCGAGCTTGGCGATGTCCACCACGAAGACCTGCCCCTTTTGGATGCCCATGATTTGTTCGCGCAAGTTGACTTGCCGTTTATTGGCAGCCCCTTGGCTTTCCTGGAACACCGGGTTGGTCACCGATTTGCGGATCAGGCGCGAGAACTTTCGCCAGGACTGAATCGGGATATCTTTGTCTTTACTGTGGCCCTTTTGCGTGTACTCGGTTACCTGCTCACGAAAAGAATCCCACGTCAGCCCCTGAAAGTCTCTGTTCTCCGCAATGAACGAGAGAATGGAATCCATGGTCTGGGTCTGGTCATCAACATTGCTAAAGAGCAGATCAAGCTGCTCGTTATTCTCTTCATAGGTATAGATGTAATTATGGGCGACATCCCGGCTATGCTGCGCTTCCAGGACCGAAGAGGGAAGATACGTGTTGCTGAAAAACTTCTCCTCGTTGCGCTGGAAGGGATAGAAATACCGGACATTGGAAAACGGCTGGCAGTCAAGATCGCATTTTTCGTAGTACCGTTTGTCGCTATCTTTGAGTGTGGGATTGTCTTCATCGAGCCGGAGCAGATCCGCTCCTTTGACATTGAGCACGATGATGCCAATATCGTCCCGACGCTGCTGCAACGAGAGCAGCAAAAACATGGCATAGGAGGTCTTGGTCGCCAGCCCCGAGATGCCGGAGATGTTCAGGTGCGCTCCCTCCGGACCGATGAGAAAATCGCTATTGAAGTTGATCGGTACGGACTGCTCATTGGACATCTCGATAAACCCGGCCGGTATTGGGTTTTCAATGTCCTTGAGTCCGAGGGCCTCGATGATCTCAGCTTCCTCGCAAAAGGCAACTGGCCGGCCGTCGAGAATGGGCATGTAGATCTGGTCATTGCTGTCTTGGCAATGGTTTGAGAGCACCTTGCATTTGGCAAACGTCAAACCCAGCCGCTGCGTTTCCGGCTCTGAGAGCACTTCACCGAAGTCCGAGGAGACGTAACTGGCGATGTGTCCAGGGCTGTCCGTGACGTGGGTCATCTCCTCGATCACTGCGTAGGTGACCGAGTTGTTGTAGTGCTGAACCTTTACGATATCGAAGGGCCGCACAATAATGTCGGACTGAATCCAAAAGAAGAATTCATCGACCGTAGCCGGATACTTCTCACAAGCAGACACCTTCCCGATAACTTTCATCGCGTCCCTCGATCAAAAGATATTCATAAAAAAGCTATCACTGACGAACGTGCTCTTGAGGAGCAGTTCGGTGAGGTAAATCGGATACAGATGATTGGCCCAGCGTTTATCGTTACCGTAGCAGGTTACATTGCGCTCTAAAAGGACCGCCCTGGAAATTTCATCAACAAGATCGCTGTCGAACCCATCAGACTTTTCGCGCCGAGTGGTGGCAATCTTTTCAATCTTAATGACCCCTTCTAACTGGTTCATTAAGTGCTTCTTTTCTCTGATGCGCAGATACCAGGCTCCGATTTTGAGTCGCTTCTTGCCGATTCCTTCGGGCTCATACACGTACACGGAGGTGCGCTCTCCAAAGATCAAATTGATGAGATGATGTCCGATTTGCTTTTTCTTGGTCTTTAAAATCCCCTGCAGGTGAGGATTAAAGGATTTGGAAACCCCAATGACGTTTTGAAAAATATGCTCGTCCTGTTCCTTAACCCCACTGAATTGCAAGGAGCCGTCAATAATCAACATCTGATCGGTCCTGAGCAGGTTGGAGTGCACCATGTTGGCCACCAGCTCGATTTCCATATTGAGCATTTCGAGCTGGATCTTTGCGATGGCCAAGTTTTCAAAGGGCTTATCTGGATTTTCTTTATATTGATAGATGAGCAGATTATCGATGGATAAACCGTGTTTGCGGATTTCCTTGATCTCACGGGCAATCCTATCGCCTTCGCCACCCATGCGGTCAGGCACCGCCAAGACATTTTTTTTAAGCAGTTGGTTTTTCTTGAGTTTCTTGTCTTTTCTAAAACAGGTGGCGGCCCCAATTTGTCCAGCTATTAGGGGCAGAAATTTGTTGTCACTCGAGGCAAAGTCCGCAATCTTGTAAGTCCGCCTGGAACCATCCAGAAAGTACGCAAACAGGGGAGAAGCCGCCTGGCCGTAATCGATCTGCACATTTTTTCCAGACTTGTTGGTCTCGAAGATCTTGTCTCCACTGAACTCTTCATCCCGGTCCTGGAATTCTGGCGGGATCATGTCATCCAGCGTGTATCGCTCAGAATAGAAGCATTTGCCGCCACTGTGTTTTTCGATCACTTCGAGAATCTTACCCATGCAGCCTGCCTTTTGCTCTCGGAACCCCTATTGGCACCAATCCCTTGCGGGGAAGCCTCCAGTCGTCGCCTCCCGGAGAATGTTTCAAAAACCTCCGCTCATCCCAGCTCAATACCGGCTGATTTTACTGTCAAAACGACCAAATCTGGCATTCTACTGCGTTTTACGCCACCTGGCAAACATAGTTCTGAAAATGGGTCTGCCCAAGTCAATCACCCGGTATGCAATATTCTCTCGATCTGCAGGTTTCATAAGTATTTGGGTTATAAAATGGGGTCGCCCATTGAAAGGCAGCGGTCACCCAAGCTAATAGCCTAAAGTTGCAGTGAAAAGTTCAAAAATCGGCGGCTAATTGCAGTTTAGGAGCCTGTTCTAGGCCAAAATCATATTCTAAGGGCACTCTGGGATTCACGGAGGATTGGTTTCGTGATTGAAGACCACCAGCTCCATTTTGGCGCCATCCGGGAGCAAGTAAAGCCGAGGAATGGGTCGAGCAAGAGCTAGTCGAGAAAAAGGGTCTGACCAAGGCAATCATCCGATAATTCAATATTATCGCGATTGGGCGGGTTTCGTAAGTGTTTGAAATGACTAGACCGAAACTCCGATTTTGGCAGGGTTTTTGCGCTTTTAAGCGGGCTTGCCTCGGCGCAGGCTTAACACGGCCTGTCAAGCGCAAGCGTCGATTTACGGCATTATCATCTTCGCCGCCCTTTGAGAGCAGGATAGCTTCCGAAGACCATTGACATTTTTCCGCAGGCACGCCGCCCTCTTTTTTGAAAAGGGAATATTCCGCGTCCAACCTCTCTATCCGTGCTCCCTGCTCCTTGTCGGCGAAAAATCCGCGGGCCATTGCAGGATCATTGAGGAGCCGCATTACAATGACGGATGATTTCAGCCGGCCCCCTGAGGGGCGCGTTGACAGAATCGTGGTCGGGAAAGCATTCAGCCACGTCGGGATCAATGACTACAACATTGGCGCCCTGCTCATACCGTTTTGCGTACCAGCCCCGGAGGATGATTAAGGCTGGAGACTTCCTCTTGTTGGGGAAACCAGCTAGAGGTCCTTTGTTTCCAGGGGGGAGGCTTCTCCGTGTTCAATCCTGTCAGCGAGGACACGAAGAGCCAACGCCTGTACTTTGCCGATGGCTTCCGGAGAAGTGTGTCCATAAACAAGAACACCGGGAAGCTCCAGTACTTCAGCGAGCCAGCGTCCATCACTTTCTTGTTCGTATTCAATCGTGAATGTCATAAAGAGGCCTTCATTCGTTGCCAATTCGGCCATGCCTTCTATCCTACAGATTATAGCACACGGCTTTATGACTTGCACGAGCAACCGGCGCCTGGTTGAAACGAACTCAGCACCGTGCACGGAAAGAAGGACATCATTTCGGAATTCACACAAGATTATGAATGGGAAATGGGGTCTGAGATTCACGTAGGATTGATTCCTCAGCCGTTCTATGGACTCTGCGGCCTTTCTCCCTGATTCGCAGTTTGGGTTTCATGGTTTCAACAAAATCGCTGCTCCCGACGGCAATGCTCTCGAACAGCCGGAGACGTTCTGCTCGTTCCCATGCTCTACAGCTTGGGAACGCATGACGGAAGCTCCGGCTTCCCAGCCATTTTGAATTCGCCTGCCAACCTTCCGGCTACGTCTGCCGGTGCTTTTATGGTATATTTCATTGGCTGTGGAAGCTTCTCCATAGACTCTACGCCCGCCCCTTATGGATAAACGCAGCGGGCATATCTCCGGGGAGTTGCAGGATTTTGATTTCAGCAAACATCTTTCACAAGATTGAGAGATTCCTGAAACCGAACAGGAACATAGTCGCCGCCTATCTCTTTGGGTCGGTCGCCACTGCCAGAGAACGGCCTCACAGCGATATTGATTTAGCGCTTATGATTCGAGGATCGATTGGCGGCTTTGAAAGAGTGGAACTCGAAACGGCGCTCTCAAACCTGTTGGGGAAAGACGTAGACCTCGTGATTTTCAGTCAGGCATCGCCCCTTTTGCAGCACCAGATACTCAAATACGGCCGCATTCTATACGAATCAGACACTGGCGAACGCGTCAGGCAGGAGGTGGAGGCACGATGGCAGTACCTGGATTCGCAATTTCTTTATAAACTCATCGAGGAAGACGAATCCCATGGTGGATAGAGAACTCGTTTCAAGAAAGCTGGCCAGGCTTCGAGGCTACCTGAATGAATTGAAAGACGCCCGGGACATTAATTGGGAAAAATACCGTTCCGATCTGAGGACCCGGGCTTTCGTGGAAAGGTACATACATCTCTGCATTGAAGAGGTGATAGATATCGCCAATCACTTCGTATCCTTCCACAAATGGCGGGAACCGACCTCTTTTCGGGACCTTTTCTCTATTCTCCGGACATATGACGTCATACCGGAAGAGCACTTGCTTACGTTTCAAAGAATGGCTTCATTTCGGAATATGCTCATGCATCGATACGAGAGCATTGACGATGAACTCGTCTTCGGCATTTTCAGCAAGCATCTGGCCGATTTTGATCTATTCATCAACTCGGTGAGCGCCTGGCTCAAAAAGCACCCTTGAGCCCGACAACATCGTCATAGCGGCATAACTCCGGTTTCCCTTCCCTCCGGTCATGTTTTCTCATAGTAGAGGATGATTAAGGCTGGAGACTCTCTGCTGCTTTCCACCTGCCGCAGCGTCCCGAGTGAGGGGGCGCCCCGGTAAGGCCATCAGGGGGCATGGGGGGCATGACCCTAACCCTACACTCTTCTATTCCTTTTTGGTAATCGCTCATTTACCACAACACGAGCGTAAACGACGGCGAACCGAGTGACATCAAGATCCGCCAAAACACGTGGCCGCGCCCAGCGTGCTTCACTTATGATCTCGCCCTGGCAGGAAACCTTGCGAGGTCTTCGTGAAGCGATGCAATCGCTGCTTTTAAATCAACATCGGATAGTGGAAATTCCAAAAAATGTTCGTCCCCCTCCGCAAGACCTTTGCCTGCCCACGGGGGGCTATATTCGTGTGAGAACACCACCCTTATGGAACGCGGGGCTCCGCACGATTCTATAAGATGAAATTCCATGCAAGGCTCTATGAACCATAAATCCGGATTGGAGCAATCGCCGGCGTGGATTGCCTCAAGCCAGTAAATGAGGTTTTCTACCTCTGATGTTAAAAGGCTTGGATCGACTGATGACCACTCTCCCAAAGGGTGTCGCATATTGATCTGAACCATCAGCCAATTAGAATCGTACTGATCACCGATGATATCCGGAAATTGGTAGCCGCGTATCTTCAGTTCGAAAAAGCAGTGATCTGATCTATTAAATATCATGATTCTCTCACGATTCAGGTTGCAGGACTTCTGAGCCACCGACCAGAACGAAAGATAAGATACATTACCGGCCGCGTCCCTTGAGGCCGACTGTCGCGCTTTTAGCCTCTCCGGGACAGCCAAATCCCATCTTTCAACGTTTCCCTTCTCCTGCGTTCTGCTGTGTTTCCAATCGCCTCTTGATGATTTCAGCCAGCCCTCTGAGGGCCGCATTGACAGAATCGTGGTCGGGAAAGTATTCAGCCACATCGGGATCAATGACTACGACATTGGCGCCCTCCTCATACCGCTTTGTGTACTTGCCCCGGACGCCGCCGGTGAAATCGTACTCCTCAAGCAAGTCAGGGTCGTTTTTCATCTTCTTCTTTCTAAAGTGGGGTCGCCAGGCTAATAGGCTAAAGCTTCAGTGAAAAGTTCAAGAATCGGCGGCCATTTACGGATTAGAGCCTGACCGAGTGCTTTCCGGAAATGGGCATTGGAGATGACAGGGTAATCAGGTATCGGTAACACGATTAAGCCAATAATCCGGCTTCCTTTTCAAATGCATTACGGCCGCTACATAAATCCAGGTCCGGCAGTCTTCATAAAAAAAAGCAGCCCTCCGCATCTCGGCTTCTGCCGCAGGATCGAGTACGAGTTCCACTATGGAAGCTCTTTTCTCACTCCGGCCAAGGCCCGTTCGGCCGCAACCCCTTTGCTGCGCCCCGCCTTCCATCCGGAATACCGCCTCTCAGCTTCCTCAATCCACATTTCGTCAACCGCGGTCAGCGGAGTTTCAGTCAGGGAAGCCAGCAATCTCTCGGCGAGCAATTCGCGTTCTTCCGGTGAAAGCCGGCTTGCCTTCCTCTCAATTTCCATCATTAACGCCGTCATACTCCGAACCTTTCCATTAGCGATGCGAACATCCAATTTTTCGTCTGCAATTGCCACCTCATGAAAACATTAACTTACACATTTGCGAACCGAAGGCAAGAACTGATCAGGCGAGGGTCCCCCTTTCAGGCAGGTAACAGATAGTCGCCCGCAAGGAAATGCAATTCAACTCCTGATAAAGATGGACTCATCTAAGAACGACCATGTGCTTTTATGCCCCTCTCCGCCGCTTTAAACAGCCTTTCCGCACAAAATAGTGTCGCTTAAACCTTTCCCAAGAGGCCATTGGGAGACTTCCTTTTCCCTGTTTCTCTTTCACAAAAGTCGCACTACCTGCAACGAGCGGATGTTATCACGAGTGAAGAGTGAAGAGTGAAGAGTGAAGAGCGAAGAGCGAAGAGTGAAGAGTGAAGAGCGAAGAGTGAAGGATGGAGCAGTGAACAGCGAAGGATGAGGCAGTGAACAGTGAGCAGTGAACAGTGAACAGCGGGAAAAGTGAAGAGTGACGCGTGAAGAGTGAAGAGTGAAGAGGAAAAACCGAAAGAAAAAAAGGGTGGGGAGCAGGGGAAGGGGGGGGGACGGTGAGAAGACAATACTCGGCGGATGGGATGGAGAAAGCGGAGCACCTGTACTGCTGCTCGGGCCATAGCCTGAGGGGAGTGGCGGAACTTACCGGCGTTCCGCTTACGACTCTCAAGCGCTGGAGCGGGAAAAACGGATGGGTCGAGAAGAAAAGCGAGATCGGAAGGGCGCTGATCGAGATCCGCACCAATAGGGTCCTGCTGCGCAGGAGGATGATCGAAAAATGCCTGGAGTCTTTGGATGTGAGGGAAGCGGTCGCCGTACTTTCGATGGAATCCCTCGCCGGGAAGGAAGAGCACGCTGCCGGGTCGGGAGAGCCGCTCACGCCCGGGGGGCTGTCCCGGAAAGGCAAAGATCGCAAAGACGCCGCAGCGATGCTCGAAGAGGCATGCCACCTCGGTGTAAACATCCTGGCGGCCTATCCGTGCCGGATCAAATCCGCCACGGTAAAAGGCCTGCGGGAAGCGATGGCCCTTGCGGACGAAATGAAGAAAGGCCCACACGGGCAAGAGCCTCGCAAGGGACTATCGGATGAGGCGGTGGAAGAGATACGGAGGAAAATCCTTGGTATCAAGCCGGTATCATAAAGGACCGATCCGGCGCCAAAATGGCGCCATTCCGGTATCATTACGGTAGCATTACGGTACCATTCCGGCAGCATGCCGGTAGCATTCCGGCGCCGTCAAGGCAGCGCAAATAAAACAGTGAGCAGTGAGCAGTGAACAGTGAACAGGAAGAAACCGTTGAAACAGTGAGCTTGAGCAATGAAGAGGAAAGAATCGAAAGAAACAGGGGTGGGGAGCAGGGGAAGAGTGAAGGATGGAACAGTGAGCAGTGAACAGGAAAAGCGAGAGAGAAAGGTAAGGAGGGAAGGGCACGAGGGGAGCTACAGCGGGTTTCAGGCGACGACCACTTTCACGGCGTGTTCGCAGACTCCGTTATGAAATCGGCCAGCCCACGTTCCGCCCATATCGATGGACACCTCGACTCGCTTTACTTGTGCTTCTCCGGCGTAGGCGGCGCCGAGCATTACCACCGAGACTTCCGGCAGAGCCTCCCCCTGCAAAGGTTGGGCAGGCTTCTTATTCCCGATCGGAAGGGCGCGTTCAAAAGCCGCCGGGCATGAGAAGGCTTGCCCAACCTGCCCGGCATAGTCTATTCTGCCACACGCCGGCGGACGTTGGGCGGGTATGGTTTCATCGCGCGCACCGTCAACCGGTTGCGGCGCGGGGCCCGGTGTGTACGATAACGCCGTGCATACCCTGCGTGGCTCTTCACGTAGTGGGACAACGGCAACAACGGCCTGCACCGCCGGCGCACGGGCGCCATGGGCATGCAAGTGATTGAGCATAGCATGGTATTACCGGAGACTCTATGCGGATTCATCTCGTCTTTGTCGGCAAAACCGGGTTTCCCGATCTGGATTCGGCAATCAGCCGCTACCTGGAAAGGCTGCGGCATTACTGCCAAATCGAGATCCACCATGTAAAGGCGGAGAAGATTTCCGGGGCGAGCGCCGAAGAGATGGTGCGCTCACGGGAGGCTGAAAGAATCATGAAACTTGCCGGCTCTCAGGGCCATCTAGTTGTGCTTGACGCCGGAGGGCAGGAAATGGATTCACCCGGCCTGGCGAAGTACCTGGAGAGGACGCTGGCGACGGGAATACCGGATCTGTGGATGGTCATCGGAGGACCGGTCGGAATTTCTGCACAGTTGCTGAAAAAGGCCCGGGACACCCTTTCACTTTCCAGGATGACCTTCCCTCACGACCTTGTCCGCCTGATGCTGGTGGAACAGCTTTATCGCGCCTTTACAATTATCAGGAGGGAACCGTATCACAAGTGATAAAGAATGAGGTTGCGGGTATCGTGCCCGGCTGCAGCCTGTCCCTCCCGCGGGTCAAAGAGGATTGCAGCCGGGCGTACTGTATGGAAAAACACGTAACAGAGCGAAAAATCGCAGAATTTTTCTTGACATGGCATCCCAAAGGCAGCAGCCTCACTGCTCACTACTAAACGGCGACCACTTCCGATACTTCGGGAACTTCCTGTTTGATGATGCGTTCGATCCCGGATTTGAGTGTCATCTGGCTCATCGGACAGCCCCGGCATGCACCCGTCAGCCGTACTTTGACGATTGAACCCTCTACGTCTATCAGTTCAACGCTTCCACCGTCTCTTTCGAGCATGGGTCTAACTTTAGCCAGCGCTTGCTCGACTTTTTCGCGCATTTCATCCTCCACTGAAATTCTGTTCTCTAATATGGTAAATTCTATTCAGTTAACATTAACGTACAAGGCTCGCCAAAATAACATAAGAGGGGAAAAGGGAAAACAAAATCCTGAGGCGGAATACTCCGGCGCAACGGGAATTTGCTTCCCCACGGGGAATCGAATTGAAATTCTGTATTGTTTTCAGTAGAATGTCGAAATAGTCCTGAAAAAACATGCCTTTTGGCGGTATGATCGACAGGAGCCGTTATGATGAAGCATGAACTTGTGGAGCGATTCTCCTCAGAAAAACTCTGCGGTTGTCTCGAGTTGCTTGCAGAGCGAATCAATCGGGACTATGAAGGCAAGACTCTGATATTAGTAGGTATTTTGAAGGGAGCTTTCATTTTCATGGCCGACCTGGCAAGGCGTATCCGGATTCCGCTCCAGGTGGATTTTGTGAGGCTTGCAAGCTACGGAGATGAAACCAAGACCAGCGGGTCGATACGCATTACGAAGGATCTTGAGCTTTCAATCAAAGGCGCACATGTGCTCGTTGTTGAGGATATTGTCGATTCGGGCCTCACTCTCAAGTGGTTTCTCGACCATGTGAGGAATATGGGGGCCGAGTCTGTTCGCGTGTGCGCTCTGATCGACAAATGCGAGCGGCGGGAGGTTGAACTTGCCATCGATTATGTGGGGATCTGTGTGGACAGCGGTTTTCTTGTCGGCTACGGCCTGGATTTTTCGGAGAACTACAGAAATCTGCCTGCCATTTATGAAGTTGTTTTCGAGCAGCCGTGTCCAAAAAGGTGAGAACTAATCCCGTCTCCAGGCGGCCTTTGGAAGGAAATACTGCATGTCGATGATGGTAATAACCTGCGATTCCTGCGGGGCTCGATTTCGGCTTGATTCGGAGAAACTTGACAAGCCGCAGAATAAGGTGAGGTGTTCCAAGTGCAAGAACGTCTTTGTCGTCGAGCAACCCGATGAGGACGGACTCATCCATATCGAGATCTCCGAGGAAGAGACCGAGTTCATTCCCGGCGCCCCTCCTCAAAAGCTCGGCAGGACGAGTCCGCCAGCCTTAAAGAAAAGAAGTCCGCTTTCCAGGCGGGTTCTTTTCGCGGGAGGCGCAGTCATTCTAGTGCTGGTTGTCCTGGCGTTGCTTCTCGGTCCAAGCAGTCCTCTGCTCACTTCGACCAGCAGGAATGTTCCCAAGGAACCCTCACAACCCATCATCACCATTACGGACAGTGTAAATGCATACTACCTGGAAAACATTCATTCGGGACAGGTTCTCGTCATTGAGGGTGAGGTGATCAATGAGTCGGGCAAACCGGTGAGTTTTGTTCTGGTCGAAGGGAAACTCTACGGCAAAAACGATGTCGTCGCCCAGATCCAGAGATGTTACCTGGGTAATGCCCTGACGCGTAAGGAAATCGCCAACCTCAAGCTCTCGGAGATTCAGGACCGGATGATGAACAGGGAAGGCAAGAACCTGAAAAACGTCCGTATTCCTCCCGCGAGCAAGGTTCCTTTCATGCTCGTTTTCCATAACCTGCCAGAGATGAGTTCGCTCAGCAACTACAGCGTTGATGTCATCAGCTCAAAATTCGATTAGTCATTCGGCAAATTTCAGATTTCTTTCTTATTTTTGGGCCAACATATTGAACTAACGAAAAGAATTGACAAATCCAAAATTAGAAGGTAAACAGGTTCCGTTCCAAGGCATTGAAAAGAGTAAGAAAATTTATTTGGAGAGAATGTTCCTATGCTGGATGTCAAATTCGTCCGCGACAATATCGAACTTGTACAGCAGATGCTGCGCAACAGGCAGTCTGATCTTGATCTTCAACCTCTTCTCCAACTCGATGAACGGCGGAGGGGTATCCTCTTCGATGTTGAAGAAAAGAAACACCGGCGCAATGTCGCCTCTGAGGAAATCTCGAGACTCAAGAAAGAAAAAGGCGACGCGAGCGCACTGATAGAAGAAATGAAAGAGCTGGGCCAACAGATCAAGGTCCTCGATCTGGAACTGGCCGAGGTGGAACAAAAATTTCGGGATTTTCTTCTGATCATTCCTAATGTGCCCAGCGATTCCGTCCCGGTGGGGGCGAATGAGAAGGACAACAAAGAGATCCTCACCTGGGGAGAGAAACCCGCATTCAGTTACACGCCCAGGCAGCATTGGGACATAGGTGAAGAACTGAGCATACTGGATTTCGAGAGGGGCGCCAAGATAACCGGGTCTCGTTTTACCCTGTACTGGGGGGCGGGCGCCGCCTTGGAGCGGGCGCTGATTTCGTTCATGCTCGATGTCCACACCCGGCGCCACGGCTACACCGAGGTTCTGCCGCCATTTATGGTGAACAGCACGAGTATGAAAGGCACCGGTCAGCTTCCCAAGTTTCAGGAAGATCTTTTCAAGCTGGAGGGGTGGGATTACTGGCTGGTTCCAACCGCTGAAGTCCCCGTGACGAATATTCACATGGATGAGATCCTGGATGAGGCGGATCTTCCGAAATACTATACGGCATTTACCCCCTGTTTCCGTTCGGAGGCCGGTTCTCACGGCAAAGACACCCGCGGACTTATCCGGCAGCATCAGTTCAATAAGGTTGAACTCGTCAAGCTGACCAGACCGGAAGACTCCTACGAGGAGCTTGAAAAACTGCTCAAAAATGCCGAGACCATTCTCCAGGAACTGGGAATTCATTATAGAGTGATTGTCCTTTGCACGGGGGATATGGGTTTTTCTTCCGCAAAAACCTATGACATCGAAGTCTGGCTCCCCGGCCAGGATACCTATCGGGAAATTTCATCCTGCAGTAACTTTGAGGATTTTCAGGCGCGGCGCGCCAATATCCGTTTTCGCCGAAAGGGACGAAGCAGGACGGATCTCGTGCACACGCTGAACGGATCGGGACTGGCTGTGGGCAGGACCCTTGTTGCAATACTGGAGAATTACCAGCAACAGGACGGCAGTGTCGTCATCCCCGAAGTTCTGCGGCCATATATGGGAAATATGAAGATTATAGAAAAGCTTCGTTGATTTGATTTCTTAAGGAGTTCCGGAAATGACTAAGAGTGAGTTGATCGAGACGTTGGCCAAAGCTGAGGGAATTACGCTAAAGGCGGCAGAGACTGCTGTGAACGTAACGTTCCAGAGCATGGAACAGGCCCTTATCCGTTCCGACCGCCTTGAAATCCGCGGCTTCGGCAGCTTCAAGGTGAAGGATTACGAGGGATACAAGGGCAGGAACCCGAAAACGGGCGAACTGATCGAGGTGACGTCCAAGAAACTGCCTTTCTTCAAAGTGGGCAAGGAACTCAAGGAAAGAGTCAATGGGGTCGAAGAGGTAGGGTCCCCCGTGAAAGCAAAATAGTCAGCACAGGATAAGACGGCCAGGACCGGATTTTCCTCTTCTGCTGCAAACATATCACTTTGGAGACGCCATGTCCGCCGGGACCATGGCGTTTCCATTTCAGAGGGCGACCGATCAATCCCGGATAAAAATCATGTAGAAGTTGACCCCCAGCAACACTACCGCACCACCGAGAAACTTGAGCAGGTCTTCGAGCGGGAGTGATTCCCCGGGCGGTGAAAGCGTAGTCTGGAGCAGCAGGATAAATAGAATGGATGTTGCGAGAAAGACTATGGTTTTGACCTTCTTTCTCCAGACGAGAAAAATAATGATAGGCAGAGCTATCATCCAGGTATAGATGCTTCTGGATACTACCGACCATTCCAACTGGCGTATGGATTCCAGGATGGTGGGGAAATCGTTGGCTTTCAGGTATTCAAATATGCGCTGAAAAAATTCGCTCACAAGTCGCTCCTCAATGAGTGATCCTGAATTGGTCGAACTCCGCCCGGTATTCCTCTTCCCGGACATCCACCTTATCTACATGAGCCCAGGGGCTGCCTTCGTGGCACCATGCAAGCATCTTCTCCACTGCTTCGGCCTCCCCCTCAAAGACAGCCTCCACACGTCCGTCGCGATGGTTCCGGACCCAACCGGCGACGCCGGCGAGTTGCGCCATATCCCGCGCAAATGCCCTGAAGGCGACTCCTTGCACCAAGCCCCTGATCCAAACATGCACGCGCCTTTTTCCCATGTCATCCTCTACGGCTGAAGACCTTGTCTGCATTGCTTCGCTTACTCTCTGCAGCCGGGCAACTTTCAGGATTGGACCAGCTCAAGGAACTGGCCCTCGTCCAGAATACGAATCCCCAGTTTTTCAGCTTTAGCGCGCTTGGAGCCGGGGTCCTTTCCGGTAACCACAATATCGGTATTCCTGCTTACGCTGTCGGTTACCCGTGCTCCTCTCAGAGATACCCTCTCGGCGGCTTCCTGGCGAGTCATGGTTGAAAGCGACCCGGTGAAAACAACGGTCTTACCCTGCCAAAAGCCATCTTCGATGTTACCTGCCGGTTCCGGATTCCTGATCTCCAGCCCCAATGCGAGCAGTTCGTCAATGAGCAGATTATTCTCCGGGTTGGAGAAGTAGGTGGAGACCGCGAACGCCACTTTATCTCCTATGCCGTGAACCTGAACGAGTTGTTCGGAAGTGGCCCGGCGCACCGCTTCAAGCGAGCCGAAACTGTTTGCGAGCAACTCCGCCATAAAAGTTCCGACATGGCTTATCCCGAGTGCATAGAGAAAGCGGGCGAGAGTGGTGTTCCTGCTCGAATCGATAGCTTCGAGCAGGTTTGCGGCAGATTTGCAGCCAAAGCGGGGGAGATTTTCGAGATCCTCCATTTTCAGCCTGTAGAGATCCGGGACGTTTCGAATGATTCCCTCGTCTATGAAGCGGGAGATGATCTCCTCGCCAAGCCCCTCGATGTTCATGGCATCGCGACTCGCGAAATGGACTATCGCCCCCTTGACCTGGGCCGGACAGTTGCGGTTGAAACATCGGTGCGAAGCTTCATCGGGGAGACGCACAACCTCGGAACCGCACGATGGGCACTCCTCGGGCATCTTAAAAGGTTCCAACTCCCCGGTGCGTTTTTCCTCCAGCACCTTTATTATCTCGGGAATGACTTCGCCCGCCCGGTGCACTATTACGGCATCGCCCCTGCGCACGTCCTTTCTCTCTATTTCGTCCATATTGTGGAGTGTCGCACGCTTGACCGTGACTCCTCCGACCAGCACCGGGTTGAGGAAAGCCACCGGAGTAAGGATGCCCGTCCTGCCCACCTGTACACCGATATCCAGAACGTGCGTCATCGCCTCATCGGGATCGAACTTGAAGGCAATGGCCCAGCGCGGGCTGCGGGACTTTTCACCCAGCCGCTTCTGCCAGTCGAGGCGGTTGACCTTGATTACCATACCGTCGATCTCATAGGGAAGAAACTCTCGCTCTTCAGTGAGTGTCCCGAAGTAGTCAATCGCGGCTTGTATGCCGGCACATTTCCGGGACCGGGAATTAACCGGCAGGCCCCAGTTCCTGAGCTGCTCGAGTCGATCCCAGTGAGTGTCGAAGTCGTAGTCTCCTTTGAAAGAGCCGATTCCGTAGAAGAAAGCGCGAAGTGATCGCTGTGCGGTGATAGAGGGGTCGAGTTGGCGCAACGATCCGGCCGCCGCATTGCGGGGGTTGGCGAAAACAGGTTCCAGGGCGCCGGCGCGCGACTCGTTGAGCGCATAAAAATCGCTCTTTTCCATGAAAACTTCGCCTCGAACCGCAAGCATGGCCGGAAGAGGCGGCCCCCCGGGCTGCGCAAAGAGACGCCAGGGGATAGCACGAATCGTTTTCACATTCTGTGTTACATCCTCTCCCGTAAATCCGTCCCCGCGCGTGCCTGCGCCGATCAATATTCCATTTTCATAAACCACTTCAACCGCAAGACCGTCCATCTTGGGTTCAGCGACGTATTCCACATCTTCCCCGAGATTGAGAAGTTTACGCACACGGCGGTCGAAGTCGAGAACTTCTTCCGGATTCATGGCGTTTTGCAGGCTTAGAAGCGGTACTTCATGCCGAAAGGGGAGAAACTTTTCGATAGGCGCAAAGCCGACCCGCTGTGTGGGCGAATCCGGGGTGATAAGCTCCGGATTGTCGTCTTCGAGGGCGACAAGCTCGCGAAAGATCCGGTCATACTCGGCATCGCTTATCTCCGGTTGATCGAGAGCGTAGTAACGGTAGTTGTGGTAACTTAGGTTTCTGCGGAGTTCCTCGATTTTGTCCCGGATGTCGTCCTTGTTGTTCATCTATGCGAAACCCTTTTGGCAGTGAGCTGTGAACAGTGAGCAGTGAACAGTGAGCAGTGAACAGAAAACAGAACCGCTCACTGTTCCTGCTGCAGGCAAATAGCGGATAATGCAGATTTTAGAACCCTTTTTCTTGCTTCCCTGAAGGCCGGTTCTCTAAACCCGTGCAACCATTTCAAACCCGACAGGCTGTCGGATACGACGAGCACGGCGGCGGCTTCCACTCCGCGAAAAGCCGCAACGGTGAAAAGAGCGGATGTTTCCATGTCGACCGATAACACGCCTTTCCCTTGAAAGTCTTTGACCTTGGCGCAAGTTTCACGAAAGGGAGCATCGGTGCTCCATACAGTCCCTTCATGAACGACCAGTTCAGAACCGGCGAGACAGGATTTGAGGGAACCGTAAAGAGCGGGGGAGGGGACCGGCGGATACCCGGGGTAATGGGAAGAGGTTCCTTCCTCACTGATGGCGGATGCAGGAAGGACAACCTCGCCTATGCGCACGTCATCCTGCAGGGACCCGCACCAGCCGGCTGCGATGAATCTTTTCGCGCCAAGGGCGATCATTTTCTCCAGGACGAGTATCGTCTGGGGTGCTCCGAGCATCGGCCCGGCGATGGCCACAGCTCTTCCCCGGTAGTCGCCGGTAAATACTTCGGAGAGGTAGAGTTTATGCGAACGTCCGGGTGGTTTGGAAAAGCAACTCGAACACGAGGCGAGATCCTCGGGATTGAAGACCAGGATAGCCAAGGGGGGCAGAGGATGTTCGCTTCTGCCCCTCTTGGGGTCGATCAGGCACGCACTATGATCATCGGACATGGCTCAGGCGCATACTTTTCACAATATGTCGACAAAATCCCGGCATGATGGCTATTTCACAGCTTCCTTGAGGCGGTTACCGGCCTTGAATTTGACGGCATTTGAGGAGGGAATGGTGATAGGCTGGCCGGTGCGCGGATTTCTCCCCTCGCGTTGCGCTCTCTGTGCGACCTCGAAAGTTCCGAATCCAACCAGAGTGATCCTCTCTTTCTGGGCAAGTGCATCGGAACAGGCCGAGACAAGGCAGTTGAGCGCCTTCTCGGCGGTGGAACGGGCGATTCCTGAACTTTCAGCGATCTTTGCCACCAAATCGGTCTTTGTCATTTGCGATTTCCTCCCTTAAGGGTTTTAGGGTGTGTGCTATGCAAACACTATCCATTGAAAATCTAAGGAACAAAAACCATTCTGCGTTGCATTATACGCGCCAGAACTGGCTCTGCAACATAAAAGCACGGATGCCGTGAGATGGAATACATCCAGAAAAGTTTTTTCGAAAAAACAACAGCCGTCGGCAAAGATCGAATCCGCATCCCCCTCAGGCCGCTCCGATTGGTTTTGACCTCCTCCTCCGCATGTGATAACTATCATGTGTCGTTCTGAAGCTTACCCACTTACCCAAGCCGTGTTTGCCCTATGTCATCGGATCCGATGAAGAAACTCACTGTTTCAAGTCCTCCCGGGACACCCCTGCAGCGGTTTCCGAGGCGGAGGCGCGTCCGTGGGCGCCATATATTCCTGCTCCTCCTGATTATCGGTGCGGGATTCTATCTCCATGGAAAGATCTCGCCCCCGGGGGAAGGGGGCTCGACGAAGAGAACCGCCGTGGAAACCCCGCCGGAACTTCCTAAAGTGGAACCGCCGGCACAAATGCCCGCTGTTACTCACAAAGTTGAAACCGCGAATGACAAATATGAAATACGCCACCACGTGGTGAAGGACGGAGATACCCTTCCGGAGATACTCCTGGCTTCCGGTATCTCCGAGGAAAACGCGGGCGAATGGGAAAAGGCATGCAAGGCTCCACTGGGCGCCCTCCACGCCGATGACGAGTTGATATTCTTTCTTGCACGAGGCGACGGACTCCCGGTGAGGGTTATCTTTTCCCCCTCCGCGGGTCCATCGTATACCCTGCGCAGGACCCAGTCCGGATGGGAATGCAGCCGGCCGGAGTCAGCTCAGGGAGTAGCGGTTAAGACCATACAGGGGCGCTACTCGGAGAATTTCTATGATTCATGCATAGCAGGCGGTTTGCCTGCTTCGCTGATTACCTTACTGGCCGACATTTTCTCCTTTGATGTGGACTTCAATGCCGACTTAAAAGATGAAGACACTTTCACGGTTCATTTTCAGGAGCAGCCCCTGGAATCCAGCGAAGGAAAGCAGCTTCTGATCCTTGCCGCCGCCATGACTATCTCGGGAAAGACCATCCATGCCTACGGATTTCAGCTTCCGGATGGTTCGTGGGACTATTTTGACGCCAAGGGAGCATCTCTGAGGCGCGCATTCCTGAAAAGCCCCATCAGTTACCGCCGGCTCATTTCTCCCAGCTCTTACAAGAATGTAAAACCCGTATTGAAGGTGTACCGCCCCCGTATGGGCATAGACTACGCCGCTCCGCGCGGAACCCCGGTGAGCGCGGTCGGCGATGGGTTTATCTCTTCTGTAAAGAAGGGAGGCGATTCGGGATTTTCCCTGGAAATCCGGCATCGCGGCGGCTTCAAGAGCAGGTATGCGAACCTGTCCGGGATAAGCCGCGGGCTAAAGCGCGGGAGCCTGGTATCGCAGGGGGAAGTGATCGGCTCGGTTGGCTCCTCCAGGAGCGGAAAGGCATTTCTTGACTTCGATTTTTCCCGCGATGGCAAGCCGGTGAATTTCCAAACTGCAGATTTTGTCCGGTCCAAAACCATACCTAAGACCATGATGGCTGAATTCGAGAAATTGTGTGAATCATACTCGACTGCCTTGAATCGTCCGTCCGGTCAGCCGCAGGAAATTGTTTCCGGCAGAGATTAATGATGGCGGATTTGTTTGCTGATGTCGTGATTATGGGGTCCGCCCTCGATAAGAGCCTGCATTATACCATTCCCGCAGCTTTTTCAGGCAGTGTCCGGGCGGGAAGCCGGGTTGCTGTCGAACTGGGCAGACGAAAGACGACGGCGATCGTCCTCTCCGTCTCGGATAATCGCCCGGAACTTCCGGAAGGCGTTATTCTCCGTTCAATCCTCCACCCGATCGATGATGAATCGGTCCTTCCGCCCGATTTGCTCCAGTTGTGCCGCTGGATATCCCGTTATTATTTCTATCCGCTGGGAGAAGTGCTCGATCTGGTGGTTCCGCTCGGGAATACGGAGACAACCGGTGCGGCTCAACGACAAACCACGGTAAAGACGGTTTATCTCGCCCGAGAGGTCGATCCAGGCCATTTTCCCATGCCGGTGAAGGCCGCTGAAATACTGCGGTTGCTCAAGGCCGCGGGCGGAGTCCTGCCCCTGCGCGCCGTGCGCAAGGATTGCCCGAATGCGGATCATTCTCTTCGTAAGCTGGAGAGGGAAGGGATCATCGTCATCGAGCAGGTGACGGCCGACCTGGAACTCCGGACCGAAGCCGGTCTGCAGGAGGCCAGATCCGCGTTCGAGCTGACCGGACACCAGAAGGAAGCCATAGATGAGATTGCTCCGTTCATCAAAGAACCTGACTTCAAACCATGTGTTCTGTACGGGGTGACCGGCAGCGGCAAAACGGAAATATACCTGCGCCTGATTGAACAGGCTTTGTCTGCGGGGGGAGATTCCCTTGTCCTGGTTCCCGAGATTGCTCTCAGCACGCAGATGGAGACCATTTTCCGACAGAGGTTCGGTTCCGTTCTCGGTGTGTGGCACAGCGCTTTGACGGGACGCGAGCGCCGGCGACAGTGGGGAGAAATCGTAAGCGGCGCGAGGAAGGTTGTTCTGGGGGCAAGATCCGCTGTTCTCACTCCTCTTCGGGATCTCAGGCTGATAATCATCGATGAGGAGCATGACACTTCCTACAAACAGGAGGACCGGCTGCGGTACAACGCGCGAGACGTCGCTCTCATGCGCGGGAAGATCCTCGGTATTCCCGTCGTCATGGGATCGGCCACTCCTTCGCTCACCACGATGTACCGGTGCAGCCAGGGACAGTATCGTTCGCTTCTGCTCCCCTCCAGGATTATGAACCGGCCTCATCCCGAGTTCGAGGTCGTCGACATGCGAAGAGAGGGTGGACGAAAGGGAATACTCTCGATCAAGCTGCGGGAAAGAATTGCCGAAACGCTGCAAAACGGGCAGCAGGCGCTTCTCTTCCTCAACCGCCGGGGGTACACGAAGTATTTCCTCTGCAATTCCTGCGGCCATGCGCTTCAGTGTGTTTCGTGCAGCGTTACCCTGACGTACCACAAAGGAGACAATTGCCTCCGCTGCCATTATTGCGGCTGGGAAACCCGACTTCCCGACCGCTGCCCGGTCTGTGCCCACGCAGCGCTTTTTCCACACGGCTTCGGCACCGAAAAGGTCGAAAAAGAACTGAGAACCCTCTTTCCCGAAGCTCGCCTGGTGAGAATGGATCGCGATACGATGAGCAGCCATGAGCGGCTCGTGGAGGCGCTCGGCAGGGTGAGGTCGGGAAAGGCGGACATCCTGCTCGGCACCCAGATGGTGGCCAAGGGGCACGACTTTCCGAATGTCACCCTGGTGGGAATAATCAACGCCGATGCAGGCCTGCAGGTTCCCGATTTCCGGGCCGGTGAGACCCTTGTGCAACTCCTCCTGCAGGTATCCGGTAGGGCCGGGCGCGGAGAAGAGCCCGGCAAGGTGGTGCTGCAGACCTACAATCCTTTCCATTTTACCATCGAGTCGGCGCTGAAGCTCGACTACGACGGATTTTGCGAAGCCGAACTCAATTCCCGGAAGATGCTGCAGTATCCGCCCTTCTCTCGTCTGCTCAAGATCCTGGTCACCGCGAGCAGCGAAGAATCCGCTCAAACCGGGGCAAGGCATCTCAGCGCTCTCAGCCGCGGGAAGGCCGAGGATTTCAGATCGTCCGGCAGGCAGGTCGCCGTTCTCGGACCATCGCCCGCGGCCTTCGTAAAGCTCAAGAACCGGTTCCGCTGGCAGCTCTTCATAAAGACCTGGACAAGCAGGGATATGCAGGACTTCGTCGGTGGCATCCTTGAATCGATTAAAGGTGATTCGGCCCTGCGGCAGGTTCAGATAACCGTGGACCGAGACCCGTCGAGTGAGTCTTGAGTGTATGCCTGATGTTCTGCTCATTCAGCCGCCGATCCGGGATTTCTACCTCACCGCGAAAAGGACCATTCCGTACGGTCTTGCCTGTATCGCTTCGAGCCTCGTTCGTGACGGCTTTTCGGTGGAGATCATCGATGCTCTCGCGACAAGTAAATCCAGGAAGATCGAACTGCCGGCCGAGATGAACCACCTGAGGGATTTCTACTTCGCGCGAGATATTTCTCCGTTTTCGCTGTTTTATGATTTCAAACATTTCGGCATGAACTTCGACCGAGTCGGCAGGATGGCCCGCGAGTCCGGCGCTTTCCTGGTGGGAATCTCCTCACTTTTCACCGCTTACAGCGATGAGGCGATCAAGACCGCGGAGGCTGTCAAAAGCGCCTGTCCCGAAGCGATTATCGTGCTCGGCGGCCACCATCCCACCGGGCTGCCGGAAGAGGTCCTGCGGCATAAATGCGTTGATTTCATCCTCCGGGGCGAGGGGGAGGAGGCAATGCCCCGGCTGGCCCGGGCGCTACGCTCGGGCGCCGCTCTGGATGCCGTGCCTGGCATCGGGTTCCGAACGCATAACGGCTTCTTTTTAAATACTCCGGCATCGATTTCGGACCTCGATGCTCTCCCTCATCCGGCAACCGAACTCATCGACCGGAAATTCTACGGGCGCGGGCGCGGTGGAAGCGCGGTGATCGCGGCAAGCAGGGGCTGTCCGCTCCGATGCAGCTATTGCTCGATCGGTTGTGCTTCGTGGTCTAAGTTCCGTCTGAAAAGCACACGAAATGTGATCGAAGAAATGGAACGGGAGGTATTCGATTTCGGAGCGCGCTTCATTGATTTCGAGGATGAGAATATCTCCTGTAACCGTGAATGGTTTCTCTCCCTGCTCAGAGAAATAAAGGTGCGTTTCAGCGGTCTTGGGTTGGAACTGCGGGCGATGAACGGACTTTTTCCTCCCTCACTCGACGAAACGATCATCCGGGAGATGAAGGGAGCCGGTTTTACCGCCCTCAACCTTTCGCTCTGCACCACCAACACGGAGCAGTTAAAAAGATTCAGACGGCCCGATGTTCGCGAGGAGTTCGAACGAGTCCTCTTTTTCGCGGAAAAATATGGACTTGAGGCTGTCGGCTACATCATCGCCGGAGCGCCCGGGCAGGGCCCGCATGATTCCGTTTCCGATCTGCTCTACCTGGCGCCGAAGAGAGTAATCGCCGGGGTATCGGTATTCTACCCGGCGCCGGGCAGCGCGGATTTCGACAAATGCCGCAGGGAAAACATACTTCCGCCCGCTCTCTCGCTCATGCGCTCAACAGCGCTGCCCCTCTCCGGCGCCGCCACCCGGGAAGACGCCGTCACCCTGCTGAGGCTCGGCAGGGTTCTCAATTTCTATAAATCACTCAATTCAGGGGAAAAGGCAAAGCTTCGCTTTGCCGTGGTGCAGCATCATGACGGACGCCGCCTCGGCCCTGCACAAACATCAGGAAGCCCGGAACCCGGCCGCATTGGGCTTCAGGCGCTTATCCGGCAATTGCTCGACAAACCTCGGGCATGTGATGAAAACAGGTCCGGAGACTTTGAAAAAAGGCGCTCTATCGGCAAGATCCTGCTCAGGGCTTTTCTGAGCGACGGCATCCTCAGGGGGGTAAAACCGGACGGAGAAATCTACGAGCACCGCACATCGGCTGCTCTTTGCCGTGAATTCCGGGACGGCCTCTCACGACTGCTTCGACATGACCCGTAGCCCCCACTGTTGAGTCACCGCCGCTATCAGGCGGTGGCTGTCTGCAAAATGAACAGCTTGTTCGTCTCATGAGGGGAGGCAAGCAAAGCATTTTCCCGAGGCGCCCAAATCGCCCATCGCCGGGGTTGGGAGTTGCTTTCCCCTTGCATCTTGGGCCGCAAAATATTAGATAACAAGCCTCACGCTGGCGTAGCTCAATGGCAGAGCAGCTGATTTGTAATCAGCAGGTTGGGGGTTCGACTCCCTTCGCCAGCTTTATAAGTTCAATTACTTACAAACATTCGAGCGTGCTGCTTTTTTATTATTTGATAACTCAATGAGTAAAAACTTTCTAATTGCTCCTATTAATGGCTACTTAGACCGATTAGCCGTGCTGGCAAGCCAGAACGTTCACAGAAGAACCCAGCTCCCATCTCCCAAATTTCTGAGCCAAAGAATGATCTGAGAATGGAATAATTCCGTGGCCCTACTTGTCAGGGTGGAGGAGAGACATTGAATTTCTCCGGGAATGTTCATTGAACCGAACAACGGCCATCAGCGGCACGAAACAACGCCGCCAAAAGAGTGGTCTCGTGTTCGCGTGCATAGCCATTTTAGAAGCGAAATGGATAAAGAATATCGCTAAGTGAATTCTGAACTATTCTCCATTGGCCTTTCGCTTCAGTTCGACCATGGGATTGTTTTGATCATCTTGGTAGACAGCTCTCACTGACGATTGTTTCAGAATGCTCCCCTCCTCGCTTTCAAATTCAACCTCTAAAACCACATGCGAAACTGCCGCCGCTTGATCTTTGACGGAGAGGACTTTGAAAGACAATGGGACGTGCCTGCCAAAGTCCTCCTTGGCCAATCCTGCTTTCTTGCCTTTCGCTGTGTCCATGAAATTTAGAAGCGACTCCGCCAATAAGCCGTAGCGGCGTAAGCACCAGTTCTCCATAAACTCAGCGACGGCTCGTTCAGGAGTTCCAGTTGGCAATTCACTCGGGGTGCCAGCATGTGGCAAATGGGTTAATTCGCTATGGTCACAAAATTCGGTTGGATTTTGAGTGGTACCCCTATTTTACTGAGCT
>CAZIJV010000050.1:0-36550 GCA_964539645.1 uncultured Syntrophobacter sp.
CCGCACAGAATGCATCTCATCGAAAAATTTTTCGCACCCCTGTGATCAGTTACAATTGTTTTGATTCATAGGCAATGGCGTTCGGCGTTGCGCCGATAAGCAGCACGAAAGGCATGCCTGCAGTAACCAGCGACACATAGAGGGTGACATCCGGGGTGACTCCGAGGTACTTCCCTATCACCAGGAATACCGGCAGGAAGATCGCTATGCCTGCAGCGTTCATGATGAAATTGGTCATCACCGGTATGAAAATGGCGGTATCCATGACAAAGACCATCCAGCGGGCCTTTGCGGGAAGCTTGCAGGCTCAAAAATCTCCCTACGTACCCCTTGCTGGTTGAGCCGGTCACCTGCCGGTCCCGAGACGGAACTTGCGATCTGTCATGGATATAGATGCCCCGCTGAACAAATACCCCGCTCCAGGTTCTCGGCAAGAATCCGCGAACGGGTATCTCCACCCACCCGTACACTGTTCACTCCGAAGAACCTCGATGCCTTTTCGTACCATTGCCCTTCACCTGCTGAGCAACGAGAAAATGCTTGTGGTACATGACGCGAACCCCTTTCCCCGGGTAGGCTCTGAGAGATGGCTGGACGATTTTCTCGATCACCATCTTTCAGACCCTATTCCAAGGTAGGTAGGATGAGCAAAGTGCAATTGTCAGTTCAAGCTATTTGAGTTTTATTTTATGCAATTAGTCAATTATTCCTTGGGGTGGATTGTTGACCACATAATCGAGAGCCTGCTTGGCAGTCCAGCCTTCATATTTCTTGGTGAGTCTTTTCAACTCAGCCACCATTTCTTTTGCAGGTCTTCCCTTCGCCTCATTCGTTTTTATGAAATCATCCCAAACCGACTCGACAGCCTTCGCCCAGCGAGCTTGTTCTTCTGGTGTCGGTTCTATAACCTCAACACCTAGATCTTTCAACTGCTTTATCGATATTTTCATCTGGTTATCGTAGCCAATGGCAGTAATTATGCCAGCTCTTCTCAAGAGATTATAAAAATCCTTCTTAAGTTCTGGCGGAAGAGAATCATAGGTCTTCTTGTTCATCCCGAATGGAATCGAAACACGATTGACATTAACAACTGAGTAATACTTACCAACTTCATAAAGCTTCCACGGTACGATTAAGCCTTGGTCAAAAGTAATCGCGTCAAATACTCCTTTGGAAAAAGAGTTGTACATATCCTGCGCCGGCATATTCATCGGTGCAGCCCCCAGTTTTTTATATATGTCATTAAACAAACCGCCATCGGTTCGAATTTTCAAGCCCTTGAGATCTTCCAGCTTTCTGATCGGCTTTTTCGCAATTATCCCATAATCTCCGATCGCCGTGTACCAAGCAAGATAGACTCCCATCTTTTCATACTCGGATTTGAGGTATTTGGGATATAATTCTTCTAGTACCAAAGCCGCAATATACGGGTTTCTGAATGCGAAGGGCAGTTCACCTACGTTGGCTAGCTGAAAGCTGGTTGAGTTGTATATCGGGTAGGCATTGGTTATATCCGTAACTCCTCCCCTCAAAGCCTGGAAACCGTCTTTCTGGCCATGCAACGTACCTCCCCAATAGCGCTTAAACTTAATCTTGCCTTCGCTTTCTCTTTCGATGAAGTCGACGACAGTTTCATGGCAATTTTTGGTGCATAAATTCGATTCCGCATAGTAATTAGAGTATCTTATGGTCACCGGAGGGCCCGTGTATGTCATTTTATATTTGGGGCCTATATAAACAGGGCCCGCCGGCGTATCGACTATTCGGTCATCAGCAAATACGCTCAACGCATCGGCACTGATAAAAGCAAATAAGAGGCCTATAATTAGCAAGGCTCTTCCAAAACCAATTTCAATTTTACCATAACATAGGTGCTTCCTCATAATTCTTCTCCTTTTTAGAACTGAGTTTTTGATGTTCCAGTTTGTTCAGGCAAACAATCTCGTTGATGCGTATGTTCTTTGCTCTATCAATAAATCTTTCTCCTTATCCAATTAGAAGACGTGGGAGCCAAGTCGCCAAATCAGGGAAAGCGATAAGAATGACTGCTAAAGCAATCATACAGAAAAGAAACCAGCCTACCCCTCTAAACATCTCCCTAATTTCAATGTCCGGCGCAACACTCTTAAGTACATAGACACTGAGTCCAACTGGTGGTGTGACCAAGCCCATCTCACAGACCATTACAACCCAAATCCCAAACCACACGGGATCGAAACCCAACTGGGACACGACTGGGAAAGTAAACGGCAGCGTCAGGATGAGCATCCCAAATGAATCCAATACGCAACCCAAGACCAGGTACAGAAGCAACAATGCTCCAATGATGATGTATCTGTTCACACCCAAACCGAGGATCGACTGAATGATGGTATCGGTAATCCCAGTAATGGCAAGGAATCGGGCGATCAAATATCCGCCTACAATTAGCAGGAAAACCATTGCAGTGAGTACCCCGGTCTCATGGGTAGCCTCTTTGAAGTTCTTCCATGTTAAAGATTTCAAAATCTTGGCAATGATCAACACGGCTATACCGCCCGCTCCTGCAGCTTCGGTAGGTGTGCAGATTCCGGCATAAATGCTGCCTATGACTGTCAGAAACACGACTAACACCGGCCATACTTGGCGAAGAGATTGAATTTTCACCATCAGGGTAGTTACAGGGCCGCGGGGGCCGAGTTCCGGATCGACAATGCACCGGGCATAGATCATAGTAGAATAAAGAACCATCAAGAGTATGCCGGGAATAAAGCCGGCCATGAATAGAGCGGCTATTGATGTATCCGTCAGAAGGCCGTAAAAAACCATGACCACGCTCGGCGGGATCAATGCTGCAAGACCTCCTCCCGAGGCAAGGGTACCAGCCGCTAAATTGTCTTTATAATGGTATTTTTTCAGTTCAGGGATTACTGTGCCCCCCATCGTTGCAGTTGCAGCTATCGTTGATCCTGTTACTGCTCCAAAAGCGCCGCAGGCAAAAACTGACGCAATGGCAAGCCCTCCCGGCAGATGCCCCACCCAGGCTCGTGTCGATTCATACAATTTGGACACAATGCCGGTGTGCAGGCACAACTGCCCCATGAAGATAAATAGGGGTATGCATAGCAAGTCCATGTCGGTAGCCCTGGTCCAGAAATTGGAGTCGATCTGGGATAAAGCCGCTGGCAACCCCGATGTCATAGCCGTGCCGACGATGCCGACAATGGCCATGGCAAAAGAGATATGGACTCCCATCGAAATAAGAGCCAACATGACAATTAATCCGGTATATCCAAGTAATGCCGGGTCCATAAAATCACCTCCGCTTCTCTCGTGACAGCATCCAATCAATTATCTTGAAATGTCCGTCGCCAAGGGAATCACCGAGCCTGTTCTTTTAGATTCGTTGAATGAACTTTGCATGGGATCTCAGACACATCTCCGAATCCGGTGAGTGCATGTGAATTCTTAGGCCTGAGGAGATTTCCGAAAGATGTGATCATCTGCGAGATTAGCCGTACTACGAAAAGAACTGCAATGAGACCGAGGTATGTCTTGATTATCCAAAAAGGCACCCCTGAATTCTCACCGATTTCATTTGTTACATACATGGTCATGGCGCCGTCGTAAAATGCGACTGCTAGCAGAGAGAGGACAAACCCTCCTGCCAATGTATCGAGAATGTCTGCTATCGATCGTGCCTTGCCATGAAAAAGATTATAAATGATATCCATTCGGATGTGACGTCCAGCATCCCAGCAGGCAATCATTGAAGAGAATATCGCGCAGGCAAACAGACTTGTTGTCACTTCATCGCACCATAGTAACGGACTGTTAAAGACGTAGCGCCACACAACCCCGATAAAAACAAAAGCCAGCATGGCGCTGAAGAAACAAATTGAACCAAAGCTGTGCAAAGAACTTATCAAAAGCTCATACACTTTACTAATTTTGCAGAGCATCATCTTTTCCTCTTCATATGGAACCATAGCTGCCCATCGAATAATGCAGTTAGTGCTACCCCGCCGGGCGCTGTAGCACCAACTGCCCCAGATCGAGGAGAAGGACATGAGTGTGGTTTAATGGAATTTCAGTTCCGTCCTTTTGATGATTTCGTCTTGCACACCCGCATCCAGCCTGGTGAAGTACGCACTAAATCCTGCCACGCGCACTACCAGGTCTTTATATGCGTCCGGGTTTTGCTGCGCATCCTTCAGTGTGTCGGAGCTAACGCAGTTGAATTGAATATGCGACCCTCCCTTGTCCATGTAACCCTTGACAAGGGAAATGAGATTACGCGCCCCCGCCTGCCCCTGCAGAACAGAGGGGTGAAACTTCATATTGAAATGGTTGGAGTTGAACGCGACTGTGTCCAACGCAACGGCTGCTGAGTTGGCTAGCGCAGTAGGACCGTTTTTATCG
Source organism: uncultured Syntrophobacter sp. (assembly GCA_964539645.1). Classification (GTDB taxonomy): domain Bacteria; phylum Desulfobacterota; class Syntrophobacteria; order Syntrophobacterales; family Syntrophobacteraceae; genus SbD1. The sequence goes on from CAZIJV010000050.1 coordinate 4,402, forward strand.
GTGCCGGGCATTGCCGAGACGCTTCCGTCAGTTAATGCCCTTCGCGCCTCCCTTCCGGAAGGAAGAGCACCCATCGTGGCCCCGAAAAGGTTGTGCAGGCTATTGGAGTAAGCATCGAGTTTGCCTTTCTTGCCATGGTAATCCAAACCTGCCTTGTAATAGCTGTCACCTACCACTTCGTAGACCTTACGTACCAAGTCGTTTGTCTCGTCATCATCGTTTCCGTGCTTCGGGGCGTCCAAACACATTTTCTTTATTTTATCGTAGCCTTCGAAATTTGCATCCAGTGCCTTTCTCAACTCCGGGATAGTGAGCTTCTTGTCTTCGAAGACCAGCTTCTTCACTGCAGCCAACGAGTTGGCCGCGTCGACAGCTCCGACCGAGATCACCAAAGAGGATACATACTTTGCACCACCGGCCCAGCCATCCTTGCCGCTCTCGATGCAGCCTTCTGTCATACTCGACCGAAGAGGGAGAGGCAGAAATTCCGCTGCCAACATGTTCCCTATGATGCCGTGTTTGCGACAGGTCGACATGCAGAATTCCATCTGAGTCTTGAAGGCATCGAACAGCTCCTCAAATTTGGTGAAGGAGTCGGGGTTTCCGGTGTGAGGGGCAACTTGTTTACCGGTAAGAGGATCCTTCCCATCGTTGAATGCAAGTTCGAACGCTTTAGCCGCACATACCTCTCCCTCCACCGGGTGAGCACATTTGCCTGCTATGGCCGTGCCGACACATCCGAAGATAGCTGAACGTCTTGCCTCCTCCACAGTGGCGCCGTCCACTCCGAAGCGATCAAGCGATCTCTGCACCATCGCATTGCCGTTCATGAATTGGGGTTGACCCAAGCCGGTTCGTATCAAATCAACCGCTTTCAGCAGGAAGTCTTCCTTCAAATTGTCGTGGTAAACTAGAGCAAAGGTGGGCTGGATATTTTTCAACTGTATTTGAGTTTCAAGCATAAGGTGGTCGACTTCCGAGGTGGCATCCTTGCCGTTTGGGCTGAATCCTCCTATGCATATGGTCTGACCGGTGTGGGAGGACCATGCCTTGGAAAATTTGGGGCCATGATAGTAACCGATCTCCTGAAGCTTTATGAAAAGCATTTTCAGCAAATAGATCGCCTCCTCCTTGGTGATCCTTCCCGACTGCTTGTCGCTCTGGTAGAAGGGATCTAAGTTCTGTCCGAGATACCCAAGCGAGTAACCGCAGCCCGTCTGCTCAATCTCCAGGGCCAGGTGGGTGAATAGGAAGGATTGGAGGGCTTCCCGGAAAGTCCTGGGGGGGTTCTCCGGGACCCACTGGCAGATGTCGGCAATGTCGAGCAGTTCCTGTCGTTTTTCAATATTTTCTTCTTTTTCCGCCATTTGCCGAGCAAGATCTGCGTATCTGTGTGCAAGGTGAATCACCGCTCTCAAAGAGATGAGAACAGCCTGATAGAAAACCCGTTTCTCATTCTCGCCCTCAACATTGCTCACCGCCAGACTTTTCATTCGTCTTTCGACTTCATTGATCATCTCCCCAATGCCTTGGGTGAGGACCCTGTTGTAGTCCATGTTGCCGCCGCCGGCCGGCCACGAGTTGCCATCGTAGAAGATACCTACCTGCTGTGCCGGAATGGGGCTATATCCATACTTCTCCTCAAACAAAATGTTGCTTCGTTTCCCGAGGCACCGCTCATCCCAGTATTCTACAACCTCGCTGAAAAGTTTGCGGTCCTCGGCGGTGATCCCAACCTCTCCCAAGTGACTGATCGCCTTCGTGTTCTCCTTCATCCAATCGACGTTCCATTCCGGATACGCGTACACAGCGGCTGGGCTTCCGGCTATGCTCCCGACCAAAAGATTATCGTCTATGTATATTGTTTTATTTTTAAAGAGATGGTCGAAAAATCTGGCTCTCTTGGTAATCGCGGGCGTACCTTCGTTCTTCGAATAAGACTCCATCATCAATTTGAGCCGCTGTGTATCAAGCTTCTGCGGTGCATTAAGAAGAGCATCTTTCAGTCTTTCGATCCGTTTTTCATCCACCTTTAAGCTACTTTCAACGCCATTTTCTTTCACACATGTCGTTTTCATCATTACTTTCTCCCTGTAATTTTAATTATTCTCCTGACCTAGAATCTCATTTTTCGGTCTTGAGCTGCTCCTAGAGCTCTAAACCTCAGATTTTCCGGATCAGCCAGCTTTACTGTTATCTGAACAATTTTCCTTTAACAACAAAACCGCTCGAGCTATCTATGGTCTCAAAACTGACATTGATAGGGCTCTGCTTCTTAAGGGTGTACTTGTCTATCACGAAAGCCATTCCATTCATTTCAAAGACTACATCGTCCTTCTTTAACTCATCCAGAGTTAGGCGCAGAGCGGAGGAAGAGCTTCACCCACAGCCGAATTCCTCCTTTATCCGAATGATAGAAATTCTATTTTGCTCAACGATATGCAGCAATTCTTCATGCGCCTCTGGCGTGACATGTAACAAAATAACTCCTCCTGCATATGAAAATCCGCGCGCTAAAGTTTATCAAACGATGGTTACGACATGACCCAGCGATTCTAACTTTGCGGCGATCCTACGAACTTCCTCTTCAACCGGACTGGCTAACTCTGTTAATGGGTACTCTACTGAGAGAGCTCGATACTTGCTGACCGAAAATCGATGATATGGTAGGAGATCCACTCTCGACAAGCCATGTACCGCCATGTATTTCCCAAGCTTCTCAATATTTTCATCAGAATCATTCATCCCTGGGATCAACGGCACTCTTATGGTCATTGGCACCCCTTGGTCGGCAATCCTGGACACATTCTCAAGTATCAACTCATTGCCAACCCCGGTCAGCTTCTTGTGAGTCACGGTATTCATGTGTTTAATGTCCATCAGCACGAGGTCTACCTGCCTTGTAGCTTCTTTCAACATCTCCCAGTCCACAAAACCGCAGGTATCCAAGCAGACATGCAATCCCATCTCCTTGCACCTGAGCAGGAGCTGCAGCAACGATTCTATCTGATGGGTAGCCTCCCCACCCGACATGGTCACTCCACCGCCGGAATTCCGGTAATATGACATGTCCTTTTCAACAATTCGGCAGACTTCATCCACTGTCATTTCTCTACCAGAAATTGATCTTGCATCGGCCAGGCACTCTGTCACACAAGCGCCGCAAGCCGTGCAGCGTAGTCGATCTATGAGAATCTTCCCATCATCCAACTTTTGGGTCGCTCCTGAAGGGCACACATCAACACATTTATTGCAATGGGTGCAATGGCTCTCAAAGTACATCATCTGAGGCATTGGATTTTGCGATTCTGGATTGCTGCACCACAAGCACCGCAAAGGGCAGCCTTTAAAAAAAATAGTAGTACGAGTTCCCGGGCCGTCATGAACAGAAAACCGTTGGATGTCAAATACGCGCACTTTGTAAGTCTCCATACTTGTGGTATATCATCAATGCTCTTGTGCTACCGGTTTGTAAGGGAGCCGGTTGATTCGATCTAAAGCTAGATTCATGCTTCCATTTCTGCCTATCTTTTGCATGTATCATTTCTTCCTGGAAAACCATAAAAGGCACGACCTCGGGTAACTGCTTGTGAGCCATATCCATTTTTGTAGAGCCTCCAGCAGTGAAGTGACTGAACACCTGATTCGCCTTTTCGTCTTTTCCGTTCACTACATATTGCATCTAGCCCTTAAAAAGCTGATGACTGCAAGCATTTCTCATCCATATTCCGCCCCCCCAGTCATTGCAAGTATCGAGCCATGCGCGCCCACAAGATGTAATATGCTGAATTCGTTGAATTTTAAGGCTACCTGATACAGAGTGTAACGAAATACAAATTGTCCCAATTCTGGTACAGGCGTTGTGTCTGGCTCTTCAAAAGATTCCATTAATCAGCAAGTTAGACCGTATCGAGGGATGTGTCCCAAAGCAAGGACAGATCAGCGATGAGCAGAGATTGTACTTTAAGCAATCGAGGCACCTGATCTTGTTAATAAAACCAGGCTCTTCAATGAGCCTCATGAAAAATCAACAGGAGGTCAGACATATTTCCATCTGGGTAGAGCTGGAAAACTGAGTTCCGGGAAGGTCATGGTACTCAATGGAGCACCGTGGGTCTCAGCTAGTCAGAATACTATCTGCCTAACATAATAGCGAACCCTATCAAACTTAATCTCGTTGAGGTAGTATCGTGGGGGGTCATGGTCAACTACATGAGATTAGATGCGCCTGGGCAGACTATTCCGGTAGGCGACGACAGTCGGGCCAGTACCGCTGTTTTTCCGTAATCCTTTTACTCGCAAGCTCAGTTCAGGAGGCGCATTCGAGAAACAACCTCACAGCATGCCGAGATCATGCATCTTCTTGTATAACTTGTTGCGGGAAATCTTCAGTTCTCGGGCAGCCCGGCTTCTGTTTTGATCAACGCGCGCCAGAACTTCTAAGATGGCCCTTTTTTCGGCGGAGGCGCTAGCCTCCGCAAATGTCGAGCAGGTCGCTTCGTGCGAGGGTGCCTGAGGCTTCACCTTCACATCAGTGTACTCCTGTAGACTTTCAGGCATGTGCACTATGTCGATTTCACGATCATCGTCTTCAAGCATACACGACGCATAGGTCAGAACATTGCGCAGTTCTCGCACATTGCCCGGCCAGGAATACCGATTGAACAGACCGAGCAGTTCAGGGGAAATGCGGATTCGCTGAGCACGCTCAACGCCTACGGCTTTCTCAATGAAGTGCCTGGTCAGACGGGGAATGTCTTCCCTGCGACTGGAAAGTGGGGGGATTTGAAGTCGCAAGATGTTCAGACGAAAGTAGAGGTCTTCACGGAAGCTTCCCTCGCTTACGAGCTTTCCAAGGTTCTTGTTGGTAGCTGCTATTAGGCGGAAATCCGCATAGAGAGGTGTCGTGTGAGCAATCTTTTGGAGTTCGCCGGTCTCAAGAACACGCAGAAGCTTGGCCTGCATGGCCATCGGCAGTTCAGCTATTTCGTCGAGAAAAATAGTGCCATGATTGGCTTGCTCGAATTTCCCTTTCATCCCCCCGCTTCTAGAGCCGGTAAAAGCACCCTCTCCATAGCCGAAGAGTTCCGACTCTATTAGCTCAGAAGGCAGGGCCGCGCAGTTAACGGAAATAAACGGGTTCAGTGCTCTTTGGCTCGCCGTATGCAAGGCTTGCGCAAACAACTCCTTGCCGGTTCCGCTTTCGCCGCAAATCAACACCGGCTCCTGACTTCGCATGAAAAGCCGCCCCTTCTTTTTCGCCTTCTGCAACGATACGCTTTCACCGAGAATGCTGTCGAAAGTATGAAGGTTAGGAGAAGGCCTGGCAGCCTTCTTTTCGTAGAAGCGCGCTTTCTGCTCGAGCGAATGACAACGCTCGATAAGTTCCATTACCTTCTTTTTTTCGAGGCTGGTCATGATCGTTTCAGCAATAGCGCAAAGAACGACACCGTTATCATTTATGATGGGGTAACGGTAAGTAATACCCTCTACTCCATCGCAGGTGATGCTGGAGGACTTTGAGATCCTTCGCTCACGTATGGTCGCAAGGACTCCTGAGTCGGCACTCGTCGGAAAGGCTTCCTTTACGTGTTTGCCGACGAATTGTGACTCTTTCAGTCCGTGCATTTTGAGGTAGGCCGTATTGGCATACTGAAGGATTCCCTCAGCAGAGACTATGCATATGCCCACACTGAGAGCCTCAAAAAGCCTGAGGGTCAATTCGTTTAGCTGCCGCAGATCGCAGTCGAGAAAAGCGTGTTTATGCATTGGCAAATCCTGGTAAATTTAAGTAATAATCACCAGAGAGCGTACTGAAATGTAGCCAAAACTTCCAGGATTGGCAAGGGAATAGGGATACGGTGATCATGGCTCTGCATTTCAGGTTCGATTGTCTGTTGCTCAATTGAAACCGCCCTCTTTCCGACATAACCGAAGGGCAAAGAGCTCATTTGAGGATCTCACTGGACAGCCCCCCACAGAGTATTGCCGGGGTGGGGGCGAAGAAGGAGTGACAGACAGAGTGGTCATTGGGTTGGAAAATGCTTACTATTTGCCGAACGGGTCGTTAATGGGATTGCGTGACGAGAACCCTACGAGGAGCTAAAATGACTGAGGAAAAACTCAAAAACTGCAACTTCAGGGAACGTACTTACCCGCATGGCTCAGAAATCGGCCAGAGTGGCGGCTTGATCCGCTGCAACAACGGCAATTGGGAATCAGTGGTCCTGATCAGCGGTATCTAGAAGCCTTATTCTATAAAATCCAGTACTTAACCAAAGGGATGCCTTCATGCGTCCCTTTGGTCGTCCCGGGGCAGGCTGCTCTCTTTTCACTCTCCTCCAGCTAAACCTTGACAGGGCAATTTTATGCGTGGTATCGGTGCCTTTGCTGAAGGGCGGAATGATTTTCCTCCTAATCCGAACGGGCGTGGATTCCCGGATGAGAGGTTCCAATGAAGAAACCGAAGAGACCGAGTCCCTATGACGACCAACATGATCCCATGCGTGATCTCGATATTGACCTCGAGAGCAATGACGATGATATCATCGACTTGGAGGACATTATCGAAATGCCGGCAAGGTCTATCGACGAGGACGAGGATCTGGACCTGGATGTAGAGATTCTCGATGCGGACGGCGATCTCGACATTGAACCGCAGACGAAGCCCGCCAACAAGGCCAGGCAACCCTTCATGAAGGGTCCGCCGGAGCCGGCCCTGTCCGAGGAAGAGGAATTGATCAAGTCTCTCGATCAGGAACCGGAGGAAGAGGAGGATCTTTTTGAGGCGCGCCCCTCCCGCGAGGCGCCGAAAGAGCCGCCGGCCCGGCAAACAGGGCCAAGTATAATGGATGATGATGAATCCCTTCTCGATGATTTCCTGGCCGGGAAGGACTTTGCCGAACTAAAGGCGGGCAGGGAAGAGGAGAGCGAGCAGGTTACCGGCGCTTTGAAGGAGGAGGTACATACCAGCCCGCTACGAACAGAACCGACGGTTTCCGAAGAAATTATTGAGCCTGCGCCGGCGCCAAAGAGTGCACCCGCGCCCGTTGAGGCGCCCGCTCCGATAGTTATCGATGAAAACCTGCTGGCCAGAACAGCGGATGCGCTTGTAGACAGGATTGACTCCCGATTAGAGGAAAACGTGCGGCTGATCGTGGAATCAACCCTGCCCGGCCTCGTTCGGTCGATCATAAAAGAAGAAATCGAAAAGCTGAAAAAAGAGGCCAGATAAAACTATGAGCGAAACCGCTCTGCCTAAGGCTTATGAATTTACCGAGGTCGAAACCCGCTGGTACAGGTACTGGGAAGAAAAAGGGTTTTTCAGGGCTGATGAAAAAAGCCCGAAGCCGCCCTATTGCATTGTAATCCCGCCTCCCAATGTCACCGGCCAGCTTCACATGGGCCATGCCCTCAACAACACGCTTCAGGACATCCTTTGCCGCTTTAAAAGACTCAAGGGCTTTGAGGTCCTGTGGGTGCCCGGCACCGATCACGCCGGGATCGCGACTCAGAATGTGGTCGAGCGACAGCTCGCCAATGAGGGACTGAGCCGCCATGAACTTGGCCGGGATGCCTTCCAGGAGCGAGTATGGGATTGGAAGGCCAGGTACGGCGGAATAATAATCAACCAGTTGAAACGCCTGGGCGCTTCCTGTGACTGGTCCCGCGAGCGTTTCACGATGGATGAAGGTCTGTCCCGTGCGGTCCGGCAGGTTTTCGTCTCTCTTTATAAAGAGGGGCTCATCTATCGCGGCAAGCGCATGATCAACTGGTGTCCGCGCTGCATGACCGCTCTGGCCAATATCGAAGTGGAAGGCGAGGACCTGGACAGCTCCCTGTATTATATTCGCTATCCGCTGGTTAACGGCATGGGAGCGCTTGTGGTGGCCACCACGCGGCCGGAGACGATGCTCGGTGATACAGCGGTCGCGGTCCATCCGGAGGATCAGCGGTTCAGTTCCTTCATAGGGCAAAAGGTGATGCTGCCATTGGTGGGCCGCCATATACCGGTAATCGGAGACGCCTATGTCGAGCGGGAGTTCGGCACAGGAGCGTTGAAGGTTACCCCAGCCCATGATTTCAATGACTTTGAACTCTCACGCAAGCACGGACTCGAACTCGTCCAGGTCATAGACGAGAGCGGAATCATGACCGCGGATACCGGTCCCTATGCAGGCATGGACCGGTTTGCCTGCCGGAAGCAGATCCTCAAAGACCTGGAAAAAGGCGGCTTCCTGGTGAAAATTGAACCCTATAAGCACCGTGTCGGCCACTGCTACCGTTGCGCAAGCGTGGTGGAACCGATGCTCTCCCTGCAGTGGTTCGTCGCCGTCAAGCCTTTGGCCGAAGTCGCCATGGAAGCCGTGAGGCAGGAAAAAACGAAGATCATCCCCACGAGGTGGGAAAAAGATTATTTCAACTGGATGGAAAACCTCGAAGACTGGTGCATCAGCCGCCAGATCTGGTGGGGCCACCGGATACCGGCATGGTATTGCGACCAGTGCGACGATGTGATAGTCGCAATGGAAGAACCGCATGAATGCCCGAATTGCCCGGGGGCGTCACTGAAGCAGGAAGCCGATGTGCTCGACACCTGGTTCAGCTCCGGACTGTGGCCCTTCTCAACCCTCGGCTGGCCGGATAATACCGCCGAACTCCAGAGGTTCTACCCTACTTCCGTACTCGTTACCGCTTTCGACATCCTCTTTTTCTGGGTGGCCCGGATGATGATGATGGGCAACCACTTTATGCAGCAGGCGCCCTTTCACGAAGTATACGTGCACGCTCTCGTCCGCGACGCGCAGGGTCAGAAGATGAGCAAGTCAAAGGGTAACGTCATAGATCCCCTGCTCATGATGGATAAGTACGGCACCGACGCCTTCCGGTTCGCTCTTACCGCCTTTGCAGCCCAGGGCCGCGACGTCAAGCTCTCCGAGGAGCGCATCGAAGGGTACAAACATTTTGTCAACAAGATATGGAACGCAGCCCGGCTGCTTTTCATGAACCTCGAAGGGTTCGGCGATCGGGTGGAGATCCCGCAAAAGCCCGAGTCCCTGGCCCATCGCTGGATTCTCAGCCGACTGCAACGGGTATCGGCGGAGGCAAGCGAGTCCGTTGACAATTATCTTTTCAATCAGTACGCACAGGCGCTCTACCAGTTTTTATGGCACGAGTACTGCGACTGGTACCTTGAGATGGTAAAGCCCGACTTCTACGGCAAGGAAGGATCGGAAGCGGGCGCGCTCGCCAGGTCGGTTGCCGCCTCCGTGCTGGAGAAGATCCTCATCCTGCTTCATCCCGTGATGCCGTTCATAACCGAGGAACTCTACCAGAAACTCCCACAGGTCTCGGGAAGCATAATGAAGGCGGAATTCCCGGAACCGCAGCAGGAAAGAATCGACCCCGAGGCCGAAGAGCAGATGGATACTCTCATGGGCATTATTACCGCCATCCGCAACATTCGCGGTGAGATGAACGTGCCCCCCGCGCTCAAGGTGGAAGTCATTTGCCTGTGCCCTCCCGAGGCCGAGCTTTTTGAGAAGTATTCGTCTTTGCTCAAAGAGCAGGAACGTACGATAGTCGATCTTGCCCGCCTGTCTACACTCACGGTCGGACGCGCCGACCAGATGTCCAAACCCAGGCATGCCGCCGGGACCGTCGTGAAGAGCATGGAGGTCTTCGTGGTCCTCAAGGGCATTCTGGACTTCGAGAGTGAGTCCAGGCGTCTTCAAAAAGAACTGGCCAAGCTGGAAAAAGAATTTGCAATGACCCAGAAGAAGCTTTCCAATGAGGATTATCTCGACAAAGCGCCTGCTGAAGTCATCGCCAAGGAGCGCGACAAGGGTGCGCGGCTGGGCGAGAAGATCGAGAAGTTGAGCAGGCGGCTCGATGTGATCGACGGGCTGCGCGAAAGCTCCGCGGAATGATGCACGCAATGGAACTGGATGATCTTCTCCGGCTTGCCCTGCGCGAGGACATCGGCAGCGGTGACGTGACCACGAATTCCGTGGTCCCCGCCGAGCAGAAGGGCGGCGCGGTGGTGTTTGGGCGTGAGCGGTTTGTATTGTCCGGGTCGGCGCCATTTAGACGGGTCTTTGAACTGCTTGACCCGGAAACGCGCCTGGAATGCCTCTTCCCGGATGGGGAGATAATCGGTCCGAACATTCCCGTCTTTAGACTCGATGGGCGAGCGCGCACTCTTCTGACAGGCGAGCGCACCGCTTTGAACCTGTTGCAGCGGCTTTGCGGCGTGGCGACTCTCACGCGCAGTATGGTCGAAGCCATCGCCGGTACAGGATGCCGCCTGCTGGACACCCGCAAAACAACCCCGCTATGGCGGCGGCTGGAAAAGGAAGCTGTGCGTCATGGCGGCGGCGTGAATCATCGCTTCGGCCTGTCGGACGGTGTCCTGGTCAAAGACAACCACATAGCCGCAGCCGGAAGCGTGGGCGAAGCAGTCCGCCGCGCTCGCTCAGCCGCGCCCCACACCCTCAGAATCGAAGTCGAGGTGGAAAACCTGGCTGGATTGGATGAAGCCATTTCAGCAGGTGCGGACATCGTGCTGCTCGACAACTTTAGCCTCGACCTGCTGCGTCAGGCTGTCCAGAGAGCGCAGGGGCGGGTGCTGCTGGAGGCCTCCGGCGGCATAAATCTCGAATCCGTCCGCAAGGTAGCCGAAACGGGCGTCGACTTCGTCAGCAGCGGGGCGACGACGCACTCAGCCAGAGCAATCGACCTGACCATGGAGTTCACCTATTCATAAGGCTGCCTGCGCCTGCTTCCGCTGTTTTTTAATAGCCCGCCTGCTTCCAACCTCCTGGTTCAGTATTAAATTCATTCATCCGTTTGCCAAAATGATCCGATTGTTTTTCACAAGCATAGACCATTAACTCCAGCAAAGAATGTCGCATGGAAGATCGGGAAAGTACGCAGTACCCATTCAGGGAAAGGCGCTCGGGCAAAGACCGCCGTAAGCATCCAACGGTTCTCTTTTCCCGAAGCAGTCTCTTCGGCTCACGAAAAAGATTCCGGCGAGCCGAGGATGCGCGCAGGCACTTCATCGTAGATATATACAACCCCTATCTGGTAGGGGTAATCGTTTTTACCCTGGTCCTCTGTATCGCCGATGCTTTCTTCACACTCAAGCTGGTTTCAGAAAACTTCCAGGAACTGAATCCAGTCATGGATTTTTTCCTGAAGCTCGGCCCACTGCCCTTTATGCTGGTAAAGTACCTCCTGACGGGAATCGGTATGACCACGCTGCTGGTTCTCAACAACTATTACCTGTGGCAGGGAAGGATAAAGACAGGGGCGCTGCTCCTGATCTTCCCGTTGCTCTATCTCCTGCTGGTGATCTACGAGATCATAATGGTGCGACACCTATGAGATTTTCCGAACGAATGCTCCCGGAATGGAATGTCTGTCCTATAATTCGCATCGCTTTGCTGGTCCTGCTGCTCACTGTGACGGGGTGCGCCTCCATGAGACAGTCCGGGCCATCGCTAACGCCTGCGCCCGAGGCGGCCCGGAGCGGCTGGTGGTATGCGCGATTTCAAATGGAATGCCCTTCGGATCATCCGCCGCAATGGCATTACGACCTCCTTATCGCTCACAGGATAATCGGGCCTGTACTGGCCCGCCATAAGGATGTCATCTCCCTGTGGCGTTTCCATAGAAGGGCGGTGTCGGATGCCGCGGGGCACCAGTTCAGTTTCATCTTCCTCACTTCAGCCGCAAACGCCCGGAAGATCTACGCGGAAATCCAGTCGAGCCTCATCCTGGACGAAATGAAATCCGCCGGTATGATCCTGCGGGATCTCTACGACGATACGAATAAGATCACCAGGCCGGATATAGATAGCACGAGCGACCGAAACTGGACGCTTCCCCTGCAAAAATCCTGGCCCTACTTCATCATGGGAGTCAGTGAGTCCTGGTTTGACCTGATCAATCGACTGGCGGAGGACGGACGCAATAAGCCGCTCAATTTTGCCGAAATGCCGGAGTTTTACAAACAACTGAGCCGGGAGGTAACCGCAATATGGGTTAAAGAGGGAGGCCACGCCTACCTGCATCACCTTAATGCGCTCTTCGGCTACGTCCCTCTAAACATCCGCGGCAGGGAGCCGATGAGGTTTTAGTGAAAGCTACAATCCCTTCAGTCTTTCCGCAACTCCCAGGATTGTTCTGACGTAGGGCTTGCTGTGGTTGTAGGCCCAGATTACCTGTTCCTGGTCCGACGGAAACCTGGCCTCGCACCAGCCGTGCCCCCGCAGGTAGTTGGCCGTAGAGAAGATCGCGTCTTCGGGAGTGTAGAGGTCGATCCGGCCGTCTCCGTCCCCGTCTGCACCGAATTTTACGAGGCTACTCGGAAGGAACTGGGGCCAGCCGACCGCTCCCATGACCGAGCCCTTGAGAGAAGCAGGCCTCATGTTCCGGGAATTTACCAGTTCAAGCAGCGCACACAGTTCCTTATAGGCCCATTCGGAACGGTCGAGCAGTTTACGGTCGAAGCGCTCACGTCCCCATTTTTCACGGTCCCGTGGAGTAAGGAGCTTCCAGACGCGGTCACGATTCGATTTCAGGTCCATCACGGCAAAGGTGGTGAAGACGGCAACCGTGGGAGTCTTGCCGGTGTAGGACCCGAATTGTGTTTCGACCAGCAGTATCGCTGCAATTACGCCCGGTTCGACTCCATGAACCTGCTGGGCTTTTCGGAAAGTCTCCCGGTGGCGCAGGATGAACTTCCGAGCTTTGGCTATTTCGGCAGGTTCCAGGAATTGATCGTAGTTCAATTGGCTTTCGCGGATCTTGAGCGTCTGGGCAACCAGCTTGTACATGGGCGCAGGAGGGGACTGGAAGAGGATTGCCGTCTGCTGTCGCGAAAAGCCGTCGCGGATGAGTTTCTGCTTCAGTCCTGAGTAGTGATCCTGGGCGGGGGATGCATGCTGCGATGAGAGTACAAGAGCCAGGAAAAGAAGAAAAGCCGGAAAAAACCGCCTCCGGCTCCCCAGTTTGATCGAAATCGGGAGATTGTGCATTCGAAAAGCGCCTCTGAGATTAAATATCCATCATTTTGCCTTGCGATTGTCTGGCCGTTCATTATAGTCTAGCTGCGGTTTCATTGCAAACTCGACCGCGCAACCGCCCTCCGGGCTCTTGCCAAATTCTCCAGGCTCCTGCCGGTCCATCGAAGAGGCAGGAGTTTTTTTAATACGGAGAGTGTATGTCCGTCATATCGGAATCGGTTACCCGCCGTCTTTCGGATCAAGCCACCGGCGCAATCGACGAGTTCAGGATTTTCAAAGAGCGCCTTATCCGGCAGATTGGTGAAATGCTCGCCCTTGGGCTGACAGATCGGGATTCCTGCCTGGAAATGCAGGAAAAGCTCGCGGCGAACACCTTCAACCTGGTTGTCGTGGGGCAGTTCAAACGGGGAAAAACCTGCCTGATCAACGCACTCCTCGGGGCGGGCATACTCCCGACCTCAGTTGTGCCTCTCACTTCCATCGTCACGGTTCTCACCTATGGTGAGACACTGGACGCCAAAGTATTTTTCAACGACGGGAGGATATTGGATATTCCCGTAGCCTCGCTGCAAGAGTACGTTACCGAGAGCGGAAACCCCAGGAATGAAAAAGAGGTGCGCGAGGTGGTGGTGCTCTATCCTTCACCTTATCTCAAAGATGGGGTGAGGTTGGTGGATACGCCCGGGGTGGGCTCCGTCTACAGTCATAACACCGATGTCGCCTACCGGTACCTGCCGAAATCGGATGCCGCGCTTTTTCTCATGTCTATCGACCAGCCGGTGAGCAGCGCCGAGATAGATTTTCTGAACGACGTGCGCGAATATGCCGACCGAATTTTCTTTCTTTTGAACAAAATAGATTACCTCCCCGCTGAAGAGGTCGGCCGGGCGCTCTCGTTTGCCAAAGAGACTCTCGAACAGATCATGGGTCCGGATCTCAAGGTATTTCCCGTATCCGCCAAAATGGCTCTCCAGGCCAAAGACGACAATTCCGCGGACGCGCTCCAGCAAAGCGGCCTGCCTGCCTTTACCGCAGTGCTCGAACGGTTCCTACTCCAGGAAAAAGGTAAGGTTTTGCTTACCTCGGCAGCCAGGAACCTGCTGAAGGTGCTCTCTCGCTCCCGGCTTGAGACGGAGCTGGAACTCAAATCGCTGAAAACTCCGGTTGAAGATATGCGGGAAAAGATCGAGGCCTTCGAGAAGAAGAAGGCGGAGCTGGCCGCGGAAAGGCAGAGCTTCGATGTCCTTTTCCGCGCGGAAATCGAACGGCGCATAATCAGTGAACTCGATGGAGCCGTCAACAAGCTCAAGAGCAGGCTCCTCTCCGAGATGGAAAGCGATTTCAACCAGTATTGCGAGCAGTGCGGGGAGCTGTCTCTCAAGGAACTGAACGACGCCCTGGAAGGATTCGTGCGAGACAGGATTCAGGCGGAATTTTCGGCCTGGCAGGAACAGGAAGATGAACGGCTCGCTCAGGCTTTCGACAGTATTTGCAGGCAATTTGCAGCGAAAATAAATGAGACGATCGACTCGCTTCTCGCCTTCTCCTCCCAGCTCTTCTCGGTTCCGTTCGAACCGGTCGAGGCCGATGCGCTCTGGGCTTCCGAATCCTCTTTTCATTATAAACTCAAAGGGGACACAGTCGGGCTCGACATGCTGACCGATTCCCTGACGCAAGTTCTACCCGGCTACATCAGGGGAAAGTGGTTCCAGCGGCTTCGAGACTGGGCATACCGGAATGCCAACAGGATCATTCTCAATAAAAGAAAGCAACATATGCTGGAGATGGTCGAGATGCAGGCGGGAAGGCTTAGAGTGGACTTCATTGGAAAACTCAACAGGAGCGCATCACGTTTCAGGTCAGAAATAATCGGAAAGATGGACACCGTATCCAGCGGGGTGAGCCGTGCCATAGAACGCGGCGTGGAGCTGAGGCTCAAAGGAGAGGAAGAAGCTGCCGTGATGGAATCCCTGCTGGGAGATAGGCTTACCGAAATGGAACGTATCCGCGGCGAGATACTGCGGGCACGGGAAGCCATTGAGAGGCTTTAAAGAATCGATTTGTTTGCCCCAAATGACTTACTTTTTCTTGACAACCCCGCACTCTTACAGTAGGTTTGTCGCGCGCGTGGGAAGCCATCGTTTTTAATGGCCTTTCTTGATAACCAGGCAAAACTTTGGAAGGTTTTGGCGAAAATATGTCAATAGTTAGAGCCTGAAATCCGCCTCATCTCTGCTCCTCAATTCCTAGCTAATCAGATAAATTCGACCTCAATTTATCGTAACCCTGCTTGGAGCGAGACGGAACAAACCCGCGTCGGCAAGAATGATTTTTCCGCAAAAGCTATGACTACGCCGCGTCTCGGCCCTGATCTGTGAGTAAGCAGTTTACATAAATCTATCCTGGAAGGAGGTTTTCTTGGGTACCAGGTAGAGAATCAAGGGGGCTACCCCGGCTCCGAGAGTTTTACAAACCAAAATCATTCTTTTTAACTAGGAGGACTAAATGAACGCAAGTTTGATCGCCATGTTTGCCTTGGCATGTGGGGCTCTCGGCGTCGTCTACGCGCTGGTGACCGCGGCATGGGTCAGCAAGCAGAGCGCCGGTGACGCAAAGATGCAGGAAATCGCGGAAGCTATCCGCGAAGGAGCAACGGCATTCCTGAACAGGGAATACAAGACTGTTGCCGTCGTCGCGGTTGTTCTCGCCGCATTGTTGCTCTACCTTGGGACCTGGGTGTCGGTGGGCTTTATCATCGGTGCATTCGGTTCCGCCCTTGCCGGCTATATCGGTATGGTCGTCACGGTCAAGGCAAACGTGCGTACGACGGAAGCTGCAAAACGCGGCATCCAGGCTGCTCTTTCGGTTGCCTTCAAAGGCGGCTCGGTTACCGGTATCATGGTTGTCGGTCTCGGCCTGCTCGGCATCACCGGCTACTACCTGCTCCTCAAGTCGGTCGCCCCCGTTGACGATGTTTTCCATGCACTGATCGGTCTCGGTTTCGGCTGTTCGCTGATGAGCGTGTTCGCTCGTATCGCGGGCGGCATCTACACCAAGGCTGCTGACGTTGGCGCCGACCTGGTCGGTAAAGTCGAAGCGGGAATTCCCGAAGACGATCCGAGAAACGCCGCCGTTATCGCCGATAACGTCGGGGACAACGTTGGTGACTGCGCCGGTATGGCCGCGGACCTCTATGAAACCTATACCGTTACGCTGGTCGCTGCAATGCTGCTGGCCAAGACCGTTTACGGAGCAGACAGCCTCTGGGTGGAATTCCCCCTCCTCATCGGCGGCATTTCGATCGTTGCTTCGATTATCGGTACCTACTTTGTACGCCTTGGCAAGAGCGAGTACATCATGGGCGCTCTTTACAAAGGCTTGGCTGTTGCGGGTATTCTGGCCGCCGGCGCTTTCTATTTTGCTTCCCAGTGGTTCCTCGCCCAGCCTAATGTCCAGCCGGCATTCACGGCAATGGGCGTGTTCATGACCGCAGTCATCGGTCTCGTTCTGACCGGCGCCATCGTCATGATCACCGAATATTTTACCTCCAAGAGTTTCAACCCGGTTAAGCACATTGCCGCAGCCAGTGTCACCGGCCACGGCACCAACGTAATCGCCGGCCTTGCGGTCAGCATGAAGTCCACTGCTGCTCCTGCACTGGTAATCTGCGGCGCCATTCTCTGGGCATACCAACTCGGCGGCGGCTTTGCAGGCAATCCCGGCGGCGGTCTTTTCGCAATCGCTCTTTCCGCCGTTGCGATGCTCTCCATGACCGGTATCGTTGTCGCCATCGACTCCTATGGTCCCATTACCGACAACGCTGGCGGTATCGCCGAAATGGCCGAGCTTCCCGAGAGCGTTCGCGCGGTAACCGACCCTCTGGATGCGGTCGGAAACACCACCAAGGCTGTTACCAAAGGTTATGCTATCGGTTCCGCCGGTCTTGCAGCCCTGGTTCTTTTCGCCGAATATTCCCGTTCATTCCCCGACGCCGTCGTGTTCGACCTCTCCAACCCCAAGGTTATCGTCGGCCTCTTCATTGGTGGTCTGCTGCCCTACTTCTTCGGCTCGCTCCTGATGGAAGCTGTTGGTAAGGCCGCCGGCGGCGTTGTCGAGGAAGTACGCCGTCAGTTCCGTGAAATTCCCGGCATCATGGAAGGCACCGCGAAGCCCGAATACGGCAAGTGCGTTGACATCGTAACCAAGAGCGCCATCAAGCAAATGATGGTTCCTGCTCTTATCCCGGTTATCGCCCCGATCCTCGTCGGTTTCCTGGTCGGTAAGGAAGCACTCGGCGGCGTGCTCATCGGCAGCATCATCACCGGTCTGTTCCAGGCAATCGCCATGACCAGCGGCGGCGGCGCATGGGATAACGCCAAGAAGTTCATCGAAGACGGTATGTACGGCGGCAAGGGCTCCGACGCCCACAAAGCCGCTGTCACCGGCGACACCGTAGGCGACCCGTACAAAGATACGGCAGGCCCGGCGATCAACCCGATGATCAAGGTTATCAACATTGTCGCACTGCTTATCGTGCCCCTGTTGAAGTAAGACGCTCGCTTGAATTGATTCAAGCGCACGGATAGTAACGAAGCCGGCGGCCTCTCAGGAGACCGCCGGTTTTGCTTTCGGAATCGCATCACGAGGCCTGCCGGATCATGCCCGGAAACGTACGGCGGCGAATGGTCGCATAAAGATTCGGTACAAGGGCTAATAGCGCCGAGGACTGCGCAAGACTGCCTTAAATCAGCTTTGACATAAGCCTTGCTCTCATGCTAGTCAAAAGGCACATTGTGATAAGACCGTCAGGTGCTTTAAGCTTAAAAAGGGAATCCCGTGGAATTCGGGAACGGTCCCGCCGCTGTGAACGGGGACGAAATCCGATTGAAACCACTGCCCGGCTGTGTCCGGATGGGAAGGTTCGGAGAGTAGGATGATCCGTGAGCCAGAAGACCTGCCTGATGCGGTTTGGTAGTATACCGGTACGTGGAAAATACCGGCTGACTGGCTGATGATCAAGTGAATCAGGGTGCAATCCTCAGAGCGTTCTTAGCTCTGGGGATTTTTTTTTGATATGAGCCAGGAAATCGGATTGTTTGCAAGGCTTAGTGCTGAAGAGACGGAGCAGATAAGATTAGAGGAGGAACAATATGAAGTACAGAACGGCAAAGCTTTGGCAGTTCTGCCTCGGAATGATGTTGTTGATCTATTGCAGCCATGCGCTTGCCGCGAGCCATGGTGAAAAACGCGAGACACGGAAGGCCATCCTGCTGGCGGCTTTCGGAACGAGTGTGCCCGAAGCACAAAAAGCGCTGGCGGGGATCGAGGAACGTGTCCGCCGTGAATTTCCCGGGACGGAAGTACGCTGGGCATACACCTCGCGCATGATTCGCGCCAAGCTTGCAAAGGAAGGCAAGCGGCTCGATTCTCCGGAAGCAGCAATGGCCCGGCTCATGGAGGATGGCTATACCCACGTTGCGGTCCTTTCACTGCAGACCATTCCCGGCATAGAATTCCACGAACTCACCAGGAATGTCGGCTTCTTCGAACAAATGGCAGGCGGCTTCAAAAAGGTGATCGTCGCGCGGCCTCTTCTTTCCTCCCATGACGATATGAAGCGGGCCGCCGAAGCGATTCTCAAACATCTTCCAGCCGGGCGAAAAGCCGGGGAAGCCGTCCTGCTCATGGGACACGGTTCGGCCAAGCATCCTGCCGACGGCCTCTACCTCGCCATGAACCAGGTTTTCCAGCAACTCGATCCGCAAGTCTTTATGGGTACCGTGGAGGGCTACCCTGCTCTCGCTGACCTGCTTCCAAAGCTGAAAGAGAGCAAATCAAAAAAAGTCTATCTCGTCCCTTTTATGGCCGTAGCGGGCGACCATGCGCGAAACGATATGGCGGGAGAGGAGCCCGATAGCTGGAAATCAGTCCTGAAAAAGAGCGGATTCGCCAGTGAAGCCGTCCTGAAGGGGACAATCGAGAATCCGGATATTGTCGGCATTTGGATGGATCATCTAAAGGCAGCCATTGCGCATCTTTAAGCTGAAAATCCGGCCCAACGGAAAAGGAGAACGAGATGCCATAGTTCAACAGGGAGATACACCAGCAACGCAGCGGCGCCAGGGAAGGGAGTGAAAATCTTCCGCCGCCCCGCGACTGTGACCGGGACGAAAGCCGCATGATGCCACTGTTACGCTTCGGCGTGATGGGAAGGCGCGGTGAGTAGGATGAACGTGAGCCAGGAGACCTGGGCCGAGGGATGAACCTTTCAATATTCCCCCGAGGGGGGGAGAGGAGGTATCCATGAAGAAGGGCATGGTCCTGTATGTCACACAAGGGAAAGAAGAAGTTCCTGTTCAGGGTGTGGCGGACTTAATCGAGACCTCACGGTCTTTGGGAATCTCCGCCGTTTCGGTGGCTGTCTCGGAGGAGGATGTGTTCTATGGCTGGTTTCATTTGATCACCCGGGGGATGCATCAGGTTTTGTTGATGAGGGTTGTTTACGACTCCGTTTTGAACAGTTTTCAATCCAGGGGCGCTCCTTTGCGCCTCAGCGGATGAGGAGGCAGGCCATAGTGTCAGAACCATATCGCAAATAAGCAAGATCAAATACAGACTGCATCGTCTCAAGGGAAGGAAGTGCAAGTCTTCCGCCGCCCCGCGACTGTGACCGGGACGAAAGCCGCATGATGCCACTGTTACGCTTCGGCGTGACGGGAAGGCGCGGTGAGTAGGATGAACGTGAGCCAGGAGACCGGAGCCGATGCAAAGACCCTTAACACACCCCGAGGGGGGCAGGAGGTTATTTCTCTCATGAAGTCCGCTATCATTCTGTTTCTGCTCGGCTCTCTTCTATTTTGTCTCAACTCGAACTGCACCGCCCGGGAACCCGATCCCCATGAAAGTGAATCCCTCCCATCCGCCACGAATGTTCATGATCAAGCCGATCAACATGGGCAGAAAGCCTCGCACACCGGTCTGGATGAAGTCGTGGTCACGGCGACCCGCCTACCCACTCCATCAAAAGAACTTCCCGTGCCCGTCCAGGTGATTTCAAAAAAAGAGATCGTCGAATCACGCGCCGACGATCTGTCGCAGCTATTGATCGAGAAGCTGCCGGAGCATTTCCAGAAATATCCCGGCGCCCTCACCTCCATCAGCATCAGGGGATTCAGGAGCGACACGACCGGGACGGATATAAAAGGCCGGGTACTGGTGCTTATTGACGGCCACCGCGCAGGAACGGGCAATATTGCGGTAATCCCCCTGGAAAATGTCGAGAGAATCGAAATCATGCGGGGACCGGGCTCCGTGGTCTATGGATCGGCGGCAATGGGCGGGGTCGTGAATATCATCACCCGCAGAGGCAAAGGGAACCTCTCTGGAGTGGCGGGTACAGAATTCGGGAGCCATGATTATTCCAAAGGCTATGCGGGCCTGTCCGGCGGTCTTTTCAATAACCGGATCGGCTTCTCCTTCACCGGACGGACTATAAGGCAGGGGAGCTACGATCGTGGAAACGGAGAGAAGGTCCTCAATACCGGCTATAATGATGAGGCATACTCAGCCAGCCTGCTCGCCGCTCCCCATCCCGACCACACCCTCTTCGCCACCGGGCATTTTTTTCGCGCCTGGGACGTGGGGGCCCCCGAGGCAACCTACACTCAACCCAGTCTGGATACGACCAAAGACATTGTGAGGGGGTATGGATCGATAGACTATGACGGGAGCTACCCTGAACGGGATCTAAACTGGCGTTTGAGTTATTTCAAGGTATTTGACCAGAGCAGATGGAACGATGCCTCAGCGGACTGGGGCTATTCCCGCGCGACCACCGACACGTGGACTCAGGGGACGCAAACCCAGTTCAGCCTGCCGACCTTCTCCTTCGGACGTCTTCTGCTCGGTTTTGACTGGCTCGGAACGGACGTTGGCGCCTCCACCCTGCCCGCGGGCTTCAACTGGACCCCTGACAGTCACTACGATAATTACGCCTTTTTTGCCGAAGAAACGATCCGCTGGAATAATCTGACACTGCTTGCGGGTATCCGATACGATCTCTTCAATGAAGAGATTTTGCCCACCCCGGGGTTGGATGTCCTGGCGAAAAACCAGGAATTCCAGCACGCGAGCTGGCGAACGGGGCTGACCTACAATTTCCTCGACTGGCTGAAGGGCCGCGCGGCTGTCGGCACGGCTTTTCGAGCCCCTACCGCCGATGAGCTTGCGGGCCGCTTTCAGATGGGCGCCTTTTCCAAGATCATAGGGAATCCGGACCTCGAACCCGAATCCGGCATAACCTATGAGGCTGGACTGGACTTCGACCGAGGAGGTCTGAGCGGCGGGTTGGGCTATTTCTACACCCAGTATGACAACAAAATATCCGGTGGCTTCCCCGCCTGCGTAGACGGCGACTGCACCTGGACAACCTCACGGAATGTCGAAGGCGCCGTTCTCGGCGCCTTCGAAGGCGCCCTTGCTTACAGAAAATCGTTCCAACTGGGCCATACAACGGTCAAACTGAGACCTTTCCTGAACTTCGTTTACTATACGACTCGCGAAATCAGGGACAGGAGCTTCGCAACCATTCTGGGCTCTGACACCGTGCCCTACGTTCCCTTGTATGACCTTACAGCGGGGATCAACATCAGCGCGGGAAAGTTCAATCTCCTTTTAAACGGGCTCTATCTCGGCCCCGAACAGCAGCAGAATTTCAACTGGCTCTCCCCTACCTACAACAAGGCCATAGATACGGGTGACTTCGCGGTCCTGTTCGCCAAGCTATCCTATCGGCCCGTGAAATACCTCGAATGCTTTCTGGCCGCCGACAATCTGACAAACAAAGACTATTCGTTCGTAGACGGTTACCCCATGCCGGGAAGAACCATCCGGGCAGGTGTGGAAGCAAGGTTCTGACACCGGGATAAAGAAGCGAAAGGAGCTTATTTGGAGATGATCAAGAAAACGCTTCCTCTATTTGCGGTGCTGATACTGTTACAGCCCTTCCATTGGGCTGAAGCCAAACACCGGGCTATCGAAGAAAAGCCCCGAAACGTACGGGCTGTCGCCATTCCCCTGGACTATGTGCGCTCGGCCGGGATCGTCGAGAATGTCATCTTCGGCTTTCCCAACAGGACTCTCGTGGTCGAATTCAGCAAACCCATGCGGGTGATTTCGACCCTGGAAGGAGAGCGCTCGGGAATCTTATTCGTGGGCAATCACTATACTCCTCCTCCCTGCTGGAACATTACCCACGAGATTGGCTTCGATAAATGCAAAACGCAGGTCTATCAGGCGGTGGGGCTATCCGGGAAGAACACTTGCTGCCTTTTCACGGGAGCAGACATGCGCAATCTTTCGGTTCGCACTGCGCGCTTCGGGAAAATGGCCGTCTATGCACTGGTAACGGCAGGAGTGAGAACCAATGCGGTCCGGACATCCAGGGACGAGGGACGTTTCGTTGAACCGGGAACAATCAATATCATTGTTATGACCAACAATCGGCTCGCGCCCAGGGCAATGGCGCGGGCCATTATCACCGCAACCGAGGCCAAAACGGCCGCCGTGCAGGACCTGGACGTGCGAAGCAATTCGAACCCGCGGTACTGGCAGGCGACCGGCACGGGAACCGACGAGGTGATGGTGGTGGAGGGCAGAGGCGCCCCCGTTGAGAACACGGGAGCGCACAGCAAGCTGGGGGAACTGATCGCCGGGGCGGTTTACGAGGCAGTGAAGGACGCCATATACCGGCAAAACGGCTTGATGGCGCGGCGGAGCCTTTTGCAGAGGCTTCGCGAAAGAAACATCGACCTTCAAAAGATTATCCGGGAATGCCCGGCGTCCATGGGCCGGGATGCCGGGGATCGTTATATTTCCGCCCTTGAAGATATATTGCTTCAACCCCGGTTTGCCTCCTTCATGGAATCGGCTCTGGCTCTCAGCGATGCCTACGAAGCCGGGCTCATAGCAAGTCTCGAGAGCTTCCAGACCTGGCGCCGGAAGATCTCCGAGGAAATAGCGGAGAACGAACCGGTCGAATGGAGCGAACCGATCACCTCGGAGGAACTACCCGTGGTGATCAGGATGTCGCTGAACGCCCTTGTCAATGGGCTCTTTGTGCGGGAGCGCCGGAATGAATGAAATTATCGATCCTCATAGAGTGACCTCCTGCCCGGAAAACGAGGAGCCTTCGAGCTTCTCACTCTTGCTCCAAATGGAATCGCCTGTCGACGATGCCTCAGCCTGGCTATTTCAAAAGCCTGCCGGGAAGGAACTGCTGGCGGGCACGGCAGGTTCCGTGCTGGTTCATTGCCTCCTTTTGACTTCATTCCTGCTGCATGCACAGTACTTCCAACCGCCCAGACCCGTTCTTCATCCTTTCATGAACGTATACCTGGCAAGCATCGAAAATGCCGGGGAGCGGCCCGGCAATTCTGGCGCAGACAACCTCGAAGAGGGTGGACAGGACAGCGCCGGGTGTCTCGTGGAAGCCAAACAGACCGAATCCGTTGAAGCTCTTACTCCTCCCGCCCTTGTCAGGCGCGAATTGGAATCGTCACAGGTTGAGGAGAGCATTTCCAAAAGGAGAAGGGCGGATCATAATGCAAAACCAAGGCCTCGTTCAAAGAAACCTGAAGCGGTGAAATCGCCGGCGCCGCTCCCGAAAACCGGAGCTGAAGATATCGAGGGCTCTGCCGAATCGCGGCCCGGCCACAGCCCGGATTCGGGAACGGGCATAGATCCGGGGCGCTCATCGCAAGGACGCACTGCCGGCAGCGGTTCTGCCGGCAGCGAATTCGATGCCGCCGTGGTGGATGATGCTCCGAGGGTCTTGAGCAAATGTGAACCGGTGTATCCTCCAAGAGCCCGCAGCCTCGGCATTTGCGGCAGAGTAGTGCTCAGGTTTCTCGTGGAGCCCAATGGCAGAGTTTCCCATCCGGGCATTGTTGAAGCCCACCCCCGCGGCTATTTCGAACAGAGCGCACTGGAAGCGGTACGCCGATGGCGATTCAAGCCGGGCTATGTTCATGGGAAGGCCGTCGCCACCTGGTTTACTCTGCCGGTTCAGTTCAAACTGGTCGACGAAGAGTAGAGATCGAGGATGCCTATGCGCACATCCGATACAAACAGAAGACTTTGGGCGGCGCCTTGCCGAGTATTCTCCGCAATGCTTGCGGCCGTGCTCATCCTCGTAGTCGCTGCCGTAAAGGGTGAGGCCGGGATCATGACGGATCAGGCAGGCCGCCGTGTGCCAGTACCAGACGATCCGAAAAAGATTGTCTCGCTTGCTCCCAGCATTACGGAAATCATCTTTGCACTGGGCGAGGGAGAACGTCTGAAAGGAGTGACCCACCACTGTGATTACCCGGCGGAGGCGCGGTCGCTGCCGAAGGTAGGCTCATACGTACGCCTGGATGTAGAAAAGATCGCCGCCGCGGCCCCGGATCTCTGCATCGGCGCCGGCGACGGAAATCCGCCGCGGGTAGTGGAAATGATCGAAGCAATGGGGATCCCGGTCTACCTCGCAAATCCGATAAATCTCGACACCCTGGCGGATACCTTCCTGAGGATCGGGCAAATTCTGAATACGAGCCAAAAGGCCAAAGAAGCCGTGAACCTCATGCATGCGAGGATAGAACAGGTCAAAGCACGCTTGGCCGGGGCAAAACAATCACCCCGCGTCTTTTTCCAGATAGGAATTGTCCCGCTCGTCTCCGTTGGCCGGGGCACGTTTCTCAATGAACTGATTACCCTGGCGGGAGGCCGCAACCTGGGGGAGGGACCAATACCCTACCCCAGGTTCAGCAGGGAACAGGTAGTCGCCATGGCCCCCGATATTATTGTCATCACCTCCATGACAAGAGGTCTGGGGCTCGAAAACGTAAAAGAAGAATGGAAAAGCTACAGAAGTCTTCCCGCCGTTCGGGATGACCGTATTCATATCGTCGACTCCAATATCTTTGATCGGCCTACGCCCCGTCTTATCGAGGGACTCGAAGAACTAGCCCGTATCATCCATCCGGAACTATTCTGATGCAGACAAAGCTTCCTTATGAAATATCGATCCTGAGGCGAACGTTCCACGTCTGTCTATTTCTCGGCGCCTGCCTGCTCCTTGCCGCCTTTTTTGCGCTTTCCATCGGCTCTTCCGGGCAGAATTCGCGCATCGTGCTGCACTTGATATCAGGACACGCAGATCCCGATTCCGCCATGGGCAACATAATCCTGCGCCTTCGCCTTCCGAGGGTCATCATGGCGGCGCTCACCGGCGCAGCTCTTTCGCTCGGGGGTCTGGTATTCCAGACCCTGCTGCGCAACCCTCTTGCCGAGCCCTATATCCTGGGGGTCTCCGGCGGAGCGGCGGTAGGCGCCATTTCGGCCATTCTGATCGGCCTGTCGAGTTTTCCCGGGGTGGCTTTCCTGGCTTTTGCCGGAAGTATGGCGACTCTTCTGCTGGTGATCGTCCTCGTTTCACTCAGGCCCACCATGAAAAAGGATTCCCTGATACTGGCAGGCGTCATGGTCAATGCCTTTTGCTCCTCTGTTATTATGTTTCTTATTTCCCACACTCAGGATTCCCGGATTCACAACATACTCTTCTGGCTCATGGGAGATCTGTCGATGACGGACGGAGGAGCGATTCCCATGCTCGCGGCAACCCTTTTGCCCTGCTTCGCTATCCTTTTCCTGCTCGCACGCCCGATGAACCTGCTGATGATGGGCGAGGAGATGGCCCAGAACATGGGGGTCAACATCCGTATGGTGACAATGGCGCTCCTTCTGTCTACTTCCTGCATGGTGAGCGCGGTTGTCTGCCATGCGGGGCTCCTGGGGTTTGTCGGACTGGTCATCCCACACCTGCTGCGGCTTCTTTTCGGACCGGACCACAGGCTGCTGGTTCCTGCCTCGATCCTGGGCGGTTCGGCTTACCTGGTCTTTTGCGACCTACTGGCCCGCTCCTTTTCCGCCAGAGGGGAAATGCCGGTGGGAGTGATAACGGCCATGATCGGCGCCCCTCTTTTCATCTTCCTGCTGCAAAGAACAAAACAATGAAAACCGCTCTCATAGTGAAGAACCTGACTCACTGCTACGAAACGACAAAAGCGGTGCTCAAGAGCATACGGTTTTCGGTAGCGAGAGGTGAGTTTTTCGTAATCATAGGCCCGAACGGTTCGGGTAAATCGACTCTTTTGAAAGCCATCTGTGGCGCCCTCAACCCCCGGGAGGGCGAGGTTGAGGTGTTCGGACGCTCCGTCCGCGCCTGCACAAAAAGGGAACTGGCGCGGCGCATTGCGCTCACGCCCCAGTCACCGCCCTTGGACGTACCCTTTACCGTGGCGGAGATAGTGCTCATGGGGCGTTCGCCTCATCTGGGCCTTCTATCGGTTGAAAAAAGGACCGACCGGGAAATAGCGATGCGCAGTATGGCCTTTACCGCCGTGGAACATCTTGCCGAGCGCAGGCTCGGCCAGTTGAGCGCCGGGGAAGTCCAGCGCGTCTTCATCGCTCGCGCCATCTGCCAGCGGCCCGGCATCATGGTGCTCGACGAACCCACGGCATCATTGGACCCCGCTCACCAGGTATATGTTATGAGTCTCCTGGAAGAACTCAGGCACAATGAAGGGACCACGGTGATCATGGTCTCTCACGATCTCAATCTTTCCGCCATGTATGCGGATCGTCTGCTGCTCTTGAAGGAAGGAAGCGTGGTGAGTATTGGATCGCCTCAGGAGGTGCTGACCGCCGAGACCCTGGAAGGCGCCTACGGCTGCAGCTTTGTAGTGGACACTAATCCGGCTGAAGACGTTCCGCGAATTTCGCTTTTACGGCAAAACCGTATGCCTGCATAGAAATCAGGACCAGCCGTTAAGGGCCAACCGTACGAAGGAGTCCCATCCCTGAGGTATATCGTGCGGGACCCATCCCGCGAGCAGGGCGATCAAGGCAATGAGAGAGGCGAGACAGGCCAGATGTTTCTTAGGCAGGCGGGAATACTTCACGGGCAGTTCATCGCTGTAGCCGCGCGCTGCGAGAGCGAGCGCCATATCGTCAGCCCGCTTGATGGAGCGCCTGAGAAGAGGCAGCACCAGGAATTTCATACGGAGAACAGGATTCTTTCGCTGATCGCCCAGGCGGGCCCGGGTGGCGAGCTTGACCTCGTCGGCCTGATCGAGGATGAGCGGGAGAAAGCGCAGCATGAGACTGACCATAAGGGCAATGCGGCGCGCCGGCAGAAAGGGGAAAGGACGCAGAAACCATATTACCGCATCCTGAAGATCGCGAGGCCGGGTCACCATTGAGAAGAGCATCGCGTAGCACAGAATCAGGCAGAGGCGCCAGATACCGATCAACGCAGGGTAAATGCTTTCGTAGCCGCTGGGCCACCAGGCGGGGGCCGGCGTCCCGCTGTCAAAGGAGAAGAGTTGAAAGACAAAAATAATGAGCAGGAAGGGCGCCCAGCTTCTCAGATCTCCGGCCAGGGCCCTTGCCGGAATGCGCGAGAGCGCCAGCGCCGCGGTAAAGAGGAGAGTAAAGAAAAGAAGGCCTTCCCAACCCATGTACAGCATGCCGATTGCCAGCAGGAGCAGTCCGAGGGACTTGCAGCGAGCATCCCACCTGTGCAGCAAAGAAGTTCCGGGATAGAAATGAAAGGTCAGCCTGCTGGACATGCTTCGAATCCTTCCGGAGTGAAGAGGCCACCCGGCGGCCTGATCGACCAGGTGGAGAGATGGGGAATAATCGCTGCGGGGGCGCCGAACGCCTTCAACTCACCTCGGTGCAGCACCGCCACACGCTGTGCATAGCCAATCACCTTTTCCACGTCGTGCGTGGTCAGGATGATGGTATGGCCCTTGCCGTGCAGATCCAGGATGTTTCTCAACACCTGGCATATGCCGATGTAGTCCAGGTTGGCGAAAGGCTCGTCCAGAACGAGAATGGGTGAACGCATTGCAAGCACGCCCGCTATGGCGACCCGGCGCTTCTCGCCCCCCGAGAGCCGATGGCAGGGCTTGTCGGCCAACTGCTCCAGCCCGACAGCCTGGAGCGCAGCATCGACTCTTTCCCTGATCTCGCCGGGTGTAAGTCCCATGTTTTCAGGGCCGAACGCCACGTCCTCTCGTACAGTCTCCCCTACTATCTGGCTGTCCGCTTCCTGAAAGACCATGCCGACCTGCCGTATCACCTCGCGTCCGTCTTTTGCCGGATCAAGTCCGTTGATCCTCAGGGCGCCGGAACCGGGCCGAAGCAGTCCGTTGAGAAGGCGTATCAGCGTGGTCTTGCCGCTGCCGTTCGCCCCGCAGACGAGCAAAAACTCACCGTCCTGGACATCGAAGCTGATACTTCTCAGGGCGGGGGTTCCATCCGCGTAATCGTAGGAAAGATCGCGAATCTCTATCATAGCGACACCGCTTCCATGCTGTGGTTGAGCATCGGACGAATCGCCCTCGCCACCAGGACGGCGGTCGCGGCCTTGATCGCATCACCGATAAGAAAAGGGGGCATCCCCAGAATGATGGCCCTGGTCCACTCCATCCCGGTAACCACTTTCAACCAGGGAACACCGAAGAGATATACGCAAAAGGATGCGATTGTCACCGCGACAATGTCCCCGTGAAACCTTCCTTTGAAGCGCTCCGAGATAAAACCTGAGACCCAGGCGCAGGCGGCAAACCCGATAAGGTACCCTCCGGTGGGCCCCAAAAAGTGGGCGAGTCCGCCTCTGCCTCCCGAGAAAACGGGAAGCCCCATGGAACCCGCCAGCAGGTAGATTCCCATGGCGGCAAGGCCCCAGCGGCTCCCGAGAAGCAGCCCGGCAAGGAGGACGAAGAGGTTTTGCAGGACAATGGGTACCGGCACGATCGGGATAGGGATGACTATGTAGGCGCCGACTGCAATGAGAGCTGCCAAAAGGGAGGCATAAACGATTCGCTGTAAATCTTTTACCTGCATCTGCTTCTCACCTGCACGGACAATTCACTTCAACGGAGCGGGAACCAGGAGATCGAACCAATCACAACTGGGCGCTTGAGCTGGAACAGCAGGCGGCCATGTTATCGTAAACCTGGCAGTGAAATGAAGTTAACCAAAAGAGCCAAGAAGTGTCAAGATGGAAAAACGATAGTCTTGCCGGGGGGGGGCAGTTACACCCGGAAGAATTGAGAAAGCCGGTTGCACGGTAGATGTTCTTAACCACGAAGAGCCTGTAGCAGCAGAGCCCTTACGCAAAGGGCAGGTTCACTACCGGCCCGCAAGTCTATTCTTGAACCACGAAGGATTCACGAAGCGCACGAAGAAGACCTTCCTGGCAGGAGTGCTTCTGCTTATGACAACCGCAAGCTGAATCGACAAGGAGTCTCCGCTCTTCGTGAGTTTCGTGCCTCCTTCGTGCCCTTCGTGTTAAGAGAAAAACACCCGCAAGGCAGGCTGAGCGCCCCTTTCGGTTGAGGCTGTGAGCCCGAGGCTTTTCGTGGTTAGAAAAACCAGCACCTCCTAACCGATCACCGGTTTACGTGTGTGGAAAGCCGTGGCCTGCTCGAACTGGTGAGCGATGCGCAGGACGAGGTCCTCCCGGAAATGGGGGCCAAGAATCTGGAGCCCGATCGGCAGATTCTCCGAGGTAAAACCGCAGGGAACCGAGATGCCGGGAAGGCCGGAAAGGCTTGCCGGGAGCGTGAACACATCGCCCAGGTACATCTGGAGAGGATCGTCCGCTTTTTCCCCTATCTTGAAGGCCGGAATGGGTGAGACGGGCGCCAGGATGGCATCGCATTTTTCGAACGCATCCAGGAAGTCCTGCCTGATAAGCGTCCTGACCTGGGATGCCTTGCCGTAGTAAGCCTCATAATAACCGGCGGAAAGAACGTAAGTTCCGAGCATGATGCGGCGCTTCACCTCCGGCCCGAAACCCTGCGACCGGGTGCGCCGGTAGGTCTCTATCAGCTCTTTTCCGCCCTCCGCACGATGGCCGTACTTGACGCCGTCGTAACGGGCCAGGTTGGATGAGGCTTCCGCCGGCGCAATGATATAGTAGGCGGCAATGCCGTACTCGGTATGCGGCAGCGATATGTCGATAATTTCCGCTCCCAGATCGCGGCAAACGGCGATCGCGTCTCGAACCGCCGAAGCGACTTCCGGCGCCGTACCCTCGATGAAATATTCGCGGGGGATCCCGAGTCGCAGTCCCTTAATCGTTTGACCCAGGGCAGCCCTGTAATCCGGTACGGGCAGATCGACGGAGGTGGAGTCATTCGGATCGTATCCAGCTATTGCCTGGAGCAGGATCGCGGCGTCTTCCACGTCCTTGGTTATGGGACCTATCTGATCGAGAGAGGAGGCAAAGGCCACCAAGCCGAACCGAGATACCCGGCCGTACGTGGGCTTGAGGCCCACTACTCCGCAAAACGATGCCGGCTGGCGAATGGAGCCGCCTGTATCGGTTCCCAGAGACCCAGCGCAGAGATCGGCGGCGACCGCGGCTGCCGAACCGCCGCTCGATCCTCCCGGGACACGGTCCAGGTCCCAGGGGTTGCGGGTTTTGACAAAGGCTGAGTTCTCCGTGGATGATCCCATTGCGAACTCGTCCATATTGGTCTTGCCGATAAATATCGCTCCCGCTTCTTTGAGCTTCCCGGCAACGGTCGCATCATAAGGGGGAATGAAATCCCGCAGCATGCGCGAGCCGCAGGTGGTGGGAGTTCCCTGCATGCATATGACATCCTTGATGGCGATCGGCACGCCCGCCAGGGGTGAGGAATTGAAATCCTTCCGACCCGAATCGAAAGACCTTGCCTCTTCCAGGGCGAGTTCCCCGAGGGTGGCGATATAAGAATTCACCTTCGAGTCCACGGCCGAGATGCGTTGGAGAAATGCGGACACAGCCTCTTCAGCGCTCACACTCTTGCTCTTGAGCAGGTCGTGTATCCGGTGCAGGGAAAGAGAAGGGATTTCCATCAGGTCTGGTCCTTCCGATACTTCTTAAATGACTTTAGGGACTATGAAATTGACGCCGTCTGATTCGGGAGCATTGGCAAGGGCCTTTTCCCGATCCAGGGAATCCTTCACGACATCGGCCCGGAAAACGTTCTGGAGCTGAATGGCATGAGTCGTGGGGACAATACCCGCCGTATCGAGTTCGTTCAGTTTTTCCATATATTCGAGAATGCCGTTCATCTGCCCGGTCATCCTTTCTTCCTCGGACTCGGAGAGTTCGAGGCGCGCCAGATCAGCCACGTGCCGAACCTCTTCCCGGGTGATTTTCGTGCCCATTTGGACTCCTGTTCTCAGTTCGGTAGAAAATTTTCCATAGTCCGGCAATCCTTGAAAACAGCAAGTACTTCCGGCAGATTTTCCAGTTTCGGCTTCTGCAGGAGTTCGAAGGTGAGTGCATGGACGCGCATCTCTTCCGCCTCCTGCTCCGCCGGGGTAGAGTCGAACCTCTGGAGGAACCGGGCAAACCGGACTACATGAATCAGTTCATGGATAACCACGTAAGTCGTCAGGGGAAGCAGGCGGATGTGAGGGTCTCGCTCGACCGCCCTGCGGATGACATGATCCTGGATACATATCTTGAAAAAATCCCCCGGCTCGCTTCCCCGCGTTCGCTCTCCCGGGCGCCTGAGATACCTGCGGATCTGGGCGAAAGCGAAGTCCGTGATTTCCTCTTCCGCGAGATCTTTCAAGCTCTGTATATCATAGCGGTATCTCTTCCACTCAGAAGTGGTGATCTTGTAGAAATCGCTTATCAGCTCTTCGGAGATCTCGATGGCCTTTGCCAGGACCCCGATCTCCCCGGCCTCAAAGGGGACGCGTTCCATTTCCTCGCGGCTCCAGTCGCATTGTATTCTCAACAGCCGGCAACCCGGCGCGTCTATTATGTACAAGACTTGGGCACTTAGTTCAACAGGTTCACGATCTGTTTTTGCCGATTGGGCTGATTTGATTGTGGAGGTGGGGAAGAATAGAGGAGAAACCAGAAGTCTCGGGCCCCAAGTCCTTCACCCTTTTTGCGCCTTTGCGGCTTTGCGTGAGACTCTAATTTCTGTCCGCCGAGTAGAGAAGGGGCGCGTAATTGTTTAGGCCAGTGGCTTCCAATGTATCCGCCTTTTCAAGCTTCGTGG
>CAZIJV010000051.1:0-36325 GCA_964539645.1 uncultured Syntrophobacter sp.
GGTGAACGGAAAAAAACGCATCTTGACAGCGGACGAAAATGTGTCCGGTAGTGAAATCCTTGGAGGAATTACTGTTTACAGTCGAATAAAAATAACCAATAGTGAATTTGACGCAAAACAATCATTGTGAGGCACGAGAACCGGCTTGTCATTCTGCTGACCTTCCTTCTCTTCGGGAAGGAAATGGCGCCGATCACTAATGCTTATTTGTCTCGGCTGGTGCGGAATGGCCAATTATTCCAAAGCTCGGAAAACGAAAGCTTTCGGCCAACGCAGAGAAGTGATGGGCCTGCAGAAAGGAACCTCTTCATGAGCCTCGTTCACGGTAACATCCTTCCGAGAATTTCCTGCGTCATAATTCTTGTTATCTTCATTGGCTCCTTCGATTTCTTTCCCAACCCGCATCGGCGATGACTTGGGAAGTGGCTTACCATGGTCCATGGACTCAGTACTATACGGGTACAACCTTTTATGGAGCGCTCCGCACCTCGGATGGCGGATATATGCTGACGGGCGCTTCAAATGGCCGGGGTGCGATTCTCAAGGTTGGATCTAAAGGAGCGCCGCAATGGAGTAAGCTTATCCAGGGGAATGGCTACGAGAGGGACAGTAGCATGATCGGAGCAGTGGAGGCGTCGAACGGCGATTTTGTCGTCACGGGTCAGGTTAACGCCGGTACGCCGCTCAACCCCGGCGCCACTAATACGTCATGGGACATATATGTCATTCGGCTGTCATCATCCGGCGGTGTGCTCTGGGAGAAACTGTATGCCCGGAAGAACTCCGGCAGCTCGCCGGATACTCATGAAGCACCGGAGTTTATCTATAAGAGTGTCCCTGAAGGCAATTTCGTAGTGACAGGCCACGTGATCTATTCGGGGGTGCCCGGATGCCCCCATAGTGGTTATCGTGCCTCACAGGCCTTGATCATCGATGGCAATGGAGCAGTCCAGAACGATTTCCTGATGGGGGGGCCGAGTGCGAACGGCGACGGTGCAGTAAAGACCTACTATACCACTGACGGCAATCACCTTGTCCTCACTGAGCAATTCTACGACACCGGTCTTTATAACGCCGGTCTTCAGAAACACGGGGCGACGGGCGCCCTTTTGTGGAGCAGGGCCTACTACGAAACATATCAGGGCAATGGGGAGGAGCTTCTGAAAATAACACCTGGAGCAGTCGCCGAGACGAGCGACGGCTACGTTATCTTCGGCAGCACCTATTACAATGTCTCGCCAAATCCCGCACTCGGCGCCTACTATCACTTCAAGGTCGACAAGTCTACGGGCTGGACTGTAGCCTGGAACAGGAAATACCGGGCATGGCCGGATTCCGACAGCGTCTTTATTCTCAACTCCGCAATCACCCCGAGTGGCGGACTGGTGGCGACAATCAGCTATGGCGCCTCAACTGCTAACGACCGCATCTTCAATACCCTTCAAAGCAGCGGCGAACTGCAGTGGGTGAAGGAATACGGCGCCCATCTGGGGACTGTTACTCCTGCCTACAATAGTCTGGCGGTAACCGTAAACGCATTCGATGCCGCACTGGCAAAACTTACGACGGATGGAAACACGACCGCGACCTGCGCTGAAACCACCATTTCTGATAAGACAAGCGAAGCCGCTCAGCACTCGATTCTGCGGACCCATGTGCAGGATAGTTATTCCGCCAGCGACTGCAACAGCTACATTGGGAGAGTTTCAACTTACAACGTGAGTCTGGTCGAGGCTGGTGAGTACCATGAGGTCAGCCGTTGCGAGTCTAGTCCCGATCCGGTGATGCCGTTGGAGGCCATTCTGTTGTTACTCTTTGCGGATAATTGATTCTCGTGATGAGGCGGAATGTATGAAGACCAGACGATCCGGCCACATGCGATAGTCTATACCATCCTGACTCATTTTCCCGAAACTTTACATTAGGGAGCACACAATGGCAATTTCCCGATCATCAGGCCGTCATGTTGCCGCTGCTTCGCTTCTATCACGATGGCAATGAACACTCCTTTTCTGAATCTGTCCAGTCCCTTTCATCCTTTTTCAAAACCTACGGGAGAAGAGCGCAATGCTCCCAAGCGGTCAGCATGCCCTTTTTTTCGAATCGAGTTGGCTGGGCTGGAACGCATCTGGAGCACGAAGTGAAGAGACCAACCTGGGTGACTGTAGTGGGTGTTTTGGGCATCATCTTCGGGGTTGGTGGGCTTTTCAGCTCAACTCAAACCATTTTAATTCCCAAAATGATCGAAGCGCAGAAGCAAATGTTGACTGGCATGGAGAAATCCTTTCCCGGATCTGAGATGAACCCTGGGTTTAGCGGATTGAAGGAGATGCTGAAGCAAGATTTGGCTCAAACCAAACCTTGGTCGGGCCTTGTCTTCGTCATTTTAGGGCTGACCGGAGTTGTAATCAATGGGATCTATGTATTTGCATCTATAAGCCTGGTTCTTATGAAAAGATATGCCGTACGACTTTTTTACTACATCATTGCGATCTCGATCGGCTTCGCAATCCTGCGGTCGGCTTTGGCTTTTACCGCACAGCCATTTATGGGCACAGCAATAGCAGCCTCTGGAATCGCCGGATTGGTTTTGGATATAGTATTGATGATCCTGGCATTGAGCGGGAGCAAGAAAGCATTCGATCAATACAAAGATACCGGAAATTCCGGATAGTTCGTCGCGAGGGACAACGGGGTGTCACCCGCTTGATCGAGTACTACAATCTGAATGCCATCCTGGCGGTGGGTTACCGGGTTCGCTCCGAGGGCGGTACACAGTTCCGTCGATGGGCTACGGAACGCTTGCGGGAATATTTGGTCAAGGGTTTCACCATGGACGACGAGAGGTTGAAGAATGCGCCGGTAGAGGGTTCCGGTGTCCCGGATTACTTCGATGAGCTTCTCGAACGAATCCGGGACATTCGCGCTAGCGAGCGACGGATGTATCTGCGGGTAAAAAAACCATTGGAGCGACTCTCGGTGATTATTAACCAAGTCCCAGACCTGCGCGGCGCTCGTCGATAGCGGCCAGGAGCTTTTCGGCGGCGGCTTCGGGATCGAGTTCCACGATGAAATAGCCGCCGGTAAGGCCCTTTACTTTTTCGGTCAGCACGGCGGTGACCATAGGCCCGCCCAGCACCGGGAGCATCACTCCGACGTGGGTCGGCAGCCCGGCAGCCACGGCATAGCCTCCGATGGATACCGCTTTTTCCGACACCGCCTCGGCCGCGGACGCCACAACCGGGAGTTTGTCCGTGTCCACGCCCAGGTAGTTGGCGACGGCCACCGCAAGCGCTACGGCGCGGGAATTATCCACGCACGATCCCATGTGCAGGACGGGAGGCAGGGGCCCGCCCAGGCCGTTCGCCTCTCCGACAGCCCTTAGCACGGCCTTCAAGCCGTCGCCGCACATTGCGTCCGTATTTGCCGGGTCCATGAAGCCGTGGCGCATGAGCGCGCCTGCGCCGCAACCGGTGGCGAGCAGCAGCACGTTCTCTTTGAGCAGCTTCCGGGCCATGGTGATAAAATTGCTGTCCTGGGGGACCTTCACGTTGTTGCATCCGGCAAAGAGGCATACTCCCCGTATATTGCCCGCGGCAATGTTATCCACCAGGGGCTTCAGGGGCTGTTCGGCGTCCAGGCGGGAGAGCGCGGCCACTATGGCTTCCACTGAAAATCCGGCGAGCACCGGTGTTTTGATATTCGGAATATCCACGGCCCTGTTTTGCCGCCGTCTGAAGTTAGCTATGGCTATATCGAAGATCTCATCCGCTTTTTCCGCGGCGGATTCCTCATTGAAAGGGATGTGCCTGGCGCCGGGGATCTTTCCTATTTCCATGGTGGTGATGAGGGTAGTGCCGCAACATTCGGCCACCGAAGCCACCGAAGGCATGATGCACTGGTAATCCACCACCATTGCGTCCAGCGCGCCAGTCACGAGCGCCATCTCCTGGCTCACTGAATGCGTACAGGCTGGAATTCCGTGGCGCATCATGATTTCATTTCCGGTGCAGCATATGCCGACAATATTTATTCCCGAGGCCCCGGCTGCAATTGCGGCCTGGTTTTTCGTTTCGGCCCCGGTTACGAGGATATCCGAAAGCACCGGGTTATGCCCATGAAGGGCGATGTTCACCGCTCCCGCTTTTAATGTCCCGAGATTGGCCTCCGTGACTGCGGGTTTCGGAATTCCGAAAAGGATGTCCGCGATATCCGTCGCCATGTAGCATCCGGCAAGATCGGCAACCGCGCACCTCAGCCCTCCAAGGAGCAGGTTGACCGGGTCGGCATCCACCCCGTAGAGCGTGCGGTGCATAATTTCCGAGACTTCATGGTCGATTCCTGCAGGCACAAGGCCGAGGTCGGTTAAGACCTTCGCCCGCTGCGGATTGACCACGGTGGCGGCCCACAAAACCGGCGTATCTTTTTCATGGAAATCGGCGAGGGCTGCGTTTGCCACATCCAAAGCAATCTCGTTGTCGGATCGTCCCTCTACCGGGATATTGATGCGCGCGGCCACCGCGCGGAGCTTTTCCGGCTCCTTTACCGAGTAGCTTTTTGTCTTCCCCTTGGCCATTTTCAAGAGCGTATGGGCCAGGTGTTTGGCGTGGCCGGAATGGGCCGCGGTCCCGGCTGCAATCGCCCGGTCGAGCCCGCGCGCAACCATGGTGTCCGCCGTGGCGCCGCAGATCCCTTCGCGGGGTCCTTCACCGAAGGGGTCGATGCGGCACGGCCCCTGCAAACAATGGCGGCAGCACAGCCCCAAATCGCCGAAGCCGCACTGGGGCTGCATGGCTTCGTAGCGGTCCCAAACCGTCTTTATCTCCATCTTCTCCGATTTGGCGATCATCTCCCGGACAGCGGGGTCGGTGCTCCTGGTCAGGTCCTTGCCTTCCGCCATGGCATGTTCTCCTCTCGATATGATAAAGAAAATATTCTTAAAGCTATTGTACAATATTCCCGAATTATTTTCAGTATCTTACAAATGCATTTAGAGGTTGCGCCGGGGGATCGGGTTGCTTTGGCCGGAATCCGCCTGCATCGGGCATTGGCCCGTGATTTCCTTGACCTTTCATATCAGAGTAGGGCCATGCTGGAAAAAACCGCATCGAAGAGCCGGATACCTCAGAGTTTCTTCACCGACCTCGCAGACAAGGACCGGATTACGCTTTTCAATACGGGGCAGATTCGCTCCATTGCAGCCAGGGAGTTGCTCTTCAAGCAGGGCGCCTCTGATAAAACGCTCTACTATGTCCTCGGCGGAACACTCGTGGCGGAGTTTCGCGAGACCGACCCGATCGGCTTTAAATTCAAGCCGGGAGATTTAATCGGGGAAGTGAGCCTGGCGGGCAACGGCGGCAGGATCAGTTCCGTTTTCGCGGAAGAGCCATCGGCAGTGCTCACGCTGGACCCGACCGCATTCAGGACCCTCAGCCAGGTGACACAGACGGCTGTGCTGAGACGGCTCTACGATACGGCGCTCTCCCGGGTGCTGAGCCTGGAGGGTAAAGTAGAAAAGGCGCGGCAGCAGAGCGCATCACTGACTCGGCATCTGAAGAGGTCGCGCAAGCCGCTTGGCAAGTATGAGCAGTCCGAGATAATTTCCAATATAGTCAAAAGCATACCGCGGCTTCCCCTGCATATCACGCACCTTATAGATCTGCTCGCCAGCGAACGCGCATCGGCAAAAGACGTCGCCGATCTGGCCAAACAGGACCCTTCCCTGGTGGTCGATATCCTCAAGGCGATCAACTCCAGCCGCTATTCGCTCGCAAAGGAAATCTCCGACGTCTCCTATGCCATTACTTACATGGGATTCAACGAGGTCTACCAGATAGCCGTTTCCCGCGGATTGATGAAATCGATACCGGACTCGGAGGAATTCCGGGAGATTTACCGTCATTCACTCTTTCTTTCCTTTATCGCCTATGAACTTTGCCAGTTCTATGACAAGAACCGCGCACCGCTGTTGAGCACCATCGCCCTGCTCCATGATATCGGCGAGACCGTAATCCTTCTGCTGGAAAAGCAGAACCCCAAGTGGTCCCTGTTCATAGAAATGCTGGACCCGAGCAAACTGGGCGCCATGCTTCTTAAGCATTGGAACATCCCCAAGCAGGTGTGCCAGACTGTTGAGTACCAGTCTTTTCCACTCTTCTGCCCGCCATCGGAAATACACCAGGATCAGAAAGTAAATGTATCGCTCCTCTACGTGGCCCATGCCGTCTACGACAGGCTGAACCAGAGGCCGGAGGAATCCTTTGACCATCCTTTCATCGAAGATTATCTTTACTCCCTCAGGTTCGGCGCCCGCGAAATCGACCAGGTGGTACGGGACGTAGTCTTGAGCGGGCTGAGGGCGAAATCCCAGCGGCTGCCCGACTTCGTCAGAAAGCGCATTGCAATGAGCAGCCTGGCGGCGCCCGGCTGATCGCGTACTCCGACAACCGGAAATGAAAATCATTTTTCATGAATGAAGCGCTCTATCTCGCAGGCCGGCTTATCGATGGAACCGGCGCTCCCGCACGGCGCGACATGCTTATGCGGGTTGATAACGGTTGCGTCATTTCTACCGAACCTGTTAATGCGGCGGAACTGAGAGCCTCGGGAATATCCTTCGTGGATTACTCCGGCTGCACTATCGTGCCCGGACTGACGGACTGCCACGTTCACCTGAGTCTCTCGGGAAGAGTCGACCAGGATCTGCGGGAAAAGCAACTCCACCATACCTTTGAGCAAAACGCGCCTCTCATTGAGGAACGCATCCGGAAAAGCCTTGCCTGCGGGATCATGGCGTTGAGGGATGGAGGGGACGCAGGTGGGCATGCACTGCGGTTTGTAGCGCGGGAGCCCCGCCTCCCGGCATTGAAGGTGCACCTTCGTTGTTCCGGCAGCGGCTGGCGGGCCGGGGGCAGGTATGGAAAACTGGTGGGCGGGCCTCCCGCAAGCGGCGAGACTCTCGCCGAAGCCATCACCAGGCATTCATCCGGAGCAAGCCAGGTAAAGATCCTCAACTCCGGACTCAACAGCCTGACCGAGTTCGGCAGGCAAACCGCTCCCCAGTTCAGCCTGGATGAGCTTCGCGCCGCGGTGAGAGTAGCGAAAAGCAGAGAGCAGAGAGTCATGGTCCATGCCAACGGGATACTTCCCGTTGAACTCGCTATCGAAGCAGGATGCGACTCGATCGAGCACGGCTTTTTCATGGGAGATGACAATCTGAGGAAAATGGCCGACCGCCGGGTTTTCTGGGCGCCCACCTGCTATACGATGCAAGCCCTGCGCTTCAGCGTGAAGGCGGGGAGCATCGAGGCCGATATTGTCCGCCGAAATGTCGAGCACCAACTGGCTCAAATGTCGCGAGCACGAACGTTTGGAGTTCCCATCGTCGCCGGAACCGATGCAGGCAGTTTCGGGGTTCGCCACGGCACGTCGCTTGCCCTGGAAATAGGGCTCCTCATGGACGCGGGGTTTTCAGCCGAGGAAGCGATCCGTTGCGCGAGTCTCGAAGGAGCGCGCCTGCTCGGCTTGGCCGATGAAATGGGTCGAATTCATCCGGGAATGCCGGCAAGCTTTGTCATACTGGAGGGTCCGCCTTCAGCCATTCCCGAATCGCTGGGAAAGCCGGAAGCGGTATATTTGAAAGGTGAGAAGATCATTTAGGCGCGGCTAGCACTGCCAGGATGCCGTAATCTTTACGCCTTCACCGGGGGCCGCGTTGAGAATGAAAGCACCGCCCGAAAGACGGGCGCGTTCTCTCATGCAAGCCAACCCCATGCCCCTGTCTTCGGAGGAAAAGACCGCCGCAGGCTCGAAGCCCTTTCCTTTATCGCCGATGGTCAGCTCCAGCATATCCTCTGTTTTTCTCAAGGAAATGGCTGCCGACTTGGCGCCGCTGTGCGCCGCAATATTATCGAAGGCATCCTGCACAATCCTGAAGATCACCATTTTCAATGCCGGGGGGATCTGGGCTTCTTTCACACCGAATTGCCGTCTGATTCGAAAACCGGGGTGTGCATCCTGGAACCGGCTGCAATACCATTCCAGGGCGGAGAGCAGCCCTGCATTTTCTATCATTTCCGGACGGAGGCCGGTGCGGATTCTGACCGCCTGCTGCATCGTGTTCTCCAGCATGCTGATCGCTGCAGCCAGTTCTTCAGGCTCAAGCCCTTCACTGCGCGCCGCCTCGAGCCTGGTTCGGATCACTTCCAACCCGGAACTGACAGATTCCCGGATCTCTTCCGCGATTCTGTTCTTCTCTTCCTCCTGGGCCTTCAGGAGCATTGAAGAAAGCCTCCGCAGCTCCTCCCTTGACCGTTTCAGGCTCTCTTCCGTTCGTTTCCGCTCCAGGATCTCCTCTTCGAACTCCGAAAGGGTCTCCCGGATTTCAAGGTTGTTCATCCCGAGTTCCACAATCATCGTCGCCAGTTCGTTCAGGAACTGCAGGGCGCTCTGCAACTGCTTTTCGGTAACCACCGGAACTTCGGCCAGAGATTCCAGGTAGGCGTCCGGATCGTAGCCGAAGCTCTCTGCCTGCCGCCTGTAGTACTCCTCGTGAGGCCTGTTGAAAAAGACCTGGCCGGTTTTTATGCTGGCGATGTGAACGCCCTTGATGATGATTGGCGTGGCCGCATCGATCAACCCGTTTTCACACTCATTGATGCTTTGCCTTTTTTCGCTGAGGAGTCTTTCCGTCAGGAGAGCATTGCTTTTCTTGCACTTTCTCAGCGAATCCGGGAACGCACGGTGGAATTTTGCGCAGATATCCCTCCAGCCGGTAGCGATGACCACCTTCTGCATGGGGTAATCGACCAGCCCGGTAGTAAAGCCGGTGGCGGAGGAAAAAGCCCGGAAGACCTTCCCCAGCGCATCTGTATCGACCAGGTCCCTGATTCCGTACTTTCCGTCCACCAGGTAGCGCGTGGTCCGGGAAGGTTTCTCCCTGCCGGTGCGCTTCTCATCGGGAAGCGCAGCCTCCAGGACCGTGATCTTCCGGCGCAGCTCAAGCAGTTCCCTGAGAAGCTCGTCCCTTGTCTTGTCGCTGTCCATCATCGGCTATCCTTATTGTTGAAGGTGGACTCATTTTAGCCCCCGGAGCTTCAATTTTCATTTTCTTTTTGCACTCTATCTTCCTGCACAGTTGAAAGAATTGTTTAATGCGAGTAAAATTCACTGTACAGGAAGGGTTCTCTGGAATCAGCTCAATTTACCGTTTATCCAGCTCGAATTGGATGCTCACTCAGATGAATCAACCAGAGCTAACCGGAATAAGTATCGATGAAGCCGCTATTTTCGGCAGTCTCGATAAAATGGCACGGCACAAAGACCCCGCAGAGGTATGGGAGATCCTGGCTAAAGCCCGGGAATTGAACGGACTTGATGTAAAGGATGTGAAAGAACTTATTGCGGTTGAAGATCCGGAGCTGCTGGAAGAGCTCTTCACCGCCGCTCGCTATGTAAAAGAATCCATCTACGGCCCGCGTATAGTCCTGTTCGCACCTCTTTACATTTCCAACCTCTGCAGCAACAACTGCCTCTACTGCGGATTCCGCACCGCAAACAGGGATATCGCCCGGCGAGCGCTGAGCCGGGAGGAAATCGCCGAAGAGACGAAAATTATAGTCGATCAGGGACATAAGCGCATTCTCCTGGTTTCGGGCGAGAACTATCAAAAGGAGGGTCTCTCTTACGTCCTTGATGCAATAGACACCGTCTATCAGACACGCAGCAACCGGGGCGAGATCCGCAGAGTGAACGTCAATATCGCACCCCTCACCCTGGAGGAATTCAAGCTCCTCAAATCAGCCGGAATCGGAACCTATCAACTCTTTCAGGAGACCTATCACCGCGATACCTATGCCGTGATGCACCCGACGGGGCCGAAGAGCAACTACGCGTGGCGGGTGAGCGCATTCGACCGGGCCATGCAGGCGGGAATCGACGACGTGGGGCTCGGGTTTTTGCTCGGGCTCTATGACTGGCGTTTTGAAGTTCTGGCCATGCTCCAGCATGTCAAGCACCTGGAGAAGACGTTCGGGGTGGGCCCGCATACCATAAGCGTTCCGCGCATGGAGCCTACGGGCGGCTCGGAAATAGCCGCCAACCCGCCTCACCCGGTCAGCGACCGGGATTTCATGAAGCTGGTCGCCATCCTCCGGCTTGCCGTACCCTATACGGGCATGATCATGTCCACCCGCGAGGGCCCGAAACTCAGGCGGGCTACTCTCGCCCTGGGCGTTTCGCAGATTTCAGCAGGCAGCCGAACCAACCCCGGCGGGTATGCGGACGGGATAAAGGATGAAGACGCCCAGTTCCAGCTCGGAGACCACCGCGACCTCGATGAGGTAATCCACGATCTCGCGGATATGGGTTACATACCCTCCTTTTGCACAGCCTGTTACCGGCTGGGTCGGACCGGGCAGGATTTCATGGCGGTCGCCAAGCCCGGAGACATCAAATTCCGGTGCGACCCGAACGCCCTTTCCACTTTTCTTGAATACCTCATCGATTATGCCTCGCCCGCGACAAGAGAGGCAGGTGAAAAGCTTATCACATCTCAACTGGATCGCATGGACGCACGCCGGCGGGCAACAGCATCGAAAATGCTCGAACAGGTGCGCGCCGGGCGCCGCGATGTTTACGTATAGGAAGATGTCAGGTATCACAGCCCTCTGCCCGCAGGATAGATCAAGTTGAAGATGTGCAGCCCGGCATCCCTTACTGAGCGCAACGCACCCGACGCCCGGCATCCCGACTCCGGCAGCGAAACGTTGTATGGTGCTCATACCCGCTTGGCTCTGGAAAATTTCCCGCTTACCGACCGCGCCATTCATCCTGAACTCATCCGCGCCTACGGCCAGGTGAAGCTTGCCTGCACCCAGGCCAACCGGCGGCTCGGAGTATGGAAGGATGACGCCGCAAAGGCGGACGCAATAGAGCGAGCCTGCATCGAAATGGCCGAGGGCCGCCTCACGGAGCATGTAGTCGTGGATTTGCTCCAGGGCGGCGCGGGCACGAGCACGAATATGAATGTCAATGAGGTGCTTGCGAACCGGGCCGCGGAGCTTCTCGGCAAAGATCTGACCTCTTGCGATATATCCCCTCTGGGAGATTTGAACCTTCACCAGTCCACAAACGACACTTATCCGACTGCTCTCAAACTCGCTGCGATTCGCGGCATCAAGCGCCTGGAATCAAAGGTCGTCGCTCTCCAGGAAGAATTCCAGTCGCTGGAAAAGCGCTTCGCCCATGTGGTAAAGGTCGGAAGAACCCAGTTGCAGGACGCCGTACTGACGACGCTCGGAAGGGAGATGGGCGCATACGCAGAAGCCCTGAACCGTGACAGGTGGCGGATCTACAAGTGCGAGGAGCGCCTGAGGGTGATCAACCTGGGCGGTACCGCCATAGGAACCGGGATTGCCGCGCCCCGCGATTTCATATTCCTGGCGACCGATATCCTGCGCGCCAATACCGGAATCGGATTCGCCAGGGCCGAAAACCTGATTGAAAACACACAAAACGCCGACGTCTTCGTGGAAGTATCCGGCATTCTGAAGGCCGGCGCGGCCACCATGTTCAAGATATGCAGTGACTTGCGGCTCATGGCCGGCGGCCCCGAAGGGGGATTCGCCGAGATCATTCTGCCCCGGCGCCAGCCCGGTTCGTCCATCATGCCCGGAAAGGCAAACCCGGTCATTCCTGAAGCCGCGAGTCAGGCGGCCATACTCGTATTCGGCCTGGATGCCTCGCTCACTTTCGCCTGCGCCTCGGGCTGTCTCGAACTCAATCCCTTCCTGCCCCTGGTGGCGGCATGCCTGCTGGACAGCATCGACCTGCTCGCCAACGCTTCCGACATCCTGGCCCGCCTCTGTGTGGCAGGCATCGAAGCCGATGAGGAGCGCTGCCGAAGATATGTCCACAGTTCCACCGCAACGGCGACCGCCCTTCTGCCGGCGCTCGGATACGAGGATATTTGCCGCATTGTGAAACGCGCGCGCGAGCAATCCAGGAGCATCAGGGATATCGTCCTGGAAGAGAATCTGCTCTCCCCCGAACAATTCGATGAACTGATAAGTCCCGAGGCCGTCTGCAGGCTCGGCACGCCTTCAATGAGACCGGGAGAGAACTCATGCTGACAACTCCCAAAAGCATGCGCGTGCATATCGGGTTCTTCGGCCGCCGAAACGTCGGCAAATCCAGCCTGCTGAACGCGGTTACCCGGCAAAACGTGGCGATCGTCTCGGAAATAGCCGGGACGACCACCGATCCGGTCGAAAAGCCCATGGAACTGCTGCCGCTCGGGCCGGTGCTCTTCATCGACACCGGGGGCATCGACGACGAAGGCGCCCTCGGGCGCCTTCGGGTGGAAAAGACCAGGCAGGTCCTCGACAGGACGGACATCGGGGTGCTTGTAGCGGAGTTTTCCACCTGGGGCGAGTTCGAGGAGAGAATGATCGAGGAACTCCAGGCGCGCCGGATTCCCGTCGTGA
This sequence comes from uncultured Syntrophobacter sp., assembly GCA_964539645.1. Lineage (GTDB taxonomy): Bacteria > Desulfobacterota > Syntrophobacteria > Syntrophobacterales > Syntrophobacteraceae > SbD1. The sequence continues at coordinate 12,486 of CAZIJV010000051.1, forward strand.
CGGTTTTGAACAAGTGCGATGCGGGATCGCCGGACCCGTCCCTGGTCGGGCGGCTGTCTGAGCGCAAAATTCGCCCGGTTCTCACGAGCGCTCTATCCGGCCAAGGCATATCCTCGCTCAGAGAAGCGCTTCTGGACAGCGCTCCGGCTGAATTCATCGACAATCCCACTATCGCGGGAGACCTTGTCGGTCCGGGCGAACTGGCGGTCCTTGTCGTTCCGATAGACAAGGAAGCCCCGAAGGGCCGTCTCATTCTTCCGCAGGTGCAGACGATCCGGGATCTGCTGGACAATGATGCCTTCTGCATGATGGTCAAGGAACGCGAACTGCGCAGAGCCCTGGAGAGGCTCAAGGATCCCCCGCGGCTCGTGGTGACCGATTCCCAGGCTTTTTTGAAGGTGGCCGCGGACACCCCCATCGACGTGCCCATGACCAGCTTTTCCATCCTGTTCGCACGATTCAAGGGAGATCTTTCCACACAGGTCGAGGGGGCGCTTGCGGTTGAAAAGCTGAGAGCCGGCGACAGGGTCCTCATTGCCGAAGCATGCAGCCACCATCCCATAGCCGAGGACATCGGCAGGGTGAAGATTCCCAGATGGCTGACTCAATACGTCGGCGGAAAACTCGAGATCCGGCACGTCCAGGGCCATGATTTCCCCGCGGATGTTTCTCCGTACAAGCTTATCGTTCACTGCGGCGCCTGCATGTGGAACCGCCGGGAAATGTTGAGCCGCATTCTGCATTGCCGCCATGCCGGTGTGCCGATAACCAACTACGGACTTGTGATCGCCTACAGCCTGGGTATACTGGAGAGGGCGCTTCAGCCATTCCCCGCTGCGCTGGAGATATACCGCAATGCACGATGAATCGGCGGTATTCATGAATGCTGACCTGGACACGCATCACCGTGAGATATTGAGCCTGCTGCGCGAGGATGATCCCTCACGGCTCGATGAATTCTTTTGCGCCGCTGATGCCGTCAGGCGGGAGCATGTGGGAGAAGAAGTACATCTTCGGGCTCTGGTCGAAATATCCAATGCCTGTGTCCGCCAGTGCGCCTACTGCGGCCTGCGAGCGGGAAACACCCACCTGAAACGTTTCAGAATGCGTGCCGATGAGATCCTCGATTGCGCGCAGGAAGCCGCCCGGCTGGGTCTGGGCACTATCGTCCTGCAGGCGGCCGAGGACTACCAACTGTCGCTGGAGTGGATCGCCTCGATAATAGACAGGATCAAGAGCGAAACACCGCTTGCCGTGACGCTCAGCCTGGGCGAACGCACCGCAGGCGAGCTGGCGGCATGGCGGAAGGCCGGGGCGAACCGCTATTTCCTGCGGTTTGAGACTTCGGACCTGGAACTTTTCCGTGAGATCCACCCGCCGTTGCCGGAGCGCCCGGTGAATCGTATTGAGATGCTGCAGACCTTGAAATCACTGGGCTACGAGACCGGCAGCGGCGTCATGATCGGAATTCCGGGGCAGAGCTATGCCAGCCTGGCCCGGGACATTCTCCTTTTCCGGCAGCTTGACCTTGACATGATCGGAGTCGGTCCCTGGATTCCTCATCCCCGCACACCCATGGGTTCCGGCCTCCTTGCCCCGCAATGCCCCTCCGAAGACCAGGTTCCGAACACGGAAATGATGACTTATAAGGTCATTTCCTTTACGCGGCTTTTTTGCCCGGAAACGAATATCCCTTCCACAACCGCTCTTGCCACCCTGAACCCCGAGAACGGTTATGAGTTGGGCCTGATGCGCGGCGCTAACGTCATCATGCCGAATATGACTCCTCAGCAGTACCGCTGCAATTATGAGATTTACCCCAAGAAAATTCTCCTTTCAGACAACAGATCGAGAATCGAGGATATTCACTTTCGAATTCGATCCATCGGCCGCATCCCCGGGAAAGGCCCCGGAAGCCGCGCCAGGTCGGACAGCCAGATCCGGCGACACCCCTTTTCTATTGAAGGGGACTCCCCCATATTCAAAGGGGACAAGCAACTCCCCCCTTTTGCAAAGGGGGGGCGGGGGAGATTTCCCACCCCAGGCACTACACCTCCAGTTCGAGAGTCCGGAACACACCCTGTCCGACACACCGTTGATGAGCAAGGGGGAGCAGCATGAGCGACACGAAAGAACCGGTTGAGCTTGCAATCTGTATGGGGAGTTCCTGTTTTTCGCGGGGCAACAAGCGAAACATCAGACAGATTCGGGAATACATCGACGTACACGGCCTTTGCGGCAAGGTTGTCATGAAGGGCCACCTGTGCGAAGGCCTGTGCAAGGATGGTCCCAACGTCACACTGGATGGCCAGGTATTCAATGCTCTCGACTCCGATTTCCTGGAATTCATCCTCGATGAGCATCTCAAAGGCCAGGAATAGGGAAACGGGATATGAACAAGCAGACCCCCATCTATACGGAACAAACCGAATGCCAGGACTGTTTCAAGTGCATTCGTGAATGCCCGGTGAAGGCCATCAAGGTCGAAAACGCCTGTGCGGCCGTAATCCCGCAGTCCTGCATCATGTGCGGCCACTGCGTCGAGGTTTGCCCCAACGGCGCCAAGCACGTTCGGGACGATTTAAAGCGGGCCCGCCGTCTGTTCACCGAAAAGGAGAAGGTCTATGCTTCCGTAGCCCCATCCTTTGTGAGCGAGTTTCCGGATATTTCCCCTGCCGCGGTAGTTTACGCATTGAAAAAGCTCGGCTTCCACGGAGTATCCGAAACGGCCCTGGGGGCTGAACTGGTCTCCGGCAGCACGGCCAGGCTGCTTCAGGACAGAACGCCGAGAATCATCATCTCCACCGCCTGTCCCGTTGTAGTGAACTATATCCGGAAATACTATCCCCAATATGCCGGCTGCCTCATGCCGCACGTCTCACCCGTACTCGCGCATGCCAAGCTCTTGCGCGATACCTACGGCCCGGACATCGGCGTCATTTTCATCGGCCCCTGCATCGGTAAAAAGGGAGAAGCCGATGCAAATCCCGAGATGCTCGATGTCGCCCTGACCTTCGAGGATATGCGCCGCTGGATGGTCGAAGAGGGAATATCGTTCGAGATCGGAGATGGTGAAAACGACAGCTTTGTGCCCTACTCCGCCAAGGAGGGCGCCCTCTACCCCATTGACGGCGGAATGATGGCCGGAGTGAAGTCAAGCTGCAGCATCATGGAATCCGAATGCATGGCCTTTTCGGGAATCCGGAACATTCAAAGAGCCATTTCCGGCTTAAACGAGATGCGCCTCACCCATCCTATCTTTCTTGAACTCCTGGCATGCGAAGGGGGATGCGTAAACGGCCCCAAGGCCAGCCAGCGAACCGCCACGGCCTGGAAGCGCAGCCAGATCATCAATTATGCGAAATATCCGCGCACCGAGATCCCGCGGCCGCTCGAAGCCCCGAAAATGCTCGCGCTCGCACCGGACCCCGTTCCGGTCAAGGTATACAATGACAAGATAATCAAGCAGATGCTCCAGACCGTCGGGAAATACACCCCGGATGACGAACTCAATTGCGGCGGGTGCGGCTACGATAATTGCCGCGAGTTTGCCAAGGCGCTGGTCGACGGTAAGGCCGAAAAAGTGATGTGCGTCGCCTACATGCGGAAACTGGCGCAGAAAAAAACAAACGCGCTGATGGAAAACGTCCCCAGCGCCATTGTTCTGGTGGATGATGAAGTCAAGATAATCGAGTGCAACTACAATTTTGCGAAAATTCTCGGCCCGGACGTGGAAAAGGCCTACCGGAGCAAGCCCGGACTGGAAGGAATCTTCCTCAGGGAAATCGCCCCCTTCCATTCTCTTTTCAAAACCGTGCTGGAAAAAGAAGAGGATATGCTCAACCGCGACCTGCGGTACAAGAAATCCGTGCTGCACGCCGACATTTTCACCATTGAAAGGCATCGGGTGGTAGGGGGGATCTTCCAGGACATCACCAAGCCTACGATACACAAGGAAGCCATGATCCAGAAGGCCCAGGACGTTATCAAGAAGAACCTGGCAACCGTACAGCAGATCGCATACCTTCTCGGCGAAAACGCGGCGGAATCCGAAGTGATTCTGAATTCCATCATTCAGTCCATCACAACGCCGGAGTTGGAATGATTAAGACAACAAGAGATTTCTTTCTCGATATCGACTACTTCCAGTTCAACAAACAGGGGCAGTATGTCGCCGGCGATGTGGTGCTCACCCATAAGATCAAGGAAGAGAACCGGGTGATCACCTGCCTGTCCGACGGCCTGGGCAGCGGAATAAAAGCCAGCGTGCTGGCGACCCTCACTGCCACGATGGCTCTCAAATACACCTCCAACTACGCCGACGTTACCGAGACCGCCGAAGTGATCATGGAGACCCTGCCGGTGTGCAAGGTCCGCAAGATCAGCTATTCCACCTTCACCATCGTGGACGTCAACAGCTCCGGACACGCACGCATCATCGAACACGGCAATCCGAACTACATACTGCTCAGGGGAACCCAGATTATCGATGTTGCACGCGATCCCCTCCAGCTCAGAAAATGGCATGACCGGGAAGTGAGTATCTCCGAGTTCGATTTTCATATCGGGGACAGGATTCTCTATTTCTCCGACGGAGTCAGCCAGGCGGGCATGGGGCTGCCCGACTACCCGCTTGGATGGGGACAGAGAAATGTAACAAAGCAGATTCAACAATGGATCGGCTGGGATAAGGGCATATCATCGCGCCAGCTCGCCCGGAAGGTGGCGATCCACGCCCGCCAGATCGATTCCTATCAACCGAAGGACGACATAACCTGCGGCGCCATGTACCTGCGCCACCCGCGTTTTCTCATGGTGGTGACCGGCCCGCCCTTTGCGCAGAAACGTGACGAGGAACTCTCACAGCTCGTCCGGTCGTTCAAGGGACGTAAAGTGATCTGCGGAGGAACAACTGCCCAGATTCTCAGCCGGGAACTCGACGAACAGATCGAAATGGACCTGGAAAATCTCGACCCCGACATCCCGCCTCCCTCCAAGATGAGCGGAATCGAACTGATTACCGAGGGGACTATCACCCTCAGTAAAGTAGCCGAAATGCTGGAAAAGGGCCAGAAGCCGGAACTCTCCCGCTCCAACGCGGCGACCGCCCTCACCGCCATCCTGCTAGACAGCGACGTGATCTACTTCATCGTGGGCACCCGGGTAAACGAAGCGCACCAGGATCCGAACCTCCCCATCGAACTCGACATCCGCCGAAACATCATCAAGAAGATATCAACGCTTCTCGAGGAGAAATATCTCAAGGAAACGCATAAGCGTTTTCTGTAGCCCAAAGCGAACAGGGGGAGCACGTTTTTCATCGAAAGGCCGGCGCCTGAGCCTGCTATCCTGAGCCAGGGAAAGGCATTGGAGAAATGCTCGACTGAGGGCTTGCCACTTTGATCGAAATGCAGTAAATTCGCTCATTCCGCCCCCGTAGCTCAGGTGGATAGAGCACGAGAATCCTAATTTTATCTCGTGCTTTTTTCATATCCGCACCCAGAGTCCAAATGTAGGCTCAGAGCCATTTTAGGCGTGGAAGTCCTTGGAAGGATTTCCCGAGATTATCGCTATTTTCTGACAAAAATGTAGCGGGCTACACACCAAAAGGAATCCTCATGGAAATCTATAAAAACAAGGTTGGCCAAGGATTCATTCTCATTAAAGAACAGGCCTGTGAAAAGGGCCTTTTCATTACGCCTGAATTAGCTGTTAAGCCTTTGAAATTAAGTCTTTTTGAAGAGGTTGAAATAGAAGCCGAGGAAGCTTTGAAAATCGGTCTGATAACTCAGTCGCAAATTGAGAGGTTCAATAAATATTTGGATGATGAGCTTGGCAATGATTTGGAAAACATTGATTACGAACTAGAACAAATGACCCAGATTCAAAGAGAAATAAGAATTAAGCGACTGCGACAGCGAGGCATGGAACCTCTAGCTGAGTTTCTTGAGGAAAGAGTAAAAGCGCTTGGCTTAAAGCAATAGTTCTTGTAAGCTCATGATTTATTTGCTATAATAGCAACATGACTGATTAAATATACTTCACCAACATCGCCTTCCTGTTTCATGATGATTCTATTATCTATTTAATAAGCCTTACCAAACAAGAACCCAGTCCATTATGGATTTTCGCTAGGTTACCATAATTTCTGGTTTTTTGCTAAATGTTTATGCTCGAAGATTGTAACAGATGCGATTCCTTTTATGGCCAGCATCATTGCCATCAGTGCCACTCTGAAATTTCAGTTGAGGTATGCGAAAAGCATCGTGGTTTTTGTTCGATAGCATGTGACTATTGTTTTTGGATGTACGATGACAGCGAGTCTCAGAGACTTCCGGCTTGATTCCCTGACCTTTCCATGCTATCTTTCTTTTCTACATTTTAGGAATATTTTCTCCGGGCGATTTTTCAAGTAGTCTCAACGGGATAGCTCCAAAAATGTAGCCAGAAGTGTAGCCGACAAGATTTTATATCTCGGTGTCGCTTCTAAGTGTCTAAATTTATTGAATAAGCCCCCGTAGCTCAGGTGGATAGAGCACGAGATTCCTAATCTCGGTGCCACAGGTTCGAATCCTGTCGGGGGCAACCCAACACCTTTCCTTCCATGCTTAATGATAGAGCAGGTGCAATCGCTGGTTTCGCCTGAAATAACGCCTTTTTTGAGGCCGCAAGCCTGGGAACTGTCTTTCAATGTGCCGCGAAGGCATGGCACAAATCATTTATCCTGCCATTATCGCTAATACGTCTACTCCCCTGCGTTGCCCATGGCTGTTTAGCGCCCTGGTAGCATAGGCCCTTGTGGCCGTTGTCTCACTGCATAAAAAGTACCCACGGGTGGACCGGTAAACACGGGCACAAGGCCCTATACTACCAGCTACGGAAGTCATATTCCATTATCAGCCAATAACCTCAATAGAATTGCCACACGTCATTCTCCCTCCGTTGCCCATGGCGGCCCGGGCGCTGGTAGCATAGGCCCTTGTGGCCGTTGTCTCCCTGCGTGAAAAGTACCCACTGGCGGGCCGGGAAACACGGGCGCAAGTCCCTATTCTACTCACCCCGTTGGACACCTTCTTTTATTATCAGGGGTTTTGAGTCCTGGCTATTGCCCGAACCAGGTTGCGTTGCACCTTTGCCGTCATGTCCCGCCCGGCGCCTCAGCACTCTTCCTTCCCGCATTCGTCCCGGCATGAAAAAATGGCCCGAAAAGTGAAAACATCAAAGCGGCAAGGGAATTAACCCTCACTGCAAGAGAGACTCGAATGGCCAAGATCCTGATCGTCGATGATGATGAAGGAATACTGGAGTTTTTGAGTGATTACCTGGACGCTTTCAACTTTGAGACCGAGCTTGCACAGAGTGTTGCAAGAGCCCGGAATTGCTTGGATTCCTCGGATTACGATGTGGTGCTTTCGGATTTCGGCATGCCCGATGAGACAGGGCTGGATCTACTCAGCTATGTTTCGAAACTTTGCCCTGATTTGCCATTTATCCTGATGACAGGACAACACTGCTCCCGGCTCAAAGGAGAAGCCATGGCCCTGGGAAGCAGGGCCTACCTTGAAAAGCCGGTCGATCTGCGTGAACTGGTCGATACTCTCCGATCCGTGCTGCACTCGAAATGAAGAGTGAGCCCCACTCTCTCCGCCACCTACCATACTAACGACAGATCGGTAATTGAGCCAATTTCAGGATGCAGTTCCAGGGTTCCATCCGCGCACCGGGCACAGTAGACATCCCGGCAGAACCCATAGCCGTGCGGATATATTACGCCCTCTTCTTCACAGCTCTTTTTCGCTTCACTCACGTTCATCTCCGTCTCCTCTCTGCTTCAGGCGTGTTTATCTAAACGTATTAAGGAGGACTTCCGGGCGCAAGTGCTTATCTATTAATGCCGGAGTTGCGTCCTGAGAGTACAGACCACACTCAAGAACGTCCAGAATTCATTTGACTCTGATAAAGCTTCATTTCCGAAGGCACATGCCAGAGGGACATAATAGAGTCGTCAGACTAGTTCGATGCCGGCCGTTCGGCTAGATTCCGGCTCAGGAGCGCCGCCGGAATGACGAGGTAGGTGCAAATTGAATCCTTATCTCGTGATACTTAGTAAAGGCCCTTACCGATCAATCCCGCAACAGCCCGAGTTATCTGAAGTAGGTCGGTTTGCCCATTACAATTAGCGGCGCCAACGGTATTTGCCGAACTCGCCGAAAGGCCTGGTTGTCGATGCACTTCCCTTTGCAAACGCCGTGGACTCCCACCTCCGTCATTCCGGCGTCGCTTCTGAGCCGGAATCCAGCAAGACCCCCACGAAAGATTCGTGGTTTGAACGAAGACTCTGACTTTGAAGTCAGATAAGAGCCCAGAAACTGCATTCGGGTGGTCTTTTGACTGCTTCGAAAAGTCCGGCTGAGCTGCACTCTTTTCATGGCTTCAGGGTGACCCGGGGTACGCAAAGACTTATATGAAGCTTCATTCTGGTTCAAACCACGCTGAAAGCATGGCTCTTTCGTGGGGTCTCGCTGGATTCCGGCCCAGAAGGCGACGCCGGAATGACAGGGCGCGATGAACACCCGGCTACCTGAACTGCATGGAACTGTACCAAGAGCGTTACAGAATGCGGGAGGGGTTTACACCGTTTCGCGTACCATGCTCACTTCGACCTGACTTCGGAGAACCTCAGCTTGGCGTTTCGGTACAGCATGGAAACGGTGACAATAATGGTGGAAGGCAACCAGATCCACAAAAATTCGAGCTGCAGGACCCCGTAGACACGTTCGGTGAAAAAGCCGGTGAGACCGATCGGTCTCATGGGCTTCCATGGGAAAAGGTACCGCGCGGTGTCGAACGGCGCAAGGAGGGCGACCCCGAGCCTGGCGTTGGTCAGGGCATCGAGGAGCCCGTGGCTGGCAGTCACGAGGAAAAGAAAGACAAAGCAGGAGAGCCACTTTCTGGAAAGAAGGCCTGCATCGCGAACCAGGAGGGCGGTGAAAAAGAAAGCGTTCAATGCGGCAAAAAAGAAAGAGTGAGTAAAACCTCTGTGTCCGAAGAGGTCAAGGTTGGCGACACCGAACCAGGAGGTGAGGACATCCAGGTCGGGCAGGGCCGCGCAGGCGGCAGAGATCCAGAGCAGACGGGGAGGAGCGTCGGATGGCGCGAAAGCCTTGGCGGCGGCAAGACCGACGATAGCATGTGAGACAGCGGTAGGCACTCTGCCCTTCTCTTTTCTACTGCTTCCCTTTAAAGGATGGATAAGTTGACCTTCCGATTATTCGGGGCTTCTCAAAACCCGCGAACAACTCCGGCATACGAACGGCTTCTATTATACCGTCCAATTCTCCAGAGGTCATCACCCGATTTGCGACCCGGATTGTCCAACTCCTTCCGGCTGCTTCACACCTTCATTAATATGGCCGTAAATCACACAGGTTAATGAACACGGCGCCAACGGTCGGGTCTACAGTCGATGCCCTTGTCCCGGCATGCGCTGCCCGGTTCGGGAACCAGCCAGAGATGCCAGTCAACCTTGTGCTGCTTGAGTTCCTGCATTTTGGCCCTCGAACTCGAAAAATCGTGATCGAGCGTGACGTGCCAGGCCATTCCCGAATGCGCCGGACCTTTGATTTTGTCGAAGCCCGCGTGCTCCAGCTTTTTCGCAAGCTCGAACAGCGTTCGGCTCTCGAATTTCTGGATCCACCTTGCAAGGTGGGGATCTTTTTTCATGAGAGGCAGATCGCCATGCAGGCGCCACGGCTTTCCATGAAAAACAGACTTGAACTCATGCGCCAGTACAGAGCCGCAACTGTTGTTTTGAATACAGGCATGCCTGTCGCTGTAGCCGGTCAAGGTCACGTGGTATCCGCCCCAGGGTACGCCCTGTTGGGGCCCCGGCGATAGAATGACGGCGATCTTCTCGTGGGCAGCGCAGGCCGAGGGAAAGGCCATATTCATCAAGCCAGGCAGGCAGAGTAAGAGAAAACCGATAATACGGACCCGCGGGCGCATACTTCCAGACTTCTTCAGCCTCTTTTTCTCCATTGTCTACCCCTCATCACCCCGAATCTCCGTAATTGCTGTTTCTGCTTCCCAAGCCCTTATTCAAGCCCCGCCCGTTTACACCCTTCTCTTCAGCACCGCGTACCTGTCCTCGATCCTGTAGAGGCAACTGGAATAGGGAAGCACGCCCAGAAGCGTAAAGCATAAAGGTTTGTCCTTCATAAAAGTCTCCACCGCCTCTCTGACCTCCGAATAGCAGTCGTGGCCCAGGAAAATCCCACCGGGCTTGAGTTTCGAGTACCAGGCGTTGAGGTCCGCAAGACAACCGGCCGTACTGTGATCACCGTCAATGAAGATCATGTCCAGGCTTGCGTCCTCGAAGCGGGGCGCAACCGACGGACTGTCGCCGCGTATCGGCACGAAGAAGTTGTTCAACCCCGAGGCCTCGATATTTGCCTTGAAAACGTCAAAAAGCTGACCTTCTTTTATCGCCTGCAATGAGCGGTGTTCCATCGAGCCTTCCCACGTATCGATACAGAAGACCTTTGCGCCGTAGTTTCCGCAGTAGTATAGGGCCCTGGCGATCACGAGGCTGGAGAGACCCATAAAGCTGCCGATTTCGGCAATTTTTGCGCCGAACGGCAAGAGTGAGGCGAAATGCTGGAGAAGCTCCGCGTCCCCGTGCTGCAGGAACCCCTGCGTACCATTTACTTCGAGCATCCCGGCGCCTTCGACAACCCGTACCGTGTGATGCTTGCCAAGCCATGTTCCCTTTCCGCTCATCGGCGCTCCCTCATATGAAGAGACAAACACCCTGGAGAAGCATCAACCATGCCGAAGCGGCCCGGAAGTGCGTATTTGCAGGCCGATTTTAACCTGCGAGGGCTCAAAGAGAAACGACCGGCAAGCTCAGGGAAGGTTGCGGAGGATGGCGGAAGTACGGAGGAGACAAGCAACGCGCACCTGAAATTCATGCGAACCGTTCAGTCTCCCCCTCACCTTGTTTGGAGACGGCAATAATAAAAGATGATCCCGGCAAAGTCGCGGGCAAGGGGATTGTATTCATCCCCCGTGATTCATTGCGGGAGCTAGAAGTGCTGCACCCAGCGCGCGTTGAGGCGAGCGCCCTCGGGACGATTTTCAGCGGCGGCTTCGAAGTAGAGATTCAGGAAGAAATGAGTATTCTGCGAGTAGTGGAAGACGAGACCGGGACCGATTCCCAGTACCTGTTCACGGCTGCCGTGAAGAGTATTTCCGTCCACCCTGTCATTGGTGAACTGCTTGAGGTAATAGCCGTTGATGCCGCCTCTGAGCCGTTTTTCCCACAACTCATAATCGGCGGCGAAATTCATGTGGAACGCCTGCCCTGCCTGGGTCTCATCAGCACCAGCGAAGGCGCGGTTGGGGTCGTCGTTTTCCGCGTTCCAAAGGTAGTGAATACGCCACGAAGCAGTCACCTTGGGAGTGATGAAAACGGTGCCCGACCAGTAAGGATTGAAGGAAAAGAAGTTGCTGCCCGGATTAAGTTCCCGGTTTCTGTCGTACTTTCCGGTAGGAACGAGCATCTGGAACTCAATGCGGTGCATGAAAATCGGGCCGTTTTTGCCCATTATCGGGTCCCACTGCAGAAACGGACCTATCGTAAAATCCCCCAATCCCGCGCCGTTGTCGGCGGGCGCGGGAAACCTGTGATCCAGGTCCAGTGAAACAACCGGAACGATAAGGTTCATTCCCCATCTTGCACTCGGAAAAATTTCCTGGTTGGACTGATAGATGAACTGCGACAAACTGACCAGCACATTGAGATCCTCGTCGGCGCCGGGAATCAGCCTGTTTCCATCTTTGTCGGTAAGCCTGCCGGAATGGTAGTACTGAAAGTACTGGCTGAAGTAGAAGCCCGGACCGGCGGGAGGACCGCCATCCAGAAAACTGGTCGCACCCAGGTTGACTGACGGCAACTGGTACGCGCCCGCGGACCCGCCCATCAGAAACGCCCCGGCGACGAAACAGGAAATCAGTCCCAAGATCGACCGCTTACCGCGAGAAATCGCTACACCCATTTTCCCCCCCTTGTCTTGAGATTATTCCCCCTTTGGTCATTAGTCATGTACCGGTGTCCGGTTTCCAAAAAGTCTGAAACTCAGACACGCCCTATTCGGTCTTCGCCTCTTCGATCAGTTCGATCAAAGAGACAACCTTGCTCTTGCCTTGACGGTTGAAGCAGGCATCCCAGTCGCTTTCTGTCAGTTTTGTCCGGAGATACCCTTCGACAGGGAAGATCGGCTGCCAGCAGGCAATTGTGCGAGCGCAAGGCAGCGATCCTCCCTCTTTGAGGCAATAACTTATAGGTACCTCGCCGCCCAGGCGCGGGCATCTCATCAACAGCTCATCCGCCATTTTCAGCTATCCTTCCGGCACTTTATGGTTTGGGATAACCTTCAATCGACTTCAACGCCCGCTGAATCTCCTCATCGGTCAATTGGTGCTGCGCAAGCTTGCCGGTGAGGAAAGCATCGTATGCGGGAAGGTCGATGATGCCATGGCCGCTGAAGTTGAACAGAATGACCTTCTCTTTGCCTTCCTGTTTCGCCCGCTCCGCCTCCTGCACGACCGCCGCGATAACATGATTGGTCTCCGGCGCCGGGATAACCCCTTCGGAACGCGCCCATTTCACGCCCGCGGTAAAAGTCTCTATCTGGTTATAGGAGCGAGGCTCCACTATCCCCTCTTTTACCAGGTGGCTCACGATGGGCGCCATGCCGTGATACCTGAGTCCCCCTGCGTGGATCGATTCGGGAACGAAGTTGTGTCCCAGGGTGTGCATGGCCAGGAGCGGAGTGGTCATCGCCGTGTCACCGAAATCATAGGCGAAGGGACCCCGGGTAAGAGTTGGACAGGAGGCGGGCTCAGCCGCGACCACGGATACGTTCTTCCCGTGTATCTTATCACGTACGAAAGGCAGCGATATTCCGGCAAAGTTGCTCCCTCCGCCCGCGCATCCCATGACGACGTCGGGGTATTCGCCGATTTTCTCGAGTTGCTTCTGGGCTTCGAGACCGATGATTGTCTGGTGAAGCAGCACGTGATTGAGAACGCTTCCCAAAGAATAGCGGGCGTCCTTGCTTCCGACTGCGTCCTCGATAGCTTCGCTTATGGCTATGCCGAGGCTTCCGGGAGAGTCAGGGGTTTCGGCGAGTATATTACGACCGGCGCGGGTTATTTCGCTCGGACTGGGGATACACTCGGCGCCCCAGGCAGCCATCATCAGCCGCCGGTAGGGCTTCTGCTCATAGCTGATCCTTACCATGAAAACCCTGCACTCCAGGCCGAACATGCCGCAGGCCATACTGAGCGCACTTCCCCACTGCCCGGCGCCGGTCTCGGTGGAGAGTCTCTTGATGCCGAATATTTTATTGTAGTAGGCCTGCGGGACGGCAGTGTTGGGTTTGTGGGAACCCGGAGCGCTCACTCCCTCGTTTTTGTAATAAATCTTTACAGGAGCATCGAGGAGCTTTTCGAAGTTGCGCGCACGGCAAAGCGGCGAGGGGCGCCAGAGCAGGTACTTTTCGAGAACCGGCTCGGGAATGTCGATCCAGCGCTGGGTAGATACTTCCTGTTCGATCAGGTTCATCGGGAAAACCGGGGCGAGATCCTCGGCAGCAATAGGCTTTCCCGTTCCGGGATGCAGCGGGGGGGACATCGGTGTCGGCATGTCCGACAGAATATTGTACCACTGCCTGGGGATCTCGCTATCAGCCAAAACGATCTTCATCTGCTCCATGTATGCATTCCTCCTGTTTGTGATTAATGATGAGAGCCGGGTACAAAAAAAGGGCCGTGGGGTCAGGCTCCTTGCAGAACCTGGCCCCACGGCCCTTTTAACTATGCGTAAAACAGGGCTTGGGTGGGCAGGCTCAGAAAGCCTGCCACCACCAGACCAGATAAGAATTTTTCAGATTAGACAAAATCACGATACACCACTCCACACTTTTTTACATCCTAGTCCGGACCGCCTCGCCGTGTCAACATCTATTCACGAGCAAGACCATGGATATATCGTTATTTCAGCCTTTTCCGCCAAGCATCACATCATCTTTGATGCGTTTGACGTGTCCACGTCCCAGGCCTTTTACTTCACAGCCAAGCTCGAAGAGCCGACGAATTTTCGTATCGTCGAGGATGCCGAAGCAATCTATCACCGCAACCGGTTTTCCGGTCATCTCAACGATGCGGTCGGCGCTGAGTTCCCTGTAGTGCTCGTGTCGAACCGCAAGGACAACTGCATCCGCCCCATGAAGGGCCTCGGACATCTGCCTGCAGATGGTCAATTCCTGGAGTTTGTCCTGGTTTCTGAAAAACCTTGACCAGGAATGACCGGGGGCCGGGTACGACTCCTGCTTTTCAAATTCCCACCAGTGCTTGACATAAGGATCGTGTACGGAAATCTCCGCCCCCATTTCGGCAAGTTTTCGCACCAGCAACTCTGAGCCGCTGTAGCGAGTGTCACCCACATCTTCCCGGTAGGATGCTCCAAATATGGCGATCTTACAGGCCGCAACGATACGTCCCATGTTGCGCAGGGCGTCACGCACCAGGCGGGCGACATGTAACGCCCGTGTATCGTTAATATCGATAGCCTGCGGGGTTATCCTGAAGATATCATCCTCAAAACCGAGCAATGTCTGGTATGCCCAGACACCCAGGCCTCCGTCCTTGGGCAGGCAGTAGCCGCCGATACCGGGCCCGGGGAAAATAATGTTCGAATGCGTCGGTCTTACCTTGATGGCTTCTATGACTTTTATCAGGTCCACGCCGTTTCGCTCCGCAAAAACGCTCCATTCATGCAGGAAGGCCAGGATCGTGGCGCGGTAGGAATTCTCAATAACCTTGCACGTTTCACTCTCTATCGGCGTTTCCAGCACTGTCAAAGGGAACTTTTCAACGTTGAGCACATCGGAGAGAAAGGCTTTAACCCTGTGCCGGGAGGCATCGTTGATCCCGCTGCAAACACGCCAGAAATCCCGAATGGAGGAGACGTAGTTCTTGCCGGGCATGACACGCTCAAAGGAATGAGCCAGCAGGGGTTCGATGTCTCCAATACCCCGTCTCTGGAAAGCTCTTTTGATAATCGGATAGGCAACATACTGGGTCGTGCCGGGCGGGACGGTCGTCTCGATCAGCACCAGGCATTCCGGCTTTATCTGCTCTCCAATAATCTTCAGGCAGTCTTCGAGGGCGGCGATATCGGCACGGCCCTGGCGAACATTTCCGAGAGTCTCTTTCTGGTAGTCGCATTGCACATCGACTACGACCACATCGGCCAGCGAAAGTACATCATAGGTATAAGTTGCAACGAGAGTCTGCTTTTCATTGACGCAGCGCTCAATGAGCGGGGCGACCTCCGGGTCCTCGGCTTCAACCGGCGCGATACCACGATTTAGGTAGATGATTTTCCAGTAGGATCTGGTGGATGGCCGCTGCATGCCGATGACGAACTTTGAGGGATTGCCGGTAACCCTGTCAACTGAATCGGCTACTACGCCGGCCATCACCGCTCCGACGAAACCAACTCCCATGACCACCACAATCTCACGTCCCATGAGCCGCTGCTCTTCGACAAGAGCCTTGAGGCGCCTGAACTCCTCTTCATGTTCCGCACTGCTTGGGAGAGCAAATGCCTCGCCGGCAGGACAGACAGAGTGGAGTGTTTCCGATCTGGGTTTACCCGGAGCTGTTACCTGTTCCATTACCGGTTGTTCCTTTCAATATTATAGGAGATTGTCGCCGTGGGCAGCACAGGTCGAGGCGGTCCGGAGTTTGTAGCATATTGACAACTTCATTGACAATGATCAAGTGGATACAGTATAGCTTCACAAACTTGACGGGAGCAATGCGCGAAAGAGCAATGCGCAATACGGTTCACACTCCACGGGCACGACTATTGTCATTCCTGAGTCCCGTCCGACGTTGGGATATTGGCCGGATAGAGCCGGTCGCCGTTCAGCAGGGCAAAACTGGTGTCAATTCTCCCTTGAGTGCGGTACAGGAACAGGATGTCTGGAAAAGCTCTAAGAACACATGGATAAACTTGCTTCAACGATCAGGGCGCTTGCCGGGAATAAATACTCCGATTATATCTTTCTGGCATTATTGACCGCTCTGGGACTTCTGGTCCACGGCTATCATCCCGGCCTTGAAGATGATGCCGTATACATGCCGGCGATCAAGTATCACCTCGATTCCGGACTCTATCCCCATGACTCCATGTTCTTCATGGAACAGATGAAGTTCACTCTTTATCCGAAGCTAATGGCGGTACTGATTCACCTCAGCCATCTTCCAATCAGTCTTTTCTTTTTCGTTCTCCATCTGATCTCGGTTTTTCTGGTCCTGCTCGGTTGTCTGAAGCTGAGCAGGAAATTTTTCTGCGAAGCTACAGCCCAATGGGCCTCGGTATCGCTCATAGCGACGCTGTTGTCCCTGCCGGTCACGGGTACCGCCCTCCTGCTGGTGGACCAGTACCTTCACCCAAGATCCTTTGCGATCGCTTTCATATTGTTCGGCCTGACCGACAGTCTCGACCGCAGGTTTGCCCGGGGCCTGATCTGGATAGCCGCAGCGGCGGTCATCAGCCCTCTTATGGCCATACCGGGAGCTTTATTCGCCTTCGTCCTTGCGGTCGGGCAACCCGAAAAATCCGATGTCTGCGCGCAATCAAGCGCCCTGTCAGCCATAGTCGCCATTTCCCAGACGGAGTCTTCGATCTGGGATCTGGCCACACGTTCTTATTTCCATATTTCACTTTGGGAGTGGTATGAGCTTTTCGGGGTTGTTGCGCCACTCATGATCCTGTTTGCACTCGGCCGGATAAGAATTGCAGACACCCTTCCCGCTTTTCCTTTGCTCAACATGCGGCTATCGATATTCGGCCTTGTCTTTACGTTTGCCTCCTTTCTCCTGTGCACCCCTCACTTAGAGAGGTTCCTGGCAATACAGCCGATGCGCTGCTTCCACCTGGTCTATCTGGTGATGCTCATGGCGCTCGGCGGCCTCATCGGAAGCAAAATCCTTAAGGACAAGCCCTTTCGCTGGCTTATCTTTCTGATTCCGTTTTGCATAACCATGTTCTCCGCACAGAGATACCAGTTCGCATCCAGCAACCACATCGAACTGCCGGGAATGCAGCCTCGAAATCAGTGGGTCCAGGCCTTTCACTGGGTAAGAGACAATACCCCCAAAGATGCCTTCTTTGCCCTGGACCCCTACCTCATGCAACGCAAGGGAGTGGATTTTCATGGATTCCGCGCCTTGGCGGAGAGGAGCATGCTTTGCGATCTGGTGAAGGACCCTGCTGTAGTGAGCGTCATGTTTACCGCGGGTAAGATGACCTCCGATAATTTTGTCAGGATTTCGGATATTTCCCAACAATGGTACGAGCAAGTCTCTGCGACCCGAAACTGGAAAGAATTCAACCGAGAAGATTTTCTTGCGCTGAAAGAAAGATTCGGTGTCGGTTGGGTGCTCATGGAAAAGCCGGGCGTAAGTGGTCTTACCTGTGTCTATGAAAACGATGCTGTAAGAGTATGCCGGATTGATTGAGGACCCGGGGGCGGCCTGTGCGAATTTTTTCATATCCCTGTCGAAGCATCCCGGGGGGGCTTTCTCAGGGATGTATCAGCCTTGTTCTCCCTCTGCCGGCCGGAACGTCCAGCAGGAGTTCAAAAGGTAATTTACCACTGAGGCGGGAACAACGCTGGCGATCTGGTGGATTACGGGAGAATACTCGGGCATGAGTTTGCTCAAAGCGAGGAAAGTGGAATAGCTGAGTCCCAGCGCAATAATCGAAACGACATGAAATCTTGCCCCTTTGGTGGAGATCCCGCTGCCGTTGCCCCGAGACCTGAAGGTCCAGTTGTTGTTCAGTACGAAATTCCATATGATAGAGAGTTCTATGGCCAACGGGGACGCATAGTACTTGTTCATGCCGAGCGCCAGGAAGAGGCTGAAAAAAATTATATTCACCGCCAGGCCGGTCGCACCCACTATCCCGAATTTTATGAAGGAATCACTTTGCAGGAGGGAGTCTTTACAAAAAACTGCGGCTGCTGCCCTTGGGCCGTTCGTCTTGGATGTTATAAGCATACGGTAGAAATGTCCTTATAGATAGCCGGGATGAGGTCTGACAGGTCGCACGGAATTCAGCGATGTTGAGAGCGCTTCTTCGTACGCCAAACACCTTCGACTACAGTCTCTACATGCAGCACGTCAGGCGTGTCAACCATTAATGACACGAGTAGTCGTATAAGTCCTGTGAGTGTTTATAATCATGATTCAACCTTTGTCCATTTTTACATGGTGAAACGGGAATACTCCGATGGCCGATGAAAGCCCGGAAAAGCAAAGCGAATTGAGGACTCTGGTGGATCTATCCACCCTGATCAGTTCGTCTCTTGATATTCAAACCGTACTGGACAACGCAATGACCTGCGCCCAGTTGTCCATGAATGCGGAAGCAAGTGCGATCTTCGAATTGGACAGGGAGCGGGACGAGCTGTTTTTCAGGATCGCTCTTGGAGATACCGCCGAAAAAGTAAAGAAGGAGCGTATCAGGATTGGGGAAGGCATTGCCGGATGGGTCGCCCGGACAGGCGAGCCGCTTATCATCCCCAACGCTCTTAGCGACCCGCGCTTCCTCTCTTCTGTGGATGCGAGAACCGGCTTCGAGACCCGATCCATCATCTGCGTTCCAATGATGTACAAGGGAGAACTTACCGGAGCGCTGGAGGTGCTTAACAAGAAGAACGGGCTTCCTTTCGATGAAAAAGACCTGGAGATGCTGACCGTGCTGGCAAACCAGGTCGCCATCGCCATCGAGAACGCCAAGCTCTACTCGAGACTGAACGAAAAATTCACTCTGGCCACCAAAGAACTGAAAATCGCCCAGGAGAGGCTCATCCGCACCGAAAGACTGGCTGCCCTCGGCAAACTCTCACAGGGCGTGGCGCACGAAGTGCGAAATCCGGTCACGATTATAGGCGGATTCGCCCGCCGTCTGCAGACCCAGTTCTCCGACAATGACGTCATCAGGGACGCATTGGAAATCATACTCATACAAACCCAAAGACTCGAGCGGATGGTGATCGATATCGAGGCCTATACCAGGCTGCGCGGCCCGGAGCTGCGCCCTGTTGATATTTCCACTGTCGCAGAGGCATCTTTGAGCGAGTTCTCGAAGCGCCTGGAGGCTCAGGGCATAAAGGTCAGGACGGATTTCCGCACAGAGGCGCATACCGTAGAGGCTGATAAAGAGCTGCTGCAACTGGCTTTTGGCAAGGTGCTGCTCAATGCGATCGAAGCCATGCCGACAGGAGGAACCCTGGAGGTGCGCCTGATGGCCGGCCGCAACCGCATGGTGTTCAGCTTAAAAGACAGCGGATTGGGTATTCAGCCAGAGAACCTTCCCAATGTTTTCGATCCTTTTTTCACATCGAAGACTTCCGGATCGGGGCTCGGTCTGGCGACTGCCCACCGGATCATCTCCGAGCACTGGGGAGAAATCGAAATCGACTCTACCCCCGGAGAAGGGACCGAGGTGCGCATATTTCTGCCTTACAAAGGATAGTGTTCTTCGGCCATTAAGGTCCCAGGTCTTACCTCCCGGGCCGTGGACTGAAATCTCGCCCGCCCCTTGCACCCTGGCCCCAAAACAGTACTACCTGAGCCCTTTTATGAAAGCTCCGACGGCGCCGATCCCCTCCTGTTCCATCAACCGGATTGTCTGAGTTCCGATCACGGCGATATCCGCCTTTCCCCTGAGAAAATCGACATCCGCTTTGTCCTTTACCCCGAAGCCGAGGGCAAGCGGCAGATCGGTGGAATTGCGGCATCGGAGCAGATAGGCGCCCAATTGCTCGGAAAAGGTCGTATCCAGGCCGGTGACCCCTTTGCGAGCCACGCAGTAGACAAAGCCCCGCCCGAATGTGGTGAGATATTTCATGCGCCGCTCCGGGGTAGTCGGAGAGAAGATGTAAATTGGAGACAGACCATATTTTGCCATGGCATCGATGTATTCCGCACCCTCTTCGGGGGGAAGGTCCGGAACAATGGCGCCGCGAACGTTGTTTGCAGACATTGCCGAGGCAAACCTGTCGACACCGAATTTGAAGAGTATGTTGTAATAGGTCATGAAAAGAAACGGGATATTGAAAGCTTCAGTGACCCTGCCCGCAAATTCGATGCACTTCTGTACTGTCGTGCCCGCGGCAAGCGATTTCTGATTGGCGTGAAGAATCACGGGACCGTCCGCAATGGGCTCGGAAAAAGGGATCTGCAGTTCCATCAGGTCGACGCCCGCCTCGACCATGCCTTCGACGAGTTTGAAAGATTCTTCGAGTGAAGGATATCCGACGACGATGTGAGTCATCAGCAGGATCTCCTTCTCCTTCAGCCTGGTTCGCAAGTATGACTCAAGCATGGTATTGCTCCGCCTTTTTGATTATGAAATCTTCCCAGTTTGGATCCCCAAACGCGTCGGCAATCGTAAAGATATCCTTGTCGCCACGGCCCGACTGGTTGATTATGATAATGTCGTCCCGGGACATGGAGGGCGCTTCTTTGAACGCCTGGGCAAAAGCGTGGGAGGATTCAAGGGCCGGAATGAGTCCTTCCTTGCGTATGGTGAGAGCCAGCGCATCGACCACTTCCCTGTCGGTGGCCGCCTCAAAACGCACTCGGCCCCTCTCCTTGAGGTGGGACAGGATCGGCGACACCCCGATGTAATCGAGCCCGGCAGCCACACTGTGAGTCTCCCTCATCTGCCCGTCCGAATCCTGGAGGAAATATGTCTTATAGCCCTGGGCTATTCCGATGCTTGCCTCCCGGGAACAAAGCCTCGAAGCGTGGAAACCGGATTCCAGCCCCTTGCCGCCCGCCTCAACGCCAACGAGTTCCACCGGATCGTCCATAAACCCGCTGAATATCCCCATGGCGTTGGATCCCCCGCCCACACATGCATAGACACGCTTGGGAAGACGTTCCTCGCATTTCAGGATCTGGTCGCGGGCTTCCTTACCGATTATGGATTGAAACCAGGAAACCATCTCCGGAAAAGGGTGAGGGCCACAGGCCGTGCCCAACACGTAATGAGTCGTGTCCATGTTAGAAACCCAATCGCGGAACGCCTCATTGATGGCATCCTTCAGGATGCGCGATCCTTCCTTGACCGGAATGACCTCGGCTCCCAGACGCTCCATCCAGAAAACGTTCGGGCGCTGCCTTTCGACATCCACCTCTCCCATGTAGATGGTGCATTTGAAACCGAACCTGGCCGCCATTGTCGCGGTCGCCACCCCATGCTGCCCGGCGCCTGTCTCGGCTATCACACGCGTTTTTCCCATTCGTCTCACCAGGAGACCCTGGCCGATAACGTTGTTGGCCTTGTGAGCGCCCGTGTGATTCAGATCCTCACGCTTGACGTATATGCGCGCCCCCCCGAAAAGCCGGGTCAGGTTCTCCGCAAACGTCAGCGGGGTCGGCCTGCAGGAATAGGTGGACATAAGATCGGCATACTCCTGCCAGAATGCCGGGTCCGCCTTGGCTTTCCGGAAGGTCTCCGTGAGTTCTTCAAAAGTGGCGACCAGGATTTCGGGCAGGTACGCCCCCCCGAATCCCTCGTAGTAACCCCGCTCATTCATTGGTAAAGCCTCCGATTGTCTGTGAAAAAGAAAACCGATCCGTCCGGCAGTAAAGGTCGGAATATATTGCGCTGTCCGCCTGTGAGAAGTTGAGAAACCGTTTGACCAGCAGGATGGGAGACTGGGGAGAAAGAGCAAGGACCCGCGCTTTTTCCGCATCGGCGAAACCTATTCGGAAGCTCTGCCTCCCGCTGGAAAGTCGCATATAGTAGCGCTCAGCAACTATACGAGACAGAGAGTGCCCCGTCAGATCGAGTTGGTCGATGCCGGAGAACAGCTCAGGGTGCAAGTATATCTCCTCCAATAGAACCGGTTCCTCGTCCACCAGGCTCAATCGCGAAAGATAGAACGCCTTTCCTCCCGAAAATGGGTTTTCACTCCCGGCTTCGATACGCCTGAGCCTGGTCTTTTCGATGATACGCGATATGGCCTTTATGCCTTTTTTCTGAAATGACGAGATTGTGCCTGCCAGGGAGAACAGATCGACCTCAGCCTGCTCTTCCCTTACAAAAGTACCCGCTCCACGCCTCCGTGAAAGCACGCGCCTACGCACCAGCAGATCGATGGCCTGCCTCGCGGTAGGCCGTCCGATCCCATAGGCGGCAGCGAGGTCGTTCTCGGAGGGTATCTTCTTTCCCGGGGCATACTCTCCCGAACGGACCTTCGCCAGGAGGATGTCGCAGAGTTGATGATACAGCGGTATGGGTGACTGGGTATTGAGCATAATATATTTCCCGACCGGTAAGGTAATCAGGGTTTTTTCGCCTTGTTTCAGTGCGACCGAAACAGGCGAAGACTGCAGGATCTAGCCCGCTGGCCACAGTATTGGAGGCATAATGCACGAAGGCGGTAAAGTTGTCAAGACAACTTTACATCAAAAAGAAAAAATGGGCCCGGGCAGCGCATGAGACCAGCCGCGGCCGATAAAAATTTCCCGCCCGCGGCTGAGTGAGTGCATATGGGCTCTCAGGAATCGGTTCCGGTTTTGGGAAGTTCCAGTCCCGAAAGGACCCGGTTGAAGATCTCCTTTTCAACCAGTTTGCGAACCTTCGGATTTGAATTGGACCTGACAAGGAGTTCCCAGAGTTCTTTGGGGATCACCTTTTCGTCGTAATCTATGGTAACCGTTCTTGCGCTTTTGTCAGCTCTGGCATCCACTATGCCTTTGACATAAGCCTTCAGCTCGGCGAACTCCTCCAGCTTGATCCGCAGGGCGATCAAAAGTCCTGTAGGCTTTATTTTTAGCTGAATCTGCCCGGGGGTATGTTTCACTATATTGGTGTGTCCGGCGAGTTCGAACAATCGTTCGACCGCGATAACTGCTTTGGCTCCAAGTTTGGCGTCAATCATATTATCTCATCCAGTCCTTGATTAGCGGTTAGACCGGGCGGGCATGCAATATGCCCGGGCGAATTCGAGTCGCTCCCGGCGTCCGCTTCGACAATAACATGCGTTGAATTGGGAACAAAGAATCAATCATTTGATATTATTCTAATAATGGCTCACCGAATCAAGAAGGACCATGCGGCGATTTTGCGAGATTATTATGGCACGTGGAACCAGCGATTTTGCGGGAAAGCAGTTGAAAGAATGGAAGCGAAATCGAATTGAAGCTGATCAGGAGGAACAACCTGGATGCAACGCTCGGACTCATATGAGACAGGTTATTCAGCGGCAAGCAGGCCGGCCGAAGGGTGAGTGCGGTTTCATCGCGCCCCACCGTCAACCTGATTGTGGCGCAAGAAGGGTGTGCACACCCTTCTACGTGGATCGGTTCTGTTATGAGATATCGTGGCAAGATTGAGAACCTCTTCTTCGTTCAAACCACGCTAAAAGCGTCGCAACAGCGTGGCTCCCCGGCTGGATTCCGGCTCAGGAACGCCGCCGGAATGACGGGGCACGTGAAATCCTGCGATAGCCCGAGGAGCGCAAGTACGCCGGTATGCTCTCTACACAATCTACTCGCAACGACATTGGCAGAACTTGCCAAAAAGGTCAGGTTCCCATGGTTATAGGTCTCCAATGCTAAACCGTTCCGCTGGGGAGCCTCCCGCTCCGTCATTCCGGCAGGGCTTCTGAGCCGGAATCGAGCGAGACCGCCACGCTTTTAGCCACGCCTTTGGCGTGGTTTGAACGAGAATGAAACTTCTG
>CAZIJV010000052.1:0-34981 GCA_964539645.1 uncultured Syntrophobacter sp.
AGCTCAGTAAAATAGGGGTACCACTCAAAATCCAACCGAATTTTGTGACCATAGCTGAATTGAATTGCGAGGTGCGCTTCACATAAGTTGAAGAATCCCCGATCATAAAAGGAGTATAGGCAATGAAAAGAAAACTATGGCTCTCCTTAGTCCTGATTCTTGTCAGCATTTGTTCTGCACTCTTTGCACATAAGATTTGTTATGCAGAATGGTTTTGGACCCATGGTCAAAGCGGTCATCCAGCCGAGGCCTCCAGCATCTTTCCAGATGGCCTCCGGATCACCGGGCTGGATGAAAGTGTGTGGGTGCACTACGCGGTGCCCACAGTCGGTGAGGAGGGCCACAAAGTCCGTTTTATCAAAATTAGGTACACTTTGAATAACCCTGTGGGATGGACTAATATTGAGTCGATTCACGTCTACAACGGTGAGACTAAAATCACGGAGTTCAACTCTGGCTGGCCTGTGATAGCTCCCCCTGTCAACGAAACGTACGAGCCGACATTTGACCTTGGTACCGCCCAGGCATTCGATAAGGGTATGGGTGTGTCGGTGAAGATATTTTTTGGTCCCAACTCTGGCGCAGACAGCCTCATGATTCATGGAGTCGGCGCGGACTTTTGACCTGCGCATGTGTCTCCGGACATATGTGTTTTGAGAGCGCATGGGTTCTACGCGCTTCTCATGGACTCTTGGTTGAAGAGTACCCTGTCAGAAAAGGAGTATAGACATGAAAAGAAGATTCCGTCTGCATTTGAATCTGATTCTGGCTAGCATGTTTTTTGCTGGTGTAGCGCATGAGACTTGTCATGCAGAATGGTTTTGGACCCATGGTCAAAGCGGTCATCCAGCCGAGGCCTCCAGCATCTTTCCAGATGGCCTCCGGATCACAGGTTTTGATGAAAGAGTGTGGGTGCACTACGCTGTACCAACAGTGGGTGAGGCAAACCGCAAGGTTCGTTATATTAAAATTCGGTATACTCGGAACAATCATGCAGGAAATGCTAATATTGGATCGATTCACATCTATAACGGCGAAACCAAGATCACAGAGTTCAACACTGGTTGGCCTCCAGTCGTATATTCAGACCCCGGACCACACGAGCCGACATTTGACCTTGGAATAGCTCAGGCATTCGAAAAAGGCTTGGGCGTATCAGTGAGGATAGATTTCGATTTCAACTCGGGCGGAGAATCTCTTGTAATTCATGGCGTCGGTGCAGACTTTTGACTTGCCCCTGTTTGAAAGGAGTGTAGAAAATGAAACAAAGACTCCAGCGACAGATCATATTGATTCTAGCCAGCATGTCTTTTGCCATTTTTGCACATGAAGCTTGTCACGCAGAGTGGTATTGGACTCACGGTCACAGCGGTCATCCCGCCCAAGCCAGTGATCGCGTTCAGGCCAACGGCCTCTCAGTCAAAGGCGATGGCGTGCAGGGCCAGAGCGTGTGGGTACACTACGCTCCGCCAACAGTCGGTGAGGTAGACCGCAAGGTTCGATATATCAAAATCCGGTATACTCTGAACGTTCCCTCAATAGATTCCAATATTGGCTCGATTCACATCTATAACGGCGAAGTTAAGGTCAAGGAGTTCAACTCTGGTTGGCCATCCCCTGTCGCCGGGATACACGAACCCACCTTTGACCTTGTGACCGCCCAAGCATTTGACAAGGGCCTGGGTGTATCGGTGAGGATAGACTTCGGTTATAATGCGGGCTATGACAGCATCCTGATTCATGGAGTCGGCGCGGACTTTCGATCTGCCCCCATAGACCCCGCTATAAACTTGTTGTTACTTGAGGAGGCTTCGTAAACAACTACTGAATTTGAATCAACGCCCCCTTTTGAAGAAAACGGGCAGGACTTTTTTCTCAAACAGAACACTGCGATCTGACCTGCTCCGCAGTGGGGCAAGCAACGCCTCACCGGATTTGCTGTGAGATTTCGGTAGGCCAGCATAGACCGGTTTTTTCTGACTCTTTGGCAAGCCAGCGTGAGTTTGCTCCGGCATAAGTGGTAGATCGGCTGAACCCTGGCATTGAGAGGAGCGCAGTCGATGAAACTGAAAAGCGAATCTGAAGGACTGGCCAGCCTGGAAGCCGTACGCGACGCATTTGAACAATGGAGGTGCTTTCCCGGTGGACGAGCATAACGAATCCGGTGGAAGATACCCTTCGCCTTGACCCGTTTTCCACCACCTTCTCATATTCCGGAATCACGCCTCAAACATACTCTGAGACCCTGGACGGAAACCGGAACGGCTTTTCTCAGTCCCTGTTTTTGAAGGGGATTGAAAGTGTAATCCAACTCACCCCAGACGGTTAATTTTGAGAAAAGCGCCACAGTTCGCGCATGTAGTCTTCTGATGAGCGACTGCCGGAGCGATATCGATCTATGATTGCCGAACCCGATGGTCCTCCATAATGTGACCGTGCCCGTAATGGGCAACCTCGGTTTCTCTTTTCTCTTCGAAATAGCGCCGGATGGACCTGGTGAGTGGGTCGTGTTCAGATCCTTGCGCACTGCGTCGTTGGATCATCCCTTGTCTTGCTGAGTTTTATGCAGTCGGTTGACCTGTCTCGGATTCATGGCAGGTCCCGAGCCATGCGGTCAGCACAAAACGTTCTCCACAGCTATCAATTCAAGAGGAGGGGAAGGATTGGCGTAATATCCGGCAATTCTATATCGTAAACAAAAATGGGCTCACCAGTGAGTTCGAGTTCGACTTTCCCATCCGTAGCCGTCACCACTTGCCTGCGGCCGATAACATCCACGACGGTAACCTCACTCTTGGTGGTATGAAACTTGTATGACCTTTTTTCAGTATAGCTGGGAAGCCAAGGCTCTTTATGGATAAGCTTACCCTGTCCCTGGAAATAACCTTCGTTGCGGTCCCAGAGAATCGTAACCTTGCCGGCGTCGGTCTCAAAGACCAATGCGCGCAGGGTGCCTGCGTCGCCGTTGGAATACTTGAAGAATTTCGCGCCGTCAAGTATTTCGGCCGTCGCGGCATAGGCCATCTCATCGCTTATTTGGCGAGTGCAACCAGAGCGAGACAGATCGTTCAGCGCCCACTTGGATGTTACTTGGCTAATGCCTCGTCAATGCAGAGCCCTACATTCAATCGTTCCTTTTTGCAATCCCCTTCACGTTCTGACAGCGAAAGGCCAAAAGGATATGGCATGAATACAGGATGTCCGCTCAGATCGCCTCAATGGTCGAGGGGGGCTTGGGGGCGATGTTATAGGTTACGCTGACGACCCCCGGTACTTCATCGATAATCTCCCGTGCAAGTTTGCTGAGAATGCCAAAGGAGATCTCGGTCGGTTCGGCTACACGCGCATCGATACTGTCCCAGCATCGCACTTCGATCTGCATGCCGAAATCCCGTTTGCCGTCCCGCATACCGGTCACCCGGTCTTCGTGGAGAATGGCCAGGTACTGAAACGCTCCCGTATCGCCGAGCAGGCGTTCGACGACTACGGTGGCTTTCCGTACCGTTTCGATGCGCTCGCGCGTGACCGCGCCGATCACGCGAGCCGCAAGGGCGGGCCCGGGAAAGGGGATGCGGTCGAACACCTCCGGCTGAAGTCCCAGGGCTTTTCCCACCATGCGGACTCCATCCTTACGCAACTCTATCAGTGGCTCAATTATGCTGTAGCCGAAGGCCTCCCGGGGATCGATGCCCAGTTGCTCGAAAACATTGTGCTGCCGTTTTATACCAGCAACCGTTTCGTCTATATCGGTCAGAATCGTGCCCTGCAGCAGGTGCTTTGCGCCGCTCTCCTTTACGATCCGCCCGAATACATTTTTATAAAAAGCCTGGGTTACGGCTTCGCGCTTTTCCTCCGGGTCGGTAATTCCCGCCAGAGCTGAGAAGAATTCGTCGCGCGCGTCTATTATTTCAACCGGTACGCCCAACTCGCGGAACCTGCCCACCACCTGTTCTGCTTCGCCTTCACGCATCAGCCCATTTTCGATGAATACCGTCCTGAGTCGATTCCCCAAAGCGCGGTGTCCCAGTAATGTGACCGTAGAGGAGTCAACGCCTCCGGAGAGGGCGTTGATAGCGATTCCTTTTCCGACCGTTTTCCTGATGTCTTCTACCTTTTCGGAAATAAACCTTCCTGTATCCAGATCTTTCAGAGTGATCTCCCTAACCATGCCCGATATCCTTTCGCTTCAATGCTCCTTCGGAGATTTTTGATTCAATCTGTCCCCACGGGATTTTCTCCTTCAGTTCCCGGCATATCTGCCGACATAATCTTTCAAATCGGTCATAAGCACAAGCCTGGATATTCGGGAGAGACACCATGAATGAGACGATAAAGAAACACCGGTTGCGCATCATCATAATCGTCGCCGTCCTGGATATTATTGTGATATCAGCTATTTTCTACTTTATCTCTCCACGTGGATCAGACCTGATCCAGTGGTTCGTGCAGATTCCCCGGCAGCTTCTGGTAAGCATATTCATCGGCTTTTTTATTTTCTTCTTTACATTGGCGCTTTTCCTTGGACTCAGAGATACCCGGCTGCCGCCGCCCGAGCTTGTGAAGCTGTCTCAGGAACTTGGCTTGTGTGTTTGCAGGAAGTGGGGATTCGAGGGATCAGGCGGGCGAATATCGCTCTTCGGCTACGGACCCTATTTCGAGACACATTACCGCGGCAACCGCCTCTCCTATTCGACCTTAATGGATGATAACTGCACCTGGGGAGCAAGGATAGCTCTTCACCATGGACATCCTCTTTCGACAGGGCTTTTCACCAGGTACAGGGCATCAGCTCTGACTACCCCCGGGCGCCAGCCCGGTGAATTCAAAGACATCCGCGCAAAGAGACTCGACTGCCGACCGGAGGGGCTGGAGGCATGGTCAGTCGATAGACAAAAGGCAGAACGGATTTTGCAGAATACGGAAGTTGCGCAGGCTTTTCATCGATTCAGAGAGGCTTTTGAGAAGATCATTCCCGGCGATGGCGGCAGCTACCATCGTTCGGGCTTTATTGTGAACGACAAGAGCATTACCGCACTCGTAGCAAGTCCTGAACGGGTCGAGGCACACCTTCTGGAATCGATGCATGATCTCAGCAATGCACTCACCAAAGCCGCTGCTGTTGAGGATACAACTACCAGCGGCACGTGTTGAGCGAAGATACACTGAAAAACCTCGAGCTTCTCTTCATGCCTGTTGTAAGATTCCTGGTTCCCAGCAAACTCGGATAGTCGTGCCTTCGCCAGGATTGGACTCGATGGAAAATTTCCCATTTGTGAGTTCAGCTCTTTCTCGCATGCCCGTTATGCCAAGGCTTCTGGCTGTGCTGCTCCGCAGGATCAAATCCAGGTCCATTCCGACACCGTCATCGGAGATCCGCAACTCTATTCTTTCAGTATCCTTCGAGAGGAAAATGTCCACCCATTCAGCCCGGCTGTGATTGGCGACATTATTCAGCGCTTCCTGGACGATTCTGAATATATTCACTTTTAGATTCTCAGGGATCTCTTCCTCGGAAATTGCGCACTCCAGTTCGATATGACACTGGGGGTAGAGTTTCAGACGTTCCCGGCGCAGCCATTCCAGAGTAGCCAACAGCCCCATGTCCTGGAGCATTGTGGGTCGCAGGCCCATGTAGATATTCCTGGTTTCCTGGATCGATCTCTGCAGAATGGGGATGAATTTTTCCAGTTGATTCAGGGCAGCGTCCACCTCCCCTTCTGCCCGAAGTTTCAACACCAGCTCAACCCAGAATTTCATTGCGGCGAGTGTCTGTCCAATGCTGTCATGCAACTCGGAGGCAAGTCTCTTCCTCTCTTCTTCTTGTACAGCAATGAGCTTTGAGGGAATCTGCCGAAGTTCCTCGTTGGCTTTTTCCAATGCGATTGTTCGTACCCTCACCCGCGCCTCGAGTTCATCGCGTGACTGCCGAAGCTCTTCGATCAGCCGGATTCGATCAAGGGCGCTAGCGACGTGGTCCGTTATCGTCTTCATCAAAGAGATGTCTTCGGGAGAAAAGCTCGTGCGGGTCTTCGTTCCGAAAGCAAGTGTTCCGATGGTCTGTTCCCGTGATCTGAGGGGGTGGCAGGCAAATGCCTTTATCCCATATTGCCTGAAGATCTCCGTACGGATATCATCGTTCTCAGACAGATTTTCCGCGACTAAGCGTACCCCGTCTCTGGCCACACAACCGCATGCAGTGACGCCGTAATCCAGCCATTCAACTTTTTCGGCTTCTTCTTCAGGTATGCCGCGGTAAGCTCTCAGGCAAAGTTTTCCGGCCGTCTCGTCTGCGAGGTAGTGAAAGAAGACATGGCATTCCAGGTGCTCCATTGCCTGCACACAGAGCCCGTTGATGACCTGCTGTGGATCGACGGAGACCAGGAGTTGGCCTGCGGTTTCCGAGAGCAGTCTGAAGTGCGATTCGCTCCGCCTGAGCGCCTCCTCCATGGCCATGCGGTCAGTTATATCCATGATGGCCACTGCACTGCCTGCAATCCGGCCTTGGGCATCACGTATCGGTGAGGCGCTGTTGTGTACGAAACCAGTGCTGCCGTCAAAGCGCGCAATTCGCATCACCTGGCCGATGATCGTCTCGTCATTTCGCACAGCCCTGGCTGCGGCCCATTCCTCAGGCTGAACAGGTTTTCCAGTATCACCCCACCATGTGCCGTAGGCCGAGTAATCTTCTATGGATTGTGTGACAGGAAGGGGCCCGCTCCAGATAACTTCAAAGGCCTTGTTGTTTTTTATTTGCCCGCCATTGCCATCGAGGATTGCAACGCCGACCGGCAACGCCTCCATGACGGCTTCGAGGCGCTGCTTTTCGTTGAAGACGTCATTAAGGGCTGTTTGAAGGGCGGACTCGGCCCTCCTGCGCTCCGATAGCTCGTTGCTCAATTCCTGCGTTCTCAGCCTGACAACCGACTTCAAGGACCAGTTCCACAGGAAAAGAGATAGTATGACAAAAAGGGCAATGCCCAGTCCCGCGAGGATAGTGATCCAGAACTCTCTGTGCGCAAATACGCTGACTTTCTCAAGACGGACCCATTTCCTGAAGAGCGCCTCTTTCTCTTCGGGTCCAATCCGGGCCAACCCTTTTTCCACTATAGTGACCAGTTCAGGCCAATCGTTGCGGACGCCGAAGCCCAATCGGAAGGTGTAACCAGTGTTTCCCGCAATGCGAAGGTTGGTAATCCCTTCCTTTTCAATGCAGTAGGTTGCGGAGGCAAGATTGCCGACAAAGGCGTCCACCATGCCGAAAGAGACCTTGCGCAATCCCGTGGCGACGTTCGGGACCTCATCCAGGTGAAGCTCCCGATGATTGTTTCTTATATAGTCGTGGTCGGCATACCCGGAGACGATGGCCACTTTCATGCCCTTGAGCATCTCCAGGTTAAGAGAGTCGCTGACATTGTTCCTGACAATGATCACGGAAGGGAATTCTACAAAGGGGCGGGTGAACAGCATATACTTGGAGCGCTGAGGTGTTTCCGCCGCGGCCCCGAACATGTCCACCTCCCTGCTCTTTGCTCTGGCCAGTATTTCGTCCCAGCTCTCCATTTGTTTTATCTGAAAACGAAATCCCAGTATCCTTTCGATCAGGGCGACATAGTCTGCGGCAATGCCACGGTACGTCCCATTTTCTTCGAGGAATTCAATGGGCGGATAATCAGGATCGGGCGCCAGGGAGATGACGGGATGGTCGGCAAGCCACTGTTTTTCCGGAGCGCTCAGCGAATGCGCCTCTCCTGAGATTGCACATAATGGAAATAGAAGCACGCAGGCAAGCAGCAGGTGAATACAGATCATCCGGAGAGGCGGACACATCGACAGAGTCAGGATTTTGAATCTCGCTTGCATATTGACTCCCGGATTGCAGTGATGAAACACCAAAGCACCGCATCCGCTATAAGAGACACAATGGATTAGAATTTTAGACTATTTTCTGCTTTTCAGGAAGGATTAAAGGATCAGGAGGCAAATAACAGCAGGACTCCCGCGCACACGGGCATGGCGACCATTGCGGTCTTCAGAATCGAGAGATGAAGCCTACGGGTGAACTTGGCGCCGATATATGCTCCCGTCATCAAACCTGATATGACTTGGATAAATAATTCCATATCGAGATGTCCGGCCAGAAGGTAGCCCAAACCGCCCATTGTGGCGATTGGAAGGATTACCAGCATTGTCGTCCCGGCTACCTGCGGCAGGGACAGGCTGAAGAGCAGCAGCAAGCCGATTTGTATGAAGGGCGCCGCCCCGATTCCGAAGGCGCCGGACAACAGCCCGCAAAGAAGCCCGAGACCGCAGGTTGAGACCCAGTATCTCGCCTGCCTGGAATTGCTGACAGAGAGAAGTCCCCTGAAGGAAAAAGACATACGCAGGGCGACAAGAACCGCCGACAGGAACAACATGGCAGCAGTCATACGGGCAAGATCGCCGGGAGGAAGCATGGAGGCGATATGGACCCCGCTATATGCGCCCACGGCGCCGAAGGCGCCGACCAGAAGACCTTCTTTCAGCGCCACATTCCGCTCTCGAAAGTGGCTGACAACGCCGGACATCGTCGTAAACATCATAGCTCCGAGAGAAGTACCCAGGGCAGTATGAATGGGAATTCCAAAGCCCACGGTCAGGACGGCGATAACCAGCCCGGCGCCGCCCACTCCTACAAAACCCACTATTAAGCCGAGCAAAAACATCGCAAGCACTATCAGCATGCATGCTCACTTTCAAGCTTTCTCCAACTCAGCGGACAACGCGCAGCAGGCCGATACCCAGCAAGGTCCAGATCGTTGCGATCACCTTCATGAGATCGAGGCGTTCCTTGAGTACAAAGACTCCAAGCAGCAGCGCAAAAACAATACTTATCTCCCGCAAAGCCGTCACCAGGGGAATAGGCGCCACAGTAAAAGCCCAGGTCACGGTTGCGTACGCCAGTGATGAGGCCCCGCCGGCGGCGAGTGCAAACCGCCACTCCCGGCAAATTACCCTTTTCACCGTCCCGGGCCGTGCTATTCTCATAATTACAACAAAAATGATCATATTAATCAGGGATAGCCAGCCGTAGAATCCGAATGCTGTGCCGGCCTGACGCGCGCCCAAACCATCCACCAGGGAATAGGAGGCAATGAATCCCCCGGTAGCCAGCGCCAGTGATGCGGCGCGGCCGTTGCGAAATCCGTCGCTGCGGCGCGCCATGGACAGGCTCATGATCCCTGTACCGATAATGGTCACCGCAGCCAACTCCATATATGAAAGACGCACTCCCAGCAGGACTACAGAAACCCCGGCGACAATAAGGGGCGCGGAACCGCGCGCCAGCGGATAGACCTGGCTGAGATCACCGATGCGATAGGACGCCAGCAGAAAAAACTGATAGGCGACATGCAGCAGCGCCCCTCCCAGAACATAGGGCAGCGACTTCAGCGCAGGCAGTGGGCAGAATAAGACGGCAGCCAATGCAAAGGGCGCATGACCGAGCACAACGGCGCTCATACTGAGGTGCTTATCGTCGGTGCTCTTGACAAGAAAATTCCAAGAGGCATGTAACAGGGCAGCAAGAAGGACAATGAACATGACTGAGAGAGACAACTGTATCCACCATTTTCCCGGACTCGGTTCACTTCAGCAAGCACCACAATCTGTGCCTCAACCATGAAGACTCAGAGTTTCTCACACATGCTTTCAGTCGGCAAGATTGGATTGTGCACGCTCGGAATCCGAGCTGTTCCTCGTGTCGGTTTGCCTTACAGGAAGCGTAACAATGAAACATGAGCCTTTCCCCGGCGTGCTCCTCGCCGTTAGATCACCATTGTGAAAATCAACAATTTTCTGGCAGATTGCAAGTCCAACACCGGTGCCTGAATATAAATCGCCGCTGTGCAGCCGTTGGAAGGCCTTGAATATCCGATTAAGGTATATCTCCTCAAACCCTATTCCATTATCCTCGATCGAAATCCTGCAAAAGTCGCTTTTGAAAACCTCTCCACTCGCCGAGGTTTCCACGCAATGTTCGCATTTGATTCTGATGACCGGAGGACGTTCCGTGTGGCGGAATTTGAGAGCATTTCCTATAAGATTCTGAAATAATTGACGAAGAAGCCCACCTTCGCCCTCTATGGTAAGCATGTTTCCCAGTTCAATAACAGCACCCGTCTCTTCGATAAGGAGCTTCAAATCGAGTATAACATCCTGGATTGAGGAGCGTAGATCCACGCTGTCAAAATGATCAACCTGCTTTGTGGCCCGGGCGTATTCCAGGGCGCCGCGAACCAGGTTGCTCATCCTTTTCGCCGTCCTTTGCATTCTGAACAGGAAATCTTGTCCCTGTGCATCAAGAGAATTGTTGTACTTCAAGACAATCCGGTCGGCAAATGTCTGGATCTTTCGAAGCGGCTCCTGGAGGTCATGAGAAGCAATGAAGGCGAAATCCTGAAGTTCCTGATTACTTCGTTCCAATTTTGCGGAGTACGCTTTCAGCTCCAGTGTCGTTCGGCGAAGCTCTTCTTCCGCGCGCTGCCTGTCCGCGACTTCCGCAGTCAGCTCGGCAGTCCTCTCCATGACCTTTTCTTCCAGGTTTTCATTTAGCAGCCGGAGTTGGGTTTCCGCTCTGGTGAGGTCTTCATTTTTCTGAACTGCTGTTCCGTAAGTTGCAAGTAAAACGTCGAGGATTTGGCGAACGTCGGCGGTGATCAAGTATTTACGTCCCCCATATTCGAGTGGCACAGATTGAAGCAACTGCTGGTCGCCTCTGTTCGGTTTACGGAGAAGTTCCTTTCTTATATAGGAAATGAGATGGTCGGCGTCATATGGCTTTAAAATGAAGTTGCTTGCTCCACTTTCCAGCCCCCTGAGAACATCACTCACGTCAGAGAGATAGCTAAGAAGGATTACGGGAATATCGCGTAATTTTTCATCCCTTCGAATGCTTCGGCACAATTCATAACCATCAAGCCCGGGCATTACAATATCGCTGATGATCATTACAGCCTTCCTGCTTTGCAGCCAGGCAAGGGCCTCCATGCCGCTGCCGACTATTGCGGCCCGCAAACCATGATTGGCAAGGGTCAGTTTAAGCTCCAATGCCTGTGTAGGGCTGTCTTCGACTATGAGGATTTCAGGAGAGCCCGTTACAGCGTCAACTCCAAAGGACATGGTCCATGCTCCAAAGCAATGTAATTAAAACAAAACCTAAACACTCTTCAACACCGGCTTTTCCAGACAATGCGACGAATCACACACCAATTCGCGCAACAGTGACGCAATCTTATGCGGTGAGAGCACACAGGTGGCGGCGCCGAGTTTTATTGCCTCGCCTGGCATACCGAAGACGATAGAACTCTCCTCATCTTGGGCGATCGTAATCGCCCCCCTGTTTTTTAGCAAACCCAGTTCCTTGGCGCCATCCTCTCCCATGCCGGTCAAAAGAACTCCAATAGCCTTTGCACCTATGTTATCCGCTACAGACCGGAAGAGGTAGGAGATAGAAGGACAGAATCTTTCTGTAGCAGCTTTGTGGTTCAGTTCGATGCGCCCATCTCTCCCGATGCCCATTTGTACACCGTCAGGCGCGAGGTAGACATGCCCCGGCATAACCGATTCCTGATTCGAGGGGATATGCACGGGAAGCCTGCAGGAAATTGAAAGAGATTCAGCGAAACCATGAATAAAGCCGGGAACAATGTGCTGAACGATCAGGATGGGCGCACCCAGATTATCCGGCAGATCAGAAAGAATCGTCTGCAATGCCAAAGGTCCCCCTGCTGAAGCGCCCATCGCGATTACATCAACTTTATCGATGTGTAATTCCGTACAGTTTGCGCCACCCGATAAGGAGTTGTGTTTCGCCGGCCAGCGTTTCACCACTTTGACTTCAGACATCAGTCTGACCGTTCCGATCAGCTCTCCTGCCATTTCATCGAATTCGGGGTGGCCTACACCGACGGGTTTTCTGACCACAGCCAGCGCTCCAGCCTCCAGTGCGCGAAATGTTGTCGCCACTTCCCTGGAAGATACACTTACACTTACGATTACAATAGGGAGCGGGTGAGTTTCCATTATCCTGCGGGTGGCTTCATACCCATCCATAACCGGCATGCTGATGTCCATGGTGACAACATCCGGCTCGAGAACCTGGACGGCTCGCAGAGCCTCATCGCCGTTCTGTGCAATTCCCACAACGCTGATCGCGGGATCGCTGCCAAGAATGTGGCAGATGAGTTCGCGAACCACCGCCGAATCTTCTACTATGAGGACTCGTATGCTCATGTGAGCCTCTCGATCACTTCCAGCAGGTTGCTTTGCTCAAAACTGCTCTTCACCACGTAAGCATCTGCGCCGACCTCAATCCCGCGTTCCTTGTCTTCACGCGATTCGAGCGCCGTCACCAGCACTACGGGCATTTCGGACAATTTCCGGTCGGAACGTATCTTTGCCGTAAGGTCGAAACCATTCATCCTCGGCATCTCTACATCGGAAACAACCAGATCGAAGGTTCCGGATTTTAAAGCAGCAAATGCATCAACACCGTCTACTGCAGTGATGACCGCATACCCCGCCGACTCCAGGATGGTCTTGAGCAGAGTCCTCGATGTGATTGAGTCTTCTACAACCAGTATGGATGTCCTTTTAGGATGACTGCCGAACGAGCTTTCCGAGCGAGTAGGAGTAATCTTGACTGCAGAGGCCATCAAGTCTGAAACATTAAGGATCGGAACCACCTTGCCGTTTCCGAGCACCGTGGCCCCGGCAATGTTGCGGACACGAGAGAGTTGCCTTCCCAGGTTCTTAACTAAAACCTCCTGCTCCTGGAGCACCTCGTCGATAATGAAGGCCATCCAGGTCCCCCCGGCGCTGAGCACCGCCACTTGTGAGTATAGATCCTCATGATCCGTATGGCTGGAGAATCCTTCAAGCTCCAATATGTCGGTAAGTCTGATCAGCGAGAGTGTTTTACCATCCAAAGACAGCGTTTCACGATTCTCCACACTTCTGATTTCTTCCTTTCTTACCCTTGTCACCCGCTCAACATTAGCCGATGGAAGAACAAAAAGCTGCCCAGCCGCTTTGATGAGCACTCCGCGAAAAGTTGTAAGCGTCAGAGGGACAGCCATTCTGAAGCTGGTTCCGAAACCGCGTTTCGTATCTACAGAAATAGCGCCGTTAAGTTTGTTAACCTTTTCTCTCACAATCGCAAGTCCAAGACCTCTTCCTGAGATATCCGTCAGTATCGGACTGGTGCTAACACCCGATCTGAAAATCATAGATATAGGATCGTGTTCTTCGGATCCGGCAATTGCACCAGGCAAGCTGCATTTTTCTGCCGCAGACCTGACGGCTTGCTCGTCAATTCCAGCTCCATCGTCACTCACTTCTATTTCAGTCTTTCCGTTTCTGGAACTCAGGGAAATCTTTAGAGTCCCCCGGACGGGTTTATTCTTCTTTTTTCTCTCTTCGGGGTTCTCAATGCCGTGATCGATGCAGTTCCGCACCAAGTGAATCAGGGGGTCTTTTATCTCTTCCAGGACTCGACGATCTACTTCAATCTCTCCACCCTTTATCTCCAATTCCGCTTGTTTGCCGGCATCACGTGCAAGATCGCGAACGAGCTTTGGGAAATTTTCGATGAAAGAAGAAAAAGGAAGCATTAACGTCTTCTTCATATCATCGAGCAGAGCATCCACCATCGCGGCAACAGATCTCTGGTGGTATTCAGCAGCCTTAACCTGCTTTGTCAGGTCTGACTCAAGGACCTCGATAAAAGCGTCCTTTTCGTCTATTCTTCCCCGGTATTCTTCTCGTTGCGAAGTCCTTTTGGACGATCTTTTTTTCGCTCTTTCCTTCTTCCACCTCACGAGTGAATCTCTTATCTCCAGCAGTTCGAGCGCACGCTGGCTACTTGCAAGCTTCAGGGATATCATCTCCTCAGCCTGCAGCAGGAGTGAATCCAACTTCGCTGTGGAGACCCTTATCGTTCCTGTGGAAGGAAGGACGGAGCCCGGTGATTGTTTAGTCGCGGAAACAACGGATCTTACCGGTGAACTCTGATCGATCCACGTCGGTCCGTCCTGACTCTTTTCCTGTTCCGGATCGGTCGTCGCATCCGGATGAATTGCCGCCCTTTCCTCTTCGACGGGCAGAGCAGGTTTTTTTTCAATTATTGTTTTACTGAGCCTTCGTATTATTTCGGAGATTTTAGGCTTGCCTGGGGATGGCTGCATCACAATCGAATCCGACACTCCATCCACGATCTGCTGAAGCAAATCCATTATTTGCCGTGTCAGGACTATCTGCCCTTTCTTCATCGCTGAGAAGACATTCTCCAACGATTGACAGATCTCCACAATATCCGGGCGGTTTACCGACCTCGCCGCCCCCTTCAGGCTATGAGACTCCCTGTATATGACTTCGATTACCTGACTGCTTTCATCAAGGCCATTCTTATCGATGTCAATGAGACCGGAGGATATTACTCTTAAATGATCCCGCGCCTCGATTTCAAACATGGGAAGGAGTTTTCTCAGAAGATCCTCATCCTTCCGATCCATAACGGCCCCTTATCAGAGAACAAAAGCCAGGTCAAAAAAAGACTCTCCGGCGAATTGCCGTCTAAACCTTATACTTGCCAACCATTTCCTTGAGTTTCTGCCCCAGTTCATGCAAATTCTGCGCTGCCTTTTCCGCCTGTTTGGTGGCGGAAACATTTTGTTGAGATGCCTGTTTTACATTCTCCATAGCAACCGCGATCTGATCCATTCCAACAAACTGCTGTTGGCTGGAGGCTGCGATCTGAGTAGCCGCTTTGGCCGATTCAGCAATGCTTTCCGCCAGCTTCCTGATTGACTCGCCAGATTCAGCCGCCTGCTTCACGCCGCCATCTACTGCTTTGCTGACTTGTTCCGCAGCCAGGACAGATGCACTGGTGGCTTTTTGTATGTCGCTCAAGATCGCCCTGACCTGCTCCGTGGCCTGTTTGGACTGATCCGCAAGATTCTTGATTTCCTGCGCAACCACAGCAAATCCCTTCCCCTGTTCTCCCGCCTTTGAAGCTTCAATTGCGGCATTGACCGCCAGCAGGTTTGATTGTTGAGCCAAATCGCTCACGGCAGTAATTATTTCGCCAATAGCCTGAGTCTGCTCACTGAGTCTGATGATGCTCTCAGCAACAGATTCCATAAGTCCCCTGATATTGTTGATTCCTTCGACGGTCCTGGTAACGGCGGCATTTCCCTGCTGGGCGACCAGCACCGCCCTCTGGGCGCTTTCCGAAACGCTCAGCGATTTCTGGGAAGATAGTTGCGCCGTCTGTTTGACTTCTTCAACCGTGGAAGTAGTCTCGTTCACTGAAGTTGCCGTTTCAGTCGAGACTGAAGCAAGTTGCATGGTTAATGTGAGGATTTCACTGACAGAGGAAACAAGCACATTTGCCGCTTCCTGTACCTGCAGGTTTATATTCCGCAGATTTTCCTCAGCCTGTTTTCGTTCGGTGATGTCCCGTGCAGCGGCAAAAACACCTTGAATTCTGCCGGAGTCACTCAGGTATACTGCGGCGTTGTAGACAACATCGGTCAAGCGGCCCGATGGATGGCGAATGGTTAGTGGATAGTCCTTTACAAAACCCTGGGAGATTACCCTCTGATAACCCTCTCTTGCTTTTTCGGGTTCTGTGAAATAGTCGGAGAAATCGCTCCCAATCAATTTTTCCCGGGAAAACCCCGTCACCACTTCCGTTGCCTTGTTTACGTCGGTGATTTTTCCCTCCGGACTGATCGTCACAAGCGGGTCGAGACTGGCTTCGATTAAGCTTCGAGTATAAAGCGAGGCTCCTCGAAGTTCTTCTTCCATCTGCATTCGTTCAGTAGTGTCTCGGGCGGCGGCAAAGACCCCCATTACCTTCCCGTTCACATCTTTATAGACTGAGGCATTATAGAGGACGTGCGTCAACCTTCCATTGGAATGCCTGATGGTGAGCGGATAATCGGTAACAAAGCCTTTTTCGAACACCTGGCGATATCCTTCGCGCGCCAGTTCGGGTTCTGTGAAATAATTGGAAAAATCGGTTCCTATGAGCGCCTCTCGTCCCACGCCGGTTACTTTTATCGTGGCTTCATTGACATCGGTTATTTTTCCTTCGGGACTAATGGTGACAAGCGGATCGAGACTG
This sequence comes from uncultured Syntrophobacter sp., assembly GCA_964539645.1. GTDB lineage: Bacteria > Desulfobacterota > Syntrophobacteria > Syntrophobacterales > Syntrophobacteraceae > SbD1. Next base: position 16,166 of record CAZIJV010000052.1, read on the forward strand.
GCTTCTATAAGGCTGCGAGCGTATTGTGACGCCTGTCGTTGCTCGCTCACATCCCGAGCTGCGGCAAACGCACCTAAGATTTCGCCTGCTGAATCCTTGTATACCGAAGCGTTATATAAGACGTGGGTTAACTTCCCGCTGGAGTGTCTGATTGTCAGCGGATAGTCAGTCACTACACCTTTTTCGAATACCTGTCGATACCCTTCGCGAGCGAGTTCAGGTACGGTAAAGTAGTTTGAGAAATCGGCGCCGATCAGTTCCTCCCGCTTGACCCCGGTCACCTTTATCGTGGCTTCATTGACATCGGTTATCTTGCCTTCCGGGCTGATCGTCACCAGTGGATCAACGCTTGCCTCCAGTAAGCTGCGAGCATATTGGGATGCATAGCGCAGTTGTTCTTCCGCACTCTTTTTCTCAGAGATATCGCTGCTCATGAGCAGATACCCAATCGGCTGCCCTGAAGCATCATTGCGCCTCGTTACAACCACGCTGGCCGCAAACCGAGTGCCATCCTTTCGAATTCGCTCAAACTCGCCCTCAGCCAACCCCTTCTCGTATGCTATCGATAGAAATTTTTCTACGGCGCCTGACTCAATGTCTTCCGGCGTATGGAGCAGTTGGGAGCTCTTTCCCAATATCTCCTCAGCGGTATAACCGTAATTGCGTCGCGCTCCTTCATTCCATGAAAGGATGTGGTGATTCATATCTTTACCGATAATTGAGTATTTTATGGAACTCTGGAGTATGTTGTCTAAAAAGTTTCTGGTTTCAGTGAATTTGAGCATGACACGGTTGGAGTCCGTAACATCTCTTGCCGCAGCGAAAGCACCCAGAACTTTGCCGTCCGTATCCCTGTAGACTGAGGCATTATAAAGAACATCGATTATTTCTCCGTTCTTGTGTCGAAGCGTCAAAGGATAATCCGTGACATACCCTTCCTTAAATACCTGCTGGTAGCCCTGGCTTGCTTTGTCAGGCTCTGTGAAGTAATTTGAAAAATCGGTCCCAATAAGCTCCTCTCGCCTGACCCCAGTTACTTTGATCGTTGCTTCATTAACATCAGTTATTTTTCCTTCCGGACTGATTGTTACGAGAGGATCAAGACTCGCCTCTATCAGGCTGCGGGTATATGTTGATGCTTTCCGCAATTCTTCAGCCAGCTTCTTACGTCCGATGCCAAACCAGCTCATCATTACCCCCCGGTCACACTTCGTCGTGTACTATTATCTTGTTATCAGCCAATAGCTTTTTTGCATCCAGGACCACCATATGTTCCTTTGTAATTCCTTTGAGATATTGCTCCCGTAAACCTTTAAGTGTAGGGAGTGAATGTTGTATTGAATTAACCGGGACTTTTGAAACTCCGACAACAGAGTCCGAAAGAACACCGAATTCCATTTCATCAGTATGAATTATGATCACCTTATTGAGTTCACTAATTCCTTTTTTAGTCATTTCGAAGAATTGCCTGATATCTATAACTGAAATTATTCGCCCGCGTACGTTCAGCAAACCCAAAACAAACGCAGGGGTGCAGGGAAGTGGGGTGTAGTCTCTCAGTGGGCATACTTCACGAACATATTCGGACTCTATACCATAGCGCTCATTTGACAATATGAACTCCAGGACCTCTATCGTGTTCTCTTCCCGGGTCTTGTGTTCCATCGCCAGGGCTTGAGCTCGGGCTTGCAGGATCTTTTTCTTGTCTTCAGGCGCCGGAGTAAATCCTCTCTGAATCGAGGCGCCGATCGCCTCCACCCGACGATGAATTTCCCTCCAATCAATTGTGGTTTCCCTCATTCTGTTGCTATTCTCTTCCTGCATAGCTCTGAATAATCTCCATCAATCTTCCTGCACTCACTCCCTCGGAATCCGGCAGAGTCTCGTCCGGCATCATTGAGCCCAACAACGAGAGCGCATTCGAGAAATACTTCGATGATTCTTTGTGTCTGCCGGATTGCCAGTTCAGATTTCCCAGGGTTATATATGCTGGAATAGACTTGGGATTTATGTAGAGCGATTTTCTAAGACAGCGTACAGCGTCTTTCGGCCGCCCCATCTCTATCAGGATGGTGGACATCAGGTAGTACATGCCGGCATCCAGTTTGTCTAAGTCAATAGCTTTTTCACACAGTTGAAGAGCGTCTTTCAATTTACCAAGGTTGGCGCAGATGCGCGCCAGAAGGGCAAAGTACTTTGCTTCAACAAGATCTCCCATCAGCAAGCTCTTCGTCTTCTCAGCCGCCTCCGAATAATATCCGTTCAAATAGAGATATAAAGCCTCACCGTAGATATCATTCGCAGGTTGACAATCTGATTTTGTTTCAATCCTGTCATTAACAGGATCTAATGAATCAGCAGCCGATGCAGCAGTGGCCACATCCGGCGCCGCAACGATTTCCATGCTCATTAGCGATTGATTATTAACCGATTCGGATAGTAACGGAGTGTCATGGACTGTATCAGATATTGATAATTTCTTTTTATATGCTATCCCGCAGTAATTATCCCCGATTGAAAATTGAGAGAGCAGTTGTTGGGACAGTTCACTTGGGCTAAGCACAAGACATCCGTCATCTATAAGACAACGATGCAGATTTTTAATAACCTTCATTGCCTGCTTTGGTTCAAAATACATAAGAACATTTCTACAGAAGATAATATCCATTGCATTCGTACAATTGAGGAGTGACGGATAGGCATCTTCGACCAAATTCAAAAATTTGAATTTGACCATATTTTTTATTCCAGGCACAATCTGTACTTGGGCATTGTCAACTGGGTTAAAGAATACTTCCGCTACACCCGAGGGGACATCACGGAAAGACCACCGGCCATATTTTCCATCCGCCGCGATTCGCAGGAAGCGGGGATTTATATCAGTAGCCAGAATCGAGATATTCCAGTCACGGATATCTCGTATCATCCAGGTGAGAAGAATGGCGATCGAGTATGGTTCCTCCCCCGTAGAACAACCAGCGCACCAGATTCTAAGGTACTTCCCTTCGGTTCGCCTGGATTCGATGAGCTTCGGTAAAACTACTTTTTCAAGGTCCCCAAACACATTCTTGTCCCGGAAAAAGTAGGTCTCGCCAACGGTAAGATGTGTGGCGAGGACTTTGATCTCGTCTTCTGCTATCGAAGAGGAGGAAAGCCAATCGGTGAAAGAATCGTTATCTTCGAAGCCGAGTTCATCTGCAGCAGACTGAAGTCCCTGCGCCAGATAATCATGGCGTTCTACCGGATAATAAAGTCCCATCCATGCAGCGATTAAATCGCTCAAACGAGAAAGATCTTTTTCTGAGAAGCAGTTGGTCATCGGCAGCTCTATTGCAAGCAGAGAGAATCTCCGTTGAAGGCACTCGTGATTGCGTCACCTAACAGATTTCTCTCTTCAATGGAAAGGAATCTTTCGAGATTATGAATGAGAACCATGTGGTTCGGGAGCTTAGCGACGCCCTCAATATGTTCTAACTCAGGCAAAATCTGCGAAGGTTCAATAACTTCGTCAGCAGGGATTTCAACTATTTCAGATACGCAATCTGCAAACAGAGCTACCGTCCGCCACCGGGTCCGGGCGATGATCAGATGATCGTTCAATCCGATTTCGGGCTCCGGCAACCCGAAGCGCTTTCTCAGGCTGAAAACGGGAACGATCCGGCCCTCAACGTTGATTGCTCCCATCACAGTATCGGGCGCGGAGGGTAAAGGGGTGATTTCTACGGCCCGCACTACCCTCTCTACAACAGACAAATGCAAGGCATAGCGTTGTTCATCAAGGGTAAAGACCACCAGTTGTAGAGGTGTGCTCATGGATTTCACTCTCTGACATGCAAAAACGGGCTTATCGAGATCAGAAAGAAAGAAGTTTCGCACACCGGCTTTTAATAGACAAGCGTGTAATTTAGAATGAAGAATCGCCGCGCCGGCGCTCACTGTCCGGCTTCTTCGATAAGAACGAGCAGTTGCTGATCCCCAACTGAAAAAGCTTCCCTCACGGTTCCCGTGACCTTGATGGTTGTCCCCTTTTTGGGCAAGGGGCGATCGGTGACGACGGCTATCTGGCCCGTCTTGTCCTGCACCAGAAAGTATTTGAGCACGAAAAGGCTGAATACTTCCTTCACCTCACCGGAAACAGTGACTTTTTTGCCTGCATAATCGCGAGGTTTGTTGTTTATGTCGCCTATTGAGGTTGTCCCGATTCCATCGCAGGCTGCGACCAGGAAAAAGATCAGCGCTATGCCCCCCATGACTTTAGTCTTAAGTATCAAAGGACCCGCTCCTTCTCTTCAGGTTAGAATACCTTCGTGTTTTTGGAATCAGATTAGCGATCCCAAAAAGTTGCGCATTCACACAACACAGGTGAATCATACTATATCCCGGCCGGAAGTGGCAAATCGGAAAGGGCCTGTCATTCGATAGATATGCACCGGCCATCAATTGATCCTCCGATCAGCAGTTAGTGGTTGTCAGAGAAGGCGACCTCGCTGGTTTCGTCTCTAATTGACACGCCTTTGCCTTATCCTCTATATTTGTCTTGTCATTAAAGTACGACTCGCCGAATCACAAGTTCGTCCTGCCGGAGTGGGTGGATAAGGACAAATATTACTCCGGGGTGCGCATTAATGTTGTCGGTATCGCCTACAATAAGAACACCGTATCGGCCGCAGAGATCCCGAAGACGTGGCAGGATCTTGCCAATCCCAAATGGAAGGGTAAGGTGGGGATGCCCAATCCTCTTCTTTCGGGCACATCGTTTGCGGCGACAGCCGGGATTGTCCGTTCGCCTAAACATGGCTGGCCCTATCTCGAAGCGTTGCGCAAGAACGACATTGCCTGCGAACCCGGTAATGGAGCGGTCGAGACCAAGCTACTGAGCGGCCAGCTCGCCATGGGCATGCTCCTCGAAGAGAACGTTCTCAAAGCCATTAACGAAGGCAAACCCCTGGGATTCGTCTACCCCTCCGATGGGCCGGTCGTAAACCCGGCGCCAATAGCTATCATGAAGACTACCAAGAACCCTGAAGCAGCCAAGGCTGTTTACGATTTCTTCCTGGATAAAGCGGGCCAACAAGCCATACTCGACGGCTGGATGCATTCAGTGCGACCGGACATGCCGGCCCCTAAACACGCCGAGATGAAGATTGTCGAAGCGCTGAAATTCTCCCTTCCCATGGACTGGGAGGCGATTAGCCGGGAGCCCGAGAAAGTCAAAGAAAAATTCGATCAGACCGTCCTGCGATGATTCGGCATCCTTATAGCACACGAGCTGAATCAGGCGCCTAAACAGGAAAGCGCGGGCTCTGAATACCTCGCCCCGGGGTATCTTTGAATTCAATCAGCAGGGACGGGCTGCAATGCCCGTCCGGATTTTTTCGGAGCCATCACATTGATGCAGCACCTTAAGGCCCACGTCAACTGGCGCAACTCCGTCATCGGGGCAGCGCTCTTCTTCCTGTTTCTCTTCGTCCTGATGCCGCTCATGATCCTTGTCTGGAAGAGCTTCTTCGTGGGCGACGGCGACTTCAGCCTGCAGAACTATCTCGCCGTTTATTCCAAGAGCCGCAACTGGGACGCAGTGATCATGACGGTGGTGGTCTGCGGATTGACCATGTTCTTCTCTGTGATTTTCGCAACCGGACTCGCCTGGCTCGTCGTTCGGAGCGATCTTCCTTTAAAGCGCCATTTCCGCTCGATACTTTTCATACCTTATGTCATCCCGCCCTATGTGGGCGTGATCGCCTGGATTTTGCTGCTCACTCCCGGAGTCGGCTATGTCAATGTAGTCCTCGTTAAATACCTGAATTTCCCTGCCCCCGGTCCCTTCGACATCTACGGTCTGACGGGACTGGTGTGGGTGATGACACTGTTTTATTATCCTCTCGCATTCCTCAATGTAACCTCTGCCCTGGAACAGATGGACAACTCTCTTGAAGAGGCTGCGCGCATCAGTGGCGTTGGCCCGGTGAGGGTGATCTGGGACATCACCCTTCCCCTGGTTGCGCCCAGCTTTTTCGCGGGCGGACTGCTTGTCTTTGCCGCTGCAGCTTCAGCCTTCGGCATCCCGGCCATGATCGGCATGCCGAGCCGGATCTATGTGTTGTCAACCCAGGTGATGTCCTATGTTTACATGGGCACGGCGGCCGGCATGCGAGAGGCGACGGCGCTTTCGGTCGTGCTCATGGTGCTTGCCATAATCACGATGACTGCCGGCAACAAAATTCTCAGCCGCCGGAAATACACTCTCGTGGGGGGGAAAAGCGTTCGGGTGCTGCCCGTCTCCCTGGGCCGTTTCAAGCCGCTGGCGCTGACGGCGGCGGCGCTCTCCCTGGTCCTGGTCATCCTGCCGATAGGAGCGATCATCCTAACCTCTTTCATCAATGTCATCTGCCAGCCGTTAGAGGCAGGCAACTTCACGCTGAATCATTACAGCTACATCCTCTCCTTCAAAATGGCCCAGGAGGCTTTCTGCAACAGCTTCTTCATGGGCGCGGCCGCTGCGACACTGGCGCTGGTGCTGGCGAGCCTCATCGCTTACTACCGCGTTAAGGCCCGCAACCGTCTGGCGGAGATCTCCGACCTGATCGCGACTGTGCCCTATGCTACGCCGGGTACTGTGCAGGCTCTGGCGCTCATTATCGTATTCTCGGGAAAGTACGGACTCAACCTCTACAACACCATGCACATCATTGTACTCGCCTATATCATCAAGTATCTCGCTTTCGCGGTGCGCACGATCTCCGCCTCGCTTGAACAGATCGACCTGTCACTTGAGGAAGCGGCCCAGATCTCCGGGGCGAGCTGGCTGCAGAGCTTCAGGGACATCATTCTGCCACTGGTGCGGCCGGGCCTGATTGCAGCGTGGTTTTTGGTCTTCATGGCCTGTTTTTATGAGTTCACAATGACCATCCTGCTCTATGGTCCGCAGTCGCATAATCTGGGAGTTGTGCTCTACGAACTGCAAACATACTCTAACCAGCAGGCTGCCTCAGTACTGTCCGTGCTCATCCTGATCGTGGTCCTTGGCGGTAACCTGCTGGTCGCCCGCCTCACGAGAGGCAAAATCGGCATCTAAGGAGAAAGGATTATCCACCAATTATGGCAGAGGTTAAGCTGGAAGGCGTATCCAAGCGCTTCGGTCAATTCGATGCAGTCTCGGATTTCACAGAGACGATTCACGACGGCGAGTTCGTCTCTTTGCTGGGACCTTCAGGGTGCGGTAAGACAACTACCCTGCGAATGGTGGCCGGCTTCGAGAAAGCAACGGCCGGACGAATCTCTATCGGTGAGCGCCTGGTGAGTTGCTCCCAGACGGGGACCTTCCTGCCCCCGGAAAAACGTAATATCGGCATGGTATTCCAGTCTTATGCCGTCTGGCCCCACATGGATGTGTTCTCCAACGTCGCCTATCCGCTGAAAGTACGCAAGTTTCCCAAAGCGCAACTGCGCTCGAAGGTGGAACATGTGCTCGACCTGGTGCATCTGGCGGGTCTCGAGGGTCGATTTCCGAACCAGTTATCCGGCGGCCAACAACAGCGAGTCGCGTTGGCCCGGGCTCTGGTCGCCGAACCGGCCCTTCTACTTCTGGACGAGCCCTTATCCAATCTTGACGCCAAGCTACGCGAAAGCATGCGTTTCGAGATCAAGGATGTCCAGCGGCGGCTGCAGATAACGGTCGTCTATGTGACTCACGACCAAGCCGAGGCGATGGTCATGTCCGACCGCATCATTGTCATGGACAAGGGGGTGATTCAACAGGTCGATGTGCCCCGGGTCATTTACGAGTCACCCATCAATCGGTTTGTGGCCGATTTTATCGGCCTCATTAACTTCTTCCATGCCACAGTCCTTTCAGTACAGGGTGAAGAGGCAGAACTCGAGGTGAAGGAGGCGCCGGGCCTCAACCCCGCAGGAACGCGGCTCTTCAGCCTTACGTGCCCCGGGGCCCTCGTCACTCTTGCCGTCCGGCCCGAGGCGGTCAGCCTTGCAAAATCCGCTATAGAGGGCGCCATCCCCGGCCGACTGGTCCGAAAAACGTATCTTGGAAACGAGTTCGAGTACCGGATCAGCCCTGGGGGAGGTCGAAGTACGGGCGATAATGGCAAACGCGACGGAAGATCTGGCGGAAGGAAGCCCTGTCTGGGTGACGTTCAGCCGGGTTATCACCATGTCCGTGTGAGCGCAGCCTGCTTGATAAGGGGATAGAAACGCACGCCCTGTCAGGCGGAGACAAAACCTTCAGATTTGGAGACTCCTCCCTGACTGGGACCTACTTATTAAAGGTTCCTTTTCTTAGCCCCAGCCTTCCTGCCAAATTGTGGAGATTGCTCCTGTGAAGGCCAAGTTCGCGGGCGGCGGCGGCCCAATTTCCGGAGTTTCTGGAAATGGCTTGGCGGATAGCCTGCCTCTGGAACTCAGCGGTCATCTCGCGGAGGGTTTCTCCTGCAGGAGCGACCATTGGTTCACGCACATTGTGTGCAATATCCTGCTCGGCTTCACCGCGGTCGACTGTCAAATCTTCGCCCAAATGCTGCAGGTGAACCATTACCGGAGCGCCTCGCGGGACCCTGAAACCGGCCTTTAGAATTGCACGCGACAACACGTTTTCAAGCTCACGGACGTTACCCGGCCAGGAATACCGACAAAGCAGATCGAGGGTCTCCTGGCTGAGACGGACCGCTCCGAGGCCGAGACGCCTTCGCGTCAACTCGCTGAAATGTCCGGCAAGAATGGGGATATCTACGCGACGTTCTCGAAGAGGCGGGATCGTCATGGGATAGGCATTTAACCGGTGGAATAGATCCGGCCTGAAGCGGCCCGCCTCCACCTCATGCTCAAGGTCACGATTCGTTGCGGCAAGCAGCCGAACATTCACCCTGACAGTCCTGGTTGAACCAAGACGCTGAACCTCGCCTTCCTGGATCGCCCGCAGCAGCTTTGGTTGTATCGAAAGCGATAGTTCACCGACCTCGTCGAGGAATAGAGTCCCGCCGTTTGCCATTTCGAATTTGCCCGGCCTGTCGTTCACAGCACCGGTGAAAGCGCCCCTGGTGTGGCCGAAGAGCTCGCTCTCAGCCAGGGTCTCAGGCAGTGCTGCGCAGTTGAGATAGAGCAGAGGAGAGTCCCTGCGGTATGATGACGCATGTATTGCCCTGACTGCCAGTTCCTTTCCTACCCCGGTTTCTCCAAGCACCAGGACGGAAAAATCCGAGCCTGCAACCAGCTCGATCTCTTGTCGCAGGTGCATCATAGCCCTGCTCTTCCCGAGCAACTCATTGCCCTGGCGCATATGCGCCTCGCGGCTGAGATCGTGCGCAATCAGCCCTTGTCTTTCCGCAGTCGACTCCAGCGCATCCATCAGTTCGGCCAATTGCATCTGGGCCGCAGCAAGAGAGGCGACCGCATCGAGAAAACTGAGGTCAAGCCCTTCAAAGGCCCCGGGATCAAGCGCATCCGCTGTCAGTGTTCCGATAAGCCTGCCCTCCACCCAAAGCGGCGCACCCATGCAGGAGTGAATCCTGTGATCGCCTGAAGTGCTGCCTTCAAGCAGCCCGTCGAAAGGATCGGGTGAGGGATCTGCCGCATCGAAACGCACCGAGCCGCCCGCCGAACATATGGTCTTTAGACGAGCGTTGCCTTCCACCAGGTACCTCCTCCCCAGTGCATCCCTCTGTAGACCACGGGCAGCCACCGCCGTCAGTTCTCCTCCCTCAAGCCGCATCAGGGCAGCCGCATCGTAGGGTATGACCTTCTCAAGCGCTCTCAAGAGCCGGTTATACCTGTCGCCTGCGCTCAGGGCTGCTGTAAGATCGAGCGCAATCTCCGCCAGTGTTTCAAACCTGTCCATCAATTCTCCATTAGGACCATAAGCCGCTATGGTCGCCATTGCGCAAAATCAGCACTCGGAAAAAGAGGCGGTTTCGCACTGTAATCCGGCAAACATCGCCGCCTCAAACAGTTATAGAAAGTATAACAATGTCATCTTAATTACAACAGAGTCTTCGTTACATTTTTTATAACATCATTTCTAAGTTGTAGTTAATACCGGCATTTAATCATGGCACATCCCTTGTAATAAGAACTGTGAGATCTGAGAGCTTACATGTCCACAAGGAGGTGTCCCATGAGAGACAACAGGAAACTGGCGATAGTCGCAGGAATTTCTATACTGGCGGCATTCTTCGTCCTGGGATGGTTTGGCCGAGAGCTGTATAGGAATATTCCACCCATTCCGGACCGTGTGCTGAATGCATCTTCCGGGCAGTTGGTAATGACCAGGGATGACATCCTCACCGGACAGCAGGTTTGGCAAAGCATAGGCGGTCAGCAGGTCGGCTCCATCTGGGGTCACGGCGCCTACCAGGCGCCTGACTGGACTGCCGACTGGCTTCACCGTGAAGCCGCAGAGCTGCGCGAAATCCTCAGCGTAAAGCTGCAGGGAAAAGGCTATGAAGAGCTTTCGACTCCTGACCGAGCTGCGGTAGCGGAATTGCTCAAAGATGAGATGCGTCGCAACACTTTCGATGCTCAAACCGGGAGCGTCACGATCTCAGAGGAACGTGCACAGGCAATCCATAAAACGGCGCAGCATTACATCACCCTTTTCGGCAGCGCCACGGAACTGAAGCACCTTAGAGAGGCCTACGCCATCCAGGACGGCGCCATCCCCGACATCGAGCGGCGCAGGGCCATCACCTCGTTTTTCTTCTGGACCGCATGGGCCGCTACCACGGAAAGACCAGGCGCTCCAATAACCTATACGAATAACTGGCCGCATGAACCTCTTGTCGGAAACCTGGCCACCGCCTCCAGTTTGATGTGGTCTCTTATCAGCATTGCCGTACTGATCGCCGGAATTGGGGCGCTTGTCGCCTTCAAGCTATTTCGTGACGGAGATGAGCAAGCTCCCGGAGCGCCTGCAGCCGATCCCTTTGACTATATTGAGACGACTCCTTCAATGAGGGCGACGGCCAAGTTCGCAATGGTCGTAATCGCCCTTTTTGTGGTGCAGGTCCTGCTCGGCGCCCTCACAGCCCATTACACTGTTGAAGGACAGATGTTTTTTGGCATCCCTCTGGCAAGCATTCTTCCATACGTGGTCACCCGCACCTGGCACATCCAACTCGCGGTTTTCTGGATCGCCACGGCGTTTCTTACTGCAGGACTCTTCCTTGCTCCAGCGGTAGGCGGACGTGAACCGCGTTTCCAGCGAATCGGCGTAAATGCTCTTTTCTATGCTTTACTGCTCGTAGTAGCCGGTTCACTTGCCGGGGAATGGCTCTCCGTGCAGCAGGTGTTCGGACTCGATGCCGGCTTCTGGTTTGGGCACCAGGGTTATGAGTACGTCGACCTTGGCCGCTTCTGGCAGATGCTGCTCTTTGTCGGACTACTCCTCTGGCTCGTATTGATGTTGCGCGGCTTCTGGCCCGCCCTTGCTCAAAAAGGCCATAGAAGACAACTCGTGCTCCTTTTTGCCGGGGCGGCGGCTGCTATTGGTCTTTTCTATGGTGCGGGCTTCTTCTACGGGGCGAAGACACACCTGACCATAATGGAGTACTGGCGCTGGTGGGTGGTCCATCTGTGGGTGGAGGGCTTCATGGAAGTATTCGCCACTGCAGCCATGGCGTTCATTTTCACCCAGATGGGACTCATACGGCCACAGAGCGGCGTACGCGCGGTTCTCATCGCCTCGGCCATCTACCTCTTTGCCGGAATACCCGGCACATTCCACCACCTCTATTTTGCCGGGACGCCAATTTCAATCATGGCCGTAGGGGCATCATTCAGCGCACTCGAGGTTGTCCCTCTTGCACTCATCGGGTTTGAGGCGCTGAGCACCTACAGGCTGGGCCTGGGAGCGCAGTGGATGGAAAAATACAGGTGGCCGGTACGTTTCTTCCTGGGGGTCGCCTTCTGGAACCTGGTCGGGGCCGGTGTCTTCGGGTTTCTTATCAACCCGCCTATTGCGCTCTACTACATGCAGGGACTCAACACCACTCCCGTGCATGCGCATGCGGCGCTCTTCGGAGTATACGGACTCCTTGCTCTCGGACTGATTCTCCTGGTCGTGCGACGGCTCCAGCCTGAGGGAGAATGGCGCGACGCCCCGCTTCGGATCGCCTTCTGGGGCATGAACGCCGGCCTGGTTCTCATGATCGCACTGAGCCTCCTGCCGATCGGCCTGATGCAGGCGATGGCAAGCATGGAACACGGACTCTGGTATGCAAGAAGCGCCGATTTTCTGCAGCAGCCGCTCATGGTTGCCCTGAGGTGGCTCCGCACAATTGGTGATGTAGTGTTCCTGGTAGGAGTCGGTGCGCTCGCATGGTTTTTTCTTGGCCTTAGAACCGGCTGGTCCTTTGTTACCCAAAAATCTCACAGCGGAACGAAGAAAATAGCCGATGTCGCTCTTAATGCGGAGTAGCCGGGGCATAGACCCGAAGGAGATAGAAATGAATCCCATCGAAGAACTCAAGGCGGAACATGAAGGCATAAAGATAGCGCTTGAAATCCTGAGAAGGATTGCGGCAGGCATAGATGAACCCGGTAGCGAAGTCGACCTGCAGGATGTCAGCCAATTGATTGACTTCTACAAGATCTTTGTCGATACATGTCATCACGGAAAGGAAGAGGAACTGCTCTTTCCGGCGCTCGAAGAGATCGGCGTATCGAGGAACGGCGGCCCAATCGGAGTGATGCTCAGCGAACATGATATCGGACGCATGCATGTAAGGGGGCTGGAGAAAATGCTGCGGGAGAAGAGCAAGGGGAATGGAGGCTTTGCGAAGGATTTCAGGGAAAAATCGGAAGAGTATATCCAGTTGCTCCTCTCGCACATCGAAAAGGAGAACCTCGTCCTGTTCCGTATCGCCGACCAGAATCTTTCTTCAGGGAAAAAGCAAGAGATCGCAAAAGGATTCGAGCGCATTGAAAGCGAACGAATAGGAACGGGAAAACACGAGCATTACCACCGGATGCTCGACCAGCTTCAAAAGAAGTACCTTGGTTGAGATCGCGAGGGGCGGGGAGCGGAGAGCTTTCCGCCCACTCCCGGGACACTCAAAAGCACACTCATCTTCACGAGATTATCTCTTTTCATAAGACTCACTCCCGACTGTGAGGTACAGTCGGGAGTGAAACAAACAGGAACTGTCAACACTCCCGGATTACGGATTTTCTGCCGCATCTAATAATTGAGCGGGCGCGTACCGTTTCAGGTAGCCACCCGCTCTTTTTCTCAAATCCTCTAGCGTCCGCGCCAGACCGGCGGTTTTTTCTCCAGGAACGATTTTACCCCCTCTTCCGCATCTTCCGTGCAGCAAAGGGAAGCAAAAAGATTACCCAGATAATCCAAGCTTTGATGGTAAGGTACATCCTGCATGCCGTAGATACCCATCTTTCCGATCTGCAGAGCTAGCGGGCTTTTTGCGGCCAGCTTAGAGGCGAGTTCCATTGTAGCTTCTTCGAGCTTTTCTTTCGGAACCACCTTATTGACCAGCCCAAGCCTCTCCGCTTCGGCAGCGGTTATCATTTCTCCGGTCAGCACCATTTCCAGAGTCTTTTTTCGTCCGATGGAACGCGCCAGCGGCGCAGCCGGTCCTAAACAGATGAGGCCGACATTGATTGCCGTTGTGCCGAATTTTGCATCCTCAGTGGCTACCGTCAAATCGCAGGCAAAGGAAAGGCCTGCTCCATTGGCCAGGCAAAGGCCCTTAACAGAGGCAATAACCGGTTTTTTCATTCTTGCGATGGTATGGTTGTGTTCATCCATCAAGTGTATGAATTCATGGTATTCTTTGGATGTTTTATTTTTGAATTCCGCGAGCGAAATACCGGTAGAAAAATGCTTCCCCGCAGCCGCGATAACCACCACTCGCACTTCGGGATCACCATCCATCTCCAATAATGCATCGTTTAACTGCCGGGCAAAGGGTATGTTGAAGGTATTCATCTCATGGGGGCGATTCAGCGTTATCGTACCGATGTAATCCTGCTTCTCGACAAGAACGTCAGTGTAGCTCATACCGTTTCTCCTTATCATCCTGTTGAAGAGAAAATGTTGAATGATCGGCCCGGGCAGTCGCTTGATAAAAAAAACCGACGGCAGGATCTCTGTTTTTGAAAAAATACGCCCGATGTCAGCTATGAGATGATGGAAGAGGAGTTTGATTGCAGGGCAGAGATCCAACCATCATGATGCATTCTACTCGGTTCACCTTCAGAATGCTGTATCTTTCGAGTATTCCGAGGATGATGCTTTGTCAAGAAGATTTCGCAGGCGCCGATCCAGCCGGCAGCGTTGTGAGGCCTTTACTCAGCCCGACTGCAAGCAGAATGCTGACTTCTATTTGTTAGAGTATGGTTGCGTTCACGGACTCCCATACGTATTTTCATTGCTCCTGAAAAGATTGTTTTGAGCCGGGAAGCATTTATGCCACAGTATGGGCGGACCAGAGAGGAGCATGTATGAGAGGCAAGACCATCAATGAGCTTCAGGTAGGGGAAAGCGCCGAGTTTGTAAAGACCATATCGGAGACCGATATATACCTGTATGCCGGGATAAGCGGCGACCTGAACCCGGCTCACATTGACGAAACCTATGCTCAGAACACTTTTTTTAAGACGCGGATCGCGCACGGCATGCTCCCTGCCGGATTCATTTCCGCGGTTCTGGGGATGAAGCTGCCGGGACCCGGGGCAATCTACATCAGGCAGGAGCTGAACTTTCTGGCGCCGGTCCGAATCGGGGACACTATCACGGCACGGGCTGAAGTAATCGAAATAATGCCTGAGGAGAAAAGAGTGCGGCTCAAGACCACCTGTCTCAATCAGGACGGAAAGGTGGTGCTTGATGGCGAAGCAATGGTGAGCCCACCTAAGGGATAGGATATCCTGGATTCGACAGGTTGGTGCGGATAGAGCCGGAGCGAATTTCTTCATCGGCTCCATCCGCGTTGCAGGTTTGGACCACCCTGCGTAGCCGTCTCGTTACGCCGAGGCGCCAATAACGGAAACGGCTGCCTCGCTCCTGCTTTTAAACCACTGGTACACCACACCGAGAGCGAGCATACTGAGTCCGATGATATCGGTCAACGTCCCGGGGTCTATCAGCAAAAGCCCGCCGATAACGAACCATATACGCTCATACCATTTCATCGTGGCGAGACAATAGCCGATCATGGCAGTGCCCACTCCGAACATACCCACGCAGGAGGTAATGAGCGTCTGGATCAACCCCACGGTAGTCGTGTTAACCATGAGCATTGCCGGATTGTATACGAAGATGTATGGCACCAGAAACGCACCTATCGCCAGTTTGGTGGCTGTGAAACCGGTTTTCATGGGATTGGATCTGGCGATCCCTGCACCGGCGAAGGCCGCAAGACAGACCGGCGGCGTGATGTCGGCGACTATTCCGAAGTAGAAGACAAAAAGGTGCGCAGCCATCGGATGCACCTGCAGCATGATGAGGGCTGGAGCAGCGATAGTGGAAGTGATGATGTAGTTTGCAGTCGTCGGTGCGCCCATGCCCAGGATCAGCGAGGTGATCATGGTGAAGAAAAGGGTCGGAAGGAGGAAGCCTCCCGCGAGTTCGATGAGGCCGTTGGCCATTTTGAGACCCAAACCCGTGAGGGTGACTACCCCGATGATAATTCCGGCAGTGGCGCAGGCGATTATAACACCCAGAGCATTGCGCGCTCCATATTCCAGACAGTCGACAATCGCGCGCGGCCCCATCCGGGTTGACTTTCTCACAGCAGCAGCCACAACACACACGACCAATGCCATCAGCGCCGCATAGAGCGGTGTGAATCCGCTCATCAGGAAACCAATGATAACGACCAGCGGAAGAAAAAGATGTCCGCGTTCGCTCATGACCGTCCAAAAGCGAGGCAGTTCAGAGCGGCTCATTCCGCGAAGCTTGCAGCGCTTTGCTTCAAAATGTACTTCAATGAAGATCCCGAAAAAATAGAGGCAAGCAGGAATGGCGGCGGCCTTGGCGATTTCGAGATAAGGAACATTGAGAAACTCTGCCATAATAAAGGCTGCCGCTCCCATGATCGGAGGCATGATCTGGCCGCCCGTGGATGCAGATGCCTCGACTGCAGCAGCAAATTCCGGCCTGTACCCGAGTCGTTTCATCATGGGAATGGTGAATGCCCCGGATTGAACCGTGTTTGCAACTGAACTTCCTGATACCGTTCCTTCCAGGGCGCTCGTTATTACAGCGACCTTAGCGGGGCCTCCGGAGGCCCATCCGGCTATGGCGTTCGATATGTCAATGAAGAGTTGTCCGAGTCCCGACCTCTCGCCAAAAGCCCCAAAGAGGATAAACAGGAAGATAAAGGAAGCGGAAACCCCGAGAGGGATACCAAGAATGCCTTCCGTCGTCAGGTACATGTGCGAGGCAATGCGCTCGAGGGAGTAGCCGCGATGATTCATGAACCCTGGGAAATAGGCGCCAAAATAGGCATATAAAAGGAAAAATGAAGAAATGGCCACAATCGGAATCCCCACGACACGCCTGGCGGCCTCCAGCGTCAAAAGAATCCCGAACCCGGCGAAAACATAGTCGATTTGTGCATAGTCGCCGCCGGACTCCATAATGCGCGTGTAATTGAGCATCATGTACAACCCGACAAAACCCGCGAAAGCCGCAAGCAGATAGTTGTGCCATACGAGGCGGTTTGAGGTATCGGAACTGCGAGCAGGAAAAAGGAGGTAGACGAGTACGAAGGCGAATGCCAGGTGGACAGAGCGCTGCAACTGTGCGGGCAATAATCCGAAGGCAGCCGTATACAACTGAAAGCAGGAAAACGCCACAGCAATGCAGTACACAATCTTCGCGGGAACTCCGCTCAATTTGCGAGCTGTTGATTCCTTGTCTACCTTTCTGAGTACTTCGTCTACTATCTCCTGACTTACAACCTCTTCCTCAGCGGCATTTTCCACTTCGCAGGACTGGACTGCCTTCAGCTTCTTCTTATCCTCTTCTTTCATAAACACCCGCCTATAAGTACTTTCAGGATTGATGATCGCTGGACTCGAAAAACAAGCGCGCTCCCCGGTACGGCCAAATCAGCAAGGCGGATTTGACGGTCCCCGACCCACAGGGTGTGTCCGGCAACACGCCCTACCCTGACAATTATCTCGGGAACCGGGCGGTTAACCCTCCACTCAAGCCATCCATCAGCAAGAACGGAAAGAACGCCTTCTTCATTGGAAGTCTCGGGCATTCCGGCGCCGAAGGCGTCGTAGCGAGACTTCACTATTTCGATATGGTCCCCCCGGGCTCGAAGGGTGTCATATACCGGCCGTTTGTTTACAGAATGTGTGAAAGAGAGAGTGAACTCTTCACCATCGCTCATTGTGGCGCAAAAAAGAGTTACACCCTTATCGCTGTCGATAACCTGCAGAATGCTGATGAGCGGCAAAAAAAAAACACCGCCATCCCCGCCAGCACTATGGCGATAAAACCAATTGGATATCGCATAACCTACCGGAAAAGGAAAGCCTTCCGTGTACAATCAGTACACGGAAGGCTGTAACGGGTTATTTATTTCATGGCGCCTTTTTCTTTGTAATATTTTGCCGCACCGGGATGGAAGGGAATAGAGACACCCTTTACCGCATTCTGAAGATTGACCTCTTTACCCTTTGCATGGGCGGATGCCAATTCGGCCTGATTCTCGAACAGCGCCTTGGTCAAGTTATAGACGACATCGTCTTTGATCTCGGAGTTCACGATGATCACAGCATTGACGGCCATCGTATTGACATCGGCCGCCTGCCCCTTGTAGGTGCCGGCGGGAATTTTCGCGGGCGAAAGGAATCCGTACTTATCGGTTAATTTCTTTGCCGCATCGCCGGTAATGTCGAGAATTTTCACCGCCTGCACGGAGCCGATGTCCATAATTGCGGAGTTGGGAATGCCTGCCGTTACAATGAAGGCATCGATATGGTTGTCTTTGAACTGTTCGGCGCTTTCGGAAAAGGAAAGGAACTGTGCATTGACATCGCCTTTAGCGATCCCGTAAGCATCGCACAATTGCCTGAAGTTTGCCTCGGTGCCGCTCCCGGGGGCTCCAACACCAACCTTCTTACCCTTCAGGTCAGAAAAGGACTTGATCGGACTGTCGGCACGCACCACCACCTGGATGATCTCCGGATAGAGCACCGCCAGCGCCTTCATAGTGGTGAGTTTTTCCTTGAATGCTTCCTGCCCCTTATAGGCGAAGTCGAGCGTGTCGCTCTGGACCATTGCGAGTTCGGCTTCTTTCTTATTTACCAGCCGCACGTTTTCAGCCGAGGCGCCGGTTGTCTGCGCCGTTACGTTCATTCCCTTTATTTTTGAATTCCAGATCTTGGCAATGGCGCCGCCAAAGGGATAGTAGGTTCCCGCTGTGCCGCCGGTTGCAAGCACCATCTTAACATCCTGCGCCTGAACGGGTGTGAAAGCGGCGACAAGAGCCAGGGTGAGGGTAGAAACCAAAAGCAACTTCTTCATAAATCCTCCTCCTTTAAGTTGATAAAGCCCAATAAAGGTAAAACCAGCGTAAACAACGATACGCTCCGGACAACCAATGCGATCAAAGCGATAATGTCCCCTGCACAGACGGCTGAGAGAATATGCCCGTCAGCGGACCGGCTACCCCGGTCTGTCTCTGCGCGGCGGTAGAAATATTCGATTCAGTCTATACTAAAATAGGTGATCATTATGTGTCAACGGACGTTACTTGTACAAGCAGTAATTACCTGCCTCTCTGGATATTCGACATAAGAGCGGCGGAAATTGTGAGCAGGCTCAGGAACGGG
>CAZIJV010000053.1:0-34932 GCA_964539645.1 uncultured Syntrophobacter sp.
ATCACTCGCTGCTCGAGTTCCTCATTCAGTTGGCGGATCTCCGCCTCCGCCCGCTTGCGCTCCGTGATGTCGCGAGTGGAAGTGCAGGCGAACCAACGACCATCAAACTCAAAATAGCTGGTGCTGACTTCCACCGGAAAGATGCGTCCGTCCTTTGCAGAGTGGCGCCCTTCGAACAACATGGTTTTTTGACGCCGCATATCTCTTTTGTGCTGCTCCCATTGGTCGGGGGGAAAGTCCGGGGCAATATCGAAAACCGTCGCGGCCAGCAATTCATCGCGAGTATATCCCAGTGAGATGCACGCGGACTCGTTTGCATAAGCAATACCACCCTTCTCATCAACCCAGAGGATGCTGTCACGCGTCTCGTCCATGGCGAACTGGGTCTTCAGCAGGGATTCCCTCTCCTGTTTTCGCTCAGTGATGTCCTCCAATATCCAAATGACGCCTTCCTCGAGTCTGGACGCCTCCAAAGCCTTTCCTTCCAGCCGGCACCAGAACCTTGACCCATCGCCCCTGCGCGTCTCTACTTCAAAAGAGGCTTTTTCCCCCTGAGCAAGAAGAGGATAGACCTGCGAGCCCACTCGCTCATAGGTCTCGTCGTCCGGATAGAGGATGCGCGTCGATGCCCCCTGGCACTTGTCCATGGGCAGGCCGAAGATCTCAGGCATTCTCGGATTCACCCACTCAACGGTTCGGTTACGCACCAAAGCAATTCCCACCGGACTGTTGTCCAGAATCGCGGATTGTAGCTTGTTTACGTTCCGTAGCGCTTCCTCGGCGCGCTTGAGGTCGGTGATGTCGCGCGCCACGGAATCGATCCCATTACCGGCAGGATAGGAATTCCATTCGAGCCAACGGTAGTTCCCATCTTTGCACCGATAACGATTCACAAATCTTGGCACGTCCTTTCTGGTTGCCAGTTTTTCGACCGCTTTGATTGTGGCTTCTCGATCGTCGGGATGCACCAACTCAAGAAAGTGTCGTCCCTCTAACTCCGTCAAAGAGAACCCCAACACTTTCTCCCATTCGGGATTCAAACGGATGAAGTGACCGGTTCGGTCGGCAATGCACAAAAGGTCTAAACTACTCATGAAATAACGTTCTAGCTCCTCGTTTTTCTCCCTGAGGGCCTCTGCCACTCGTTTGCGCTCAGTAATATCTACGACAATCCCCTGGTAATGGGTCACGCACCCCGTGGCGTCCCGCTCGATATATGTCCGATCGTCTATCCAATTCACGCTTCCGTCCTTGGCGATAATCCGGTATTCCTTTTGGAAACGATCCTCACCACGGGCGGCATAGGCCTGGACTTCACGGCCAACTCGTTCCACATCGTCCGGATGCACAACCGAGGCAAAAGGGCGGGACCCGCTGAGAAATTCTTCGGAGGTGTAACCGAATTGAGTGACATTTTCTGAGACGAACTCCACCGGCCAGCCTTCCTCCGCTTTCCACCGGAACAGGATCGCCGAACTGTTTTCGACAACGAGGTTGGCCTCCCGCAGAGCCTCCTCTATCCGCTTGCGCTCGGTGATGTCCTCATAGGTACCTAAAATCCCTTTGATCTTCCCTTCGCTGTCAAGCAGAGGAACCTTATTTGTACGCAGCCATATTCTGCCCCCATCCGGTGTCGTCTGAGGTTCTTCAAAACCGAGTTTCGGCCTGCCGGATTCCATCACCAGACGGTCATCTGAACGGTAGAGTTCTGCCTGTTCAGCCCAGCCCATCTCAAAGTCGTTTCTTCCGATGATCTCTTCCGGTGATTGAAGACCCGCATCGAGAGCAAATGGGCGGTTGCAGCCCAAGTAGCTTAAATCGAGATTCTTCCAGAAGATCCTAATGGGGATGGTATTCAGGATTACCTGTAATAGTTGCTCAGATTCCTGCCGCGCTTCCTCCGCCCGTTTGCGCTCGGTGATGTCAGTGACGAAGCCGTGCAGGAAAAGTACTCCACCCGCGCCGTCGCGCATGGCGCGGATGCTGAGCGAGACCCATATGGGTTGCTTGCCCTTCCGGTAGAACTGGACTTCTTTCTCGACCGTGTCCCTTGATTGGAGTACCGCTGCGAGAATTGCATCGCGATCCTCCGGACGGACATACAATCCCCGCCGCAAGTCGGTTACCTCCGTCATCAGCGTTTCAGGCGAATCATAACCCAAGATACGGGCCATCGCCGGACTCGCACTGAGAAACCGTCCGTCGATTGAAGTCTGGTAAAGTCCTTCAATGGCGTTCTCGAAGATATACCGATACCTCTCCTCGCTTTTTCCTAGAGCTTCCGCCGCCTCCTTGCGAATCCTGACTTCGGCCAGCAACCATTTGTTTCTGTTAACGACGACAATAACCGAGACAAGGCTCGGCAGGAGAGCTGCAAGCAACAGGCAGACGGCGGCGTATTTAACCTTCATCACTATCTCACGTTGTTCCTCGAGCATCCTTTCTATATACATACCGCTGGCGATGTAACAGTTGATTTCCGGCAGGCCTATGACATAGCTTAGTTTTTCCTGAATTTCGTTGTCAGGGAAATGAGGATAATGATATCTGACGAAGGCCCCCTCAGGATGGGCCTTTGACGCTTTGATGAGTTCTTTGAGGATGAAGACCCCGTTGACGTCCTGAAGTTCGAGCCGGTTCTTCATTTCTTGATCAAGAGCGTAGGGTTGGACTAGAGTCATGCCCTCCTGGGTGCTCATAAATATGTAATTCTTGCCATCCTGATCCATATAGGTCATGGCACGAATCATTGGTCGTATCGTTTCTATCGCATCTGCGGCACTGATCTCTCCGGCGCGGACCTTTTGCAGCACGGGTTCCACTGCGTTGCGCGCAACGGTGACGATACTCATGAGGCCCTGCCGATATTGTTTCTCATTCAGCCCAAACACGGAGTTGATATAGTGCTGGGAGATGATGAGAAATGTCCCTATCGAGAGACACGCCAGGATAACTATGGAAATCAGGGGTCTTAGCAGAAGATCTTTTTTCGAAATAGTCATGTTGCCCTTCCGTCTTCTATTGCCCTCAGTGCGAATGATGACCGTACTTTCTTCTGAAAGCAACCCATGCCGGTTCTTTCACAGCGCCCGTGGGCCTATGCTACACCGCGAGGGAGGCGGATGAAGAACGTGGTCCCCTGACCGGTCTCGGTTTCGAAGCGGATGGTCCCTCCATGCTTTTTGGTGATCACGTTGTAGGCAATAGCCAGTCCCTGGCCGGTCCCCTTGCCAACGCCTTTCGTAGTGAAGAAGGGCGTAAACATTCGCGCCCGGTGTTTTTCCGGGATCCCGGTCCCCGTATCCGAGACGCGGACCTCCACACCATCTCCATCACTCCTGGTGCTGACGGTGATGGTCCCTTTGCCGGTCGCCCCATCCCCGTACTTATCCGCGATCGCATGCGCCGAGTTCACGATCAGGTTCAAAATGACCTGGTTGATCTCGCCCAGCACGCACTCAACCCGGGGAAGATTCGTATCCAGTTCCAGTTGCATCTCCGCAACGTATTTCCATTCGTTGCGGGCCACCGTCACGGTCGTTTCAATTGCCTTGTTAAGATCCGCGGCGACTTTATTGCCCAGGTCAGGATGGGAAAACTCTTTCATGGCGGATACGATCATGGAGATCCTTTGGATCCCGTCGAGAGATTGGTCAATAGCCTTGGGAATCTCCTCCCGCAGGTAATCCACATCCGCCGTGGCCTGCATCTGCTCGACTTCGTCAAGCAGATCCCGGTCCACATGCCCCGCTCGTGCATGGGTGGCGACGCGTTCGAGGCCCTCGATGAGGGTGTTCAAATCGCTGAATGAGTCACGCAGGAAGCGGGTGTTGTCACCCACAAACTGGGTGGGCGTGTTGATTTCATGGGCGATACCCGCCGCCAACTGGCCAACGGATTCGAGTTTCTGTGCCTGGTTAAGCTGAAGTTCCAGCCCAAGCCGACGTTCTTCCGCCCATTTATTTTCGAATACACCGGCAAAGAACCGGGAAGCCGTTGCAAGAAGACCCAAAAGGTCATCCGGGTATAGCCACTCTGAGCGCAGCGAATCAAAGCCCAGGAACCCTTTCAGAACACCTCCGCACACCAGGGGAACGATGACACACGATCGCACAGACCGGGTTTCAAAATACTTCTTTTCATCTTCGGCTTCCCCCGGCAGGTCGGCAGGCGTCGCAATTCGGACAGACTCCACCTGGTCGAGCTGTTTCCGCAGCCAGCCCAGCCACGGCATCGGTACATTGACGCTCCCCTGTGGCTCGGATGCTACGTCCCCGGCGCACCATTCATGGGTGATGGACATATTCTGATCGTCTTCGGAGAGCAGGACGACGTACCCCCGATCCGCACCCGCAAAACAACCCACCTCTTTAAGCGCCCCGTTAATTCCCTGATCGAGTTGATTCATTGCACGGCCGGCAAAATCGTTGGAAATTCCCGCAATCATCTTCTCGAACCTGAGCCGGTACTTCAAGGTTTCCTCGATCTGCTTGCGCTCTGCGATCTCATCCTTGAGCTCGGCATTGACGGCTTCCAGTTGCGCCGTGCGCTGGATCACACGCTGCTCGAGTTCCTCGTTCAGTTTGCGGATCTCCGCCTCCGCCCGCTTGCGCTCGGTGATGTCCTCTGCGATCCAGATGACGCCTTCATCGGGTCTCGCGGGGTCCACCGCTTTCCCCTCCAGCCGGCACCAGAACAGCGAATCCTTCCCCTTCCGCAGCTCGAGTTCGACCGTGACTTTCTTTCCCTGAGCAAGAAGAGGATAGGTATCCGCCACCTTCTGATACGTCGCGTCATCCGGATAGATGACCCGCGTCGAAGCCCCCTGGCACTTGTCCATGGGCAGGCCGAAGATCTCGGGCATTCTCCGATTCACCCACTCGAAGACTCGGTTCCGCACCAAAGCGATTCCCACCGTGCTGTTCTCGAGAATCACGGATTGCATCCTGCTGAGTTGCTGGAGCGCTTCCTCCGCCCGCTCGCGCTCGTCGAATCGCATCTGCAGATCCTTCATACTCTCCCGCAGTTGCGCAGTCATGCTGTTGAAAGCTGCGGCCAGGCTAACTACTTCCCTGGGCCCCGCGACCCTCGCCTGCAAATCCCTCTCTCCCGCGGCTATACGGGAAGCGGTTTCAGTCAGATCAATCAGGGGCGATGCCAGACTCTTTGCTGCGAGCACTCCCAGAAAGCCCGCGAGGACAGCCATTGCCAATGTAATCCCCATGGCTCTGACAATGTCCAGAATAGGCTTCCGGTAGGCTTCTTCCCATGGCAGCTCGGCTATGACCGCCCAGTCCGGGACCCTCAGCGGCGCATAGGTCCCCACCACTGTAGATCCCAAAATACCACTGTATTTCGTAGCCAGGACGGGCCCGCTTGAAGGCCCGTTACGAATGAACTCGGCGACTGCTTTGAGATCGGCGACGTTCTCGCCCCTCAGCACCCTGCCGGTATCACGAAAGGCAAGCAGGTTGCCGTTTCTGTCGGAAACATAAACGTAGCCGGTTTCACCCACCTTTAGTCGATCGACAATCTCCCACATCGACTTCAAGTTGAGTTCGGCAATCAAAGTCCCGCGGAATTGTCCCGAAGCGCTCACCACCGGGCAGGTCATGATCACAATGGGTTCGCTCGTGGCGGAATCCATATAGACGGGGCTTATGGTTCGTTCCTTGTGGGCGTTCTTCCCGGGTGGACTCTGAGTGACTCTATCTACGAAATGTTTCGCTGCATATGAGGAGACGCGGGAGGACTGGGCCATGACGTCATTGCTGTCATTCAGCAGCAGCAGATTTCGAATAGCCGGCCGGAGTCCCGACAAAGTCTGCAGGATCTGCCTCTGCTCCATGGCCGACATGTCGTCAAAAGGGCTCAACCTTATCGCCGTTTCCAATACTTTGAAGTTCTCGTTGACGAAGTTGCTCACTGTCCTGGCAGCATCTTGCGCCGCAAGTTGCTGCTTGTTCAGGATGGCAGCTTCCTGCGACCTGAAATCGCGCACGGCGTTCAGTCCGCTGTAGAGAAGAAGCACTACCGCGCTCAGCATGAAAAAGGCTACCGCCATGGCAGTGGTCAATCGGAGCACCGGCATTTCAAATACTCCCGGACTCTTCATCTCTCTTTCTCCAGCCTTACAACCCTTTAGTAAACAACTTCATCAGCCTGCTTCAGTAATCCCTCGGGAACGTTCACTCCAAGTTCCTGAGCGACCTTGTAGTTGAGCTGAAAGAAACTCTCGGCTGAAACAACCGGGATGGCGGAGGCAGGCATTCCACTCAAAACCTTATGGGCCTGTTGCGCTGTCAGCCTTCCCACGGCAAGGTTTTCCGTCGCTACGCCGAACAAGGTTGAGTACCCTCCCTTGGAGTACATCGTCCCCCCCATGGGTATGCGATGCCGGGCGGCAAATTCCCCTATTACCGGGAAAACCGAGGGCGTACGTATCAAAGGTTCGATTATCATCAATATTGCGTCCATACCGATATCGCCTGCTTTGTCTCTTGCCTTCAAATCCTGAAGGAGATCAGACGCACTGTCGGCAGGGGTTTCCATCAGCGTAACGCCCATTTCCGCGGCTGCCGGGCGAAGCACAGTCAATTGGGGAGGAATGAGCGCGAGATTCCCTGCATACGGCGCCCAGAAAACTTTGGCCTGCGGCATCAACTCGTGAAGGATTTCGAGACGCTTGAGGGCGATATCCGGGCCCGGATAGCGTACTCCTGTAAGATTCCCACCCGGTTCCGTTACGCTTTTGACCACATCGGCGCCCTCTATGTTGGTTTGACAAAACACCACCGGAATCTGCGTGCCTTGCGTGACTTCCTTCGCCGCTATAGCTACTTCCGTAGGCATGACGACCATCAAGTCTACTTTCTGAGCAACAAACTCGCGGAGAATGCGTTCTTGAGCAGGCAGGTCGAAATTGGTCCTTTTTATATCATAGACAATATCGGCGCCTTCGATATAGCCCAAATCTTTCATCCCGGCCCTGAAGCCGTCTATGGTCGAGGCAAACACATCGAGACCGCAAAGGATACCCACCCGCTTGACCCCCGGTTTCCCGTTTTCGCAGCCGCTAAAGAGCAGACCGGCCGTAATGATCGCGAAGCATAACCAGAGGGTCCGGACGCGGCGGCGCAAGGGGGCATCCCCGGATATTGACACGACAACCAGTTTGATATTATTTCTTTTTTCCATTAGGATTCACCCTTGGTTTCCGCCGAAAAGGCCGGAGCGATTTCACTCCTTCACGACTCTTTCCGGGTCTGTGTTTCACTCCCAGGAAGACGTATGATGAACGTGGTCCCTTGACCCGTCTCGGTTTCGAAGCGGATGGTCCCGCCATGCTTTTTGGTGATCACGTTGTAGGCAATAGCCAGTCCCTGGCCGGTCCCCTTGCCAACGCCTTTCGTAGTGAAGAAGGGCGTAAACATTCGCGCCCGGTGTTTTTCCGGGATCCCGGTCCCCGTATCCGAGACGCGGACCTCCACACCATCTCCATCACTCCTGGTGCTGACGGTGATGGTCCCTTTGCCGGTCGCCCCATCCCCGTACTTATCCGCGATCGCATGCGCCGAGTTCACGATCAGGTTCAAAATGACCTGGTTGATCTCGCCCAGCACGCACTCAACCCGGGGAAGATTCGTATCCAGTTCCAGTTGCATCTCCGCAACGTATTTCCATTCGTTGCGGGCCACCGTCACGGTCGTTTCAATTGCCTTGTTAAGATCCGCGGCGACTTTATTGCCCAGGTCAGGATGGGAAAACTCTTTCATGGCGGATACGATCATGGAGATCCTTTGGATCCCGTCGAGAGATTGGTCAATAGCCTTGGGAATCTCCTCCCGCAGGTAATCCACATCCGCCGTGGCCTGCATCTGCTCGACTTCGTCAAGCAGATCCCGGTCCACATGCCCCGCTCGTGCATGGGTGGCGACGCGTTCGAGGCCCTCGATGAGGGTGTTCAAATCGCTGAATGAGTCACGCAGGAAGCGGGTGTTGTCACCCACAAACTGGGTGGGCGTGTTGATTTCATGGGCGATACCCGCCGCCAACTGGCCAACGGATTCGAGTTTCTGTGCCTGGTTAAGCTGAAGTTCCAGCCCAAGCCGACGTTCTTCCGCCCATTTATTTTCGAATACACCGGCAAAGAACCGGGAAGCCGTTGCAAGAAGACCCAAAAGGTCATCCGGGTATAGCCACTCTGAGCGCAGCGAATCAAAGCCCAGGAACCCTTTCAGAACACCTCCGCACACCAGGGGAACGATGACACACGATCGCACAGACCGGGTTTCAAAATACTTCTTTTCATCTTCGGCTTCCCCCGGCAGGTCGGCAGGCGTCGCAATTCGGACAGACTCCACCTGGTCGAGCTGTTTCCGCAGCCAGCCCAGCCACGGCATCGGTACATTGACGCTCCCCTGTGGCTCGGATGCTACGTCCCCGGCGCACCATTCATGGGTGATGGACATATTCTGATCGTCTTCGGAAAGCAGGACGACGTACCCCCGGTCCGCCTCCGCAAAACGACCCACCTCTTCAAGCGCTCCGGTAATTCCCTGATCGAGTTGATTCATTGCACGGCCAGCAAAATCGTTGGAAATTCCGGCAATCATTTTCTCGAACCTGAGCCGGTACTTCAAAGCTTCCTCGATCTGCCTGCGCTCGGCAATCTCATCCTTGAGTTCGGTATTGACGGCTTGCAGTTGCGCCGTGCGGCGGGCCACACGATGTTCGAGTTCTTCGTTCAGTTTGCGGATCTCCGCCTCCGCCCGCTTGCGCTCGGTGAGGTCGCGATCGAAAGCGCAGGCGAACCAGCGACCGTCAAACTCTAAAAAATTGCTGCTGACTTCCACGGGAAAGATGCGGCCGTCCTTTGCAAAGTGGCGCCCTTCAAACGACATGGCTTTTTGACGCCGCATATCTCTTTTATGCTGCTCCCATTGGTCGGGGGGAAAGTCCGGATCGATATCAAAAACCGTCATGCTCAGTAATTCATCGCGACTATATCCCATGGAGGTGCAGGCGGAGTCGTTTGCATAGACGATACAACCCTTATCATTAACCCAAAGTATGCTGTCCCGAGCCCGGTCCATGGCGAACTGCGTCCTCAGCAGGGATTCCCTTTCCTGCTTCCTTTCCGTGATGTCCTCCAATATCCAAATGACGCCTTCCTCGAGTCTGGACGCCTCCAAAGCCTTTCCTTCCAGCCGGCACCAGAACCTTGACCCATCGCCCCTGCGCGTCTCCACTTCAAAAGAGGCTTTTTCCCCCTGAGCAAGAAGAGGATAGACCTCCGAGCCCATTCGCTCATAGGTCTCGTCATCCGGATAGAGGATGCGCGAGGAAATTCCCTGGCACTGCTCGATGGACAGGCCAAACATCTCGGGCACTTTCCGATTCACCCACTCAACGGTTCGGTTTCGCACAAATGCGATCCCCACCGTGATGTTGTCGAGAATCGCGGATTGCATCCTGCTGAGTTCCCGGAACGCTTCCTCAACCCGTTTGCGCCTGGAGATGTCCCGCACAATTGCCCAATAGCCGGCGGGTTGCCCCGCGTCGTCCCGGATAAGATAAGTTCGCAGTTCCACCGGGAAGACGCTGCCGTCGCGGCGCAGGTATTCTTTCTCGTAGATATCGGAATAGCCTTCCACCAGGACATGGCTCTTCAAAATATCGGTTTCGAAATTGTGCCAGCTTTCCGGCGTCAGATCCTGGTATGTTAAGGGGAGCAGTTCTTTGTCTGTGTAGCCGAGCATTTGCGCATAGGCGCGATTGAATTCCTGGAGGCGACCATCCAGATCGACTCTAACGAAGCCATCCATCATGCTCTCGTACAAAAGACGGTGCTTTGCCTCGCTTTCCCGCAACTTCTCTTCCGCCCGCTTGCGCTCGGAGATGTCAATGACAATGCCTTGGTAGTGCTTGATAAGGCCGTCAGCGTCCCGCTCGATCACGGTGTGATCTTCTATCCACCGAACCTCCCCATCCTTAGCGACCAGACGATACTCTTGTCTGAACTGGTTTACGCCAGTTTCACCATAGTGTTGCACTTCATGGGTCACTCGCTTCAAGTCATCAGCGTGCACCATTGAAGCAAAGAGAATCTCGCCGGAAAGAATTTCTTCGGGCTTATAGCCGAACCGAATCACATTCTTCGACACGAGTTCCACCGGCCAATCTTCAGTCGCCCTCCAACGAAAGAGCACCACAGGACTTTTTTCGACAACGAGATTGGCCTCGCGCAAGGCCTCTTCTATCCGCTTGCGGTCGGTGATATCCGCCGCAACCCAGATGGCGCCATCCTCGGGTCTGGAGGCGTCCAAAGCATTTCCTTCCATATGGCACCAGAACGACGAACCATCCCCGCATTTGAGCATCTCCAATTCGAACGATGCTTTCTTTCCCTGAGTGAGAAGAGCATGGCTCTCTGCGCCAACCCTCTCATGCTCGTCGTCATTCAGATAGACGGTGCACGTGGAAGCTCCCTGGAGTTGCTTCAAAGGAATGCCGAACAGTTCAGACATTGTCGGATTCACCCACTCAAAAATCCGGTTACGCACGAAGGCGATCCCCACCGCACTGTTGTCAAGAATCGCCGATTGCATCCTGCTGAGGTCCTGGAGCGACTGCTCCGATCGTTTACGTTCGGTGATATCGGTAACGAAGCCTTGCAGGAACAGAGGTTGGCTCGCACTGTCGCGCATGGCCCGGATGTTGATTGAAACCCAGATCACTTGCTTGTCGTTTCGAGAAAATTGAACTTCTTTCTCGACTACGTCCCTTGATTCAACAACCGCAGCAAGAATGAGATCGCGATCCTCCGGATTAGCATAGACCTGCTGTTGAACGTTAGACACACTCGACATCAGCGCCTCAGGCGAATCATAGCCCAGCATGCGGGCCATCGCCGGACTCGCGCTGAGAAACCGTCCTTCGATGGTTGTCTGGAAAAGGCCTTCGATGGCATTCTCGAAGATATACCTGTACTTCTCCTCACTTCGTCGCAGTCCCTCCATCGTGTGACTCAATCTATCGATCATCACGTTGAAGGCCTGCGCCAGAGTGCCGAGTTCATCGTGAGAATGAACGTTCAGCGCCTGGTAAAGGTTTCCCTGAATGATGGTCTCCACGGCTTTCGTCATCTGCCGGACGGGACGAGTAACGGTCATGGCGATAAGGACGCTGACCAGTCCAATCAACAGCGTGATTGCCAAGCCGGCCAGACACATCGTACCGGTCATTTGGAGGAGTCCGTCCGTCAGGAGAGCCCGGTAGCCCTGGAGTTCGTCCTCGTACACGCTGGTTCCAATCACCCAGTCCCAAGGCTCGTAATAGGCGAGGCGGGCAACTTTCCAGCGAGGTGCACGGTCCTCCGGGTTCTTCCAGCGATAACGCTCCGTGGCCAGTTCGCCGGGTTTTAAGGCGACCGCTTTGTTGACAATCGCCTGTACCATATAGTGTCCGTCGCTGTCCCTGGTTTCCCAGATGTTCTCGCCATCGCGTTCCCCACCTTGAGAAATGATATAACGACCCCGGTCTTTGCCATTCCCACCCAACACATAGACATAGCCCGTCTTTCCCACCGTGGTTTGCAGGACGGCCTGCCGCACCCGCGCCTCGACGCTTTGTTGCTTAACGCCGACATATAACATTCCCACCAGGTTGCCTGCCCTGTCTTTGAGCGGCTCATAGGCAGTCAGGTACCATGCATTGACGACGAAGGCGCGCCCGTGGTAGGTCTCACCCCTTAGAATGGCCGCAATCACGGGGTTGGCGCTGCCGTCCGAGGCGACGGCGGGGATGAAGGTCCCGATCGCGCGATTGCCCCGTTCGTCCTTCACCGTGGTGGCCACACGGATCATGTCACCCCTCTCGTTTATCCGCTGGAAAATAGTGGCCGTTTCGCCAACCAGGCGGGTTACTTCATCAACCACCACAGTCTCGACAGTCGGCGCCGTGTTGTGGCCCAGCCATCGGCCGCCGACCAGCATCTTAGGCAGTTGAAGCGTGACCGGTTCCCCGGTAAACTGATTGACGGCCGTCCAACTGACGGTTTCCGTCGAAATGTTGACATCACCGATATTGGCCAGGACATGCCTTGCGACGTTCAGATTGAAGTCGACCTGCTGTTGTACCGCCTCATTTTCGGTCTTTACCAATTGGTAGACCCCTTTTGCGATGTTGTCGAGGCCGGCGTCGATCAAGACGTCCACTTCGCTCTGGGCCAGCCGGTTGTACTGGCCGCTTTGCCACACCGCCAGGGTCACAAGAGCAACCGCGGTAATCAGCACACTGCTCACTCCCAGTAGAGCCAACTTCAAGCTTAACCCCAGGGTCCTCAGCCAGTTGATCATGCCTCTCACCTTTTCCCTTGGCCACGCCACAAAACACAACCAGGTCTCAAGCCCTGGATCGCGGACCTGAATCGTTCCGTTATGAACCGTCGGCTATTCGCAATTAGCCTCCTGCACACGGAGGAACAGGATCACTCTTTCGCATAACGTAGCAAACAATAGATGGAAGCATCATCCGTGCCAGGAGAAAGCCCGCTTGCCATAAAGGAGTTGTTACTGAGAACCATCGAAATTAACGGCCAAGAGACAAGTCCAGGGATTAAGTCGAAAAAGAAAGGTTCCGATTAAGGAAATAGCCCCTGTGGCACAAGGAGGTCGGAGGAAGTACCGGTCAGGGAGCTGCAATCCGCCATTCTGTAATCGTCGAGAAACCGTATGGAACCATAGATTTCGAATCGGAGTTGGAAAGCGGCACGATCTTCATGATCCGTCGCCGCTTCAGTGCGATACGGAGAAATAATGAAACGCATATTGTTTGTGGATGATGAATCGAAACTGCTGGAGGGGCTCCGGCGAATGCTCCGTGGAATGCGTCACGAATGGGAGATGGAGTTTGCGGAAGGTGGGCATGCAGCCCTGGAGCTAATGGGGCAAAAGGCATTCAATGTAGTGGTGACGGACATGCGCATGCCTGGCATGGATGGATGCCAACTGCTTTCACGGGTAAAGGAACTGTATCCCCAGGTTGTCCGCATCGTGTTATCGGGGCATACAGAAAGAGAGATGGCCATGGAGGCAGCGATACTGGCGCACCAGTACCTCTCAAAGCCCTGCGACGCAGATACCCTGAAGAATACTGTATCGCGCTGCTGCTCCCTTCGCCGGCTGCTCGATAATGATTCTCTGATACGGGTGGTTTCAGGCCTCACAAACCTGCCCAGCCTTCCCTCTCTCTATACGGAAGTCATTAAAGAGATCGACTCTCCTGACGGGTCTCTCAATAGAGTCGGCGAGATTATTTCGCAGGACACGGGCATGTCGGCAAAAATCCTGCAACTGGTGAACTCCGCATTCTTTGGCCACTCGAGACATGTCGCCAGTCCTGTCAGGGCGGTCAATCTTCTTGGGCTGGAGACTGTGAAGGCGCTCATTCTTACGATTAAGATTTTTTGCCAATACGAACAATCGAACCTGCCGGGGTTTTCAATGGATGCTCAGTGGGAACACAGCATGTCGACAGGTCTCTATGCCAAGCAGATCGCCATCGCCGAGGATCTGGGACAGGATAAGATAGACGAGGCATTCATATCAGGTTTGCTCCATGATATCGGAAAACTCATCCTGCTGGACAGGTTTCCCGAAAAGTGCCTTCAGATTCTGGAAGAAGCGCGTTCGGCAAACTGCAGCCTTTGGGAAGCCGAGCAACATGTTATTGGAACCACCCATGCCGAGATCGGCGCCTACCTGCTGGGAATCTGGGGGCTTTCCGAACCTATCGTCAATGCAGTCGCTTTTCATCATTATCCGATTGGATTACCGCATGAGAGCCTGGATACTCTGACCATCGTCCATGTCGCCAATACATTCGTGCAAAGAAGATCCAGCAAGAAAGATCAGGATTCGCAGCCGGGCCTGGATACCGCCTACCTGGATAGACTGCACGTGGAGGACCGGGTAGAAGTATGGCGAAAAGTCTGCGACTTGTCTTATCAGGGAGAGGCAAATGCCGGCTAACATTCTGTTTGTCGATGATGACCCAAACATTCTGAGCGGTTTTCAAAGGCAGTTCAGGAAGTACTTTAGCGTTCATACAGCCCTCGGGGGAGATGAGGGGTTGGATACTTTATCCGAAAACGGCCCCTTTGCAGTGATTGTCTCTGACCTGCGTATGCCGGGAATGGATGGAATTCAGTTCCTGTCGAGAGCGAAAGAGCTGGCGCCGGACACCGTCCGCATGATGCTTTCTGGAAATGCGGACCTACAGACCGCAATGGAAGCAGTCAATGAAGGGAACATCTTTCGCCTGCTGACCAAACCCTGTGAGCCGAAGACCCTGGCCAATGCTCTTGTCGCGGGAGTACGGCAATACAAGTTGGTCACCATGGAGAAAGAACTCCTTGAAAAAACACTCCGCGGCAGCATCAAGGTCCTTTCGGAGATCCTGCAGCTTCTCAATCCGGAGGCTTTCGGCCGTGCCTCGCGGATAGCTCATCACGCAAAGGAAATCGCGAGGGCAATGCGGATTTCGGATATTTGGCAGATCGAAACGGCAGCCTCGCTATCGCAAATCGGGTGCGTAATTCTGCCCGAAGCTGTGCTTAAAAAGCTCTACAGGGGCGAAGCACTTACGGCGGACGAATCTCAGCTCTTCTCGATGCATCCCGGCATTGCATCCGATCTCCTCTCCAACATCCCGAGAATGCAAGGCATCGCAGAGATTATCGCCTATCAGGAAAAAAATTACGATGGTTCAGGAGTGCCGGCCGATTCTCGGAAAGGAGACGAAATCCCGCTGGGCGCCAGGATACTGCGGGTGGTTCTCGATTTCGATACCCTCCAGAGCACGGGATGCTCATGCGGCGAATCTGTGGATGCATTAAAGGGCCGACCGGACATTTACGATCCCGATGTTCTTGCCGCGCTCCAGGCATTGTTGGGAATTGACCAGCAGTACGAGGAAAGATCGGTCATGGTGTCCAGACTGGCGGACGGCATGGTGCTTGCCGAAGATGTATTGATCGAAGATGGCCGTCTTCTTGTGACCAGGGGTTACCAAGTCAACAGAACGTTGCGCGAGAAGATGAAAAACTTTGCTGAAAAACCCGGCATAAGAGAACCGATCCGGGTTCTCGTCAAGAGAAAATAGTCCGCCGGAAAAGAACTGTAATATGGAGAAGGCGATGTTCCCCAAGATTCTCTTGGTTGATGATGAACCGATGGTGCTGGAGGCGCTCAAACGCGCCCTTCGAAAAGAAGGCTATGAGCTGGCAGGAGCAAACTCGGCGGAGCAAGGACTGGATATCCTGGCAAAGGAGAAGATCGACGTCGTTGTCTCTGATGAAATGATGCCGGGCATGGCAGGCTCTGATTTCCTCGGCATTGTTTATTCGGAATACCCTGAGACTATCAGGATCCTTCTGACGGGCCACCCAAACCTGGATACTGCTATTCGAGCGATCAATAAGAGCCAGGTTTATCGATTTCTAATAAAGCCATGCAGCGCAATTGAACTGAGTATCACCATCAGGCAGGCACTGCAACAAAAAGAACTCTCAAGAAACAGTCTCAATCTTTTGGAAACCGCCAAACGTCAGAGAATAGTATTGAGCAATCTCGAGCAGGAATTCCCGGGGATTACAAAAGTCGATAGAGACATGGAAGGAATAATAAACATATCGGATGAGCCCGATATCGACGAACTTATCGAACAAATAAATAAGGAAGTAAGCTGGAGCGAGTCCTTTTTCAGCTCTATTCGCAAATCCGATGAAGAACCGAATTAAGCTTTTGAAGATCGGTGAGCAAAATTACGGACTCAGCGGCATTAGTTCAGAGCCTGTGATGCCACCCTGGGACAAGAATGGACGCACCCACCGTGGAAAGTGAACCCTGGGGGCCGTTTTTGTTCGTGCCGAACACCATCAAGGAAAGCTAAGTTGATTTTTAAACCGGCCCTGGAACTTCAGGAAAAGCCTGTCTACGAAAGATGCGGAATCGCGAAAGAAAAAGTGGAGCATCCGCATTCAGTCGAGAGTCTTTCTTCGTGAGCTTCGTGTCTCCTTCGCGCTCTTCGTGGTTAAGACTCCCCCGTACATAGGTTTGGCAAAGGCGCCGATTCAGTCGATTTCCTTACCCACCCACCGAACGCGGCCAATTACATAAGAGTGAATCGGCCGGCGGGATTCAAGCTCGAATTCAAACGGCTTGTAGGCTGCTACATTATCGGACATGCAGATTAGTTTCACCTTTCCTTCCTTCTCGCAAAGGGCAAGGCGCTTTAAAGCCGAACCGCCATCGGGCATTGTGATCATGTAGATCTGACCGGTGAGGATGGTTATGCGCTCAGCCTCCCAGGTATCGATCATCACCATGTCGCCCTGGTTGATCGCAGGACTCATCGAATCGCCGCGAACTTTTATCAGGACAAGACGGGACCTCCTTTCGACATCGTAGCCGACCATGCGGTCAATCCACCAGGTCTTGAACGGGTAATAATCCGCTATCTCTTCGAACAGAACTTCGCCTTCCGGCCCGGCGACCACCCTGGAAGCCAGAAGCGGGACCGCTTCATAGTCATCGGCTGAGAGGCAGGGGGGCGCGACTTGCGGCTCCGGCAGGAAAATATCGCCTTTTCCGGTGAGCGCCCATCGGAAGCTGACATTGAATTTTTCTTCCATAAGTTCAGCTAACTCAACGGAAATTTTGACTTTTCCGAATTCGATATCGGCGATTTTATGCCTGGGAATGCCTAGCGTTCGCGCCAAGTCAGCTTGGGTAATATTCCCAAGCTTCTCGCGGAGGAGTTTGAGTCTTTCTGACTTATTGAGCATTTCTGTTGACATTAGAAGATACCCCTTATTATATTTGTTGGTGTATTTCAACATTACCGCAGGCTTCAATTTGTCGCAAGAAAAAGTTGGGCAGCGGAACGGAAGTTTTCAATTTACACGGGTTCGGGCTCTGGAGCAGCCGATACGTTCAGCTTTCCATGGAAATGGTGAGCAGATTCGAATCCTCCCATCGGATTGGATCTCGGAATAAACGTTGCCGACCCGGCGGCAGTATTTATTTTACATGCAAAACCATTCTCCTGACCGATTCTGAATGAGGAGAACGGCGCGGCAGTTTTTTGCGAAAAGAGGTTGGCCGCCCCCCTTGCTATGGGGGTAAGCCGACCCGGGCAGTTATATGGAGGAGATTCTCATGAATGAAGTCCAGGAAGGCAATTCCGGTCCAAGGATAGAGTTGAACGGTCCGGCGCCCGATTTCGAGGCCACCACGACGCACGGCCAGATCAGGCTCTCGGAATGGGGAAAAGGAAATTGGGTAATCCTTTTCTCCCATCCGGCAGATTTTACGCCCGTGTGCACCACCGAACTCATGGCCTTTGCAAGGCTCCATGAGGAATTCAATAAACGCGGGGTAAAACTGATCGGCAATTCAGTTGACAGCAATTTCAGCCACATAGCATGGCTTCGCAATATCGAGGAGAAATTCGGGGTAAAGATCCCTTTTCCGCTTATCGCGGATCTCGACCAAAAAGTCTCCCGCCTCTACGGGATGATCCACGAACCGAGCGCGGTCACCGCCGCGGTCCGCTGTGTGTTTTTCATAGACCCCCAGATGCGCATAAGGGCCATGATCTACTACCCGCTCAATGTTGGGCGTAATTTCGATGAAATCCTGCGGGTCATCGATGCGCTTCAGACCACCGACAGGCACGCGGTGGCCTGCCCTGCCGACTGGAAGGCCGGCGATCCGGTCATAGTCCCTCCCCCCGCAACTACGCAGGAGGCGGAGGCACGCATGAAGGCGCCATTTTCCGTCACCGACTGGTACTTTTCCAAAAAGGAAGTTCCTGCTGACTGAGTCGCTGCCATTTCTCTCCCGCCCGCACCATTGGCAACAGTGGGGGCGGGCGCAGACTCAACTCCCCGGACAGACTTGCCCGGCTTCGGCAGAAAGAAAGTAGCGGTTTGGCCGGCTTCTTAGAAACCCTTCTCAATCGGGCAGCCGACAGCCATGCAGGCGGCCATGGAACCCAGGCTGTCTTCCACCTGCGTAAAGCCGTTTTGCTTCAGGATGGACGCGGCAATTATGGCTCGCATACCGCTGCCGCAAAACGTGGTTACCGGCCGGTTTGCGGGCAGAGTTCCGACCTTGTCCGCGAGTTCTCCAATATAGATGTGGGTGGCGCCGGGCAGCCGGCCTTCCTTTACTTCATCGTGCGTGCGCACATCGAGCAGGATAAACTCTTCGCGCGCCTGAATCCGGCGGACGAGTTCCTCCACGTGAACAGCCGGAACAGTATCGTAGACATAACCGCTGGTTTCCCACTCACTCATGCCTCCCGCAAGATATCCTTCCACGTTGTCGTAGCCCATTCTCCTGAGGTAGCGAACCGCTGTATCCAGATCTCCGGGCTGTTGGATCACCAGCAGGATCTTCCTGTCATAAGGAAGAAAATAACCCGCAAAAGCGGGAACCATATCGAGCGGCACGGAGAGGCTCCCCGGGATGAAGGCGCCCGCAAAAGCCTCTGCACTGCGAACGTCCAGCACCAGGGCGCCCTTCTCCATCGCCATCGAAAATTCGCCGGCATTCAGCGCCCGCGGCACAGGGAGTCCTGAGAGCGCAGGGGCTGAGCCTTCCTGGTTATATTTCTCCATCATCTTGAAATAGTGGGGCTTGTAATGATGTTCGCCGACTTTGAGTTTTATGAACTCATCTCGGTTGCTAATTCTAAGGACCGGATTGTTCAATCGCTCATAGCCCAGGGTCGAAAAGTCTCTCGAGGCCATCCCCTTTCCGCAGACCGATCCCGCCCCATGCGCCGGGTAGAGTATGACATGATCTCCGAGAGGCAGGAGCTTATTGAAAATGCTCTCATAAATCAATCCGGCGACTTCTTCGGGCCTGTCCGGAAAGAAATCCGTTCGCCCCACATCACCGATGAAGAGCGTATCTCCCGAGAAGACCGCCACCGCCTCCTGCCCAAAGCTCGTATCCGCCAGGACAAGGGAAATGCTCTCATCGGTGTGTCCGGGAGTCTCGATTGCCGTTAAAGCCAGATCGCCGAATATGAACTTGTCCCCATCCTTCACGGGATTTCCATAATGAAAGTCGAAGGCATGCCCATGGTAAACGCCTGCGCCGGTCCTGCGGGACAATTCCTGCGATCCGATAACATAGTCCTCATTGCGGTGAGTTTCGAAGATATGCGTGATGTTTGCCTCGTACCTGCCTGCAATATCAAGGTAAATTCCGCAGTCTCTCCTGGGATCGATTACCGCGGCTTTGCCCCTGTGTCCCACAATGTAGGAGATATGGGCAAGTCCCTCCGAATGTACAGCCTCAATAAACATTCTCGAACTCATGAAGCACCTCTCGATTGCAGTTCCCTGAGAATTCTTTCCGCAGCGACCCTGGCGCCGTCGGTTCTCAATTCCAAAGTCTTTCGCGGAAGCGAAAAAACATGCCGTATGGCCCCTTCCCAATTCCCGCAGGCAAAGTCGTTCGCATCGATAAAACAGGATGTAAGGTTCTTCTCAATCTCTTCCACAAGGAGAGGATATTCACGAAACTCTCCACGTTCGGTGTAAATCATCGGGACGCCATTCGCCAGGCAGTCTGATACGATTCCGTAGCCGGGCTTTGTTATGACCCCGTCTGCAGCGCTCACGGCGTCAACATAGGCAATTCCCAGGCCGTCTATCGAGCGCGCACGGGCCACGGGAAAATCGAGCGGGCTCTTATAGATGAAGGTGATTCCCTCGATTCGCTCCAGTCTCCTGCAGGTATCCTCGGGCAGATTGAGGCTTGCGAAGGAGAGCAGCAACGCCTTCTCTTCAGGAACAATGCCCAGGGCTCGCCGCACTTCCTCGCGCTTCCGGGATGATTGTCGTGCGATAAGGGGTATGGCTTCGATTCTCGGACAGGCGGAGCAGTCGCCTGCCATGGGTAAGCGCAAAAACAGAGAGCAATACGAGTAGCCATTGCGGGCCCAGGCGATAATGTCATGCCATGCCGGATCGTGCTGCTCGTAGACCTCGTAGATCCAGTCCCAGGTGAAATTGCTTATCCCCACTGATGGAATCCCAACTGAGTCGGCAGCGACAAACGGGAGGAAAGCTATATCGGATACGACTCCGCCTGCCTGCTCCTGTTGCAGAAAAGCGATTTCCCCTTCAACGATTTTTTTTGAATCGGCCTTTATCGCCATTAACACGTCAAGAGTTTTGCGGAGATCGAAAGAAAGACTGTCCCGCTGCACCAGCCCGACGTCGAGAGATACGCGTCTGATCCGAAGACTGTGTCCCGTGTTTTGTTCGATCAGCCATTCCGGTACGGCAGATACAACGGTGACATCGAGGGAAGGCTCAAGCAGCAACAATTGGCGCAAGACTTCGCATGAGCGGATTGCATGGCCGAATCCGTGCGAACTGATGTAGTACGCCAATGCGAGTTTCTTTCCGTGCAATCCCATACTCCAGTGTGCATCTATTGACCACATGTCGGCCCGGCGCTGAAACCGGCCTTCAGTCTTGTAGATTTTCCTTGAACTGTCTATATTCCTATGCGTTCGTGCCTGAGAGACCTGATCATATCTCAAGAGCAATGCGCACCGGCGCGAAATCGACCAGGATGTACCAGTACAGCGGTTTGGCCTTCATCTTCAGCGGTTGATTCCATCCTCCTGATCGGCACAATGGCTCCACGGCGACACAATCCTCCAAACGGAGATATGGATGGGCAGAATAATAGTAACTTTTCAGCCGGAATGCACTCGCACGGAAGCCGATTCAGGAGAAAAACTCATCGAAGTAGCCTCTTATGCCGGTATCGACCTGAGTAATTTGTGCGGCGGCGAGGGGGTTTGCGGTAAGTGCCGAGTCAGGGTAACCAGGGGCAAAGTGAAGCTCACAAGCCGAGTGGTGGGAAAGCTCAGCCGAAAAGAACTCGAATCGGGTTACACGCTTGCCTGCCAGGCCGAACTCCAGGATGAAGACGTTGAGGTTTGGATTCCACCGGAATCCCGAACGGATGAGAAAGTTCAGATATCCGACTATATCATTTCTTTTCAGGAACCGACGCACGTTGAGAGCCCAGAGCTTCCTCCCGCTCCGGTTGTCCGACCTCTTTGTCAAAAATACTATCTTCGGCTTCCCCCGCCCACAATCTCGGACAGTCTCTCGGATCTTGAGCGCATTCAGCGGGAGTTGAGAAAACAGATTCCGGAGCTTCCTCAGATTCAGGCGCACTTCTCCTGTCTTTGGGGCCTGGGCGCCCTGCTGCGCAGGAACCGGTGGAAGGTGACGGCCACCGTTCATTTTCGTGACACGGAGTGTCCCCATATACGTGAACTGGAGGGTGGAAATACGACCTCCCGCAACTTCGGCGTGGCGGTCGATGTGGGAACG
Organism: uncultured Syntrophobacter sp.; assembly: GCA_964539645.1. GTDB lineage: Bacteria > Desulfobacterota > Syntrophobacteria > Syntrophobacterales > Syntrophobacteraceae > SbD1. The sequence goes on from CAZIJV010000053.1 coordinate 21,440, forward strand.
ACCACCATTGTCGCCCAGTTGATCGATCTTCGCACCGGAGCGGTGCTCGGCGCCCAGGCAAGCCATAACAGCCAGGCCCGGTACGGAGAAGATGTCATTTCGCGCATGATCTATGCCTGCACTCACGTCGGCCTGGCGCCGTTGACCGATGCCGTTACCTACACCATCAATGCGCTCATCGATTCACTTGTAAAGAAGAATCACCTCAGGCATCACGACATCACCTCCATTGTCGCCGCGGGGAACACGGTGATGAGTCATCTCCTTCTGGGGCTGGAGCCGTGCAATATCCGCGTAGAACCGTATATACCTGCGGCTACCCGGTTTCCTCAGTTTCAGGCCGCCGAAGTGGGGCTCAACGCTCACCCGAAGGCTCTTCTCCACTGCATGCCCTGTGTAAGCAGCTACGTCGGGGGCGATATTACAGCCGGGGTTTTCGCCTGCGGCATGCACGATCACCCTGAAGTGAGCGCCCTGATCGATGTGGGCACAAACGGCGAAATAGTGATCGGCAATAATGACTGGCTCGTATGCTGTTCCTCCTCGGCGGGTCCCGCCTTCGAGGGAGGAGGCATCAAATGCGGCACCCGGGCTATCATGGGTGCAATAGAGAAGATTCGTATCGACGGTAACAGGGTCTTCTTTGAAACCATTGGGGACCAGAGGCCCCTCGGTCTCTGCGGCTCCGCGATCATAGACGGTATTGCCGAACTCTTTGCCGCCGGATTGATCGACCAGAGCGGAAAATTCATAGCACTCGATCACCCGAGGGTCAGGGTGGTCGATGACGTTCCCGAATTCATCGTGGCCCGCGGTCCGGAGACGGCAACGGGGGGGGCGATAGTCATCACCGAGGACGATATCAGCAATCTTATCAAGAGCAAAGGCGCGGTGCTCGCTGCCGTCAGGGTGCTGCTGAAGACATTGGACATGGGGTTTGGAAATCTTCAGAAAATATTTGTCGCCGGCGGTTTTGGCGCGCACCTCGATATCGATAAAGCGATCTTCATCGGTCTTTTGCCCGATATCCCCGCCGAAAGAATTCACTTTATCGGGAACAGCTCCCTGGCCGGGGCGCGTCTGGCCCTTCTTTCGACCGATGCCTTTCACAAAGCTGAACAAATCGCGAACCGCATGACTTATATCGAATTGAGCGTCCATCCCGAATTCATGAATGAGTTCATAGCATCTCTGTTCCTTCCCCATACGGAAATGGAACTTTTTCCATCGGTCAAAAAGTTCCTTGAGCAAAAACGGAGAGACCGTGAACAGTGAGCAGCAAGCGCCCGGCGTAAAACCAAAGGTTGTTTTCTGTGACCTGGGCAATACCCTGGTGACCGGGACAACTGAGACGCCGCATGTCCTGCTTGCCAGACGCCTGCAACTGGTAGAAAAGCAGGCGAAGAAGGCAGGGCGCATTCTGATGACTTCGCCGGCGCGGAAGATCTCGGAGATGGTGGACTCCTTGCGATCCGTGCTCCCGGATCACGACGCTGCAACAATTGCCGAAGAGGTAGGCAGGATATGGGAGGAACAGTATCTTTCGATCCGTGAAATCGAAGGAGCGCGAACGCTTCTGTCCGGCCTCAAAGAAGCCGGAATCACCCTGGGCCTGATTTCCAACACATGGTATCCCTATTACCAGGGATTTCTCAAAGCCTGTCCTGAACTCTCCAGGGAGATAGATCTCCCCGTCCTCAGCTTCCGGATCGGAATCAAAAAACCCTCGCCCTCCATCTTCAACCATGCACTGGAAATGGCCGGCAAATCTGCATCGGAATGCATGCTTGTGGGCGACAGCTTTGAACTCGACATTTATCCCGCGGCGACGGCAGGCTTTCAAACCGCCTGGGTGCTCTCCAGTCTGCAGAAAGAGGTGCGGGTCATCACCCGCATGCTCCAGGGACGCCTCGCCCCACCCGGAATCGTTGCAGGGAATCTCGGTGAGCTTTGGGAACTGATCAAGGAGAAATGGCTATGAAGATAATTTTCTGCTTTGTTTTCCTTCTACTGGGCATCGCAGCCGCCGTAGCGCTCTTTACCTATGCCTTTTTCTGGTACGAAAACGCAGAAGCGGCGAGAAAGGACCGCTCAAAGCGCCTTCAGTGGATGATGCTTCGAGGCATCCTCTCCGCTGTGGCCGGGATCCCGTTTCTGATGCTCACCTATCCCCTGGGATTCGTTCCGTCGCTGTGGAGGCCCCGAATAATTACCCCCGGCCAGCCCGTTATCATCCTGGCGCACGGACTCTTCCACAACCCCAGCGCCTGGATGCTTTTCAGGCGCCGCTTGCAGAAGGCCGGTTTTACAAACGTTTTCGTCATGGGCTACAGCAGCTTCTTCACGACCTTCGAGCAGACCCTGAAGAAATTCGAAAGGTTCGTTTCCGGCTCAGCCTCGGCCGTTCCGGGCAGTCCGGTCTACCTGGTCGGCCACAGCCTGGGAGGGCTTCTCTCCAGGGTTTATGCCGAGAAACGCCTCGGCGGCGTCACTCCCGCAGCCGTAATCACCCTCGGATCACCGCACCGGGGATCGAAGATGGTGGCCTTTGGACTCGGAACCCTGGCGGCAAGCCTCCAATACCGCGGTCCTCTGTTCGAGGAACTGGAGCGGAATTCCGCTTCACTCCTCTGTCCCGCCTTCGCTCTCTATTCGCCCGTTGATAACCTCGTGCTGCCGTCTGAGGGGCTGAAGGCCCCCTATAACGAATGGACTTATTTTGAAACCAGTCCCGTAAGCCATGTTTCGATGCTCTATTCCGGAAATACCGTGCGGAAAGTGATTGAGCTGATCCGGAATGGAGCTTCCTCGTAGACAATGACCGCCGGTAAGGGTAACAGAAATGGACCATCTTCCATTTTGGGGGTTGAGAGAAGCGGCGACTGACCCGAATATAGTATATGAGGACTTTGCGATGAGTTGAGTTGACTTGGCAGGCATCGATATGCTAATAGACCCCGGACTTTTCAAGCATCGAGGGGAATTCGCCTTGAACCAGAGTGCCGAAGAATTTCCTGCACTGGAGCAGGAGTTCATAGTAGCCAACAAGTTGGGTATCCACGCGCGCGTTGCAGCTCAAATCGTAAGAGTGACCAGCCAGTTCGAATCGGAAATAGTGATCTCCAAATGCGGCGTTACGGTTAACGGCAAAAGCATTCTCGATCTGATGACCCTTATCTGTCCGCAGGGATGCAAAGTAACTGTTTCCGCCCGAGGCCGCGATGCCTCAGATGCACTGAGCGCACTGGCCGCCCTTTTCCAGATTAAGTTTGGCGAACTCTGAAAGCCTCTTCCCTCCTGTGCGAAAATAGAATAGAAGCAAGAGATCTTCCGGGAACTTATCCTAATCTCAAAGAGATCTGATTTCCCATGAGCCGTCCCTCACTGACCATAAAAGGAATTGGAGCTTCACCGGGAATCGCCATCGGTAAAGCTTATCTGATCGAGCGCGGCAGAGTCGCCGTTCCCCAGTACGACTTGGCAGGCGATGAAGCGGTTGCCTTTGAGTGCAAGCGTTTCAGAGATGCTGTAACACGGGCTGAAGCCGATCTCGAAACCATCAAGAAGAGCATCCGCACGGAGTTCAAGGAACATGCCCGCCTGCTCGAAGTGCAGCAGATGATTCTGCGGGACCGCTCCATCTATGATGAGACTCTGCAGCATATCCAGGAAGAGCATCTCAATGCCCCGAAGGCTCTGGTCAAGTCCATCACCAAAGCAAGAGCCCTCTTCAGTTCTCTGAACAACGAATACGTGCGCAGCCGGATTGCGGATGTGGACGCTGCGTGTGACCGCGTGCTCCGCATTCTCTCGGGTCTGGATCAGGATGCTCTCCACAATATCAAAGAGCGCGTCATCATCATAGCGCATGAACTCTCGCCCGCCGACGCCATACAGTTGCAGGTGGAAAGAACGCTCGGGGTTGTTACGGAAATAGGCGGCAGTACTTCTCATACATCTATTGTCGCCCGCTCTCTGAGCATTCCCGCGGTTGTGGGGGCCGAGAACGGAGCCAGACTCATCACGATGGGGGATATTCTCATCATAGACGGCGCCGCCGGGAAAATCATCGTCAATCCGACTGAAAACGAACTCAGCTTCTATTACGAACGGCAAATAGAGCTGGAGTCCTATGTAAAGCAGATCAGCCGCCAGGCTCACCTGCCCGCGGTAACTCGGGACGGCCACCGACTGGGCGCCGAGGCAAATATAGAATTATTGGAGGAGGTTGTCGCGGCCAGGGATAACGGGGCGGAATCCATCGGCTTGTACAGGACCGAGTTCTTCTTCATGAACAGGGCCGATCTTCCTGACGAGGAATCGCTCTACAGGGATTACCGCGACTTGTCGGAACTCATGGCGCCGGGCGCCGTCACTATACGAACGCTCGATCTCGGCGCCGAAAAGCTCGCCAGTTGGTATCCCAAACTTGAAGAAGTCAATCCCGCATTAGGCCTGCGTTCGATTCGCCTCTGCCTCCACTACCGAGACCTGTTCAAAATGCAGCTCAGGGCCATCCTGCGCGCGGGCGCCGCCGCCAGGAACATTCAGATGATGTTCCCCCTGGTTTCCGGAATCGGAGAACTCCTGGAAGCGAAGGAAGTTGTCCGGGAAGTCCAGTCGGAACTCTCCAGAAAAAGAATACCTTTTGACGAGAAAATGCCCATCGGAGTCATGATAGAAGTACCATCCGCGGTCGGTATAGCAGACATGCTTGCCCGTGAGGTGGACTTCTTCAGCATCGGAACCAATGACCTCATTCAATACAGTGTCGGGATCGATCGTGCAAACGAGCACGTCGCCTACCTGTTCGAACCGCTCCACCCGGCGGTGCTGCGTTTCATCAGGCAGACGGTGAATGCCGGGCACAAAGCCGGCATCCCGGTCGCGGTATGCGGAGAAATGGCCGGAGAACCGATGTACGTCCCTATCCTGCTCGGGCTCAAGATTGACTCTTTCAGTATGAATCCGCAATCCCTGCCCCGGGTCAAAAATCTGATCCGACGCTCCTCCATGGAAGAATGCTGCCGGTTCGCAAGCAGAATGCTCCGCCTCCGAACGGCCGAAGAAATAAAGCATTCGCTCATGAAGATGATTGTGAGGAATTTCCCCGAGGAATTCCGCGTCTTCGAACCGAATTCCCGTTATAATGGAAATTCGACCAAAGCGACCGCCTGAACCGGGCGGGCAATCAGCGAGAAAGGATCGTTTTTAGCCATATGGCAAAAGCTCAAGCTCCGGAAGCAAACATAAAAATCATCAGCCAGAACAAGAAGGCTTTTCACGACTATGAAATCACTGAAAGGTTCGAGGCCGGCATGGTCCTGCTTGGAACTGAAGTCAAATCACTTCGTGAAGGACGGGCCAATCTCAAGGACAGCTATGCCAGGGTAAAGCGAAACGAGGTCTTTATCTACGGACTCCATATCAGTCCCTATACCCACGCAACTTATGACAATCACGACCCCGAGCGGGTAAGAAAGCTTCTTTTGCACAGCTCAGAGATACGAAAGCTCCTGGGCAAAACGCAGGAAAGAGGCTTCTCGCTTATTCCCCTTAAGATCTATTTCAAAGACGGCCGGGCAAAAATCGAAATCGCCCTCGCCAGGGGCAAGAAGGAGTACGACAAGCGGGAGAGTATCAAGAGAAAGGAGGAAAACCGCGAACTGGATCGGCTCCGCAAGAACCGGAAACTGCAGTGAGCAGTGAGCAGGCTGGCCACTCCCGCTGCTGATTGCCAAGACTAAACCTCTAAATTTCAAGTGTTTTTTCTTGCCCCGATTCTTACAACACAACCAACAGGGCCTTCAGTTTCCCAAAGACCTGGAATCAAAATTCCTCACTTCCTTACGATATCGAAGATGGTTATCTCGGGTGGGGCCAGTACGCGAAAAGGCGGTCCCCAAGTGGCGGAACCGCTGCTGGTGTAGAGGATCGAGCCTGCCGGAAGGTGGTATGGGCCGTTTTGGAATGGATATACAAGTCTTGAGAAAAGACGAAACGGAAACAACTGCCCGTAATGCGTATGCCCGGACAGTTGCAGGTCGAATAGCTCCTGGCTTCGGGAGAGCGGCGACGGCCTGTGTTTGAGCAGGATGGTGAAAAGTCCGTTGCGCCCCTTTTTCAGAATCTCCTCCTCGTCCTGCTGCAACCCTGTGGCCGGGTCATCCACCCCGGCGATATTTATCTTTCCTTCTATGGTTTGCAATTCCCCGGAGAGAAGGGTGAAGCCAAAGTCGCGTTTTGCTCTAATCGAGGCAGACAGGCCCGCATAAACCTCGTGGTTGCCCGTAACGGCGAATTTTCCCAGAGGCGGACGAATCCTTCCGAACAATGCGGGCAGAGCCCCGATACGGTTGACATCCCCATCGACAAGATCGCCGGTGCTCACGAGGATATCCGGCTTTTCAGCCTCCACCTTCTCGAGGATTTCCCGCATTCTGCTTTCCTGGACTATGAGCCCCAGGTGAACGTCTGAAATCTGCGCGATGCGCAATCGATCAATCCCGGGCGGGAGCTTTTCGGTTTCAACCACCACTTTTCTCACCCGAAGCGCATGCGCCTCGAAGTATCCATACACACAGATCAGCAGGGAAACGATCAAAACTGCGATTGCAGTCCCTCGATGGGAAAAAGTCGGCAGAGAAAGGCCCATGAGCCGGTCGAAAATCCCGCTGATCGCCCCGGCGCTGAAGGTTATCAGCGATAACAGGAAGGCGTAGAAGATGTATCCCATCCATCCATAGCCCACATGCGCACATATGCGGGCCAGGATGTAGTGGTCATTTCTTTCGAGCAGCCTGGCGGCTACCGGGGCGACAATCATCAGCAAAAGAAATATGATGAAGAGAAGGTGGCTCAGCCGGTTATCGGGGAGGAGCACCTTCACCCGGAAGTACAAAAGGGCATGCATGACCGAGTAGATGGTCAGGACGGTGATTAGAAACAAACTCATAGCGGCGCCGATCCGGAATTGAGAGTTCGGAAACAGTCAGTAGTGGTCAACTGACGGAAAAATAAGACCAGCGATGTTTATACTGAATTCACCGGCCCGGCAACTCGAAAGATTTCCTCGATGGACGTCTGCCCGGAGCAGACCTTGAGCGCCCCTGCGATATGGAGCGGAATGGAGCCGTCTTTAATGGACTGTTCCCTGATTTTGACCAGATCGGCGCCCTGCCTGATCAGGCTGCGCAAAGCGGGGGTTATGGTAAGCATCTCATAGAGTCCCACACGACCGAGATAGCCGGTCTCTCTGCATTCGAGACATCCCACCGGTCCGGAAATCGAGCTGGTCTTCTTGAGATTGAATGGATAGACGAGGGACTGCCACAGATCATCATCGACACTCGTCGGCTGCCTGCAGTGAGGACATAAAGTCCTTGCCAGTCTCTGCGCAACGACTCCCAGCAGGGTGGCGCGAATCAGATAGTGCGGAACTCCCAGGTCCATCAGGCGAATGATGGCCGAGGGTGAGTCGTTGGTATGCAGTGTAGAAAAGACCAGGTGACCTGTCAGGGCGGCCTGTACGGCCATCTCGGCAGTTTCAAGGTCTCTTATCTCCCCTACCATTATAATGTCCGGGTCCTGGCGCAGAAAGGTGCGAAGACCGGTTGCAAAGTCAAGGCCGATGGCGCTGTGCACCTGCATTTGGTTGAATCTCGGCTCGACCATTTCGATCGGATCCTCGACCGTACACACGTTCACTTCGGGCTTTGCGACATATTTCAGGGTCGAGTAAAGCGTGGTCGTCTTTCCCGATCCCGTAGGGCCTGTCACCAGGATGATGCCGAAAGGCGAAGTGATCATCTTCTTCCAGTGCTCAAGCTCAACTTCCGAGAGCCCCAGGTCTTCGAAGCTCCTTACAGTGACCTCCGGATCGAATATACGCATCACCATTTTCTCGCCGAAGACGGCGGGCATGGTGGAAAGGCGCAGTTCGATCTCACTTCCGCTCGGCCCCTTGGTCTTGATCCGGCCGTCCTGGGGACGGCGCTTCTCGGCAAGGTCCATCCTCCCCAAGACTTTAAGGCGGCTGATGACCGCGCTCATGACCACCGGGGGCAACTGGTAGACGAGATGAAGCACCCCGTCTATCCGAAAGCGCACGTCGCTGTTGTCCCGGCGAGGCTCCAGGTGAATATCGCTCGCCCGCTGGTCAAATGCGTATTGAAGGAGCCAGTCGACTATATTGACAACGTATCGGTCGTTGGCATCGAGTTTTCCCGCTCGCCCCAGCTCGATCATCTGTTCGAGATTCATGCTGGCGCCGAGGCGGGCCCCGTTTGATTTGCCGAAGGCCCTCCTGACGGATTCCGTAAGTGCGTAGAATTCTATAAGGTAACGGCTTATGTCACTCGGGTTGGCCAGAACCCTGCAGATTTTCTTCCGAAGAATGCGGCCCAGCTCCTCTTCCCACTCCCGGTCGAAGGGATCGGCGGTGGCGATAACGACTTTTTCTTCCGTGACTTCTATGGGCAATATCTTGTAGCGGGAGGCATAGGCATAGGAGACCAGGCTTGTTACCGATGGGACATCGACCTTCAGCGGATCAACCCGCACATAGTTCAAACCGCTTTTTTTCGCCAGCCACAACAGCAAGGTCTCCATTGAGAGCAGTTCGTGTGGAGGAGTGGCGCGGGTGATGTGGCTGCAGGCTATGACTTCCAGGGGATGCATGGCGGAGTGCTCTTTGGTGAGGAGCCTCGCCGTCAGCTTCTTCAGATCCTTCTCGCCGATGATCCCGTCCTGGGCCAGGTTGTGGAGAATATTGCCGATACTCAGTCCCTTGCCGTACACTTTATGCTGTTTCTCTGCGATCATTACACAACTCTTCCCGAACGTTAGTTCATCAGGCGCCCTAACTCATCTCGCCCGACAGAAGTCTCCCGATAAAAAGCCCCTGTTCTGATCATTTTAATCGGTAAATCCCCGAAAAACTCTCGACTTTTCTTCCTGAATTCGGCCGGGCGCAGTTGTTTGATTTTGCGCTCTCGGGAGCTAATCTGTATACTTGCAGCGGATCAACACCTTTAAGAATACAGATCGGGTTTTATGAGAATTCCCTCCAGAATAATCGCAGTGCTTTGTCTTCTTGCCTGCTTTTTCGGAATGCCTCCCACTCCCGGCAGTTGTGGAGAAGCTTCCTCCCGTGACCGGCGATACTTTTCCTTTGTGCCCTCATGGACTCCCCAGGCTCAATTCGCGGGATACTACGTCGCCTTTGCAAAGGGCTTTTACAAAGAACAGGGGCTTGAGGTCAATATCATGAGAGGGGGGCCTGAACGGCCGCCCACCCAATGGATCAAAAAGGGCGCCGCCGATTTCGGCGCCATGTTCCTCACGACCGGCATATTGCAGCGAGCGAATGGCGCAGGCATCGTCAACATAGGCCAGGTTTTCGGAAAATCCTCGCAGTTGCTGGTGGCGAAAAAATTGAGCGGCATTGACTCTTTTCAGAAGATGGATGGGAAAAAAGTAGGGCTCTGGGGCGAAGAATTCAACATTCTGCCCTTCGCACTATTCAGAAGACATGGGATCAAGGCGACAATCATTCCACAGGCATGGACGGTGAACCTCTTTCTCAGAGGCGGCGTCGATGTAGCCTCGGCAATGTGGTACAACGAATATCACTCTATTCTGAACGCAGGCGTGGAACCTGACGAACTGGTGGTCTTCCGCCTTGCCGACAGCGACCTGAATTTCCCCGAAGACGGCATCTATTGCCTCGAGAGCACATTCAGGAAGGACCCTGAGGGATGTTGCCGTTTCGTCCAGGCTTCCATGAAGGGATGGCGTTATGCCTTCGAACACCGCGAAGAAGCATTGGATATCATTATGAAGTATGTGAGCGAGGCTAATATTGCAACCAATCGGATCCACCAGAAATGGATGCTCGATCGGCTGAGCGAAGTGATCGACCTGTCAAAGTCCACTGCGCCTCTTCGCGAGAGCGATTTCCAGAATGTGGCTCGCGAACTCAAGCATATGGGTATGATCCAGAACATTCCCGCATTCTCCGATTTCTACCAGGACTGTGCTGCCGCCCATGAGAAATAAAGGCCTCGCATTCAAGCTCATCCTGCTCATTCTTTCCGGCACGACGGTCGTATTCCTTTCTGCCTTCAGTTACTACTTTCGTTATTCAGAAAAATCGGTAATGAAGTATGTTGAGGAAAATGCCCGCAGCCTGACGAGTTCCAAGGTCCATGAAATTGAGACGCTGCTCCGGAGTGTCGAGAAGATCCCCTTCAATTACGCCTCTTTCCTTACCATGGGCCATTTTGACGTCGAACTCATACACCAACTCGCCGAGCGGATGGTTTCCGCAAACCCGGAGGTCTACGGGGCAGCAGTTGCCTTTGAGCCCTACACCCTCATTCCCGGTTCCTGCTATTTTTCTCCATACTGCTATCGGGAGGGCGGTAACCGGATAGTCAACACAATGCTCGGGGATGAAGATTCCTATGACTATTTCACGATGGACTGGTATCAGATCCCGAAGGAACTGGACCGGCCGATATGGACGGAGCCCTACTTCGACGAAGGGGGCGGCGATGAAATAATGGCCACCTACTCTGTCCCTTTTTACAAGAAAGTGGACGGGAGCATGCGGTTCCAGGGAATCGTCACTTCCGACATTGCCCTGAAATGGCTTCAGGATGCCGTCTCGGAGATCACGTTGTTCCGGTCCGGATATGCTTTTCTGATTTCGAGAAACGGCGTATTCATCACGCACCCGGACAGCAGCCTGGTGATGAAGCATACCATTTTCAGCATTGCCGAGGAGAAAGCAAACCCGGGGCTTCGAAAGATCGGAAGAAGCATGATAAGCGGCGGCGAAGGCCTGGTGGCCATTGAGGGCGACCTCCTGTCAGACACTCGCTCGTGGCTTTACTATGCTCCTCTCTCCTCCATCGGTTGGTCGCTCGGAATCGTTATCCCCGAGGATGAACTGCTCGCAGATGTCCATAGTCTTGGCCGAACCGTAGTATTGATAGCGCTTTGCGGGCTGGCCTTGATGGCCTTGCTGATAATGCTGATCGCTCACCGGATCACCGGACCTCTGAAATCACTCGCATCAACCACCGTTCAGATTGCACAGGGTAACCTGGACACAAAACTGCCGGAGATCAAAACGGGCGATGAAATTGGAAGTCTGGCGCTCTCCTTCGACAGCATGAGAGTGGCTCTCAAAGACTATGTCCGGAACCTCACGGAAACCACGGCCGCCAAAGCTAAGATCGAAAGTGAACTGAAGGTGGCCCATAACATACAAATGAGCTTCCTGCCCAAGTCCTTTCCTCCGCTCAAAGGCAAACACCGTTTCGACATCTTTGCCTGCCTGGAACCGGCAAGAGAGGTAGGAGGGGACTTCTACGATTATTTCCTTCTGGACGACGACCACCTCTTCTTTACCGTTGGCGATGTCTCGGACAAGGGCGTGCCCGCGGCCCTCTACATGGCGGTAACAAAAACCCTCCTCAAAGGCATCGCCGAGAGCAACATGGAGCCGTCGGATTTCCTGGACAAAGTAAATCAGGAACTCTGCCACGATAATGATTCCATGATGTTCGTCACCCTGTTTTGCGGTATCATTGATCTGCGCACCGGTCTCTTCAAGTACTCGAACGCCGGTCATGAACCCCCTCTTATCGTACGCCATGGGGGTGAACCCGACTGGCTTGCTCTTCCGGATGGTCTCATGCTCGGCGCCATTGAAGACTCAAAATACCAGACCAGGGAGACTCATCTTCGATCAGGCGACAAACTGGTCCTGTATACGGATGGAGTTACGGAATCTCCGGACTCGGGCGGCGAACTCTATGCGGGCAACCGCCTGATGGAGGCCGTCAATTTGAGGCCTTCCCTGTCGGCAGAGGAGCTTTCCAGGGAGATTCTCTGCTCTGTCAAATACCATTCCACCGGGATGCCCCAGGCCGATGACATTACCGTCCTGGTTTTTACCTATATTGGAAATTGAGCGAGCTGGGAGTTCAGCTTTTCAAAGCCTGATTTCCACATAAATCGAAATCAGAGAGGGAAAATACATGGAACTGAAAGGCTACAAGCAGGATAAGTTCTACATCGTAAAAATCGGCGGCCGCCTCGACGCCGTTTCAGCACCGGAGTTCGAGAAGTCGTGCATCGAATGGATCGATGGCGGTGAGTCCACGTTCATCATGGACATGCAGGGATTGGAGTACATAAGCAGCGCCGGTTTGAGAAGCATACTGGTTGTCGCAAAGAGGCTCAGAACACAGGGCGGCGCCATATCCTTCTGCTCCCTGACACCTAACGTGGCCCACGTCTTCTCCATCTCGAATTTTCGCTCCATGTTCGCTCTGCACGATACCCTGGAAAAAGCCCTTGAGGCATGAGTGGGAATTGATGACGCCGTTGCGATTGCCCGCGGGAATAGAATCTTTCGAGCTTTTCCGGTCCTTTGTTCTTGACAAGATGGCTCGCCATGGAGGCATGGAGGAAATCATTCCCCAGGTTGAACTCGCCCTTGAGGAAGTCCTGGTGAATATCTTCAATTACGCCTACCCCGAAGATGCGGGACAGGTTGAACTGGAATGCCGCGCCGATGAGTCCGGAAGCCTTTGTCTCACCTTCAGGGACTGGGGAACCGCCTTTAATCCCTTACTGGACCAGGCCACCCCCGATCTCACGGCGGATATTTCCCACAGGGAGGTGGGAGGTCTCGGCATTTACCTCGTGAAACAAATGGCCCATCACGCCGCCTACGAACGCAAAGACGGCGCAAATGTTCTCACCCTCTGCTTTATGAAGACCGGCGGACAACCCTGAAACCGCTGGGAATACCCTCCAGCACAACAACCCCGCCCCTCGCGTGATCACCGGATCATCGGGGGACGAACGGACGGTGTGCATCGAGTCCTCATAAGCTTTTCGTAGCTATCTTGTTTTTCAATGTACAAGCCACCGCGCACAGTAGCATAGCCCCTCGTGGGCGTTGAAAAGACGACCAACTCTGTGAAGTCGCCTCCGCTCGCCATCATATCTGCACTGCGTCATTCCTACGGCGCTTTTAGGCGGGAACCCAGTGTCTTCCCTACAGTTTTCAGGACTGGTTTAATTACGAGACACTTTGACATCTGAAGTACCTTCATCTCTCCATTTGCCTCCAGGAACATTGCCGGCTCAATCATCACTCATCTCTAAAATGACAATCCAGAAATTTTTATCTCTGAAATTAGGAACACTTGCACCTATTGATCAACTTGCCGTCTATTTTATTACTTGCCTTTTCTCCAAATCTCATGTTAATTCGCTTCCCATAATTGTTCGCCTTTGCTTACGCCTATTGGCGCAGAATCCTTTGCCATCCGCCGGTATCGCCCGGCTACTACCTTTGCCTGGAGATCCTATGTTCCGCAACAAAAGATTTCGCTCGGCCCTGTGTGTTCCAACAAAGTCTCCTGCGAGTACGATGCCCTGGGACGTCCGCTGAAAGTGATCGGGCCGAA
>CAZIJV010000054.1:0-34865 GCA_964539645.1 uncultured Syntrophobacter sp.
ACGGCGCTGATCTCGTCTACGACCACGAAAACCGGCTCATCAGGATCACCAAAGGAGGCGCTGTAAACACCTATGTCTACGACGACACCGGGGCAAGGCCAAAGAAAACCATCCCGACCTCCACCACGATCTATATCGGTAGTCTTTTCGAGAAAAAGGACACTTCTCTATATGTCGATCTTAGTTTTTCCACGGCGCCTGGGCGGCGTTTGACTGCACTAGCAGGTGGTTCCTTAATTAAGAAACCTGGCCGCACCGCTTCAAATCGCCTCCACCCGCTTGAGACCCTAAGCTCGTCTTTATAAACCCAATAATCCTTCTTATCTTAGATGCTATGCCGAATGCAAAACGACCCTTAAAAAGAAGGCAGGCGCCGCACACAATTCGCGATGGCGGGTACACTCTTCCATGGGGCCTCGTGCCCCGGAAACAGGAGTTTTTGATGAAGGCCATTAGATTTGCCTCTTTCCCGGCGATCATCCTGGCGTTTACGTTGATCGCCGGGCCGATGCCCGCCTCGGCGCAGCAACCACTCGCCGGGCAGGCGCCGGGAACGGGAGAGACACTCTTTACAAGGCTCGGCGGCTTCGATGCCGTTGCTGCGGTAACGGATGATTTTCTTGAACGGCTTACATCCGATCCTCAGCTTGGCCGTTTTTTCGTGGGACACGGCGATGATTCCATGAGACGCACGCGGCAGCTCGTGGTGGATTTTATCTGCAATGCCACGGGCGGACCCTGTTTCTATACGGGACGAACGATGGAAGTCACCCACAAAGGCATGGGGATTACAGCAGGGGACTGGGAAATCGCCATGGGACATCTTAACGGAACTCTTGACACGTTCCAGGTCCCTTCTCCCGAGCGAGAAGAAGTGGTTGCGTTTATCGGCGGGTTGAGAGGAAGTATCGTAGATGCCGAAATAGGCAGAACCACCCCGCCTGCACAGTGACGGCGACCCGGCGGAGTAGTGATTTTTCCGCCGGGACCGTTCGATGGAACCCATGGGAGAATAGCATCCCCCATGTGAAAATATGGAGTTAATCATGCCCATTTATGAATATAAATGCGACGAATGCGGCCATGTTTTCGAAGAACTGATCTTTCATGAGACCGAAAAGCTGGAATGTCCCAAATGTTCCGGTAAGGTACACAAACTGATGTCTTCGTTCAGCTTCGAAGTGCCGGATGAAATCTGCGGTAAGCTTCCGAAGGGACAGGAGCGCGAGCTGTGCAGCGAATGCAGGCAGGGAGGAGGCTCGTGTCCGTTCGGTTCCTGAGCGGCCCGGCCTGAATGCGGAAATTTTATAGAATGGCCTCCTGTCCAAACTACTGCGAGGAAGTGATGAACCTGTGGCGGTTTGCTGCTATGAGCCTGAATTTTCCGGCATTTTGAGATGTGGCTTGATTCTTCGATGAAACCGGGCTAGAGGTTTTGGTCAATCTGCCTTGGGTGGCGGCGCCTGGAAAACGACCGTATTCCTGCCTGCTATGTCAAAATTTATTCAGATTGAGGGAAGTTAGATGGGAATGGATGAGGATAACGACAAGCTTGAAGAGATGGAAGAAGAAAGCTTTGCTGAGTTGCTTCAACAGAGTCTGATCAAGCCGGCGCGGTTTACTCCGGGCCAGAAAGTGCAGGCGCGGATCGTCAAAATCTCGACCGAGTGGATCTTCCTCGATCTGGGTGGAAAGAGCGAAGGCTATCTCGACAGGAAGGAATTGCAGGAGGAAGAAGGTACTCTTTCCGTAAAAGAGGGCGACACCATCGAGGCTTTTTTTCTCTCTTCCGAAAACAACGAGTTGCGCTTCACAACCAAAATCACCGGGGGAGAAGCCGGACGGCATTTTCTCCAGGATGCGTGGGAAAATGGAATCCCGGTGGAAGGCGTGGTTGAAAAAGAAATAAAGGGAGGCTTCGAAATCCGGATAGCCGGGAGCACGCGCGGTTTTTGTCCTTTCTCCCAGATGGGCCAGCAGCGCGGGGCAACCCCCGGCGACCTCGTCGGGCAGCATCTTCCCTTCCGGATTACCCAGTTCGATGAGAAGGGTCGGAACATCGTGCTCTCCCATAGATCCATTCTCGAAGAGGAACGCCGCAGGCAAAGGGAAGAGATGAAGGCCGTGCTGCAGGAGGGCATGAAATTCACGGGTACCATTTCCTCGATACAGAACTTCGGCGCTTTTGTGAAAGTTGGCGGAGTGGAGGGCCTCATTCCCATTTCCGAGATAGGCTGGGACCGGGTTGAAGACATCCAGGAGCGGATGAAAGTGGGCCAGGAAGTCGAGGTCGTAGCCCTGAAGCTGGACTGGGAGAAAGACCGCCTCTCCTTCAGCCTGAAAAGAGCCATGCCCGACCCCTGGGAGAACATCGAAAAGGACTTTCCGCCGGAATCCCGTCACAAGGGTACGGTCGCAAGACTGGCGAACTTTGGCGCCTTCGTCACCCTTGCCCCCGGAGTAGACGGGCTTTTGCATATCTCGAAGCTCGGCGCCGAGAAGCGAATCAAGCACCCGCGCGAGGCGGTTTCCGAAGGGCAGGCGCTCGAGGTTAAGGTCGACAGCATCGACAAGGAGAACAAGCGCCTCTCGCTCTCTCTGGCGGCCTCCGATAAGGCGGAAGATCAAAAGGAAAGTGAAGAGACCTTATCGCAATACAGCGGAGATAAAGCGAAGTCCATGGGAACCTTCGCCGATCTTTTGAAAGCGAAAATGGCGGAGAAAAGAAAGTAACGCTTAGAAACTCACCCGCCATTTGGTTCCCTGGGGAAAGTCCTCCAGGTGGATTCGCTTTGCTTCGAGGTCCAGGCGGATGCGGTCGGCCTCGGCAAAGTTCTTTTCCTGGCGGGCCTGGTGGCGCAGGGCGATGAGGCGGTTCAGTTCTTCTTCGCTGACCCCGGTTGACTTGAGCTTGAGTCTTCTCTGCTCGTCAAAGAACCGGTCCGGCTCGAGCATGATGAGCCCGAGTATGCGGCAGTGCCGGGAGAGGGTATCCGCGGCCGTGCGCGCGAGCGCAACCGCGGGACCTTTCAGGTTCTTGCGCCCGAAGGTGTCAAGAAAACGCTGCAGGTTTCTCTGAAGAGCGAAAATGTACCCTATGGCCTGTGCGGTATTGAAATCGTTGTTCATGGCTTCATCGAACGACTCAGGCAAAGAGGCCGTCTTTTCGTACAACTCGGGGTCCTGCTTTTTGAGAACATCCTCCGGGTACCCGGAATCGGTCGCTCCCGGGGTCCTTTCCGCAACCGCCTCCAACGTGCCGTAGAGACGCTCCAGCCCCCTTTCGGCCTCGGCCACCGTCTCGTCTGAAAAATCGACCGGGCTTCGGTAGTGTTTGCTGATTACGAACAGCCGCAGCGCTTCCGGATGCACCTCGCGCAACACATCGCGAATGGTAAAGAAGTTCCCGAGCGATTTGGACATCTTCTGGTTATTTATGTTGACGAACCCGTTGTGCAGCCAGTAGCGCACGAAAGGAGCGTCGAAGGCCATCTCGCTTTGCGCAATTTCGTTTTCATGGTGCGGAAAAACGAGGTCTTTTCCGCCGCCGTGGATATCGATGGTCGATCCCAAATAGCGGGTAACCATCGCGGAGCACTCGATATGCCAGCCAGGCCTTCCCGGCCCCCACGGACTCTGCCAGGCAGGCTCTCCCGGCTTACTTCCCTTCCACAAGACGAAATCAAGCGGGTTGATCTTGTTTTCATCCACCTCGACCCTGGCGCCCGCCATCATATCCTCGGTCTCCCGCCCCGAGAGCTTCCCATAGCCGGAAAACCGGTCAACCTTGAAATAGACATCGGCGCCGCTCTGATAGGCTGCGCCTTTATCGATCAGCTTTTCAACTATCTCGATCATCTCTGCTATATGATCGGTTGCAAGGGGTTCGAGCGTGGGCCGCAGGAGTCCCAGGCGATCCATATCCTCATAGAAGGCCTGAATGTAACGGTCAGCAATGATGCGGTAGTCGGCCCCCTCCTCGTTTGCGCGCCGGATGATCTTGTCGTCGATATCGGTAAAATTCCTAATGTAGGTGACTTCGTAACCCAGGTGCAGGAGATAGCGGTAGATGACGTCGAAGACTATCCCGGAGCGGGCATGCCCAATGTGGCAAAAGTCGTATACGGTAATACCGCACACGTACATGCGGACCTTACCCGGATCGAGAGGAATGAATTCCTCTTTTTTTCTGGTCAGCGTGTTATGAACCTGCAGCACCATTCCCGGCAAATCTCCATTATCTGAAAGTATGGGCGACAACCCGCGCCTTTTTATCATTTCACGGACTGTTTTCAAACCGTTTATGGAAACATCCGCAACTGAGCGGCCATGAGGCAATCGCTCTCAGTCCCCGCCCTCGATTGGTTCCACAAGCACCACCGCGTAGGCGGCAATCCCTTCTTCCCGCCCTGCAAACCCAAGAGTCTCGGTGGTTTTGGCCTTTACATTGACCGACCCTGCAGGAAGGCCGGCGGCGGCGGCTATCCCGGCGCTCATCTGCGTAATGAAGGGGGCAAGCCTGGGCTTCTGGGCGACAATGGTGCTGTCGATGTTGTTGAGCCGAAAGCCATGCCTGTTCAGAAGCGCCACAGTTCGATCCAGCAGCACCAGGCTGGATATGCCCTTGAATTCCGGGCTGGTATCGGGGAAATGTGTTCCGATGTCTCCCAGGCCCGCCGCTCCGATCATTGCATCACAGATAGCATGCAGCAGCACATCGGCGTCAGAGTGGCCAAGAAGGCCGAGTTCATGCGGGACTTCGATCCCCCCGAGAATCAGGGCGCGCCCGGCAACCAGCCTGTGTACGTCATAACCGAACCCGACCCGCATTACAGAGTCCCTTTCGATTTCCGGAGAAGAAGCCATTCCGCCCACCCCAGGTCTTCCGGACTGGTCACCTTGATATTGGATCTCTCACCGGGTACTACCGAGACATCAACTCCAATCCTTTCGACGAACGAAGCGTCGTCGGTTCCCTTCCATCCGGCCTCGATAGCCTTGCTGTAGGCGGAAACGATTATATCCTTTCGAAAAACCTGCGGCGTCTGCACAAGCCATATTTCTTCTCTGGGAAGCGTCTCCCGCACGACTCCGCTCGAAGCTCGCTTTACCGTATCGGTCGCAGGGAGGGCCGTGATGGAGGCCCCGGTCTTTTGAGCGCCCTCCCAGGCCGCCGTGACTAGGCCGGGAGAAGCAAAGGGCCGCACCCCGTCGTGAATCAATACCCATTCGCAATCGGGAGATAAATTGCGCAGGCCGTTATAGACACTGTCCTGGCGCTCGGCGCCCCCGGGAAATATGTGAATGTCGGCTGCGCTCCCGACTGTGGACTCTTTCCAATCCAGGACAATCCTCTCCGCATCCGCCACATACTTTTCCGGGACGATCAGAAAGATGCTCGAAATAACCGGCAGACTGGAGAGCAGGCCAAGGGTATGGGCCAGGATCGGTTTCCCGGCCACCTGCAGGAACTGCTTGGGCTGCCTGCTCCCCATTCTGACACCGCTTCCTGCGGCGGGTACGATAGCGCATGTTTTGGACATATTCTGCCTTAAGAACCGCTAATAAAAAAGGAGATCCGGAGCAGGTCATAAGCCGGGTTCTGTTCCCTTGCACCCGAGAGTGCGCGGGAGATGATCATTCCTCTGGCCCTGCCGTTACCGGCAGGATCTAGCGACCAACCCGAGAGCTTCGGACGGGCAGCCCTCAAACGCTCTCCTATTCGGTCTTGCTCCGAGTGGGGTTTGCCTAGCTCCCGATGTCACCACCGGGACTGGTGAGCTCTTACCTCACCGTTTCACCCTTACCTCGCGGCAAAACACCGCGAGGCGGTCTGCTTTCTGTTGCGCTTTCCTCCTCGTCGCCGAGACTGGGAGTTACCCAGCACCCTGCCCTGCGGAGCCCGGACTTTCCTCCAGCCGCACAAAGCGGCCAGCGATCATCTGCCCTACTCCGGATCGTAATAACTAATCCGGATAAGATCCCCTTTATTCGATCAATTCTACCAGATTTCACCTCACTTGTCAGGGTCTGGAATCCGTGTTTCACCTCGCGACAGACTTCCATGCCTGTTCCGTAATGTCGTTAAGGCTGTTTTCCAGCTCCAGCCGGTACTCTTCGATCCTCTGCGCCGAGGCGCCGCGTTCCACGTAGATCAGGGGGCCAAAGGCAATTATTATGCGAGAAAAAGGTTTTGGAAGAACGGTTCTGTCCCAGCTTCTAAACCGCCAGCAGGGCTCGGCTGCAATGCTGACGGGAAAGATAGGGCGCCCGGAGTGCAGGGAAAGAATGAGAAGGCCTTTTTGCGCAATCTGAGCCGGTCCCTGTGAGCCGTCGGCGACAAAGCCCCCTCCAGGACTGTCACGAAACGCGGAAATGATTCCTTTTAGAGCCGCTGCTCCCCCTTTGCCCGGCGAGCCCCTGAAAGGGCTGTAGCCGAGTCTTTTCACCAAACCGGCGGCCAGTTCTCCGTCCCTGCTCCGGCTGATGATGGTCAGGTAGCCCTTGTCCCGGAAAAAATAGAGAATGGTGGGAAAGCTGAAATGCCAGAAAGCGGCGATCGCCGGTCCGCCGCAGCGGGCGGCGGCCTGAATATGCTCTTCCCCGATAATGCTGATCCGGCAGGTGCGATGGAGTACCCTGAGCACTACCGAAAGAAGTGCAGGCAAAAAAGGCAGGTATTGGACAATGCCGCGGCGTTTTCTTGAGTTTTCCTGTATATTATGATTTTCTGAATCCATAGTCGGTTCTGTCTTTTATTCAGCAATTATTCCGGAGTCTCATGAGAGAGCGCAATATAGCACTTATCGGCTTTCGTGCAACGGGCAAAAGCAGCGTTGGAAAGATTCTTGCCCGGAAACTCAACCGGGTGTTCATCGATATGGATCTGCACCTGAGCACCTCTGCCGGGCGTGAAATCGCCTGCTGGGTGAGAAGTGAAGGGTGGGGCGCCTTCAGGAAAGCCGAATCCGAACTGATCCGAAACCTTGCCTCACAGAGCGGACTGGTGGTCTCAACGGGAGGGGGAATTGTTCTGGATCCGGAAAACCTCCTCATACTCGAACAGCACTTCTTCACTGTCTGGCTCAAAGCCTCGGAGCAGACCATTTTTTCGCGTATCAATGAAGATCCTCAATCCTGTTCCACCCGTCCTCCACTCTCGGATCTGCCGCTTAGGGACGAAATCAAACGCACACTCCTGGAACGTATACCCCTTTATTCCAGGACCGCCGATCTTGAGCTGGATACAGAAGGAGAGACTGTAGAATCGATTGCACGACGGATCGCGGATTATCTGCAGTAGTAATCACTGCGTCCCAAATGGCCGGCCCCCGCAAACCGTCGCAATAGTCTCATATAAGCTTTCACTAACAGCCTCCCCAAACAATATGCATTACAAATAGCTTAAAGTGTATCGATCAATCTGCCGAAATATCTGGAGTAAAGCTCCATAAGTTGGGCCATTTCGCGCTGAATCCTTGCCCTAAGCCGTTTAGCAGCAAAAATGACGAGGAGACGGAAGTGAGCAATACATGGGTCTTGCCCATCCTGTTCTCTGCCATGTTGCTTATCGGCCCGACATTCGAGGCCACATCGGCCACACGGGAAAATGCTCCCGCCGCTCCCCTTGTTTTTGCAGGGTCCGGAACCTGTCTGCCGATAATGCGACTCCTGGCCGACGAGTATATGCGTAACCATCCGGGTGTGGACATAGAGGTTCCTTCCAGCATCGGCTCGGGCGGGGCAATACGGGCATATGTTTCAGGAGCGATATCCGCAGGCCTTATTTCAAGAGACCTCAATGCAATGGAAGAAAGCCTGGGGCTGACCCTGTTGCCGTTTGCACGCACGGCGGTCGTATTCGCAACTCACCCGTCAGTGAAAGACAATAACATCACGCTTGAAGATATCACAGCCGTATACAGGGGATTGAAATCGCGGTGGTCGGACGACATGGAAATAATCGTTCTTACGAGAGAACCGCGGGATAGTTCTATTCTGGCGGTTGGGCGCATCAATCCTATGTTTATGAGCGCACATAATGAAAGCTATCAAAAAAAACGATGGACTGTCCTTTTTACTGATGCAGAGATGAACAGCGCCATTGCCAACACACCTGGATCGATAGGCCTGACGGATGCGGGCGCCATTGCAGCGGAAAAACTCGATGTCAAGGCATTGAGCCTCAACGGGGTCATGCCTCTTCCCGAAAATCTCAAATCCGGCAAGTATGCGCCGGCCAAGACTTTGTCGTTTGTGTTTCACGAAGCAAAGCTCTCCGAAAAGACAAAAGCTTTCATCGAATTCGTCCGCTCAGAGGAGGGCAAGAGAATTGTGGAACGCTCAGGTTACCTGACTGCGGAGTAATGGAATGAAATCGGGCAATTTCGAGGCAAATGCAGAAGTGAGACTCACTCAGCACCTTTCGCGCAGGTTGTTGCCGCTGGCGCTGCTGATCTCTGTGCTCATAAGCTCCATTCCTCCCCTGCTTTTTCTAGTGATGGAGCAGAGGGGCCGACAAAATATCTCGGATCTCTATGCCCGTGAATTTGCGGAGCGCATGCAAGGCCTTGCTGTGGCCTACCCTCAGCTCTGGAAATACCAGGCGCAAAAGTATGCCCTGGTCTTGCATGATTTCCTCCCTCATAAAGAGATAATCCGTATTGAAGTCACCGACGAGAGCGGCAGCAGGCTTCCCCACTACACACATCAGGAACCGGTAAGCGAGCGATGGCGCGAGTTCGGTTTCCTGTCCAGTGAGGACGCGATACTCTTCAACAACCGGTACATCGGGAAAATACGAATCATTGTCTCACCAGGCTCACTCTATTCGGATACACTCCTCTTGTTCCTGGGATTTTCGGGCGTTGGAATATTTCTTGCCTTCGCCGCCTACAAAATACCCATGAAATTGGCCACCGGGGCCGAATTAAAAATCAACGGGCTTTTCCATCGAATAGAGGAGGCAAAAAACCTCCTGGAACATAAGGTCGAGGAGCGCACTTCCGAGCTGAGAAACGCGAAACAGAAGCTTGAATTTGAAATCACTGAACGCGACCGTGCGGAGGAATTTCTGCGCGAACGTGAAAGCTATTTCAGGTCCCTGCTTTCCAGCATGCACGAAGATATCCTTGTAGTTGACCGCCAGTATTGCGTTCGTGACGTGAACAAGACTTTATTGACCTCCCTGGGCAAAGAGCAGCAGGGTATACTTGGGCTGCCTTGCTATAAGGCGCTTCATGGGCGAGAAACCCCCTGCATAATCAAGGGAGAGACCTGCCCACTCAAGTCGGTGTTTCAAACGGGTCAGTCTCTTACCTTCAGAAGCCAGGCCGCCTGCAATGGCTCGAAGACCTGGGCCGACATCTCCCTCTCACCCCTGAGGGACCCGGACGGCTACACTACCGGCGCCATAATCGCCATCAGAGACATCACCTATGAAGTAGAGCTTGAAGAGCGCTTTATCCAGACCCAGAAAATGGAGGCAATGGGGACCCTGGCGGGTGGAATAGCTCATGATTTCAATAACATTCTCGGCATAATAATGGGATATACCGAAATCACCGCACTCGCGCTGCCAGAAGGGGCCGCAAAGAACAACCTTAAGAAGGTACTGGGGGCATGCTGCCGTGCCAGGGATGTCATCAAACAGATTCTCACCTTCAGCCGCAAGAATGAGCAGGAACGAAAAGCATTTCACCTGATTCCCGTAATCGAAGAAGTCCTGACATTTATAAAAGCCGGTCTTCCTTCATCCATCGAGATCCTCCGAAAATACGAACTGTCTTCGCCGGAAAGCGACGTGATCATCGCGGATTCTACCCAGATTCACCAGGTTATCATGAATCTTTGCACCAATGCCGGCCATGCGATGCGTGAAGGGGGAGGCGCCCTGGAAATCGGCCTGCGAGAGGAGCTACCACCAGCGGATGGGGCCTGTAAGGCAGGAGGGGGCCCGTGCCTGGTGTTGTCCGTAAAGGATACCGGGCACGGCATGGAAAAAGGGGTACTCGATCACATCTTTGAGCCCTATTTTACAACGAAAGAGCCCGGTGAGGGAACAGGGCTCGGACTTGCCGTAATCCACGGCATAGTTAAGGCCCATGGAGGCTCGATCATAGCCGAGAGCCAACCTTCCGAGGGCGCCTGCTTCCGGGTCTATTTGCCGGGGGTGGATGGGCCGGCTGTATCGGATGATAAGCAAGAGCAACCCCCAGCCAAAGGCAGGGAACGAATTCTTTTCGCAAACGATGAGCATGGCAGAAACGGGCAGGAAGCGGTCTTCGCCCCCGCGCCGACAAAGCGCCATCGCAATGAAGCGTGCGATGGGAACAGTTTGGACGCCTTGTAGATCGCTCACAAGATGTCCGACTTGTCGGGTAAATACCTCTCTACCGGATAATCTCTCCTAAAATACAGCCTTAGCCCTATTGATCGAAAAAGTATAGAATCTAGAATGCTCTGATCTGGCAAAAAATCGTAATGGATTCCACTGGAACGCCCATCGATTCAATTCAGATTTCCCTCTAGAAATCATCAACGCCAGTAATGTCCACTAATTATGTGAGCCCTGTCGGCTCCTGCCGGGCCTCATAGGCTCGATTCACAGTCTAACTTGAGGATGATTTCTTATGAAAAACTCAGTTGTTTTTTCCACGGGAAGCTATCTGCCGGAAAAAGTTGTCATGAATGCCGATCTTACTCAGTTTTCGGAAGATTCCCTGCCGAGAATAGCCCAGAAGACCGGTGTTCTCTCCAGAAGAATCGCCTCGGAAAACGAGTGCACCTCGGATCTCGGAGTCAAAGCCGCTCAGGCGTGTCTCGACAAGGTCGCCTTTCCGGTCGAAAAAATCGATGGAATCATCGTCTCCACCTCATCTCCCGACCGCATTCAACCTCCTACGGCCAGCCGCGTGCAGTCCGGCATCGGCGCTCACCAGGCTTTTGCCTTCGATATCAATTCCGTCTGTTCAGGCAGCACCTATGGAATTTCCCTGGCGGATTCCTTCATCAGGTCCGGCAGGTATGATAACATCCTCTTGGTCGCCGCCGAGATGTACTCCAGGATACTCTGGCATAAGGACTTCGGAACGCTTCCCTATTTTGGAGACGGCGCGGGCGCAATTCTGTTCCGGGCAGACGATTCAGACCGTGGTGTGACACACTCCTGTCTGGGTACCGACGGCGCATCCTGCGAGATGGTCGGCGTGCATGGCTGTGGAACCATGCAACCCCACGCAACGATTACCGACCCCAGGGCGGCCTGCTTGAAGATGAACGGCAGAGCGGTCTATGAGTTCGCGATGAAACGCGGGACGGAAGTCATTCTCAAATTGGCGAAGGAAGCCAGAATATCGGTGCACGACGTGGATTGTTTCATACCCCATCAGGCCAACATAAACATAATCAAAGGCATCGCGGCGGAGATAGGCGTTCCTTCTGAAAAGTTCTTCGTAAATCTCTTCCACTACGGCAACACCGCGAGCGCATCCGTCCTCATTGCGCTCGATGAGGCAATCGCCGCCAACATAATCAGGCAGGGCGACCTGGTCATGACAGTGGCCTTTGGCGGCGGACTCTCCTGGGGCGCCAACCTGATCCGCATGTAGCATAAACCTTTACTGCTCCGGATACTGGATATTATCTACCCAGCCAGCCTTAATCCGGGAGAGTGGAAGAGGCTCCCAGCCTCTTTGATGAAAAGCGGCAAGATGCCGCTTCCACTTTGCCGGGTGGGCGCCCCCGGTCAGGTCGCGCCCGCCGCTCCACCCGCATTCTTTTTCCGAAAGCCAACTGCCTTTCGCTTCTCAGCCTTGACATGGACTCCTCCCGTTTGCATTTTTTCCCAGGGCAGACAGGTACCAGGTGCTGCCGACATTACGGAATCGACACTCTCCACCGGCATCGAACATCTTGGGAGGAACACTCAATGGACCTGCTGAGTTCAGTAAAGGAAAGACGTGCGATCAACTTCTTCGAACCCGGCCTGAAACTGGAGGATGCAAAAGTAAGGGAATTGATCTCAATAGCCAACCTGGCGCCTTCTTCATTTAACCTTCAGCCCTGGCGCGTGATCGTGGTGAGAGACCAGGAACGAAAGAAAACGCTCCGAGCATGCGCCATGAATCAACCGAAGGTCGAGGATGCCTCGGCAGTGCTCATTATCATTGCCGATCCCGAGGGTCTTGAACTCAACCGCGAACGAATGCTGCAGAGTTTCGTCGAAGTCGGCTACTTCAAGGGTGAAGAACAAAAGGAACCGGTAAGAGGCATGACCGATCAGCTCTACAAGGAAAGGGAGAGCCTCACCAGGAAGATATTCGCTGTGAAAAACGCCTCCCTTTTCGCCATGAACCTGATGATTGCGGCAAGAGGTTTGGGGCTGGAGACTCATCCGATGGACGGCTTCGATGAAGCCTGCATAAAACGGGAATTCGGGATACCTGAGGATAAGATCATCACGATGCTGATTGCCGTGGGCTATCTGAAAAAAG
Organism: uncultured Syntrophobacter sp.; assembly: GCA_964539645.1. Classification (GTDB taxonomy): domain Bacteria; phylum Desulfobacterota; class Syntrophobacteria; order Syntrophobacterales; family Syntrophobacteraceae; genus SbD1. The sequence continues at coordinate 12,495 of CAZIJV010000054.1, forward strand.
AGGTAACCCTGCTTCCCCGGGCATTCAGGCGCGAAATCGATGAATTCACAGGCTTTGAAGAATACAGGTAGCCCCTATCGTATGCTCATCTGCGAAGGGTTCCTGACGACTATCTGAGGCTTGCCGTTATGCTCCACGATCAGGCCGCTGACGCACACGTCCTTGTTTCCGTACAGCTCTTCGGGCGGCTCTTAGAAACGGCCCCTGTCGGCGGCCCAGATGACAATTGTGAAGAGGTGTTCGGGGTAAGGCTTTTCCAGGTGCAGGAGAGTTGGCCGGCCTTTGATCTTTCCCGCATATCGGCTCCCGGCGACCTTCCCGCATACGGTTATGGACTGCCCGTGGTACTTGAGCGCCCCCTCCGCGGGAACCGTCTGCTTTTCCTGAGCATGAGCGGGCAGCACGAGACAGGCAAAAAAAACCGCAAGAAAAACACTTCGTAGCCTGGCAACTCTCATGTCAGATCTCAACCCTTGTGACCCCTGCGCCTCCACAGGAAGGCTGCCACGGTATGGCGCCGCCGCTCCTGAAAACCGTTGCCGGCTGAAGCAGGCCTCAGCCGGCAACGGATTCACGCTTCGCATCTGCAAAAGCAAGGGCGCTGCTCGATGATCAGCGCAATCCCGCAACTTTCACGGCTCCACGGTGATAGCCATCCGGGAACAGTTCCCCAAGCTCTTCGATATCCATGTTGTTGGCGGCACAGGTCTCGTATACCGTGGGGACCTTTCCGGTTCGTGCAAATTCGGCGCGCAGGTATTGAATCACCTGGCAATGCCTGTCCGTGATCGGCGGCATTTTCAGTTCGACCATTTTGAGGGCGGCAAAATCTTCGTCCCATTCAGAGGGATCGACCAGGTATCCGGCCGCATTGGTACGATAGACTCTTTCCGAGATGGGGACAGTCTTGGGTTCGGCGACAAAGGCCGTCGAGCATGGAAGCTTAATGTCTTCTGCCAGGAAGGACAATCCGGCAAGTTTGCAGGCGCCTCGCTGGTATCCTGAAGGAAAAAGCTTTTCCAGATCCGCAGCGCGCAGCCTGTGCTTTCGGCAGGTTTTATAGACCAGCGGGCTCGTCCCATTCTCCAGGTAATACTCACGGATATACCTCAGCACCTTCCAATGCGCTTCGGTCAGCCCTCCCTCTATTCCGCTCATGGACGCCATACCTTCCGCAAAGTCCTCATCCCACTGATCCGAATGTACCAGGAAATCATCGGCATCAAGCTCATAGGTCTTACCTTTCAACTCAATTGTGTGCATGGCTCCCCTCCGCATTAAGAAGATCTTGTTAACTGAGCTAAGTGGATCGAAAGGACTCTGTGACACCTTCAGTTGTCGCCTAAACTCAAAACTGCATCCCGAATTGGCCTGATATATTAGCACTGTTCAACATGAAGACACAAAAAATAAATAGCGAAAGAAGAGCAACGCGATTATTCCGAACCGCATTTGGATCCAGGAAGATGAAGTGGACCGATCAATGACCGGAAGAGTTCCCCTGTTCCATTTGAGCAATCTGATGTATGAAGGAACAAAAAAGAGACAACTATGTTCATGAATTCACACACTTGCAAAACACGCGAATTGGGGTATCCTGTGTGTGCCTAAATTGTTTTTTTATGGGGAGCAGTGAGCTATGATTGAAATGTCAGGCGGGAAGTGAGCGATATTCGTGGCGGATCGCAACCTGCAGGATCACACCACTCTTCCTTCATTATCCACATTCATCCGTTGGCCATTCGAGTTGCAAACTCCAGTTTCGTATCAACCGCCGATTGCACTGCCGCATTCTTTGGTGGGCTCTTTTTTCGCCCACAGCAACCAAGGAGTCAGATATGAAAAGCTATTGGCCGGATGAATACCTGAAGAAGAAGACGACGGCGCCGGAAGCTATTGCGAGCATCATTTCCGGTCAGAGAGTCTTTATCGGGACATCCTGCGGCGAGCCTCAGCACCTGGTCACCGAGCTTGCAGCCCAGGCAGGCAATTTCACGGATATCGAGATAATCCGCCTGCAGAGCCTGGAAACGGCGCCTCTAAGTCTCATAGCCAGCGAATCTCACTCTCACAGCTTCAGCATCCGCTCCTTCTATTCCGGGTCCACCATGTCCGATGCAATTGCAAGGACCAGACGCTTTTCGATCCCAATAAACCTTTCCACCGTGCCCCATCTTTTTCAAACCCGCCAGATACCGATTCACGTCGCCCTCATTCAGGTTTCGCCCCCGGACGATTTTGGCTGGATGAGCCTGGGGGTCTCTGTTGATATTACGCTCTCCGCCGCCCTTTCCGCCGATAAGCTCATAGTTCAGGTCAATCCCCGGATGCCCCGCGTAATGGGACACAGTTTTCTCCATGTAAATGACGTCGACATGATCGTCGAGCACGAAGAGGAACTGATCACTGTGCAGGAGCCGCCGCGGCCCGAGATTGCGCATATAATCGCCAGGCATGTAGCCAAACTGATCGAGGACGGCTCCACAATCCAACTCGGCATCGGCGCACTGCCGCAGGCTTCGATCGAAGGTCTGTTCGAGAAAAAAGACCTTGGCATCCACACCCAGGTACTTACCGAAGGCGCCATGGAACTGGTCTCCCGCGGCGTCGTCACCAATCGAAAAAAGGGATTGAACGAGGGAAAGATAGTCGCCAGTCACGCTATAGGCTCGAGGAATCTCTTTGAGTTCCTGCACGATAATCCGTCAATTGAATTCCACCCGTCGGACTATGTGAACAATCCTTCGCTCATAGCCGGCCATCATAAGATGATCTCACTCAATTCGGCCTCATACATGGACCTGACAGGCCAGGTGGCCGTCGATGCACGGCCCGAAAATTATTTCTCGGGCGTCACAGGAATGCTCGACTTCGTCCGGGGCGCGGCCATGGCGGAACACGGCAAATCGATTCTGACAATCCCGTCAACACGGGAGGGTAAGGCGAGCCGTATTGTACCGCTCCTGGAAAAGAACATGGCCGTTGTGATACCCAGAACCGATGTCTACTATGTAGTGAGCGAATACGGGGTGGTGAATCTATTCGGAAAAAGCCTGGAAGACCGGGCAATCGCCATGATCAGCCTTGCTCATCCCGATTTCAGGGATTATCTCTTCTTCGAGGGCCAGCAGTTGGGGTTGATCGGAAAGGACCGTTCGCTCAAGGAGTCCATTCACGCGGTCTACCCCCTCAAGCTGGAAGAGCGCATCAGAATCGACGGAACCGATGTGATGATCCGGCCCATCAAGCCGGTCGATGAGCGCCGCCTCCAGGAACATTTCTACAACCTCGATAAGACCGATATCGTCTCCCGTTTCTTTCACCGCAAGACCACCTTTGTCCGAGACGATGTCGCCATGATGTACCAGATCGACTACATGAAAGAGATGACCATAGTCGCCGTGGTCGGGGAATTCGGTTTCGGGAGGATGATAGCGGTGGGCGGCTACATCCTGGAACCGGACAAGAATATGGCGGAGGTCGCTTTTTCCGTGTCGCGGGATTGGCAGAGAAAGGGACTGTCGAAGGTCATCATGAAGAAACTGGCGGAGGCGGCCCGGGAAAACGGAATTGCGGGACTCATGGCCTACACTGCTCCCAATAACCGGTCCATGATAAATCTTTTCAACTCCCTGCCCTACTCCGTTGAGGCGCTGCATGATGAAGACATGCTCGTGATGCAGCTCCGCTTCGATCAGACGAAAACGGCGATGGCGTAGAAATACCTTGTGATCATTTTCCCCTGCAATTTTGGGTATTTTCGTGCGGGATTACTCTTTTTGATATTGACTTTGAACTAAGGTGTTGCTATCTCGGAAGGTACGCGGTCGTAAAGGTTTTAATCAAGCACCACAGTACTCCTCGAATTCAATTTCTGTTCGGAATCCCGTGACTCTCCGAGGGTTTCTCAGTCTATTTCTCGCGCAATTATCAAATGCCGCAAAGAGGCGCAATAGTTCGTATTTTTTAACCCCCAAGCCATAGGAGGCATCAATGGCCAATGTTATTCCTGTTCCCGAATCATGGGCGAAAAAAGCGCACTGCAACAATGAGAAGTACCTCAAGATGTACGAGCAGTCCGTAAAGGATCCGGAAGGGTTCTGGGGTGAAGTCGCCAAGAGGATCGATTGGATCAAGCCCTACACCAAAGTTAAGGATGGCTCCTTTACCGGCGATGTCAAAATCAGGTGGTTTGTCGATGGAAAGCTCAATGTCTCAGCCAACTGCCTCGACAGGCACCTCGCCAAAAGAGGCGACCAGGTTGCTATCATCTGGGAAGCCGACGACCCCAACGTCAGCAGAAAGATCACCTACAAGGAACTTCACGAACAGGTATGCAAATTCGCCAATGTTCTTAAGTCCCTCGGACTGAAAAAAGGAGATCGTGTAACGATCTACCTTCCCATGATTCCCGAACTGGCCATAGCCATGCTGGCCTGCACCCGCATCGGAGTCATTCACTCCATAGTATTCGCGGGTTTCTCGCCCGAATCCCTTGCCGGCCGTATCCAGGACTGCCAAGGTAGCATTGTCATCACCTCCGATGAGGGCGTTCGCGGAGGCAAGCCCGTGCCCCTCAAGGAAAACACGGACGAAGCGCTCAAAAAGTGCCCGGGCGTCGACAAGGTAATCATGTACAAGCACACGGGCGGGAAAGTAAACGTGGTCCCGGGTCGTGACCTGGATTGGAACGAGCTGATGAGCAAGGCCTCGGCCGACTGTCCTCCGGAGCCGATGGATTCTGAAGATCCGCTCTACATTCTCTACACCTCGGGGTCGACCGGCAAGCCCAAGGGCGTTCTCCACACCACCGGCGGCTACCTTGTCTACACCTCCTTTTCGCATGAATACGTATTCGACTATCACGATGGCGACATTTTCTGGTGTACCGCGGACATCGGCTGGGTAACCGGTCACAGCTACATCGTCTACGGACCGCTTGCAAATGGGGCGACCACGGTGATGTTCGAGGGCATTCCGAACTATCCCGACTGGTCGCGGTTCTGGGATGTTTGCGATAAGCACCAGATAAACATCTTCTATACGGCGCCGACCGCGATCCGGGCAATTATGAGGCAGGGCGAAGCTCCGGTCAAAAAGGCATCCAGGAAGTCCATCAAGCTTCTGGGCACCGTGGGCGAGCCGATCAATCCCGAAGTGTGGCTCTGGTATTACAATGTGGTCGGAGAAGGCCGTTGCCCGATCGTGGATACCTGGTGGCAGACCGAAACCGGCGGTATCCTGATTACCCCTCTGCCCGGCGCAACCGCACTCAAACCGGGCTCGGCAACTCGGCCCTTTTTTGGGCTCCAGCCCGCAATCCTCACACCTGAAGGAGACTTCCTGGAAGGCGCCGGTTCCGGGTATCTGGTCATCAAGGATTCCTGGCCGGGCATGCTCCGCACGGTCTACGGGGACCATGAAAGATTCAAGCAAACCTACTTCAGCAACTACCCCGGGCTCTACTTCACCGGTGACGGCGCGCGGCGCGATGAAGACGGCTACTACTGGATAACCGGCCGAGTCGATGACGTTATCAACGTCTCCGGCCACCGCCTCGGCACGGCGGAAGTCGAAAGCGCCCTGGTAGCACACGCCGCAGTCGCTGAAGCAGCCGTCGTCGGCTTCCCGCACGACATCAAGGGCCAGGGCATCTATGCCTACGTTACTCTCAAGGCCGACCGCCAGCCCAGCGATGGACTCCGTGGCGAGCTTATCAAATGGGTCCGCAAGGAAATCGGACCAATCGCCACACCGGATTTCATCCAGTGGGCGCCGGGCCTGCCCAAAACCCGTTCCGGCAAGATCATGCGCCGCATCCTGCGCAAGATCGCAGCCAACGAGATCGCCGATCTGGGCGATACCTCCACTCTGGCCGAACCCGCAGTCGTCGAAGACCTGATCAAGAACCGCCTCGCGGTTTCCGGCACGGCGAAAGCGTAACGGGTATCGGGCGTCGGATGGCGGATATCGGAAGACGGAGGGAGGATGACACCCCCTCCAACGGATGTCGGATGAAAGAGTAAGGATGATAATCGGATCGTAGGTTTGTCCTTATCTCTTGCTCAAAAGGACTAAATTGATGACAATGGGGCGCACCGAAAGGGGCGCCCTTTTTTTCGAGTCGAATCACCCCCTCTTGCAAAGGGCAGGAGGATTTTTCCAAGCCGGCGCCTAATCATAGTTGCAGGTAGTCCGTGAGATTGTGCTGCATGTTTGTCCCGGACCGCGGTCAACCAGTCAGGAGAAAAGATATGCCGGTCAGCGAACTGGCGGGAAAGCCCGCCCCGACTTCCATGCTCTTGAATGTGCCCAGACTCGTTTCCGCCTACTATTCGATCCATCCCGACCCTTCTGAAAAGAGCCACCTCGTCGAGTTCGGCACTTCCGGCCACAGGGGGTCATCGCTCAAGAACAGTTTCAACGAGGACCACATACTCGCCATCACGCAGGCCATCTGCGAATATCGCGCGGCAAAAGGCATCAGGGGACCGCTTTTCCTGGGCAAAGACACCCACGCGCTCTCCGAACCGGCCTTCGCGACGGCAATCGAAGTACTCGCCGCAAACGGCGTGGATGTCCTCGTTCAATCCGACAGGGGGTACACGCCAACTCCGGTCATTTCTCACGCCATTCTGCTCCATAACCGCACAAGAAGCGGCACAGCGGACGGCATCGTGATCACCCCCTCCCACAATCCGCCACAGGACGGCGGCTTTAAATACAATCCCCCCAGCGGCGGGCCCGCCGATACCGATATCACAACGGCTATCCAGAACAGGGCCAACGAAATCCTGAGGGGGAAGAATCGCGAGGTCAGGCGTGTTCTCTACGAAAGTGCAATTAAAGGGGCAAACGTCCGCACGCACGACTATATCGGCTCCTTTGTCGGAGAACTGGGCGAGGTCGTAAATATGGAGCTGATCCGCTCGGCGGGCCTTGCCCTCGGCGCCGATCCCATGGGCGGCGCCTCCCTGCCCTACTGGAAACCCATTTCTGAAAGGTATGGCGTCTCCATAGAGGTGGCCAACGAACTGGTCGATCCTGCTTTTGGGTTCATGACCGTCGATAAGGACGGAAAGATAAGAATGGACTGTTCCTCGCCTTTCGCCATGGCGAGACTGATCGGACTCAAGGACAGGTTCGATGTGGCGTTCGGCAATGATCCGGACTCGGATCGGCACGGTATCGTCACAAAGAGCGCGGGCCTGATGAACCCGAATCACTACCTCTCGGTCGCCGTATGGTATCTTTTCCAAAACCGGCCCGGGTGGAAAGAAACCTCGGGAGTGGGCAAGACGCTCGTCAGCAGCGGGATGATTGACAGGGTCGCCGGATCTCTGGGCCGAAGGGTCTTCGAGGTGCCGGTCGGATTCAAATGGTTCGTCGCAGGCCTTCTTGATGGATCCTACGGCTTCGCCGGAGAAGAGAGCGCTGGAGCTTCCTTTCTGCGCATGGATGGCGCCGCCTGGACCACGGACAAGGACGGGATCATACTCGACCTCCTGGCGGCCGAGATTGTAGCTAAAACGGGAAGAGACCCGGGCGAGATATACTCAGCCCTGACCGCTCGGTTCGGAGAGCCTTTCTACGAAAGAATTGACGCACCGGCCAACCCGGACCAGAAAGCCGTGCTCAAGAAGCTCAGCCCGGAAATGATCTCCGCCCAGAGCCTGGCGGGAGAGAAGATCCTTGCAGGATTGAGTCACGCTCCCGGCAACGGAGAGCCCATCGGCGGGATAAAAGTAGTGGCTGAAAACGGCTGGTTTGCCGCCCGGCCCTCCGGAACCGAAAATATCTACAAAATTTATGTCGAGAGCTTCAAAAGCAGGGAGCACCTTCTCCGGATACAGGAAGAAGCCCAGGCAATGGTAAGCAGCGCCTTTAAAACTGCGGGAGTCTAAGCCAAGCCATCGGCGGCAGCGATACGGCCTATTGCTCCTCCTCGAAGCCTTCCGGCTCCATTTCCGGTTCGGGAATCGGTTGAGCCGGAGGAGGCTGTGCAACATTCCGCCGGTTCTGACCGGGCGCCGGTTGAGGAACAACGCCTCGCGGCTGGTCGGGGGCGTTCACAAAGCCGGGATGCTGGTCAGCGGGTGGGCGTGGCGGCTGATGAGGCTGTGCCGCAGCCACGGGCGCCGCAGGGGTGGCTATTTTACCTTCGGCGAAAAGGCCGATGGTGTAGGTCTGCCCCTCTTTTTCAAAAGAAATGCTCTTCGCTTCAATTTTACTCACGCGGAAATCGCCGACCTGCTGCCCTTCTTTTACCGTAACGAAGGGTGTAGCGGTCGTCCCTTTGTGCTTCGGCCCGCCTCCACCCCCGACATTCTTCAGACGAATTATGGCCTTCTTGTTGTTTCCCTGGATCATTACGCCATCGAGTTGAATATTGGACAGCGCCATTCCGGGTTTTGTCGGCTGGGCGGGCGCCGCCGATTCCGGTGAAGGCGGTCTGCGGTCTTGCGCGAACAGGTTTTTCTCTACCATGACGGGCGCGGCGACGCTCACGGCGCTGCACAGGAAAACCACCGCCGGAAGCAGAAAAAACGATCCGATATATCTGGTGACCACATAGCCTCCTTTATTGGCCGCAATCTCTCGAAACCGGGCGCCCCGATTAAAACGGGCCGAATCCACTGCAAGCGAGCGATTATAACTTATCAAATTTCCGGGCAAAATTCCACGGACAAACTCGTGGACCGCCTCGGCGCCTTTCCCCCGGGAACAATCTCGTCTCTTCAAGGATTATTACTCATGCTCTTTCGGCTTGTCCAGAACAGCCCCCATTAATTCAGGAATGAAGAATTCCGATACGCATTTCGAAATGAACATTGAATAATAACAGGTAAAGGTTAATTATAGTTCAAACGCGTTTGCTTCCCAGCTCGGAAAGGGGATTTCATGCCGATATACGAGCCGTAGAGAAAGGACATTTATTATGGATTCCGGTATTCTTCTCCTCCTGGGCGCCGTAGTGCTCTGGTTTGTGCTCAACAAATGGATTCTGCCCCGGCTCGGGATACAGACCTGAATGTCCCGCTCCTGTGGGATCGGGGATTCCAAAGAGAACAAGGATAAAGAAGGTAAGGCCCTCTAATTATTACTCATGCATCATACAAGGCACCCTGGGTGTAAGTAGCATAAGCCGGTGGGGTTCACTCAACCATCGGCGGCATTCAGCTCAATTGCTATGGTCTGAATGCAATGGACTGCTCTGAACCCGAACGTCCGCTCGGGATTGGTCTCGTGGGGGAATGCGATACCAATCCCGGGAGACAAGCCTCCGTCTTTTCTATTTAGCTACCACTCTTAAATCGACCACCCTGTCCGGCCCTTCTTTCCAAAGAAATGACTTTGGGGTGTTTGTCAACGATCAAAGCTCTTTTCTCCAGGCAAATCAAGCTTTGTCTTCTAAGATGCTCCGAACGATCATCATATGATAGGTCTGGTATCTTGAACAGGACCTGTTATTATAACAACGCTTTTTTCATTGTTTGGTATGATCAAACCAGACAGTTTGGGATCAGCCTCGCAGAGGCGTCCCCGCCACACACCGCAACGGGTGTACAAATGGATAATCTGATGATGGAAGATCGCTGGCTCTCTGTGGACGAAATTGCCGCTTATCTCGGGATAAAGCGGGACACAGTCTACAAATGGATTGATCACAAGGATATGCCCGCCCACAAGGTCGGTAGGCTTTGGAAATTCAAGAAGGTCGAGATTGACGAATGGGTACGCCATGGCGGGGCAAGCCGGCAGGATAATCGCGGTGAGCAAGATGCTTGATGACAAATTGAGCCGCTTCGGTTTTCGCACCGGGCGCGGAGGTGCTCATGGCGCCCGCACGATGATGTTGGATGAACTGCGTGCGCTGCTCTCTTTCGTCGATGATGCTGATGCTCCAAAAGAGGCATACGTCAAAGCCATAGAAATCGACAACTGCCTCGGGAAGCGCTCGGGAAAGACGCGAAAGATTACAACCCGTCATTTGCTTGAACTATATGCACTCGCCCCCCATACAACCCTTTTCCATTCGTTGCTTTTCTTCTGGAAAAGGGATGAGGAGGGACAACCTCTTTTGGCCCTGCTTTCTGCCTACGCCAGGGATGCTATTCTCCGGATGAGTTCTCCATTTATCCTTCAAGCACGCGAAGGAGACAGAGTTATGCGCGAGGCTCTGGAAGAATTCCTTGATTCGGCGGAACCCGGGAGATTCAGCAAAGCCACTCTCAAGTCCATCGCTCAAAATATCAACTCAACCTGGACCCAATCCGGTCACCTGAGAGGCAGGGTCAAGAAATTTCGTGCAAAGGCGAAGGCCACTCCCGGATCGACCGCATACGCCCTCTATCTGGGGTATCTTGAGGGTATCCGGGGGGAGGCGCTTTTCTTATCCGAATACGCAAAGCTGCTCGACTGCTCCGTTGACAGGGCGATAGAGCTGGCGGAGGAGGCCTCAAGACGTGGGTGGATCGTATTCAAACGGGTCGGAAGAGTCATCGAAGTACTTTTCCCCAGTCTCTTAACCGAGCAGGAAAGGGAGTGGATACGTGAGCAGAGTTAGGCGGCTCATCAATTCATACAGCAGGTTCATCGCGATCCCCTGGCGGAAAGATGCGGCAGCCCCACAGCGTGTCATCTTCTGTGTCTACAATGAAAACGATGAGCTGAAGGTCCGCGCCAGAATCGATGAGTTTGAAATCGCGACAAAACATACCGGACATGATTGGTTCCTGTTCGACCTGACTGACACCTTTGCCGACTGGCTTTCAACTCAGAGATATGCAAAAAAATATTTTGAGAAACCTTACCTCCTGACTACCCTGCTTCCCAAGTACCTCGAATATATTATTCAGCAATTTCGCCAAACGCTCGCCGAGAAAAACGCGGGAGGGAATACGGTTGTGGCGCTTAAAGGAGTCGGTTCGCTCTTCGGCTTCATGAAGGTAAAGGATGTGGTGGATAAGCTGGCCCCTCTTGTTTCAGGACGGCTCCTCGTCTTATTTCCGGGAACCATCTATGAGAACAACAATTATAGACTGCTTGACGGCTATGACGGGTGGAACTACCTGGCCGTACCGATAACGGCGGACAAAGAAGCGTGATCGAAGGGATGACGATGGAGAAAAACAGAGACATCTACCTGAAGGACCCATCCACCAGCAAGCTGGTGAACGAGGGCGTGGCCAGCGTCAACGATGAGGCGACCGAGGAAGCGCTGAGAGTCCTCAGGTATGAGCTTGAAACCTTTGTGTGCGACGGTCAGTACGAAAGGGGCCTGGAACATATCCTTGAAACCTACCTCAGGAATATCGAGCAAGCTCAGCAACCTGCCGTCTGGGTAAGTGGTTTTTACGGCTCGGGTAAGTCCCACCTGGTGAAGATGCTCCGTGCCCTCTGGATAGATACGCAATTCTCCGATGGAGCAACCGCCCGCGGGATAGCCAATCTTCCGCAAAATGTCCAGGATCTGTTAAAGGAGCTAAACACTCAGGGGAAAAGGCATGGCGGACTCCATGCGGCATCGGGAACGCTTGGCGCAGGCGCCGGCGGCAGCGTTCGTCTTGCCTTGCTTCGTGTCATCTTCAAGTCCGTGGGGTTGCCGGAACAGTACCCAGTCGCCCGCTTTGTCATGTGGCTCAAGAGTGAAGGCATCTATGATATTCTTCGAAATCAGGTGGAAAAAGATGGCCTCGATTGGGAGGAAGAACTAGACAACTTTTACGTGGCCGAGGGGCTCCATGACGCCCTGGTGCAGGCAAAGCCTAAACTCTTCTCATCTCCCACATCATGTGTCGAGACGTTGAACAACCTCTACCCCTACGTTCAGGATATCTCAAACGATGAGATGCTCAAGGCGATTCGCCAGGCGCTGACCAGGAGCGGGAAGTTCCCGCTGACGCTGGTGGTCCTGGATGAGGTTCAGCAGTACATCGGGGAAGACAGCCAACGATCCATGGATGTTCAGGAAGCGGTCGAGGCCTGCTGCAAGAATATAGGCGGCAAACTCCTTTTCATTGGCGCCGGCCAGACGGCTGTAACAGGAACTTCCAACCTTAAGAAGCTCGAGGGCCGTTTCACCATACGAATAGAACTCTCGGACGCCGATGTGGAGGCGGTCATCCGCCAGGTCATCCTTGCCAAGAAACCGGAAGCCAAAGCTCCTATCGAGCAAATGATGCACGCCAATCTCGGAGAAATCTCCCGGCATCTGGCAGGCACGACCATAGGGCACCGTCAGGACGATCTGCCATTCTTTCCCCAGGACTACCCGATCCTTCCAATACGCCGCCGTTTCTGGGAAAACACCCTGCGGGTGCTCGATCAAACCGGTACTGACAGTCAGTTGCGAAACCAGCTCAGCATGATCCACAAAGTCATTCAGAGCAACTTGGACGATTCAATCGGGCATGTTGTCCCGGCCGATTACCTCTATTATGACTCAGCAGACAAGCTCCTTCAGTCCCGCGTACTGCCGCGCAAGGTACATGATAAAACCATGAGTTGGATCAAAGGCTCAGAGGACGAACGCCTGGCAGCCCGTGCCTGCGGCCTAGTTTTCCTCATTAGCAAACTTGCGGGCAGCAATAACGAGATCGGGATTCACGCAAACATTGACACTTTGGCGGATCTGCTGGTGGAGGATCTCAAACTGGGAAGCGGCGCCATTAGAGGCAAGCTTCCAGGCCTTCTGGATAAATGCGAGCTTCTGATGAAAGTCGGTGATGAATACCGTATCCAGACCGAAGAGAGCGCCGCATGGAATGACGAGTTCCTCAGCCAGCGCGCTCAGCTTGCCAGCGAAGCGCACCGCATAGAAGCAGAGCGCGACGACCGCATACGGCGCAGGTTCGGCGAACTGGTCAAAAAACTCTCCCTCAATCAAGGCACATCGAACGTTCCCCGCGACACATTTCCCGTGTTCGATGCCAGGCTCCCATCCGACTCCGAGCAGAAAGTCTGCATCTGGATTCGGGATGGGTGGAGCATCGATGAGAATTCCGTTCGTGCTGATGCACGGCAGGCAGGCAATCAGTCCCCTACTGTATTTGTATTCATTCCGAAGCGCTCGGCGGATGATCTCCGCCATCATTTGATAGACTACAAGGCTGCAAATTCTACCCTGGATAAGCGGGGAGCACCGAATACTCCTGAGGGCAACGAAGCCCGTTCGGCAATGGAGACAACGCGCCATACGGCTGAGAGCAAGATTCTCGAACTGCTGGATGAAGCTTTTTCCGGCGCCCGTGTATTTCAGGGCGGGGGCAATGAGATTACGGGGAACAACTTGCAGGAGATGGTTCTTGAAGCCGCCGGCAATTCCCTGCAGCGCCTCTACCCGCAGTTTCAAATTGCGGATCATGGCGGCTGGGCCAAGGTCTACGAGAAAGCTCAAAAAGGAGCACCCGATGCCTTAAAAGCCGTGGGAGACGATGGAGAACCCGTCAAGAATCCCGTCTGCAAAACCATTCTTGGATTTATTGCCGGAGGCAAGAAAGGTGCAGACATTCGAAACCATTTTGAGGCTTCTCCCTTTGGTTGGTCTCGCGATGCCGTTGATGGCGGCCTTCAAGTGCTGCTTGTTGCCGGACTGATCCGCGCCCAGGATGAACGAGGCCAGACGGTCGCTCCCAGAGACTTGGAGCGTAAAGCAATCAGCAAAGTCATGTTCAAGGTAGAAGCTGCGACCGTATCGACTGCCCAACGCATCCAGATCAGAAAGGTTCTGCAAAAGGTTGGCCTGGTTGGAAAGCAGGGAGAAGAACTGGCCCTTGTTCCTGGATTTCTTCAAAAGATGCAGGAACTGGCGGAGCGTGCCGGTGGGGAAGCCCCCAAACCTGCAAAACCCGACACGGCCGCGCTGGATGAAATCCGTCTTGCAGCCGGGAATGAGCAGTTGCTCACGATTTACAACCGGCGAGAGGAACTCATTCAGGCAATTGATGCCTGGAGAGTGCTTGCTGCCGGGATTGATAGCCGTTGGCTCTCATGGAACACGCTCAAACGGTTGATGGTACACGCGGCGTCACTACCGGATGCTGAAATCATACGTGCTCAGGTCCAACACCTGGAGAAGCAGCGCCAGCTCTTAGAAGAACCGGACCCGATTGCTCCTCTGATGGCGAATCTCACGCAATTGCTGCGAGATGAACTGAATCGGCTGGACGCGAAATACCAGGACCAACATGCGAAAGGGCTGGAACGGCTTCGCGAAGACACGAACTGGCAGCAGCTCGAAAAGGAGCAGCGGTATCAATTGATGTCTGAGCAGGTTCTTCACGAAGCTGCAAGACCGAAGGTCGAGGTCCAGACAACCAACGACGTGCTCGCCACTCTGGACAAGGTTTCTCTTTCCATGTTTGCCGACCGGGTGGCTGCGATGCCTGCCCGCTTCAATAATGTTGCGACTAAAGCAGCGGAGTTGCTCGAACCGGAAGCCCAGTTTATTCAAGTGCCCCGGCGAACCCTCAAAACTGAGGAAGATGTCGATGCATGGTTGGAGGACGTGAGAGGACAACTCAAGACCGCTCTGGAAAAAGGGCCGATAGTGATTCGGTAGGATAGAGGGATCAAGAATGCAGCCGCTGGAGAAGACGTTACGAAAAAAGCTCGAAGATACGGTCAAAGAAGCCCGTGACACTGCCGAGCCTGCCGCCTACGCTGCCTTGGAACAACTCGGTGTCGGCGAGGCTGCTCCTTTTAATTATTTGACCGATCCCGAGCGCGAACTACGTCGAAAGCTGCGCGCCCATGGCCGACAACTGGGTGATGTGCGGAATGATAAAACGGAAACACAGGAGATTGACCGGCTAATTGAAGAGGTGGCTTACGAGCACTGGCATCGCATGCTCTTTGCCCGCTTCCTGGCCGAGAATAACCTGCTTATGTATCCGGACCCCGATGATCCGGTGGCGGTCACCCTGGAAGAGTGTGAGGATCTGGCTGCGGATGAAGGGGCCAAAAACGGCTGGGAATTGGCGTCTCGCTACGCTGCAAAAATGCTGCCGCAGATATTTCGCCCAGATTCACCGGTGTTTCAGCTTGAACTGCCGCCCGAGCGGCAACAAAAACTTGAAAAGCTGGTAGCTGAATTACCTCAAGAGGTATTTACCGCCTCCGATTCCTTGGGTTGGGTCTATCAATTCTGGCAGGCCAAGAAGAAAGATGAAGTAAATGCCTCTGAAGTGAAGATCGGCGCCAGAGAACTTCCCGCAGTCACTCAGCTCTTCACTGAGCCTTACATGGTGGCCTTTCTGCTCGATAACTCACTGGGGGCTTGGTGGGCGGCAAGAAGACTCACAAAAGTCGACCTCCGAGACGCCGAAAGTGAAGATGAACTGCGCAACAAGGCCGCACTCCCAGGTTTGCCATTAAAATACCTGCGCTTCGTCAAAGTAGAAGCGGCTTCCAGCCGCTTTGCTCTGGGTGAAGACGCTCCCAGCCAGTTCTCCACCCAGGTCGGTTACTTTCACAAAGAAGATCCCGTCGCCAACATGTCGGGCAATCTCCCACATTGGCGTCAGGAAGGGGTCACCTATTTCGTAACCTTCAGAACAGCGGATTCCTTGCCTCAGGAAAAGCTGAAGCTTTGGCAAAGCGAGAAAGAAACATGGCTCGCTGCTCATCCTGAGCCTCACGATGAAGAAACCAGGAGAGAATTCTATGAGCTTTTCCCCGAGCGCCTGCAAAGATGGCTTGATAATGGCTATGGCGAGTGCCCGCTTGCCGACGGCCGATACAGAACAATAGTCGAAGATGCCTTGAGGCATTTTGATGGGAAGCGGTATCACCTCAATGAGTATGTCGTGATGCCGAATCATGTTCATGTTCTGGTGTCGCCGCTCGGAGAATATGGACTGTCGGATATCCTCCACTCATGGAAATCATTCACGGCAAATCAGATCAACAAGTTGACGGGGCGGGAAGGGGCATTCTGGCAAAAAGAGTCTTTTGATCACATTGTTCGGAGCCCTGCGCAAGTCGAGAGAATAAGGGAGTATATTCGAAAACATCCGGCATATGAGTATGGAAAAAAGCGGCAGGATGCCGCTTCCACTATATGGGCGCCTGCTGCGGGAACCTTCGATGGTTGGCCGGAGCATTTGAACGAGTTCAAAGCCCTCGATCCCTGCTGCGGATCGGGACACTTCCTTGTAGCCGCGTTACTGATGCTGGCGCCGATACGCATGGAGATGGAAGGACTACCCGCTCGCGAGGCTGTGGATGCCGTTTTGCGGGAGAATCTGCATGGACTGGAGATCGATCAGCGTTGCGTGGAACTGGCCGCTTTCGCTCTGGCGCTCACTGCGTGGCGTTATCCCGAGGCGGGGGGATATCGTAAACTTCCAGAATTGAATCTTGCTTGTAGCGGCCTTTCCGTCAGTGTGGCCAAAGAAGAATGGAAGCAACTGGCGCTGGAAAAACACAACCTTCGCATCGCTATGGACTGGATGTACGATGTGTTCAGAAATGCGCCTGTCTTGGGCAGTTTGCTCAACCCGGCCAAGACCGATGCGGCTAAGATCGTACCATGGGATGAGCTGTCAGAAGCCATTTCAAAGGGGCCTGAAAGACAAAACGGCGACGAGGAGCGGCGTGAGGCGGGTGTCGTGGCCCATGGCCTTGCAAAGGCTGCTACCCTGCTTTCCGGAAAATACCACTGGGTAATTACCAATGTGCCCTACTTGGCTCGCGGTAAACAGAACGAGGTCCTGAGAGACTTTTGTGAGAAGCAATATCCGACAGCAAAGAACGACATTGCCACAGTATTTCTCGATCGTTGCCTGGAATTCTGTGAGAGTGGCAGAGGCTTCCAGCCTCTGAAATCAGCGCCGGGCTCCCACAAGCATTCTGGCGCCGTCTCCATTGTGCTTCCCCAAAACCGGCTATTTCTCACCAGCTATAAAAAATTCCGTGAAAGGCTATTGAAACAGGATGACTGGCGCTTGATTGCTCGCCTCGGACCCTCTGCGTTTGAAACCATCAGTGGGGAGGTAGTGAAAGCCATACTCATCACCCTAAGTTGTGGGGACAAAGTAGAAGAGGCTTCCAGCCTCTTTAAAACGCGGCAGGATGCCGCGTCCACTATTGCCGGTCTCGATGTCTCTGAATTTCGCACACCTTCAGAGAAAGCTACTCAACTCATTACAGTAGAGATCACACGTGTGGAGCAGAGCAAGCAGTTGGAGAACCCGGATGCAAGGGTGACTTTTGACACCCCGCAGGGAGAACTTTTAGAGAAATTTGCAGTCGCCTTAAATGGAATGCATGGCGCGGACTCACCGAGGTTTCGTTTTAATTTCTGGGAGCATTGTACCCTTAGTGACTGGCGCTTCCTTCAGAATACAGTAGAGTCAACCACCAATTTTGCTGGACGTAGTCAATGCTTCTTCTGGCCCAATGACGGGGCAATTCACAGTAACAACCCACAGGCTAGAATCCAGGGAGAATTCGGCTGGGGCAAGTTGGGGATTGCCGTCAGCATGATGGGTAATCTTCCATGCACTTTGTATTGTGGTGATGCTTTCGATATTAGTTGCTCACCCATCATACCCCATAATTCGGACCACCTTCCTGCCATCTGGTGTTTCTGCTCCTCGCCGCAATACAACGAAGCGGTGCGGAGAATAGACCAAGCTTTGAAAGTTACCAACGCAACTCTGGTGAAGGTCCCCTTTGAGTTTGAACACTGGACCAAAGTCGCCGAGGAGAAACACCCCAACGGCCTACCCAAACCCTACTCCGATGATCCCACACAGTGGATCTTTCATGGCCATCCGGCCCAGAGCAATGAACCACTTCAAGTCGCAGTTGCCCGACTGCTCGGTTACAGATGGCCCACCGAATCGGATAGATCCATGGACCTTTCCAATGAGGCCCAAGCATGGATAAAAAAAGCTGAGTTGCTACGCCGCTATGCAGATATCGACGGCATAGTCTGCATCCCACCTGTCCGAGGTGAAGCTTCCGCCACGGATCGGTTGATCAACCTCTTAGCAGCCGCCTACGGTGACACATGGAACAGCGACAAGCTTTCAGAACTCCTCAAGCAAGCAGATCATACGGGCAAGTCACTTGATACCTGGCTGCGAGACAGATTCTTCACGCAGCACTGCACTCTGTTCCACCACCGGCCCTTCATCTGGCACATATGGGACGGCCTGCGGGACGGCTTCGCAGCCTTGGTAAACTATCACAAGCTCGACCGAAAGAACCTGGAAACCCTCGTCTACACCTACCTGGGCGATTGGATTACTCGGCAAAAGCAGGATAAAGCCAATGGAGTGGATAGCGCAGAGGAAAAGCTTGCAGCCGCCGAAAACCTCAAAAAGCGCCTCGAATTAATATTAGAAGGCGAATCGCCCTACGACATCTTCGTGCGATGGAAACCAATTGAAAAACAGCCCATAGGCTGGGAGCCGGACCTGAATGACGGTGTGCGCCTCAACATACGCCCCTTCCTCAGTGTCCCCGACGTAGGAAAGAGGGGAGCAGGCGTGCTTCGCGACAAGCCCAACATTAACTGGAACAAGGACCGAGGCAAGGATGTGCCATCTGCACCCTGGTTCCATCTTTTCAATGGCGACCGCATCAATGACCACCACCTGAGTCTAGCTGAAAAACATGCCGCACATGCGGAAAAGGAGGCATAGACATATGCTGCGTTCGTTACAGCTTATCAACGTCGGACCGGCGCCTCTAATGACCTTGGAGTTGGGGACACGCCTGAACCTGCTCACGGGTGACAATGGTTTGGGAAAGAGCTTTCTGCTCGACATTGCCTGGTGGGCTTTGACGAGAAAGTGGCCGGCGGAAGTGAACAAATCGCTTCCCGCCGGACTTATGGCAAGGCCTTATGGCGGCGGCAAAGCCACAATTGAGCTTGCGTTCACCGGCAAGACCGCACCCGTCAGCCATAAGAGTAGTTTCGACCGTGAAGAGCAGGCATGGACGAGTGAGGCGAAACACCCTTCAAATCCCGGGTTGGTTCTGTATGCACAGGCGGACGGCAGCTTCGCCATATGGGACCCGGCCCGCAATTATTGGCGCAGGAAGGGCTTTTCCGATCTTCCGGAGCGCCCCCCCGCATATGTCTTTAACGCACGAGAAGTCTGGGATGGACTGCGGGACAAGGAAAGAGGACTCCTCTGCAACGGTCTTATCTCCGACTGGGCAGGATGGCAAAAGGAAAAGGGGGCAGCATTCAATAGCCTTCATTCAGCCTTGGCCGCATTGTCCCCCTCGAATGATGAAAAGATCGAACCTGGAGAATTAACCAGAATCAGTCTGGACGATCCCAGAGATATTCCAACGCTCAAGATGCCTTATGGCCAGTCTGTTCCGGTGTTGCATGCATCTGCGGGAATCCGCCGTATTATTGCTCTGGCATACCTCCTGGTATGGGCTTGGGAAGAACACAGGCAAGCAAGCAGGTTGCTGGGGCAGAAAACAGCTTCACAGCTCATCTTCCTGATTGATGAGATCGAAGCGCATCTGCACCCGAAATGGCAGAGGAGAATCATAAGCTCACTGCTCAGCGTTATGGAAGCACTCGCAGAGAACGTGGCAGTCCAAGTCATAGCAACCACGCATTCGCCCCTGGTACTCGCCTCGGTGGAGCCGTTTTTTGACTCCGAAAGGGACGCCTGGTTTGACTTGGACATTGTCAGGGGTGAGAAGAATAAAGATCAAGTCGAGCTCTCCAGACGCGAGTTTGTACGGCGTGGTGATGCATGCAACTGGTTAACCAGTGAAGCCTTCGATTTATCGAGCACGCGGTCACCCGAATACGAAAGGCTCCTTGCTGAAGCATCGAGCCTGATTGAAAAACCCAACCCTACCAGAACCGAAGTAAAGCAGATGCATCAAGAATTGATCGCTGCTCTAAACCCCAAGGATTCATTCCTCTTCCGCTGGCGGGCGATCTGTGAGAAGAAGGGGTTGTTGAAATGATTCCCGTTACCCCCCGACCAGAACCCGCCGACTTTGATACCCGAGTGAGACAGCCGGGACTGCAGTGGCTCAAAGAGAAAAGAATTCCGCTCAATCTAGCGCCACCCGACCCGGGGGCGTTACCGCCTTATTGGCGTAGAACTCAAAAGAGACTGTGGCAGACATACCGGGGCGTGTGTTCCTATCTTTGCATCTATTTTGAGTGGCCTTTGGGGGCACAATCGACTGATCACTTCATTGCCAAATCGAAAAATGCCGGCCAGGCATACGAGTGGGCAAACTATAGGCTGAGTTGTCTCGGCATGAACCGCAATAAGAATCGATTTGATGACATTCTCGACCCCTTTGAAATTGAACCGGACACCTTTGTGCTGAACCTTGCGTCAGGCGAGATCAAGCCTAATCCTGGACTTCCGCTTGAGATGAAAGTGAGGGCGGATAAAACAATAAAACGCTTGAGACTAAACGATCCGGAAACAAACAGAATGAGGGCGGAACATTACTCCGAGTACTTGCATGGCGTACCCGAATGGAAGCTGAAAAAGGATTCTCCTTTTGTCTGGTACGAAGCCGACAGGCAGGGGCTGCTATGAGAGTTATCGACATTCTTCTCAAAGCTCTGCGTGAGGCAGCAGTATTCAACCCGGATGTCCAGGTTGCCCCCGCATGCATCCTATGGCCGGACCATGCCGGGCAGTGGGAAGCTGTGATCCCTCGCCTCATAAGCGAGTTGCCCGAACTGCTGATTTTGGGTGACTATGATCCGCAAAAGCGGACCGGACCGGCCATCTGGCTGCGCTGCGTCATTGCCGGGAAAGTGGAAGAGGCTTCCAGCCTCTTTGACAAAAAGCGGCAAGATGCCGCTTCCACTTTGCCCGTCCTCTATCTTCCGGGTGTCAGCCGCCAGGATCTACGGGCCGTGGAGAATTGCCCGGAACAGCTCAAACCCCTTGCTGAGCTGCAATATCGCGGCGTCATCTGGTCTCAGGTCAATGCCAAGGATTGGACCATCCTTGCCTTTCTAAAATCCGATCAAGGCGGGCTTGGATTGGATGTCGCTCAGGATGATGATACCAGACGAGCCATGCAGCTCGCTTTGTACCGGTTTTTGGATGAGGAGATAGAACTTCTCAAGGGAAAACGATTGGACAAAGACTATTTCAATACCCTGCTCACCGGTGGCGATCCCGTAAGGAATCTTTTGCTGTGGCTGGATCAGGGGGATGTTTTCAAAGCCGGTCTCGGGAAAAACGAATGGGCCGCATTCGTAGAGAACTGCAAGTCTCATTTTTCCTTCAGTCCCGAAAAGGATGGCGCCTTGGTTGGAGCAACAAAGCTGGCAACTCACGCCGCTCCCTGGCAGCCTGCCTGGGAGCGTTATTGCGAGGCGCCGAAGCGCTACCCTAATATTCCTAAACAGATTCGCAAGTGCAAAATACCGGAATTGACGTTGTACTCGAATGCCGCTTCCCATGGCGGATGGCCGCAATGGAACGAGATGCAGGAAAAGGGGCTGAGGCAACAACTCCTCAGCCTTGAGAAGTTTCCTCCGCATGAGGCACGTGGAAAGATACCGAAACTGGAGAAGATCCACAAGGAGCGGCGAACCCTGGTGTGGTCGGAACTCGGAGAATCTCCGCTGGCCTTCGCCCTGAAGCACTTGACGCTATTGGCCGAGATTACCGCAAACTCTCTTGCCGTGGGAGACATCAACGACATAACAGCCATTTACCGGTCATCCGGCTGGCGGGCTGACGATGCCGTCCTGAGAGCACTGGCGTGTGTGACTCAGGATGATGACGTGGAGGCGATTCGGGCGGTGGTTCGAACAATATATCTGCCCTGGATGGAAGAAGCCGCGCGTTATCTGCAAAAACTTGCAGACCAGGCGGGATATGCCGAAGAACCCGTGGAAAAATATAAACCTTCGGAGAACAATGCCGGCGAATGCATGCTCTTTGTGGACGGTCTTCGCTTCGATATCGCCAAACGTTTGAGCGAACTGCTGGCCGGTAAAGGGTATCTCGTTGATGAAAAAGCACTTTGGACTGCACTGCCGAGCGTCACCGCCACCGGCAAGCCTGCCGTTACGCCGGTCCGGCATCTCATCAGCGGCCGGGAGGCCAACTCCGATTTCGAACCTTGTGTCACGCAAACAGGGCATTCTCTGAAAGGCGGATACCACCTTCGAAAGCTGCTGACGGACGCGGGATTCACGTTTCTTGAAAAGCATGAAAATGGTGACGGCGCCGGCAACTTACCGGGGACCCGGACATCCTCTCGACCCTGATTGTGAAAAAAAAACCGAGTGTCGGAGTAGTAGACCGGCAGGCCTCTATTTTGCTCTTCGATATGGCATCCGACACACATTCCGCACCCCACCGCCGGACCGAAGGGGATTTTTTGAACCCCCTT
>CAZIJV010000055.1:0-34159 GCA_964539645.1 uncultured Syntrophobacter sp.
AACCAACGGATAGTTGCGCCCTAAGTCTCTCGGAAAGTTTCGTAGGAATGACGGTACGGAGGATCTCGCAGCGGGTGCAAATTGTACTTGAATTACGATCTCAACACTATCGAGCAACCCGGAGCCGGAGCGCCAGGGTTTTTCTTCACTCTTCACTCTTCACTCTTCACTCTTCACTCTTCACTCTTCTGCTCACTGCTCCCCGCTCATTTAACCGTAAACTCAACCCGCGGGGTCTCCACGGGGTCATCATCACTTCCCAGCCAGACCCTGGCATAGGCGACATGAGTTCCCCTGGTAATGCGCCACAGGAACTGGTGTAATCCTCTGCCGGTCTGTCCGGCGACTTCGCCGTTGATGATCCAGTCAGTCTTCAGCGGTACGACATCTGCGGGGATCTTGAATGCAAACGCCTGAAGCTCTGCGGGGATGCGGGGGTCCAGGGCGAGGTGAAGCCCGGAGGTGGGCTGGACCAATCTGAGTTCAGTTTTTTGCGGTGATTCGTTTTTCAGCAAAGGCTGTTCATTACCTTTGCCATGTCCACGGCAGACTTCAACCGGCGCCGTTCCCGGCACGAATATTTCGGTAATCCTCGGGCATTGCTCCCCGGCAAGCAAGCCGCTTCTCGCGCATATGGCGGCGGATTTCAGGTCTCTGGGCGCCGATAAGCCTCCATAGCCCGTCTCTTTGTTCAATTCGGCGAATATGGACCTCAGGACCAGCGCGGGACCGATTGCACCCGACAACCCGTTGGTCGGGCGACGGTCAAGATTACCCATCCACACTCCGGCAGTATGTGTGTCCGTGAATCCTATCGCCCAGCAATCCCGATGATCGGTGGAAGTACCGGTCTTTACCGCCGTCTGCGCGGGAAAACGCAAAAGGTGGCTCTCGCCGAACTCCAGCCGGCGTGCCTGGTGGTCGGAGAGGATATCGGCAATAATGGAAGCGATCCCGTGATCCATTACAAACCTGGATTCTTCCTCGGGAACATAACTATCGGAGAGCAGTCGAAGAGAACGGAATTTACCGTATCGAGGGAAGACCGAATAGGCCTGGACGAGTTCGAATAGGCTCACCTCCCCGTCACCGAGCGCAAGGCCGTTGCCATAATGCCCGAAAGGCTTGTTGAGCGAAGTAATGCCGAGCAGGCGTAAGCGGTCGAGAAATCTGTCCGTGCCGGTGAATTGTATCGTTCGTACCGCCGGAGTGTTCAGTGAATTCCCCAGTGCTTCTCTGAGCCTGATCGGCCCGTAATAGGTGCGGCTGTAATTCTGGAAAGTATGAAGACCGGAATTTACAGATTCGGTGAGCGGCGAATCCTCTATCACGGTGGCGGCGGTCCAGCCCTTCTCAAGGGCAAGTGAATACAGGAAAGGCTTGAGCGTTGACCCCGGCTGCCTGGGGATGGTTACTGCATCTATCCAACTCCCCGTTTCACCTTCTGCCGGACTTTCACTGGCCCAGGCCAGGACCTCGCCCGTCCTGTTATCGATTACCAGTGCAGCCCCATCTCCAACATCACTTTCTGTCAGAGCTTCGAGGCGGCTGCGCAGAATCTGCCGGGTCTTCAACTGGAGTTGCCCATCGAGAGTCGTAGTGACCCTGGCGCCTGAGCCCGAAAAATTATCCGCTGCATGCTTGAAGAGGTACTGCACGAAGTGAGAGGCTTCTATGGTCTTACCGGGGCGAGCAAATTCAAAGCCTTTCGAGACGGCAGTGAGGTACTGTTCGGGATCAAGGGTCTTTACGGCGGCCATGTGCCTGGCCAGAGTCTCGATCCTCTTTTCCACCCCCCGGGGGTTTTTCCTGAGATCCAGCCCGGAAGGGGCTCTCACAAGAACGGCAAGAGCAAGCATTTCTTTAGCGTTCAGGGTATCCAGGTCTCTGTCGAAATAAAACCGCGCCGCTTCGACAACTCCGCGTCTCTGAGAGGCGTAAGGCGCCTGGTTGATATAAAACTCAAGTATCTCGTTTTTTGAGAAGCGCCGCTCCAACTGCCAGGCCTCGATGCCCTCTATCCATCTAGACCAGACCGTTCGAGGCCGGGGATGAAGCATACGGACCACCTGTTCGGTAATGGTGCTCGCGCCCCGCACGACCTTCATCGCCACTACATTTTGCCAGAGGGCATGCAGCCGCGCCTCCCAGTCCGCGCCGCCGTGATCGTAGAAGCGTCGGTCCTCGGACTGGATAAAAGCCTGCTGCAGCAAAGCCGGAACCTCATGCAACGGCGCAAAACTGGAACTCCACCTGTTCTGATAGGAAACGCTAAGGGGGATGCCGTAGCGGTCGAGCATATGCGGCTTCCGCACTTCTGAATCGGCGGGTGAGAGCGAGTGCGGAAACGGACGAAGATCCAGGTAGCTCATCACGCCGGTTGCGATGGAAACAATCATAACTGAAAGGAAGAGTGCGAACAGGAACCTGTAGCGAGTTTGTCTCATCCGACAAAACCCTTTCCCCGCATGATCAGGCACAAGCCGGCCCCGGCACAACAAGGGCACAGATCAGCGCCGGGAGTCTCAGTCACGGCGCTGATCGCCTTATTCAGCCAATTCCACTTTCAAGACCGCGGGTGAGCTTTTCCCGAACACATCGGGATCATACATTTCCTCGGCACGAGCGGGCAGAACCGTAAACTCTCCGGGAGCTATCGCCTGTGCGGTATAGGAGAGGTGATAGCGTCCCGGAGCGAGGCGCTCGGAATAAAACCGCGCCGCGCTATGCCTGAGTTCCTTGTGGTAGAAACTCCAGCGGGATACTCCAAAGCTTCTCCAGTCGGAGAAATGATTCCTGTAAGATTCCAGTGGAATAGCTGACTCGGCTTTTTGAGCATCCACTTCCGAGGAGGTGGCGAGATCTTTGCTCACAGGTTCGAGACCGCCCGGCACGGGATCATCCACCACTGCAAAGAAGCGCTCGGACGGCAGGGAGACAAACAGGTCAACCCGCACCAGTTCTCCCGTCCTGATCTGAAAGGGGCTTTGCATGAGGCGCCATTTTCCGTCACGCTCTACGCTGTACTCACGATGGATTTCGATTCCCGCGTTGATTTCGGATTGATCGATTTCAGCCGGTGCATAGGAGATCATCGTCTGATGATAGATGGTTCCGGTTCCTTCTTTTTTTACATGAACCGATGCTTTCCGTCCGCGGTCGTTCTCCTGCGCTTTGTAGTCGAATTTCACGGGCGGGTCTGAAAGCGCCCGGAATTTCCCCTCGCCGAGCATGAGTTGATCGAGCAGTGCCTGGAAGCTCGTGTCCAGCTTAACGTTTTCATATGTCTTGCTGTACCGCAGGGCGGCCATTACCGCAAACACATTCTCCTGAGTCGAGGCCCAATGATTCTTACCCTTCCGACTGGTGGCGATCGTATGCATGAGACGAACGGGTATGTCGCTAAGCGAGGAAGAATGACCCTTTTCCCTTGCAGCCAGGAAAGCCATGAGAATTGCGGCGTTATCCCTCAGCGGGGATGCCAGTGTGAAGCGGGAAGCGGAATCCGGGGAGGCTGTAAAACGAATACTCCCGCTGCTGCTGTCCGAGTGGGCAAGAATAGCTTTGACGGCCTCAACCTGCATAGCCTGTGTATTCGGGGTTCTGCAGAGCGCCTCCAGGAATGCGGCTTTCCCGAAAAGATCCATTTGCGGAATGTTCCTGATCTGCCTTTCCAGGTCTGCCCGCGAAACCATTCCTTTCTGCGAAAGAGCAGCCAGGCAGAGAGACCGGATGCTCGAGATCATATTTTTTGAAAGATCGTCCCGTGTCTGGTCCTGCTTCAGGAGATTCATCAGGTATCCGGTCAGCTTTTCTTCTACGCCGGGAGGCGGGGCATGCCCGAGATCGCGCAACCAGTTGAAAGCCAACGCAGTGTACGCACTCAAAAAGGGGCTGACGTATTCGTCCTTCGGCTGATAAAAAGCCATTCCTCCCCCCGGCGCCTGGAATTCCGCCGCTGCCCCCAGGACTTTATCGGCTTCCGCAACGGCATTATCCCATGAGACCTTGCCCGAAAAATACTGGGCAAGATGAGGGAAGGCGGCGGCAATGACGGCTCTGCTCAGTTTTTGTTCCCAGCATTCATAAGGATACTCTTTCATGAATTGAAAGGCGCCGTCGAGACCGCCAAGTATAGATGGAGAGAGCGCCACACTGAGCATGCTGTGCTCGGGACGCATATTCTCGGGGAAGGCCACACTCGGCGAGACCTCGGCTTTGGCGATTATGCCGTAAGAAGCTGCAACCGTATTGCTCCGGCGCGCAAGGACCTTCAAAACGTGACGCATTGAGTCCTTGTCCAGTTCATCGCCGGCTTTGACAGTGAAGACTATTTCGCCTGGAGCGGCTGCTTTCAGCGGGAGCCGCACTGTCTCCCTCTTGTATGGTTGCGCTGAAACAGTCTGTGAAATCGTGGCGCCACCGGCTGCCGAAGCGGTTTCCAGCGGCATCGCCTGGCCTTCAGCCATCACCTGGACCGCGAGGTTTCGAGTCTCTCCGGTACGATTCATGACCGAAAAACCGGCAGTGAGACTGTCTCCCTCCATCACCTGGTTCGGAAGCACCGGCCTGATTTCCGTGAGCTGATTTACCTTGAAGGTAGATTCTCCCAAACCCATCCTGTCATCCGGGGTGACCGCCATGGCGAGAACCCGCCATCCGGTCAGATTATCCGGCAGAAAGAACTCCGCGACCGCTTTCCCTTCAGAGTCTACGCGAAGGGAGGGATTCCAGTAGCTTACATATTTGAAAACGGAGCGCATGCTCATGTCAAATCCCGCTCCTGCCGAGGGACTTGCGCCTTTTTTCTCCAGCTTCTCGCGCCCCACCAACTGCATGACCAGGTTGTAATTGACCAGATCCAGTCCATCCAGTTGGTAGAATCCCTGGTAAGGATCAAAGGCCTGCCGCTTTTGACGCAGAAGATCGAAAACCGATTCATCGAGCACGGCGACGGCAAGCTCGATCGGCGGGTTCTGCTCGTTGGGAATGCTGTTCCTGGGATAGGCTTCGAATTCGAGCTTCACCCTGTCACGAGGCCTGTAGACCTCCTTGTCCGGAACACATTTTACCTCTATCTCTTTATACTGGTCCTTGACCTCTATTTTTGCATATCCCATACGGAAAGCCGGTTTGCCCAAATCCTCCCCTCCAGGACCGAGAGGCTTGGCGACCCGGGGTGACATTACCATGACGGAGACATAGAAGCCGGGCAGATAATCCGGCAGGACCGGTATGTCCACAATCTCCGAGCTGTGCTCCAGTTTTCTTACCCAGCGCCCGAGGATGCCGTAGCGTTCTACGGTAATAAGAGCTTTAGCTCCCGGATAAGGATTCTGGACAAAAAAGCGCGCCGTGTCGCCTACTCTGTATTCTTCTTTTTCCGGGTAGACATTGAGCAAATTGCCCTCGCCGGTTTCCCAGAGTACATGACTCTTACCGGAAACCCATCGGCGCATCGATGACTTGTGAATCCGTCCCTTTGTATCGGTGACCGTGGCACTGATTCTTACCGTGCCCGACTGTTTAGGAACAAACTCGAAAGTCTGCGGGTCTTCACCTGAAAGAAGCGTGAGATTCTCAACCGGAATCCATTCCTTAACATACTGCGAAGTATAGGCGTCACCCGCTTCTTTCACGCGGACGGCCTTTATCTGCAGTCTTTCCACAAGGATCTGAGTCTCCACACCCGGAACCGTCTTTCCCTGCTGGTCGACAACCACAAAAGAGTTCTTTGCGGCTTTTCCTTCCTGCAGCAGCCAATCGGGCTGAGACAGCCCCACGTATCGATCACGGCCGTAGTAAGTGGCCGTTGTGCGGCCCGCAACCGATTTACCCCTCTCATCTTTGACCGAGCTTTCAACCATCAGTCTTCCGTAGGTCACCGGAATTTCTTGAATCGTAAATTGCGCTTCGTGGTCGCCGTTGTTGTCGAGCTTATCCTTTGTTTCAAATACCGACTGCACACCAGGAGTCTCTTCTTCATCCTCCCTGTCGCTGATATCGAACCGAAAATCCCTTGCAAGCGGATGGTCGGACTTGAATTCCAGGGGCTCGACGGATGCTGTAAGGCGAATATCAGCCCTGCTGTATGGGCCTCCCGCATGCAGTCTTGCCTGCGTGGTCACCTTTATGGGTTCTTCGGCGCCAAAAAGAGAGCCGTTGAGTTCAGGCGTGACTCGAAAAGGAGAGGGTGTGAAATCGCTCACCAGCACCTGCATCGGTTGCAGATGCAAGTTTGCGAAATCTGCACTGAGTTGGAATGAATAGAGACCGACCGTTCCGTTTTTCGGAATCGGGAATTCGCCGTCGAAGGCTCCGAATTGTGAGAGCTTTATGTCATCCTTCCGGTAGACCTCCCTGGAGGAAGGGTCGAGAACTTTGAGCTTGAATGTTCCCGGAGGCGGCTGCACGAAACGGCGATTTTCCTGATCTCTCACGTAAATCTTGTACTGCACGGTGTCGCCGACGCGGTATATTCCCTGCGCTGTCGCGCCCCACGCACGTAGGTGGCCGTGAAGGGAACGCACCTCGGCGGGGATATACTGGTGGTTCGATCCCTCGGAATCCACCCGGAAATCGTATCGAAGCGGAACCAGAGCCACGTCGCCGCCTTTGCGGCACCAGACAAAGAGCCATGGCGGCTCGGGCTTGTAGCCCTCTGAAAACTTGAGGTCCGGATCGATCTTTGCGGTACCCGGCAACTCGGCAATTCCATTCGAATCGCTGACGGAGTGGGCAAGTACTTCAGGGTTCAGCCCCAGCCGTTTGATATTGTCCTTTTGTATCCGCACCTCGACATCCGGCGCAGGCTCTCCGGAATGCAGATCGGTTATCCATACAACCGTATTGAAATGGCCCAGCTTCACGTGTACGTGGAAGGGTGTGACCTGCGCGAAAAACCACCGGGGCTGATCTTCAGCAGACCGCACCGCGGGCGTGGAGGAGAACCTTCCGGCCACCACTCCGGAATCGCTTCCAATGAGTTTGCGGACCCCGAGCGGCATCACCTTCGTAACATCGCGCACCCTAGGACCGGGAAGCACTACCTTGCGCGCCGGTATCTGGCCTTCGGACGTCAGGGTCGCGTACTCTATGGCAATCTGATCGATATTGGTCGCTATCACCGGCAGATCGGTATCGAGTCCCTTTTCAAGCGCGGACATATTCTTGTATAGCCGCAAAGCAGGGGGCATGTGGTCAGTGGCGAAACCCGCCGCGATGTTTTTCCCCAGAACCCTTCCGAACTCGTCCCTGATACTGTTCGGCTTTGCCTGAACATAGTACTGGCTGAAAGGTTTGACCGAATCATATTGAAGCGTGTAGGAATAGCTCTGCCCTTTCTTGCGCTCCTGGGAGAGCCTGGAATACTCATCCTCTTCGGACCAAACCTCATCCCCCTTCTTCTGCCCCTTTCTGCCGACTGTCACCTTCTGTCGCAGCTCGCCCGGGGCCACGGGGGAGCTGAAAAGCAGGGAAATCTCACGCGAAGGATTACATCTTGCCTGCGCGGCTGCCGGTTTATCCGCCGGGAAAACGAGGTCTTTTCCTTTAAGGTCCTTGCACTGGACGCCCTGGAATCGAAACTCCGGCAAGGTATAGAAATTGAGCACACTCCTGCTTTCCACTCCGGATTCAGCCCCGCGCAGTGACTGAATGCCCGGTTCCACGAAAAGCCGCCCGGCATGATCGGGCGGAAGTTCTACGGAGGGGCTTAGATACCAGTACAACCCCGGATGCTCTTTTATGTAGTCTGGGTCTTCAACCACTTTCGCTGAAACCCTCGCGCCCTTATCCACCTGGAAGAACATGTGCGCTTCCACGGTCTCTTTGCTGACGCTCTGGTTAAACCTCACACGAAAATGGGGCCTGCCCGGAGTGAGATACTTCCTGAAATAGGCTGAGGTTACCCTGGGACGAACGGTTATGAAAGAATGGCTAAGCGGCTGGGCCAGGGTGGTTCCGTCTTCCGAACGGATCTCCGGTTTCACCTCGATCTTGTATCGTGTAGCGGGGGTAAGCGCGTGTTTGTCATCGAGCTGACATGCCAGATTCGATGGATTGAGCCATCGCCACTGGCATGAAACGGGGGGTTCAATTTCTATGGGTATTTCCGAGGCGCTCCGCTCCATTTTTCCCAGGGGAACAACAGGGCGGTCGAATTCGAACACTATCTGCCTTCCGGCGGGAACGTCATCCCCCGAGGGGGTAATCCGGACGATCTTCAACGCCCCTCCCGAACCTTTTTCATCGGCCGCGGCACAGGTTGTGGCGCGCAGACCCGCAACCGACGCGAAGACGAGCAGGAGCAGAATAGAGAATTTATTTCTGATGCTCACGCAACCGAAAACTTTTGTACGGCTTGGTCTCAACATCGCTCCCCTCCATTGTGACCGGAAATTTGGAAGCATGGATTATACAACGATTTGGCAGGCAGAAGTGATGAGTTTTAAAGAACGATCGAAAACAGCAGCAAGAAAGAGAACCGACCCCGGATGAAATCGCTGACCTTCTTACGGGTGGATGCGATAACCTGGGACTCTCCTGATTTGCTGACGGGATTTTTTCAGCCTTCCGCACTACCAGCGGAAAAGCTTTGCCAATCAGCCCCATCCGGTTGCTCGAGAAAGTCTGGTTCGGAGGTCTTTCTTGAGTAGTCGGAGGAACTCCTTCTTCAGTGTATCCACGCCATAATCAGCCTGCTTTTCCAGGACTCCCGCGAAATCAATTGTTTTCAGGCGGCCCAAATCCTGTTATGGAGCATTCAACCGGCGGCATATAACGCCGTGCGGGCGGCAACCGTGCTTTTATCGTTGGGACTGCCTGAGACGAATAATCCTGAAGCTATGATACGGATAGAAAATCTCAAAAAGAATTACAGGCGTATAGAGGCGCTGAAAGGCATCAACCTGAGTGTGGGGGAGGGTGAACTCTTTGCCTACCTTGGACCGAATGGTTCGGGGAAGACCACCACCATAAAGATTCTCACGGGCCTTGCGGTTCCCACCTCGGGCGATGCATGGCTGCGCGGCTTCCATGTCGAGCGGGAGGGTCTCCAGGCGAAGCGCCAGTGCGGGCTTGCGCCTCAGAACATCAACCTGGACAGCGAATTTACGGTCGGTGAGAATCTTCACCTTCACGGCAAGCTGTTCCAGATGAGTAAGAAGCAGCGCACCGAGCGCATAGCCGAACTTTTGGAATACATTGAACTGAGCGACCGCGGCGATACACCTGTAAAGGCTCTTTCCGGCGGGATGAAAAGAAGGGTGATGATCGCCCGGGCTCTTATGCATTCGCCCAGGATTATTTTCCTGGACGAACCCACTTCGGGACTCGATCCGGCCATCCGGCGCCGCATCTGGTCTCTCATCAAAATGATTCAACAGAGAGGCACAACCATATTTCTCACCACTCACTACATAGAGGAAGCTGAGTTTTTGGCGGAGCGGGTGGCTTTTCTCGACGAAGGCAGGATCGTGGCGGTCGACACGCCGCAGAACCTGATGGCCGGACTGGGAGTCTGGGCTCTGGACAGGATTGTGAACAATGAAATGGAGACTCTTTATTTCGCCGACAGGGAGGAAGCCAATCGGCACATCACAGCCCATGAGGGCGGCTTCTCCCTCAGGCGTGTGAACCTCGAGGATGTTTTCATTTCCGTCACCGGCAAAAGGGTTTCCGCATGAGAGGCATGCTGGCGATATACCAGCGGGAAATTCTCATCCTGAGAAAACGTTTTTTCCGGCAGTTGGCATCCATGTCGGTAAGCCCCCTGCTCTATCTTGTCGCCTTCGGCCTGGGCATGGGACGGGACGTCACAGTAGACGGACATTCCTACCTGGAATTCCTCATCCCCGGTCTTGTGGCGATGAACAGTATGATTCAGGCGTTTGCAATCGCCAGCGAGATCAATATTGCGCGCTTCTACTGGCACATCTTCGAGGAATTTCAGGCGGCGCCCATCACGAATATCGCCTACGTAACCGGAGAGGTGCTCGCCGGCATTACGAGAGCGCTTTTTTCCGTGACTATAATACTCCTGATAGCGTTGCTCTCCGGGATCGTACTCTCCTACAATCTCTTCTTCTGGCTGGCGGTGATACTGAACAGCTTCGTGTTCGCTTCTCTGGCAGTGGGAATGGCGATGCTCGTCAAATCTCATTCCGATCAGGCCCTGCTGACGAACTTTTTCATCACTCCAATGGCTTTTCTGGGAGGCACATTTTTCCCCGTGGACAGAATGCCCGAATGGGTGCAGCAGGTGCTTCAATTCCTGCCCCTCACCCATGCATCGCGGGCAATTCGGGCAGCCGCATTCGGTCAGGCGCCGGACATGTTTTCTTATTCAATTCTGGCCTGTCTGGGTGTAATCCTTTTTGTGCTTGCCTTCCACTGGGTGAACCGGGCGAGGGAATAAGCTACATATCTTTATGTAAAACATAGCTGCACAGTCTTAAACAATCAGGACTGAGGGATGTCGAGCGGCCTCTGCAACAGCCTTTTCCAGAAAACGAGTACACCGGCCTTCCCGAAGGTAGCCTGAACCAGTTCCCAGCCCTGCTTTCCCCCTTCATTGAGCAGGCTCTCCATTTTCTTCAACTGGTCGGAAGTGAGCACCTCCATGTTACAACTGCCTTCGTGGGAACAAAAATAAATCATCTCCCGGAAAGCTTCTGCCGGGTGCATGGTGACTCTATATTCAAAAGATTCCATCTCGCTCTCCTGGTGATTACACAAGGCCCCATTCTTTTCGCAAGACACCCCGCCCGCCCATCGGGAGAAAACGGTTGATTTCTCTCAAGGGCCGGGAGCCAAGAGTTCTCGCCCCCTTTTTTCATCGGAATTATAACAGCTCATTGAACTTTTTACCGCGAAAACGCAATAATTTTCTCTTCCCGCCGCCCCGGTATGATAATCGACCAGAGGGGCGCCGAGTTCCACCCGTTGGGAAGAAGCCGGCGCCGTCATTGTGCAATCAGGGAATCAGCCAATAAGGATAGGCTCTCTTGGCCCATTGGCTCTGAGGATAATCGTCCTGCAGCTTCCGGTACATCTGTTTGAGATGCTCCACCTGGTGAGTGCTCTTGTAGAGCGCCACCCCTCGGAAGAAGACAGCCTCCGGCGCCGAGCAACTGTAGGAATACTCAGCGATTACACTGTCAAAGCATTCAATTGCTTCATCAAACCGGTCTTGATCAAAACAGCCCTTGCCAATTCCCAGCATGAGGGCGGGCAGGAGGTCCACAGCGGAGAGAAATCCCGTAGCCCGGTAATGTTCTTTCCCTTCCCCGTCGATGATCAGCAGGCTCGGGGTCCACTTGACGCAGTAATCGGTTGCATAAGGTTCGGAATTCGATCTCAACTGGAGCGGGATCACCCTGCTTTGCAGAAAATCGATTACCTTCGGATTAGGATACGTAACCGCATCCATGGTTTTGCAGCCAATTCACTGCGGGTTGTAGAAATCAAGAAAGATAAACTTTCCTTCGGATTTTGCCCTGGAGAGGGCTTCATTGTAGTCAAGCACCCATTGGATCTGATCAGCCATAGTTCTTCTCCTCGGTTTTTTCTCATAAGAAAGAGGGATTCCCGTGTTCAACAGGTCCAATAGTAATGCTCGCCTTTGACAATTCAAGGCGGGGTACGGTGCTAGATCGCGATGGAAGGAGTTATCGGCAGGAATAAAAATGGAATGGAAAAGGCCGGAATGGCGAATAAAACGACATATCAACGCATGGCATATAAAATCATGTCAATGACGGTGTCCATCAACCGGCATTATGTTTTTTTGATGCCTTGGCGTGCGGAACGGCCGAATTCTTCTTTGTAACAGCTTTGGGTTCCTCTTTTTTTGATTTGCCCGACTTCAGCTTTTTATCCGAAGGCTTGGCTGCAGCTTTGGCCTGCTTCGTCTCCGAGGATTTTACCCCAGCTTTACCGGCGGCCATCGTCTGTTTGGATTTGCCCTTTTTGGCGGTCACCTGGGCAGATTCTTTCACTTTACTCGAAACTTTTCCCTGCTTCGCCGTCACGACGGCGCCGGACCTGGCCTGCTTTTTTCCGGACTGAGCAGCGTTTGAGGAGACCTGCGCCTTCGCGTTCCCGCCCGCACTCGCGCGACGAGTACGAACGACAACGGCCTCTTTTTTCTCAGCTTTTGCACTCCTGATCGATGCACGCTTCGAATTCTTCTTTGCTGCAGTTTTGGCCTGCTTCATCTCTGAGAATTTTGTCCCAACTTTACCGGCGGCCACCGTCTGTTTGGATTTGCCCTTTTTGGCGGTTACCTGGGCAGATTCCTTCACCTTGCCCGAAACTTTTCCCTGCTTCGCCGTCACGGCGCCGGACCTGGCCTGCTTTTTCCCGGACTGAACTGTGCTTGAGGAGACCTGCGCCTTCGCGTTCCCGCTTACTTTCGCTCTAGTGCGAACGACTACGGCCTCTTTTTTCCTAACTTTTGCACTCCTGATCGATGCACGCTTCGAATTCTTCTTTATTGAAGCCACGGCGCCGCTCCGCGCAGGGGGAGCGTTTATGGCGCATTTCAAATCGTTGTACGGAGCGCCGGCTTCACGGAATGCAATCTCAATCAGCCTTTCCGCTTCCGAGCATCTTATCCAGGGGTTTCGCGCTCCCATCACCACCGCGAGAACGCGCACACCGCTGCGTTTGGCAGTGGCCGAAATATTGTATCCCGATGCGCAGACGAAGCCCGTCTTGAGGCCATCAACCCCGGGGCATTTGCCCAGGAGACGATTTGCATTATGGTGAGAACTCTTGCCGTAGCTGTATGCAGTCATTGAGTGTATGGTGAGGGACTCAGGAAATTTCCGGAGATATGCGACGGACAGCCTGGAAATATCGCGCGCCGTCGTGAGTTGCCCACTGGCCGGCAGACCGTTGGGGGTCATGAACCGGGAACTCGTCATTCCCAGTTCACGGGCTTTTATGTTCATCTTCCTCACAAAGCGTTCTACGCTTCCGCTGATGTGCTCAGCCGCGGCCACACAGGCATCGTTTCCCGAAACAACCGCCATTCCTTTTATGAGTTCTTCAAGGGGAACACGGGTGTTGGCTCTCAGACCCATTCGCGATCCACCCGTCGAAGCAGCCCGGCGGCTGATTTCCACCTTATCGGATAGACGCACCTGGCCTTCCTTGATGGCTTCGAATACCAGGTAAAGAGTCAGTATCTTGGTAATTGAGGCGGGAGCAATGGGCATGTCCGCATTTTGTTCGAAGAGTACGGCGCCCCTGTCCATATCAATCAGGATGGCCGAGCGCGCATTGACGTGCTGTTGGCTGATAGCTGCCGGTGATATCCGCGCAAGACCAACAACGGATAGAAAAAGGAGAACGCATATGGTGAACATTTTGCGTGGCATCGGGTCCTCTCCTCTTTGATTTTGCACCTACCGGCGATACTGAGTAACAGGAAACAAACCGCCTTCCTTGACAATAGCATTGGAAGCACTCGTATCTATGGAGATTTAGAGGGTATTTGTCAACTGAAATCGTTCAGTTTTCTTTCTGGACTGCATTGCGAGGGTGCGATTTATATGAAAAGAAGTATTCTTTGCAAAAGGAGGCGTTCTTTTGATATAAACTCTGACATCTCATTTTCGAAACATCCTACTGAAAGGGGATCTGGATAATGTTCGGCCGGATGATGGATTTTCTCTCCAAAGACATGGCTATGGACCTTGGAACCGCCAATACCCTCATATATGTCAAGGGAAAAGGCATAGTCCTGGATGAACCCTCCATGGTCGCCGTTGAAAAGGACTCGGGCAAGGTCATAGCAATCGGCCGCGAGGCAAAGAGTTTGGCGGGGCGCCACAGCAGGACGACCTCCGTCACCAGACCCCTCAAGGATGGCGTGATTCATGATTTTGAGACAGCCTCCTTCATGATCAGGTCGTTTCTTGGAAAGGTTTTCAGACGGCTGCCGCTCTCCAGGCCCAAACTGGTGGTTGCGGTCCCGGTGGGAATAACCTCCGTGGAGAAGCGTGCAGTCATGGAAGCCTCCGAAATGGCAGGCGCAGGGAAGGTGTTCCTGATCGAGGAACCTATGGCGGCGGCTATCGGCACAGGACTTCCTATCGACCAGGCGGCCGGTCAGATGATTGTAGATATTGGCGGCGGCACCACGGAAGTGGCGATCATCTCGAAGTTTGCGGTCTCGTGCAGCGAATCGCTGCGAGTTGCAGGCGACGAGGCAAACGAGGCGATCTGCCAGTTCATAAGGCAGGAACACCGGATGGGAATCAGCGAAATGATGGCCGAAGTGATCAAGATGAAGATCGGCTCGGCTGTCCCCTTGAAGAAGCCTCTTGAAATAAAGCTGCGCGGAAAGGACCTTTCTACCGGCATGCCAAAGATAGTCAGCTTTACGGACGCTGATATCAGAGGCGCGATAAAGGAGCCTACGCAGGCAATTATAGAGGCTATTCGCCGTGTACTCGAAAAAGCTTCTCCGGATCTCGCCTCCGATATCGCGGAAAATGGAATCTGGCTGGCTGGCGGCGGCTCTCTGCTTAAAGGCCTCAGGCTCATGATCAACCAGGCAATCGGACTGGAGGTCAATAAGTCCGAAGATCCGCTACGGGCTGTAATCAGGGGCGCCGGTTCGGTAACCGAGCATTTCGATCACTACCGGGATGTTTTTATGAACTGATTTTTCTCGGATCAGCGCGTGTTGGCAATGCTCATTGCACAGCATGCGCCTGATGCCGATTTGTCTGGAACTAAAACGCGGGAGGGCGGCAAATCCGCCCCCCGCGTTTTTTTCTGAGGCCCTTTAAGATTACGAAATATCCTGGTGATAGACCTGGAGCGATTTCACATCATCTTTTCCCCTGCGGAACGCTTCTATGCCTCGCGCCGCGGCAACCGCGGCGGCGGTTGTCGTGATGTAGGGAACCTTATACTTGATTGCGGCCTTGCGAATATAGGAATCGTCGGATTTTCCCCGCCTGCCGTCAGGCGTGTTGATAATGAGCTGAATCTCACCATTTTTGATCGCGTCGACGATATTCGGCCTGTCTTCGTAGATCTTGGATATTACCTGGGATTCTACTCCATTTTCTTTCAGGTACTGCCAGGTGCCCCTGGTCGCCGTTATCCCGAATCCAAGCGACTTCAGCCTTCTGGCTACCTGGAGCGCTTCAGGCTTGTCCCTGTCGGCCACAGTTACAAGCACCCTGCCTTCCGAAGGCAGTTTTTGCTGGGCGCCGTCCTGAGCCTTGTAGAAGGCCAGCCCGAAGGATGAAGCCATGCCGAGGACCTCCCCCGTTGAACGCATTTCCGGTCTCAGAATCGGATCGACCTCCGGGAACATGTTGAAGGGGAAGACAGCTTCCTTTACACCAAAGTGAGGAATGTTTTTCGGCTTCAAGCTCAGGCTCTTCAGGCTCTCGCCCAGCATTATCCGCGTCGCCAGCCCGGCCATGGGAATATTGCACACTTTCGAGACGAGCGGCACGGTGCGGGAGGCTCGGGGATTGGCCTCCAGGACGTAAACCGTATCCTCGGCGATTGCGTACTGTATGTTCATCAGCCCGACGACTTTCAGCTCGAGGGCTATCTTGCTCGTGTATTCATAGATGGTCTCCAGGTGGCGGGCAGGAATGCTGATGGGAGGAATAACGCAAGCCGAGTCGCCCGAGTGGATGCCCGCAAGCTCGATGTGCTCCATCACTGCGGGAACAAAAGCATCTGTTCCGTCGGAAAGGGCATCGGCCTCGGCTTCAATAGCTTTTTCAAGAAACTTGTCGATGAGTATAGGTCTGTCAGGCGTAACATCGACCGCTGAATTCACATAGCGTGTAAGCATGGATTCGTTGTGGACAACCTCCATGCCTCGTCCGCCAAGCACATAGGATGGGCGAACCATCAGCGGGTATCCGATGCGGGCGGCGACCGCCAGCGCCTCCTCCATGTTTGAGGCCATGCCGGATTCAGGCATCGGTATGCCCACTCTGTTCATCATCTGCCGGAAACGGTCTCGATCTTCCGCAAGGTCAATTGTCTCGGGAGTGGTGCCGAGGATCTTAACGCCTGAGTCGGCGAGCTGCCGCGCGATATTGAGCGGCGTCTGGCCGCCGAACTGCACGATAACGCCCTCGGGCTTTTCTTTGTCATAGATCGAAAGAACGTCTTCCACTGTGAGCGGTTCGAAGTAGAGCTTATCGGAGGTATCATAGTCGGTTGATACGGTCTCCGGATTGCAGTTGACCATGATCGATTCCAGCCCCTGGCGCCGGATCGCCAATGCGGCGTGGACGCAGCAGTAATCAAATTCAATGCCCTGCCCTATCCGGTTAGGTCCTCCCCCCAGCACCATGATCTTTCGGTTGCCGCTGACCGGAACCTCGTCAGGAGCGTTGTAAGTCGAGTAGTAATATGCGGCATTTTCGACTCCGCTGACGGGGACCGCCTGGTAAGCCTGTTTCAGACCAAGCGATATTCTGTGCTCCCTTATTTCCTTTTCGGCTACTTGCAGGATGCGGGCAAGATAGGCATCAGCGAAGCCGTTCTTCTTTGCCTCGACCAACAGGTCATCGGGAATGTTTCCTTCTTTGTGGACAAGAATGCGCTCTTCGAGTTCCACAAGTTCCTTCATCTGCTCAATGAACCAGGGCTTGATGTGGGTCTTCCTGTACAATGCATCTGTGTCCGCTCCTTTTCGGAGGGCTTCGTACATGATGAACTGACGCTCACTTGTCGGCTCACTTAAAAGATCCATCAACTGATCGAGATCCTTCGTGTGGAAGTCTTTTGCAAAGCCCAGCCCGTGCCTGCCGATTTCGAGCGAGCGAATCGACTTCTGGAATGTCTCTTTATAATTCTTTCCTATGCTCATCACTTCGCCGACGGCGCGCATCTGGGTGCCCAGCCGGTCAATCGCGCCCTCGAACTTCTCAAAGGCCCACCGGGCAAACTTTATGACAACATAATCGCCCCACGGCACGTATTCAGCCAGTGAATTCCCGCGCCAGTAGGGTAATTCATCCATATTGATACCAGCCGCCAGTTTGGAGGAAATCAAGGCAATCGGGAACCCGGTTGCTTTTGAAGCCAGAGCTGAAGAGCGTGACGTCCTGGGGTTGATCTCGATCACGACGATACGGTCGGTCTTGGGATCATGGGCAAACTGTACATTGGTTCCCCCTATCACCTGGATGGCTTCGACTATGTCGTAGGAGTGCTTCTGGAGTCTTTGCTGGAGATCGGGCTCAATGGTGAGCATGGGAGCGGAACAGAAAGAATCTCCTGTGTGAATGCCCATTGCATCAATGTTCTCAATGAAACAGACGGTAATCATCCGATTGTTGCTGTCACGCACTACCTCAAGTTCGAGTTCTTCCCAACCCAGTACGGACTCCTCTATGAGTACCTGCCCAACCAGGCTTGCAGATATACCCCGCCTTGCAACCACCCTGAGTTCCTCGAGATTGTACACCAGCCCGCCGCCCCAGCCGCCAAGAGTATATGCAGGCCGCACGACCACAGGATATCCCAGCTCCGCTGCTATCGCCTCTGCCTCCTCGAGGCTGAGAGCCGGTTTACTCCGGGGCATCTCAATACCAAGCCGGGCCATCGTCTCTTTGAAGGCAATCCGATCTTCACCACGCTTGATCGCATCAGCCTGAACCCCTATGATCTTAACGCCAAAAGCATCCAGTATACCCGTTCGATGGAGTTGAGCTGAAAGATTGAGGCCGGTCTGGCCGCCAAGATTGGGGAGAATCGCGCATGGTCTCTCCTTTTCGATGATCTTGGAGAGGCTCTCCACCGTGAGCGGCTCAACATAGGTTGCGTCAGCCATGCCCGGGTCAGTCATGATCGTAGCCGGATTGGAGTTTACCAGTATTATTTCATATCCGAGGCTCCGAAGGGCCTTGCAGGCCTGCGTCCCTGAGTAATCGAACTCGCATGCCTGTCCGATGATGATCGGCCCGGATCCAATGATCATGACTTTTTTGATGTCTTCCCGTTTTGGCATTTTGTCGTCATCCTTAAAGAAGTTTTTTTGCAACTGAAAAATCGGCTCTCTCTTTCAAGCAGGTAGTTATTTACCAGCACTAACAGGAGGAGACAACAGGTAATTGGATTCAGTGGACCGGGGGGCTGAAGGATTCCTCTGACTCCGATTCAAGAATAGTTCTGGAGGAAAAGGAGCGACATGCCGATTATCCTTTCAATCGCAACGTACCCACTTGTCCGGTGACATTCTACAGCCAAGAGGCGGAGAAGCAGTCTTTTATGAAAACACACTCGGTAGGTTCCGGCTCATTCGAGGTGAGTACGAGGAGTCCCCTGGTCTTGCAGGCATTTTTAGGGAGCTGTGTCGGGGTTACGCTCTGCGACCGTCATGCAGGGGTCGGAGGGCTCATTCATCTGCTGCTGCCGGAACCCCCCAGCATGGATCCAACCTGGAACCCGGAGGTAAGCGCCGCCACCGGCATGCCGCTCTTCATTAATGCCCTTTGCAGAAAAGGAGCTGAGGTGAAAAGGCTGGAGGCCTGTATCGCTGGCGGAGCACTCATGGACCCCGTTTCGCAATCGGACCTGCTTCTCGATATCGGAGGCCGCACCGCCGAAATGGTGCAACGGATCCTCCACGAGGCCAGGATTCCTGTTCAGCAAAGTGAGATAGGCGGGTACTTCTCCTGCTGCATGGCCCTGGATCTCCAGACGCTCGAAACCAGAATTGTGCCCGCCCTCATCCCCATACACAAGACCTTGGCGGACTATGATCGCATCTCCTCAGAACCCCGGCAACTGGACAAGGTCATAGAAAGCCTTTCACCGGTTCCCCAGACCGCTCTAAAGCTCATCAGGATGATAAACGGCACGAATTCCACCTTTCAGGAAATCTCGCACGAGGTTTGCCAGGATCAGGTGCTGAGTGCAAGAATCATCAGGCAGTGCAATTCGGTTTCGATAAATCCGGGGATGAAAGTTGATTCCGTGGAAAAGGCGCTGATCAGGATCGGCGAAAAGCACCTCCTTCTGATAGCACTTTCGTTATCACTCGAGAACTTCATTTCCTCTGAGAGCCACGGATATTCCCTGTGCAAAGGCGGGATTTTCCATCATTCCGTTTGGACTGCGAATATTTGCAGGTATCTTGCCGAAGCCACCGGCAATGCTTCGCCGGACATCGCCTATACCGCGGGTCTTCTACATGATATCGGCAAAGTTGTTCTCGACCAGTTCATGAATAATGTCCATCCTCTATTCTATCGCCAGTTTCAGGCAATCAATGGCGATCTGACCGTCCTGGAGAAAGAACTGTTCGGGATTGCCCACACGGAAGCAGGCTATCGCCTTGCCGCCCGATGGGATATGCCGGAATTCATTACCGAGACGATCCTCCATCACCACGAACCTGAAAAAGCTCCCAGAGCGGCCGAACTGGCGCACCTCGTGTATACGGCAGACCTGATCAGTTCACGATTCCTGCTCGGGCTTGAAATCGAGAAGATGGACACCACGAGATTGAGAGCCAGCCTGGACGCCATCGGCTTCGACCTCGATGAATTCCCGGCCCTGCTTGCGGGCATACCGACCATGGAATCGGCCGTTTTTGCAAACAGGGGATTCGACAGGGAAAAGGTTGCTCCTCGTCAGCCCTCCCTTCTTTCACGAGAACCTTCCATTTTGTATTAGCTTTTTTCCCCTCCAACGACCTGTGTCAAAAAGCACCGCGTCCATGATTATAATATTTGGTAAAAGTACTCGATTCTCATGGAGGTCCGGAGTAATGATAATACGTGGCTACGATGCGATCAGCGCCGCAAAGGAATTAGACCTTCCGCTCGGAAAGTACAGCGAGGAGTCAAACCGTGGATTCAGGTTGGATCTTTCCGTCGAGGAAGCCGACGAACTCGCGGTCGTAGATCAGAACCTGATATTTCTCGATCTCAACATTCACAGCCTGACGGTCGAGGAGTTGCTTACTTTGTCTCTCGCATTGGGGGGCGAACCAGGCAAATCGTTCCGGGAAATCAGCGAGCGTTTTGCATTGGAAGGCGATGACGACAGAGCTGAAATCTTCCAGGCTCTGGACGGGAGATGGGCCGATCTGAAGTCAAAATCGCATTGAATTCCATAATGGAGCTTGAATGGACAAACCGGTTTAGATGGGATATTTTCAAATGCCTTAGCTGGTGATTTTGCCGCTCAAATCTAACAGAAGAGAACTCATGAAGAAGCTGCGCGTACTTATCGCCGACGACCATCAGGTCGTGGTTGGAGGGATACGGAGCGCCGTTGAGCAATTGCCTGATTTTGAAGTCGTGGGGCAGGCCTCGAACGGACGCGACGCCGTGCGGTTGGCGAAATCACTGAATGCCGATATTGTCATTATGGACATTTCGATGCCTGATCTAAACGGCATTGACGCTACTCTGCAACTGAGAAAAAGCTGCCCGAAGACCCGCATCATCATCTTTACCATGTATTCCGACAAGGAGTACCTGATGGATCTGATCGGTGCGGGGGTCTCGGCATACGTGCTCAAAGAAAATCCTCTTTCGGACCTGATGGATGCGTTGGAGGCCGCCAGGTTCGGAGGTACTTTTTTCAGCGCCATCACTCCGCACGGGCTTGTCGAGCAGGTGGAGCAGCTACAGGCCGAAAGCGTCAGGGACGGCTTCAGTGACCTGAGTCTGCGTGAAAGGGAGGTCTTGCAGCTTATCGCTGAAGGGAACAACGTGGGTGATATTGCATCGAAACTCAACCTCAGCAAAAAAACCATCGAGTCTCATAAGTATAATCTGATGGCCAAGCTGGAAGTCCATAGCATTGTGGATCTAACGAAGATTGCAATCAAGAAGAAGCTCATCGCACCGTAGGGGGCTGAGGAGATTCACCGCGGGCTTCCTCCTGCGGCTTCT
Source organism: uncultured Syntrophobacter sp. (assembly GCA_964539645.1). GTDB lineage: Bacteria > Desulfobacterota > Syntrophobacteria > Syntrophobacterales > Syntrophobacteraceae > SbD1. The sequence goes on from CAZIJV010000055.1 coordinate 20,907, forward strand.
CCTCCGCGATACTCTTTGCAGGCTGTTGCGAAGCGGCAGCGGCCTGTTTGCTCGCACGCCCGATTTGCCTGCATCCGAACAGGAAGACAAAAAACCACAGAAGCAAGGTCACAGCCCCAACAAGGGCAGCAAGGGAAGGAATGAGATAGAGGCGCAACTGCGCCAGAAAAACCCCAAACGCATTGAGAGCGGAGCGGACCTCCTCAGGCAGAGCGGGTGCATTTTGCCTGGCGAAGGGTGAGACCCATTCGTTCAATCCATCCAGGATCTTGTCCGCCATCAGGTAGATAACAACCGCCAACACCGCATTGAATAGAAAACACACAAAGAAGGATTGCAGCGCCCAGGCGCCTTTGATTTTCATTAACGCTCCGCCCTCTCCGGCAAATTCTCCCTGTTCAGGCTACGCAACATCTGCTCGGCGACAAAAAGAGCCCTCGCCTGCAGATCCTTGCCGATACACCCTTTTTTTGCAAGAATTTCCAGCTTCTCCCTGTCAATTGCAAACGCATCTTCTCCCGCCCGCCGAATCACGTCCACCTCAAGATCGACGTATCTCGCTCCATAGGGGTAAAACTCCACCGGAGTGTTGATGTTAAAATACTCGCCAATGAGAAGATGCTCTTTGGAAAAATAGCTGTGTTTCACGTACCACTCGCCTTCCCTTATTTCCGTAAGGCAATAGTCACCCCTGCGGATAGGAAGGTTCAACCCGTCATAATGACCTTTTGAAAAGCTGCGTTTGAAGATGATTTTATTGTCAACAACTTCCTGAACACTACCCTCCCTGGGCCGCATCGACTTTCCGGAAGGCCTGATGTGTTCAAGCCTCACCAGCCCTTCCCTGGTCATCGGATGGATGATACCTTCGAGAAGAATCCTTTCTTCGATTTCGGCCTTGTTTTCCGGGTGTTTTCTGAGTTCGATTTCGGCGGAATCCAGGAGGTTTGAATCTATTATCTTGAGCCGATGATGGTTTCTGAGCGTAGGGACAACCCGGGAGCGAATCAGATCCATATTTTTCTTGGAACCTCCTGGAAGTTCCATGTTCGCCACGACGATCGGCTCATTGTCATCTGTCGGAAGAAAACTCACAATGATGGCATCCAGGAAGGCTTTCTGCATCAGCACCAGGAAGCTGCACAGTTGGTCAGCCTCTCCTTTGAGTTCGATTCCCTGGAGGTCCTCCCTGTCCTGGATAAGGATGTCGAAGTCTCCATCAGGGAAATCCATGTGGAAACGTTCTCTTATCTTAGGAGAAGGATCGACGACCTCGAATCCGGAATCCTGCGCAAAATGGGTAAGCGCGGTACTGTAGATCCCTCTGATCTTAATGCGGGGCTGCATTCCGAAATCTCCTTCAGTGCAGGATTATTTTCTAAAGAACCCGATTCCGTCAATGGAAATCATAAGCCCATCCACCTTGGTCCTTGCCCCAAGTATTTTTTCGATAAGCCACAAATTGGATCCAATATGATCGGTTATGCGCGGAGCGATGTAGCAGCTCCTGCCTGCAGCCAGGCCGGCAAAGAGTATGAGTTGGTCGGCAGTGAACCGGTCGACGGTGGCGCCGGTGGAGATATCTTCGAGGAAAGCACTCGCAACGTAGTCAGCGATGGATTCGGAACTGCGCCCGCGCCTGCCTGCCCTGTCCGACCCAATCAAACAGCCGGTGTTTGTTTCCGCCCAAAGCAGCAGCGCCGCCCCCTTTTGCCGCGCTGAGCTATCTTCTATGCTGCTGACTTCAGCACTGTATCCATTCTGTGCCAGCAATCGGATGGATCTGTCCGCCATACGCCCAGCCACCATCTCGCGCGCCAGGTGAGAGGCGATGGAAATTGCCCTCACCCTGCGCACCTCTCCCCTTTTCCTTTTCTCAATCGCAGTTAATGGAGCAGCAAGCGGATCAATCACCAGGCGCAACTCGCCACCCCCTTGCGGGACATATCCCGGACGAATAATCTCCATGCCGACCCTGGCGCCCATTTCCGACAGGAGCGGAAGCAGGACTTTTTGCATATGAAAAGCGGTCGGGGCAAAATCCTGGAACAATCCCCCGCCGAGAGACAGGCTGGATGCCGTTTTCGCGAAAAGCCCCAGCGGGATCAGTGTGTAGGCCAGCATGGTCGCTGACCCGGCGGTCCCGATATCCCACCTTTGTTCGCCGCCCTGAATTCCTTTTCCGGGATGGAACAGGATCTCCCGAGAACCCACATTATCACCATGGAGACGTCCTGACGAGAGTTGTGCGCAAGCTCTTACTGCCTGGAGGTGCTGTGGCCTGAGGCCGGTTTTTTCACGTTTTTCCCTTATACGGACCATATGCAGAGACTGTCCGGTGAGCGCGCAAAGAGCAACAGCAAATCTGACCAAAGTCCCGCTGCCGGATTTCTGTGCACCGTCAATTTCCATCATCACTTTTCTCCAGAACCACACGGGTTCTTTGTACAGCTTTTAAATAAACATCTTCCCGATTATTGGAAGAGCGCTCCGAAGGGATACAGGCATTTGCCGCTCTGCTTTGACTATTTTCTCGAAGGCGCCTATCTTCCGACCAGAAGGAGCATACAGAGATGTCATTGAAAATGAAGTCTACACTTCTGGCGACCTTTCTTATTATCGTTATGGTCGCCTTCGCCAATGCTCAGGAAGCAGTCAAAATTTCAAAAGACGACCTGAAGCATAAATTGGCCCAGCCTGATGTGGTCATACTGGATGCGCGTTCTGAACGTGACTGGGCCTCCAGCCAGTGGAAGATCCAGGGCGCGGTGAGGGTTGAACCGTCTCGTGTGAACGACTGGAAGGATAAGTATTCCAGGGATAAGACAATCGTCGTTTATTGTGCCTGACCCAGTGAAGCCACCAGCGCCAGTGTGGCGCAACAGCTCATTGGTTCCGGTTTTAAAAATGTGCAGGTTCTAAAAGGTGGGTGGAACGAATGGAATGACAGCAAGTATCCGGTAGAGAAGAAATAGGGGGCTCTCAGGCCATCCTCCGTCCTGTGCTATTGCGGCTCGGGTTTGCTCACAGCCGGAATCGAGCCTAACCTCTCTTTTAGAAATCCGCAAAAACGCTCATAGTCCCCTCCGAACTCGATCCGCATCTCGGCGATGAGGATCGAGTCCCGGTAGGGTGCAGGGATACGGACTGCATCTTTCGCAGTGGTGATTATTACCTTGGCGCCCTCTTTCAGGGCCTCCGCATAAATCCTCCGAAAATCCGAGTCAGTGTACCGGTGATGGTCGGGAAACGCAATTGAGCCACGGATATCGATCCCGGTTTTTGCCAAGTCCTCGAAAAAACCCTCCGGCCTGGCAAGACCTGCAAATGCAATAGCAGGGAATTCCTTCAGCACGGCAAACGGAAGCGTTCCGTCACTTTCTGATGTTCGGAAACCGTTCATTACATGACGGCACCTGAAAACCGGTTTCTCGGGAAACAATTCGCCAAAGTGAGCTTCAAGCCTGCCGGCAGCGCAACTGCTGTCTGCATGGGTCAATACAAAAGCATCGGCTCTTTCCATGTTGAGCACCGGCTCGCGAAGGGGCCCCGCGGGCAGCAGCAAACCATTTCCGAACGGGTTGCGGCAATCCAGCAGGACGATATCGAGGTCCCTTGCGAGCAAGAGGTGTTGAAACCCATCGTCCATTACCAGGATATCCGCACCATCCGACATCACCGCAGCTTTTCCTGCAATTGTCCTCCTGCTGCCGACCCACACGGGGACCACAGGCAACGCTCGGGCCATCAGCACCGGTTCATCACCAAAATGCTTTGCCAGCACTTCCGGATCGCCCGAAGCGGGAACCCGCGCGGGATTGTTGTCCCGCCTCCCGTATCCCCTACTCAGTATCGCGGGGCGAGCCTCCTGTCCAAGGAGCCATTGGCATATCCAAATGGCCAGGGGTGTTTTTCCGGTCCCGCCGACTGCAAGGTTTCCAATGCTCAACACATATGCAGGAAGTCTGACCTGCTTTTTCAACAACCGGGCCTGCTCTCTCTTTAAACCTGCCAGGTACAGGCTGGAAAAGATCCTGCCGGAGGCCCTCAGGCGGCCTGGCTTGTTTTCAGAAGCACCGTACCAGTTGGCAAGAGTACGAGCGGCAAATGCCCTGTAGAGCTTTTGGGGAGTACTTTTTGCTTCAATCGAAAAGACGGACATTTTCGCATCACCGCTTTCTGGCGCCTCCAGGACGAGCCTGTTCCGTGCTTTTGCCCGCGGCCGCCCTCATCTCCGCGGCCCGCTCTTTGATTTCAACAAGGCATTTCCGCATCGAACTCCATCCGTACCAGAAAGTGTAGTCCGGACTACAATGGAATGCTCCCTGAAATGTCCTCATGCGATATTCATGAAACAGGGTAAAGAGCTTCAACTCGATACCGGTAGGCGCATCATGCAGGGCAAGGAGATCGGGGAAAGCGTAGGAGTAGCTCTCCGGCTTATTGATAATGCCATCCTGGTAAAGAGAGGCAACTGTCCGAATGGCGTCTGCCAACAGTACATCGGCATCCCGAATCAACTGATCGCCCTTTTCCAGCTCCGCCCTGGCAAAATTTACAGAATGGCAATCATTGCAGTAGCGCAGGGCTTTGTCCCGCTCGGTCTGCCATTCCTCCTCCGTCATTCTGAGCAGATCGACGGACTCCACCACAGCCGCCCTGGGAGTTGGCCTGCCTTCCAGATCGAGTATCCCGAGCGCCTGCAGAATGGTTGTACGGTCCTTTGCCCATTGCTCATCCGCCGGAAAGGGCATTCGCAGTCCCATATACCCCCACGCGGTGCGATTAGCATGATTTCCATCCTGGAAATGGCAACTCTGACAGGTCGGCGCCGCGGCATCCTCCGGGAGTATTCTGCTCTGTTTGAGCATGAAGCGAACCCCGTGCTTTGATGAAGAATACATTTCCCATTGCGCGTGATCGGGCCCCATGTGGCAGGTCCGGCACGCCTGCGGCGATTTCGCTTCATCGGCAGAGAACAGGTGCCTGGTATGGCAGGCATCACAGGAGGCTGCCCCGAATCCGGCGCCTTTCTCGATAAGTTCCTTGATTTCTCCTTCGGTTTTAAGTCCGACCCGGTGACACCCGCCACAACCCTTCAGCCCTTCAACCTGGGCCATGGGCTGCCAGTGCAGCGTCGGCACGGCCTTCATTGCTCCCCACGCCAGCGCGTGTTTTCCCTTGCTGAACTGTTCCACCTGAGCCTCATGGCAAGCGGCGCACGTTGTGGGCAAAGCCAGCCTGGCGTTGGCTATATCGGTCATGGAGGTATGTCCGTCTCCGTGGCATGTCGAGCACTCGACCTCGTTGCGGCTGTGCTTGCTGAGCTGCCAATCCGCGACTATGCCCGGCGTTATCCGAGTATGGCATTCCACGCAAGTCTCATTTGCAGGGGAAGCGGCCTGAGCAACAGGACCCTGTTCGCCCACGTCCCCATCGTCCTGAACTTGTTGAGAATGGATTGCCCCAGCGCAAATACAGACAGCACACATTCCCGCAAAGACAAAAAGAAGCAGACGCCGCATCGATCCTCCATAAAGGGCAATATCATCATTACCGGCAATTGCGGGTTTCAGCATCGAATGTGCCCGCCGATTCGGTTCGGAATCGCACATTTATACCAGAACTCATGCCGTTTCAACAGCGTCGTTGAAATGGAGTCCCGCGGCCTGCGCTACACCTGTTCGCGGTTGATGAAGTATGATATTGTAAACCAAAAGGTTTGAAGGGAAGGATTTCTGCAGAGTTGACAATAGCACCAAATAGATTCAGCCCATGTGAGGGAACAGAGCGAACCGGACACGCCGGGCTCAGGTCTGCGATGGAAGGGCTGTATCGGCATTATGATTCTTTCGAGTTTATTCATCCCGACCCGCTTGAGTTCGTCTATCACTATCAGGACGGGCCCGACAGGGAGGTTGCTGGCTTCATTGCCTCCGCCCTTGCTTATGGCCGCGTACGGCAAATATTGGGCAGCGTTCGGCTGGTCCTTGACATGATGGGCCGCTCACCGTTTTCTTATCTTGTGAACTCCACGCAATCCGACATATCGACGGCGCTGCATTCGTTCAAGCACCGGTTCACCACGGGCGCCGATCTGTCAGCCCTGCTCAGCGGCTTGCGCAGGCTGCTCCTTGAGTATGGATCGATCGAATCCTGTTTTGTGAGCAATTTTGGCAAGAAAGATTCCAGTACGCTGCCTGCTCTCGAAAAATTTGTCAGAAAACTGGAGGATGCCGCCGGACGAAAGATGCCGATGCTTTTACCTTCGCCTCTTGGCGGCAGCGCCTGCAAGAGGCTGAACCTGTTTCTGCGCTGGATGGTGCGCAGCGACAATGTCGATCCGGGGATATGGCGCAGCGTTCCTGCCTCCCACCTGGTGACGCCTCTTGACACGCATATGCATAGAATTGCATTATCAATGGGACTGACTTGCCGAAATCAGCCGGATTTGAAATGCGCGGTGGAAATCACGGATTCCTTCAGCTCCATCTGCCCTTCTGATCCGGTACGTTACGATTTTGCCCTCACACGGCTGGGTATGAACCACCATGCGGCGCCGGAAAGACCTTTCATCCAGCGATGACGCATCCGAGCTTGCACTTCTTATAAGGAGATTGAAATGAAAGACTGCGACATCAAGCTTTACGCCCTCAGCACCTGTATCCACTGCGCAAACACCAAGGAATTCCTCAATGACTGCGGTATCGAGTACGAGTGTGTCGAGGTCGACAAGCTGGAGGGGGACAAGCGGCGAGAAATCGTGGAAGAAATTAAGAAGTCCAACCCCGGGTGTGCCTTCCCGATGCTCATCATTGGCAATAAAGTCATCATAGGATTCAGAAAAGACGAAATCAAAGAAGCATTGGACCTGTAATGAACGTTGAGCAACTCTATGAATTTCTGAAGAAAACGCAGGAACCCAAAGGCTATTTCTTCAATAGGGATAAAGAAATGGTCTTTCGCCTTCTCGAAGGCCTGCTGGTAAACAGGCAACGCTATGGCTACATGTGCTGTCCCTGCAGGCTTTCCGCACATGACCGTGAATGGGACCGCGATATTATTTGCCCCTGCGTATACAGCAAGGCGGATATTGCCGATTATGGGAGCTGTTATTGCGGCCTGTATGTTTCACGTGAGTGGAATGACGACAAGATCCCGCACCTCCATGTTCCGGAAAAACGCCCTGCCGATAAAATATTCGGCAACATCTAGTCCGATCAGCTTCCTTCAGGCCGGATGCTGAATCTTCCATCTGCCATCATTGCCGGAGTAGATGCAATTGTACTCCGGCATATTCATCTGTTCGCCCGGCACTTTTACCATGCGCTTCTCTTTACAAAAGCTGTCCCAGTCCTCATATTGGGAAAAGATTTTAACCCGGCCGCAAATTCCTTAAGACAACAGACTCCATCAAAGGAGCAGTCCAAAATGGAGAAGAATTTACTGGAATTGGCAGTACAGATTGTGCAAGCCCAGGCATCCATGAGCAGGATGGCCGGTGAGGAAATCGAACAGGCGTTGATCAGGGTCTACAATGCTCTGCACAAAATGAAGGTTGCCGAGGAGGAAGGACGTTCCCTGCTGCCGATCACGGAAAACGACCGGTTGCCCGGACGGCTTGAAGCATTCCCGTCCGACCCTCGCTCATCCATCCAGGACGATAAGGTAATCTGTCTGGAATGCAGAGCGGAGTTCCGTCAACTCACAGCGAATCATCTCCGCACACATCGGCTCACTCCCCGGGACTACAAGAAGAAATGGGGTTTTCCCCTCAAACAGCCGCTTGCGGCGAGAGTTCTTACCAAGCTTCGCAGCAAATCGGCCAAGAAGCGCGGATTACCGGAGAAACTGCAGCTCTATCTCGATCAAAAACGTAAAGAAAAATCGACTGAAAACCACGGGTCGCCCGCTCAGATACACGCGCATGAAAAAAGTCCTGTCGCGGCAGACTCTGGAAAGCCCTTCCAGCTTTTTCCGCGGTGAAGATCAATGCCGTGCAGGGATAGTTTTACACTGTGCGGCGCTTATATGAAAAGTCTATCGACGATCAATCGGTCCGTCCCCTTTGAAGGACCCGCAGAGCAACTTCTTCTACTCACTCTCGTTTGACATTCCGCCTTAAGCACTGAAAATCAGCAGCCATAGAACCCCTATCGCGGGCAGAGTGGCCAGGCCCGCAAGTTTTAGCAATTTCAGCATTTTTCGGAGAGATAGGCTATTTAGCAGCTCTCAAACTGTATACGATCCGTTCCTCTACCATAAATTCCTTCTCCCAAATACAGTGTTCACCCTATTGATCATTATAAGAATTGTACTAAATTACCGGACATCTTGTGCAATACTTATCAAGGCTTTGTTTTAAGACTGAATGTAATCGAGCAGTAATGCATCTTGCGACACTTCGCCGCTATACAAACGAACAATCAATACACGAATTGTTGTCAAATTGAATATTGTCTGAAACATGAGTGGTAAAATGAGGAATTCTATCATTTTTTCGACAGGGAGCTATTTACCTGAGTCGGTAGTGTCAAACCGTGAGCTTAAGCAGTTTCCGCCGGATTCCCTGGAACTCATCGCTCGCAAGACGGGCGTTCTTTCCCGGAGAATTGCATCGGAAGATCAGTGCACGTCCGATCTGGCAATCCAGGCGGCACGCAACTGTCTGGCAAAGGTAGATTTTCCTGCAGACCAGATCCAGGGCATTATCCTTTCCACCTCTTCGCCCGACCGCATCCAACCTGCCACGTCAACGCGCGTGCAGCATGAAATAGGCGCATTCAGGGCATTTGCCTTCGACATAAACTCGGTGTGTTCGGGAAGCACCTTTGGCATCTGTTTGGCGGACTCTCTGATCAAGAGCGGGCAATACGACAATATTTTGTTTATCGCGGCAGAGATGTACTCAAAGATTCTTTTCAAAAAGGACTTTTGCACGCTGCCTTTCTTCGGCGATGCATCGGGCGCCGTGCTGTTCAAGGCGGGCAATTCAGATCGGGGGGTTCGTCACTCCTGCCTGAGAACCAGCGGAGAGGGAAGAGATGAAATCTGTGTCCCAGCCGGGGGAACCATGCTGCCGTTTGACAGGATGACAAACCCACGGCTGGCCTATTTTAAAATGAATGGGAGCGTCGTGTATGAATTCGCACGAAGGCAGGGAGCGGAAATCATTTTGCAGCTCATGGAAGAGTCAGGAGCAGATATAAAGGAGGTCGACTGTTTCATCTGCCATCAGGCAAACATCAACATCATAAGAGCCATAGCATCCAGACTGGGTGTCCCCTCCGAGAAGTTCGTCGTCAACCTCGACCGCTATGGAAACACCGCAAGCGCGTCCGTCCTTGTCGGACTGGATGAAACCATTTCGAGCAAGGTGATCAAAGAAGGCGACCTGGTGGTGACGGTAGCATTTGGAGGTGGTTTGTCATGGGGAGCAAACCTGATCCGGATTTAGAAAATCAGCAACAGATTCAGATTCAAACAGAAAGGAGATTACCGCCATGCAGGAAGTATTTTTCAAAATCAAAGAGGGCATTCCGGAACTTTTCCCGGGGGCGATAGGATTCCAAATTGCTCCTGAGACACCGCTCAATCACATTCCGGAATGGGATTCGATGTCCTCCGTCAATTTCAAGGTTTTCCTGGAGGAATCCTTCGGTGTGAGAATCCCTGATGATTTGCTGGAAGGCGGATCTACAATCGGCGAAGTGATCACCTTCATCAGAAGGGCGGACTAATGGACGCAGACAACCTGCCCATCGACCCCTTCGGGATTGCGAGATCATTTTTCAGGATCTGCAACTCCTGGATGTACAACGGCCCCGAACTCCTCAGCATGACTTCAAAGCTGAATACAAGTCTTCAGTCAACGGGTGTGGAGGAAGTCCTCCCAATGCTCATGCAAAACGATCCGGCCAAAGTCTTCTCTAAAGACCTGGAGACTTCCCTGTTGGGAATGGTGAGGAGTTATTCAAAGGTAGCCCAAAAGGTTCACAGCGCCTACGCGGGCTGGCTGAGAGATTATGTGGCCAATGCAGACGGAGTTCCCGAAAAAGAAAAGCAACGCTCGGTGTTCTGGGCTAACCAGTTGATCAACGCCCTTTCACCCGCCAACTGTTTCTGGACCAATCCCGCCGTCGTTCAGAAATTTGTGCGGACAAAAGGCGAGAGCGCGGTAAACGGCTATGAGAACTGGCTGGAAGATGTTCAGCGCGGCAGCATGGTCAGGATCGCCGATACAGACGCATTCAAGGTAGGCGAAAACCTTGCCGTTACACCCGGACAGGTAATATTCCGCAATCGATTGATGGAGTTGATTCAGTACACCCCCAGGACCGAGACAACCTACTCTATTCCAATCGTATTCATTCAGCCGTGGGTAAATAAATTCTATATACTGGACCTGACAGAGGAAAAAAGCCTGGTATCCTACCTGCTCAACCATGGTTTTACAGTATTCATCACGAGCTGGAAGAACCCCACCCCGGAAATGCGGGATGTCACTTTTCAGGATTACATGCTTCGAGGCGCGCTGAAAGCGGTGGAGGTGGCTCGCGAAGTCTGCAATGCAGACCAGGTTCATGCCGCGGGCTATTGCATCGGAGGGACTACCCTCACTACCCTTCTCGCTTATTTGAACCGGGGCCGGCAGACCGATAGCACCAGCCCCATCAGGGATTTCACGCTGTTCGCAACGATGGTCGATTATTCTTCCCCGGGCGAACTCGACGTCTACATTACCGAAGAAGTGATCGAACTGATCGAACGGGTAACCTCAAAGCAGGGATACCTGGACAAAAAGTACCTGTCGGCAGCCTTCCGCTTACTGCGTTCGAATAATCTCATCTGGCGCTACTATATCCATAACTACCTGAACGGCGAAGTGCCGCCCAAGTCTGATTTTCTCTACTGGAATCACGACTCCACTCGCCTGCCCGCGGCAATGTGCAACTACTTTTTGCGTGAGTTTTATCTGAACAACAACCTGGTGAAAGAAGACAAAGTTGTCCTGGGCAACCGCCCGATAGACCTGAGAAGGATAACTCAGCCGCTCTATGTCGTGGGCGCGGAGCAGGATCATATCTGCCCCTGGCAGGAGACTTACAAGGTATGCAACCTGGTGAACGGTCCGGTAAGGTATGCGCTCGCCGATGAGGGCCATATCACCGGGATAGTCAATCCCCCCTCTGCAAGATCCAAAAGACGGCATTGGGTCAGCGATATAAAAGAAGAAAACACTGGCCACGAATGGCTTTCCAGTCAGCAGGCCCAGCCGGGATCGTGGTGGGTTGACTGGGTCAGGTGGTTATCGGAACAGTCGGATTCCAAGGGAGCGCCTCCCCCGATGGGAAGCGAAAACTATCCGCCCCTGGGAAAAGCTCCTGGTAGCTACGTATTGGAACAATAGGCGCGATAAACTCTCAATCAAGAAACACCAAAGGAGCACATTATGATGGACCAACAGATGAGGATGGCCAAACAAATGATCGATCTGCAGCGGGTTACCTTCGAGGGCGTGATGGGTAATATGATTATGCTCTGGGATCAGACGGGAAATATGCTTAATTCCTTCATGGATCAGGCGGTCTGGGTTCCCGAAGAAGGCAAGAAGGCGTTTCGCGAGTGGATTGACAACAACAAGAAGGGTTGCGAGACGTTCAAAAGCGCTGTGAACAACGGATACAGCAACATCGAAAAGCTTTTCGCGGACAGATCGCAGGCTGTCTAGCCCGGCGGCGCCCTTACCACACTTGTTTGCCCGATTCATCGTTTGTGAGCATCGAATCTTACCCGGTCAAGCGCCGGGGCAGAGGGTGCTCATGAACGTTGCCGGGTGAGCTTTTGCCTATATATGGAGATAGTCGCATATGCTGGACATCACAAATTCAGTTGCGGTGATCACGGGAGGCAGCGGAGGAATCGGACTGGCCCTCGCAAGGTACTGGGTTTTAAACGGAGGCAAGGTGGTCCTGGCCGATATCTCCGATTCTCTCCTGGCGCCGGCGGAAGCCGAATTAAAGGCATTGAACGGTGAGGTGAGCACCGTTGTGTGTAACGTCACCAGCGAGGAAGATTGTTCAAAGATGGCGGATTTTGCCATTGAGCGGTACGGACGGATCAACCTCGTGGCGCCGTTTGCCGGAATTATCAAAGACAGCCTTATGGTCTCACCGGATGCCTCCGGGAAAGTCACCCGGAAGATGTCGCTCGATCAATTCCAGTCAGTAATAAACATCAATCTTACCGGGGTCTTCCTTACCATTCGGGAATGCACGGAGCGGATGATAAACAACGACTGCAAAGGTCTCATCTGCCTCGTCTCATCCACGGGATCGCTGGGTACTGCCGGACAGATCAACTATTCTTCCTCCAAGGCCGCGATGTCCGTCATTCCCAAGGTGCTCACAGCGGAATTCTTCCGCAGAGGACTATCCGGCAGGATACGCTGCGTAGCCATCGCCCCCGGATATGTCGGCACTCCCATGGTCAAAAAAATCAGCCCTGCCGTGCTTGAAAAAATCATTGAGCAGGTCCCCATCGGCCGCCTGGTCGAACCGGAAGAGGTAGCATCCCTTGCAGGGGAACTGTATCGAAATGAGGCACTGGCGGGTGATGTTTTCTTCATCCACGGAGGCTTGCGTCTCGGATCAAAAGGATAGCGACGCCAGATCGGGCGTCAAACGCCCTTATCAAAAAAAGGACCGCTCCATCGTTTCAGAACGTGGAGCGGTTTTTTCATTCACCCAGGCATTGAGTTTTGCATTATTTCGGTCGATTTACAGGATACAGACCGTGAAATGGAAGCCGAAGCCAAGGATACTCGGACTTGGCGGAACTCCGGCAGATTGTTATCATTTCACCACCATATTATCATCGGCCTATAAGGATTCAATGATGCAGACCTGCTTCAGCACACCTTTCGACTTGGTTAATTACGCCGCCTCTTTTTTCGGCAACTACCTGGAAGCGGCCCCAAAGATTGCCCGGGCGGCAATAGCCCAGAACAACGCCATACAGGACTACTGGGCCGGTGTCTTCAAATACACCTCTTCCTTCATGGCGCCCTCGATCAGAGCTCTGAGCGCCTTCATCAACACCGAAAAATCCAGGCTTCTCGAACACTCTCCTATGGAGAATATGATAGACTACACTCAACTGCTCAACGTGAACATCGAGCTTGCCCAGACCGGTTTCACCGCGGGAATCATCCATGCAAGGGGTTGCACCCCGTTGAATGAAACTGGTTGCAT
>CAZIJV010000056.1:0-33734 GCA_964539645.1 uncultured Syntrophobacter sp.
GGATTGCCAAGGCCTTCTCTGTTTCACTAATTCTCCTGGGGCCGTGAACGATTACCATATTTTTACATCAAATTTGCCTACTGGCCGGAAACCCCGGACAGGGCAAATGCCGAAACGTGCTTTGCGCATGCTCTTCGAATGGATGGAGAAGCGCCATCACGATCTCTTGGAGAACTGGAAATTACCAGAGAGCGGAAGCCTCTCAAACACATTGCTCCGCTGGATTAGGAAAACATAATGTTCCTACATATTGAAAGCGTATCATGGCGAGGAGATTATCGATTGAGGATCAAATTCAATAATGGAGTGCTAAAGGAAGTGGACCTCGCGGAAGAACTGCATGGAGAGATCTTTGAACCATTACGGGATCTCGAATTCTTCTCAAGAGTGACAGTCAATCCTGTCACACGCCCAATCGAATGGCCCAATGGGGCAGACTTCGCCCCGGAATTCCTCTATGAAACGGGTGTGGAAATTAAGAAGAGCGCTTAGTCCGGCTTTTCACCTAACGTCCTTGCTTGAAACACTCCGAGGATTGAAATGTCTTCATCTCCCGACCATTAAGCATAGAAGCTTATTCTGCGGACCTATAAGGTTTCGGACCTGATCTTAACGCCTTTTGAGCCAAACCCGAACAAAAAGCCATGCAGCAGAATTTCTCCGCATGGCTCGGATTTTCTGGCTCCCCGGGACGGACTCGAACCGCCAATCCCGCTGAGGGCGGGATTAACAGCTCGATTCTTTTATGAAACGCTCAATCCCGCGATTCTTGATCTTCCTTTCAAGGCGGAGGGCTTCAGTCCTGTCCTTGCATTCAGCATTCCATACAAGCCTCCATGGCCCAGGGAATACTTTCGTTGTGCGGGTATAAAGGTGCGAGGGATCGTTGTGTTGAGCGACTCGCTTTTCAAGATCGCTGGTCTGGCCACAGTAGAATCGACCGGTTGTATCGCTCCGAAGGACGTATACCCAGAATGGCATTGAACCCTCCGAATGAAAAGCGAAGCAGCCTTCAGGTTCTTTCTGGCTCCCGAAATCGGACCAATTAGGGCACTGGGAGGAGCGAGTAAGTCTTCAATGATCATCGGATTGTGTGAGCCCTGTGAAATCTGATTTGCTGCTCTACATCGGCATATATTTTTTGCATTCCGTATGTTAGGGTTGCCAAAAGATGACAGGATAGTAAACATGGTTGACGAGGCTCGCTATGATATCAATTGTTCTCATCATTGTGGGTGTTGCGGGTGCCCTCCTGGGAAAATTCACAGGAGAGCTCGGAAAGTCCAAAATCGTTCTCTGGGGAAGTATCTTCCTTATCATCCTAGGAGGTATTCTAGCGGTGATCCAGACCATATGGAAAAACAAAGATGATGCCATCGAAAAAGCAAAGCAGCAATATTCAGGCAAACTGCAAGCAGAATCGAGACTTCTACTGTCGGCGAAGGAACAAGTATTTCCAGTAATTGAGATAGGAGATTCAGGAACACGATTCGTCTATACTGGCGATCCGAATGTGTCTCTGTTTAATATTTTCGGAGATTCTCATCTCGGAATATCATTAGATAAAGGTCAGGTGTTGATCTCATGTGTAATGAGGGATAAAGAGGGCAAGATTGTTGCAGAGTTGAAAGACAACGAATGGAAAGTCCAAAAAGCTCCAGTGATATTTGACAGAAATTTTGACAAAAATGCTGTTGAAGTTGTAGATGCGTATGGCAGCGTCATCCTGCAGGTGTTAGCTTTTAAGGATAAAGTTCAATTTCAAGGCAAATTTTACAGCAAGGATGGAGAATGCTTCGCTTTTATCAGTGACGGACCAGGTAAAGGTGCCGGGATGCACATTAGAAGAAAATTAGATACGACACCTGTCCCAGCTATAAACAAGCTGTTCAAATATCCAAGTGATCAACACCTTGGTGAAAGAAACTAATTGTTACCAGTAATTTATTATGTTTCTATCTTATCCTCTCTGCGATAAGCCTCCCTACTGATTTTCCCTTCAGCTAAGATACGAATCGTAATCGCCCAAGGTGCTGCAGTTCCCGGAGAAAATTGCCTCTCCTTAATAAATTCCCTTACAATTACCACATTTGCAGCTAGTCAGCCCGCGAGGATGAGCTTCTTCGAGAGATTTTTTCTGAAGGGGAGCGCCCGTGTAGCGAACGAGGGAGCACTGGAGCCGCACGGAGACGGAAACCGGAAGCCCCGAAGCCGCTGAAGCTAGAAGCCCACCGATTCAGGGAGAGCGGGCTGGTCCTTCCTAGCCCGCGCTGAATCGGATGGGCTTCTTGCTTTGGAGCGAGGGGTTCCGGAGGGTCCGTCGAGTACGGCGAAGCGCGCAGTGAGAGAGGTAGGGCGCGGATCGTCCCGATGACTAGCCGGAAGTCCGTTGTCCTTGCCCCCGACTAAGTAACACGGGGGCCTAAAAATACATGGAGGGGAGGAGAAGGTGTGGCTATTAAAAAAAAGATTGACAGGGACACCCAAAAACCTATAGGAAAGAATAAAAAAACTACAGGAGAAGAAAATGAAGAAAGATAAACCGGGTCAAACTCTTTCCGTCTGGGTAGATGAGGAACTGACTGAAAGTTTGACTCTTCTCGCGAAGAAGGCTGGAATCACGCGTAGTAAACTCGTTTCCAATATTCTTCAAGTAGCGACTGAGGATCTGAAGTCACTGGATAGGGTTGGCGTCCTAAAAGTAACCTTGCTGCTCCGTGACATGCAGGATGCGCTCAAAAAGCGATTCAAGAAGGCCGAAGCAATTAGTGAAGCACTCGAGATTGAGGAATAGATCCAGGTGGAAAAGGGATACAGCTTTTTGTTGACCGGAGTCGATACTATCCAGTGCGCCTACTATCTGCAACCCATTGGCAGAGGACGAATTGAATTTGAGCTATTAGGCATTGAAAGAGAAAGGGTCCGCACGTCCAAAAAGAAAGACCCTGCTGCCATAAGGTTGGGCAATCAAGAATTTCTCCTTCATGGCTCCGGGAGTGGATCGGGTTATCCCTTCGTGATGACGAACAGCAAGTTCAGGATCGAGTTCGGAGAGAGAAACGATCCGAGCTTCTTTGTCACTTTTCAGAGCCAAGCCCTCTGGAGGGAAGCGGCTTCTGTGCTCCACGTTGAATTTTTGAGTTGGGCTAAGTCTGTCGGATGGGTTCCTTATAAAGAGGAAAGTCTATCTCGGGTGGACTTCAGCTTCGATTACCAACTGCCCGTGCTGGATTTCGATGAGAGCAATTTTCTTAGCCGCTCAAACAAGGACAGCAAGTACAGGGAAAATGGAAAGCTGCAAAGTCTCAGCTTCGGCAAAGATAATGTGGTGATGCGATTTTACGACAAGGTAGCGGAAATAGACCAACAGAGCAATAAGGTGTGGTTTTATGAATTGTGGGAAGAGAAGAAGGATATTTGGCGTATTGAATGGCAGGTCCGCAAGGACAAGTTGAGATATTTCGGGATCAGGACCTTACACGATCTGGATGAGTTTAAGGGGGATCTCCTCCTGTATCTGGCGAGTGAGCATGACAGCCTCAGAATCAAAACAGCCTGCACGAATCCGTCGAGGTGGCCCACTGGCCCTCTTAATATATGGTTCCCAGGGACGGACTCGAGGCGCCAATCCCGCTGAGGGCGGGATTAACAGCCACAGCCCGTTGTGAGGAAGCGGACAAAGACGCTTGCACTCATAAAGCAAAAAAGCCATGCAGCCGACGTACTCTGCATGGCTTGGGATTATCTGGCTCCCCGGGACGGACTCGAAGCGCCAATCCCGCTGAGGGCGGGATTAACAGCCAGAGGTCGTTGTGAGAAGCGGACAAAGACGCTTGCACTCATAAAACAAAAAAGCCATGCAGCCGACGTACTCCGCATGGCTCTGAATATTCTGGCTCCCCGGGACGGACTCGAACCGCCAACCTAGTGGTTAACAGCCACCCGCTCTGCCGATTGAGCTACCGGGGAACGAACAAGAATGCTCTCTTTAGCAGAGCCGACTTTCTTTGTCAAGAGAGAGCGGTTTATTTTTGCGGCAGCGAAACTTAATGTCCGCCTTGAAGTGACACGTCCTCTCCGCACGCAGGGGTATCTATCCGCAGGCCTACGCCGTATGCGGCCCGTTCTTGCCGAAGAAGCGGGCGATGGTGCTGAACAGCCGCTTGATGCCTCGCCACAATTTGGGAAGGAGGTAGATAATCAGGGCTATGAACCCTGCCAGGAAGAGCAAAAAGAGATATGGGTGCTGAATGGCCATCCACAGGCCGGCGATAACCAGCACGTCTTCGAATACCGAGGCGGTCCAGTTGGTGAAGGGTTCCGGCGAGGTGTTGATCATGAGGCGCGAGCCCGCTTTGGCGGCATGGCTTCCCGCGGAGAGAATGCCTCCGAGAATGGCTGCGGAAAGGACAAGGGCGGGGTTAATCTCTCCGAATATAGCCGCTGCCAGGATAGCTCCGGCCGGAATCCGGATAAACGTATGGAGTGCGTCCCAGCCGGAATCCACACCGGGTACCTTGTCCGCGAAGAATTCCACCAGGTACATGAATCCGGCTGCCGCAATCACCGCAGGGTGGGTGAGTATCATCAGTCGTGGGGGCAGATCCAGGTTCCCGGTGCTTCCCAAAATCCCGAGCATAAGAATAGTAGCGTAGACATTGATTCCGCTGGCCCAGGCAAGAGCCAGGGAGAGTGATAACAAGCCTATTGCCTGTGACGAATCCATTGGTATCCTCCGTCTGCGGCGCCGGAAACTGCGTACGGCCGGACAGTCGGCGCTCGAAGCTCTATGGCCGGCAACTCGCCCGGTTCACACTTCACATATTCTAAATTGGTTATCGGAAAAAACCAGCTTAATGTGGAGGGGGGAGGAAGGACAAAAGACAATCGGGCGAGAATGAAAGAAAGAGCGCCTGCGCTGTTAGCATAGGGCAAGCATAGGGCCTTGTGCCCGTCTTTTTACCGCCATCCGGGGGGGACAACGGCCACAAGGGCCTACGCTACCGGTTGCCGGGGCGCCATGGCAACGTAGACCCATGGCGGCGCTTCGCAGGAGAATGCTCTCGGCGCCAGGGTCTTTCCTTCTACTTCTGCTTTTCTTTTTCCTTCTTGATGATCTCTTCGGCCAGGGCCTTCGGTACGGTGTTGTAGCGGGAGAATTCCATCGTGAATTCAGCTTTTCCCTGGGTGGAGGAGCGCAGAACCGTAGAGTAGCCGAACATTTCAGAGAGGGGGACTTCAGCCTCTACTGCGGAAAAAGCGCCGTCTTCAGAGGTGCTCTGGATGATGCCGCGTCTCTGGTTGAGACTGCCGAGGACTGCTCCCTGGAACTCGGAGGGAGTCTCCACGACAACGCGCATGAGCGGCTCCAGCAAGACCGGGTTCGCCTTCAGGTACGCTTCGCGAAAGGCGCCGATTGCAGCCTGCTGGAAAGCCATGTCCGAAGAGTCGACCGAATGGGCGGCGCCGTCGTTGATCGTGACTTTCACCCCGACTATCGGAAAGCCGGCGAAAGCCCCCTTTGCCAGGCAGGCCTTGAACCCCTTTTCGCACGAGGGGATAAATTCAGTCGGTATGGCGCCCCCGGTGATCTTGTTGTCGAATTCGAAATCCCCGTCCGACAGCGGTTCAACGAACCCGGCCACGCGGCCGAACTGGCCCGCGCCGCCTGTCTGCTTCTTATGGGTATAGTTGAATTCGGACTTTCGGGTGGGAGATTCCCGGTAGGCGACCTTGGGCATGCCCGTTTCGATATCGGCGTTGTATTCGCGCTTCATACGTTCGACGTAGACATCGAGATGGAGTTCTCCCATGCCGCAGATGATCGTCTCGGAGGTTTCCTCATCAAGGTAGACCTTGAAAGTGGGGTCTTCCTTGGAGAAGCGGGTGAGGGCCTTGCTGAGGTTCATCTCGGCTTTCTTGTCTTTGGGTTTTACCGCGAGCGAAATGACCGGAGCGGGGACGTGCATCGACGTCATGGCGTAGCGCACCCGCCCGTCGGTAAAGGTATCCCCCGAGGCGCAGTCGATTCCGAAAAGAGCGACTATATCACCGGCTGCCGCGGAGTCGATCTCTTCCATTTCGTCGGCATGCATCCGAACCAGGCGGCCAACTTTCACGCGCTTGCCGGTCCGTGTGTTAACGATCGTATCGCCCTTATTGAGTGTTCCCTGGTAGAGGCGCACATAGGTGAGCTGCCCGTAGCGGTTGACCTCGAGCTTGAAGGCGAGCATGACCAGGGCCAGCTCCGGGGTACAGCCGAGTACGATCTGCTCCTCGTCCTTATCGATGTCGAGGGCTTCGTTCCGGATATCCACCGGGCTGGGTAAAAACTTCACCACCGCGTCGAGAAGGGGCTGAACACCCTTGTTCTTGTATGCTGAGCCCATGAGGACCGGGGTGAGTCCAAGCGAGAGGGTTCCCTTGCGAATGGCGTCACAGACGAGTTCTTCGGTGATGGGTTCTTCGGCGAGGATGGCTTCGGTGAGTTCATCGGAATAAAGGGAAATGGCGTCGAGCATCTCTTCGCGTTTCTCGCGGGCGAGGTCGGCAAATTCCGCCGGAATCTCCCCCAGGGAGATCTCCTCGCCGTTATCGCCCAAGAAGGTAATGGCCTTCATGGAAATCAGGTCGATGATTCCTCTGTGTTCGCTCTCCAGACCCATTGGGACCTGGAGCAGCACGGGATTGTGGCTGAGCTTTTCTTTCAACTGGCGTGCAACCCGGAAGGGATCGGCGCCGGTCCTGTCGCATTTGTTGATGAATGCGAGCCGCGGAACACCGTATCGTACCATCTGCCGGTCGACGGTAACGGACTGCGACTGGACGCCCCCGACAGCACAAAGCACCAGGACAGCGCCGTCGAGCACACGGAGGGCGCGTTCCACCTCTATCGTGAAATCGACATGGCCGGGCGTGTCGATGATATTGACCGGGTGATCGTCCCACGAGCAATGCGTAGCCGCAGACTGGATGGTGATTCCACGCTCCTTTTCCAACTCCATGAAATCCATGGTTGCGCCGACGCCGTCCTTCCCCTTTACGTCATGGATGGCGTGGATGCGCGCAGTGTAGAAAAGAATGCGCTCGGTCAGGGTAGTTTTGCCGGAGTCGATATGGGCGCTGATGCCGATATTTCTCACCCGCGTGAGGTTGTCTGCTGTGTTGTTGGACATGCTTGTCTCCAGGGGCTTCCGCGAAGAAGCGCACTATCTGATTGAAACTATAACAAAGCAAGCGGGTCAAAACGATGGCGAGGTCAAAAAAAAAGATGATAACCCGGATGACCCGGGCAACACCAATAGGAGTCACCTCTCAAGACTGGGCCCGCTAAGTAAAAAAGAACGGGCACCGAATCAGTGCCCGTTTAGCCTCGCTTTATAACTCAGCTTTGCTGAAAAGAAAAGGGGTAGCAGGGAAATTTATCGATAACCTGCTACCCCTGTATGTGATCTACCTTCTTGCGACAGCTCTTGCAAGCTGGCTGGCCGGCTGCGAAGCCCCTTTGGGAGAAGGCGCGGGAGCAGCGATTTTCAGGTCGGCGCCCTTTTTCCGTGCAGTTGCAGGTGCCGGTTTGGCCTTGTTTTCCTTCATGGCCGGTTTTTTCTGAGCCGTTGCGGGCGCCGGTTTGCCTGTCTTTGCCTTTTCTTTCGCGCCAGGCTTTTGAGAAGAAGTCTTCGACACTGCCTTAGCTGGAGGCGCAGCCTTCGACTTTACCGCCGCCTCTTTAGCAGAAGTCTTGCCGGAGGCGGATACTTTTTTGGAACCCCTGGCCTTCGATGCAGCGGCAGACTTATCGGACGACTTCCCGGTTGCTTTTGCCTGAGCGGGGGCGGCTTTTCCCTTGTCAGGTTTTGCTGCAGGCTGATTCTTCCTGGCCGCAGCCTTCTTACCGCTCGATCCGACAGCGCATTCGGCCTTGCCAAGAGATGGCTGCACGGACAGGCTCGCCTGGGTGAGTTTTATCTTCTGTCCAGGCTTTAGCTTCGCGTTTCGGCTAAGACCGTTCAACTGGGAAAGAGACGAGATTGGGATGCCGGTCTTTTTGGCAACGTCCAGGAGTGTCCCTCCCTTGTTGACTGTATAGTAGGCAGCGGTTGAATCCGGCTTCTTGGGATCGGAAGTAAAACAGATGTCGGAGGATTTTTTGCGGGGCGCATCTGTGGCAACCTTGCCCGCATCTGCGTACATGTTGTCCGCCGAGGTCTTGACTGTCTGGCCGCGCTTGAGCGGAGTGCGTTTCTCAATCCCATTGAGCCGGCAAAGCAGCTTCACATCCAGATTGTTTCGACGCGCGATCTTATCGAGAGTATCGCCCCTTCTGGCAGTATAGAGAGCGGCAACAGGTTCGGGCCTCTTATGCCGGTTTTGTGGCTCCACCCGTGGTTCGGGCGCTGCCGCCCGGCTGTCCGTCACGCTCGATTTGGCGGATTCAGGCTGCAATGAGGCAACCCGGACCGGCGGGGCTTGCGCAATAAAGCCAGGCTGCAGAGAGCGCGCAAGGTTGACCGGTTCGCTCTCAAAGCTCCTCTTGTAGAAAACGAGGCAACTGCCGGGAACGAGAACGCTCGAAGGGTTGAGGTTGTTCCACTTGCACAGATCGCGCTTCGTCACTCCGAAACTGCCTGCGAGGGAATCGATGTCTTTCTCCGAGCCGTTCACATAGTAGTTGACTCTTTTGGGCAGATAGGACTGCTGCGCCATTTCGATGACCATCCGCTTGTCGGCTTCGTCGCCATCGATATGAGCGGCAAGAGTCGACCATGGAGTGAAAAAACGGATGTGGATGTGATCGGAGTGATTCCTGACGTGCTGGATGAGTGATCCGCGAACGTTGCCGAAGACGCGTTCCAGGAAGGCCTGATCATAGCCGCGTGTTACGGCGTAATCATAAAGCGGCTTCTGTACGCGGCGGTCCAAAAATATATATTGTACGCGCTGGGAGCGGATAACGTTTTCAATGAAGCACCAAGTCTTGGCGACATCGAGATTATCCTCGGACATATGCATGAAGGTGGTCAGAGGACGGTTGCCTTTGTGGTACATGCCTACGTCCACATCCCTGCCGTTTTGATGCGAACGGTGGTGATTGGCCGACCCACCCCCCGGCATGGAAAAATCTCCGAGGAAAAGATCGCAGGTATCGGGGAATTGGGTTCGCACGGCTTCGATAGCGTCCAGCAGCGCGCCCACTACCTCGGGGGTCGTATGGGCTCTGTTGGCATCGCGCAGATGATAGCCTGGAAATTGAGTTGGAAAGACGACACCATTGTCGAGGCGACCGTGGTAGGGTCGGCCGTAGGAGGCCGTAAGTGCTTGAGTTTGTTCTGTATTGACAAGTGAAGAAACGACAAACGCTGTGGTCAGTACAAGGGCATAATTTAGCGCCCTTGTAGAGCTAGGCCTTACCATAAACTCCCCCCTCCAAAAGTGCCTTAAAGAGTCCCCTCATTTCGCCAAAACTGCCCGTCTCAAACTCTTTAAAGTGAATGGGCCTTCATACACAAAATTCAAACCCGCTGTCAAATCTTTTTTTGAAAAAGTGCATGAAACTCAATCAGATATAAGCTTATGTATCCGGAATAGCAGCGATAATTTGCTGCCATACAGATATCGGAAAAACGGTCCATGGAGATAGGTGATTTCTAATTGTAAGATGAGATAAGAAATTGATTATTATTCAAATATCAGCGAAATCGAATGGGAATATCATCCGCTTTCCGCCGGGAGGGAACGAAATCATGCAAAAATGATAGCAACTTAAGCCCGGATCGGTAATCCGGGCTCTTCGAAAATCAGTTGAAATAGGGGTTCTTATCCTTTTTGATTTTCATTTTCCTTCAGGATTCCATAGGGGTCGCCCAGAAAGACAATTTGCCCGTTTCCATTCGAAATTACAGGAATATATTCGACGGAGATGGGAAGCGGCTGGGAGAGTTTCACGAAGGTCTGGTTCTCTCCCGAAACGATCTTACCGATCTTCTGCGCATAAGCGCTTCCGTCGTCAGTCAGCAGGGTCTCGGCCAGTTCGAGGGCTTTGTCCACCCTGATGCAGCCATGTGAGAAGTCCCGGCGAGACCTCTGGAAGAGGCCTTTTTTCGGGGTATCATGCAGATAAACCGCGTAAACGTTGGGAAACTCGAACTTGACCCTTCCCAAAGCGTTCCTGGGTCCGGGGCGCTGAAAGATCCGGGGCTGTCCCCACGGGTAGAGCGAGGCCATCTGTACGTAGCCGTGCCTCGCAAAATAGTCCGGATCGGATTTTGCCTCACTGTCCAGTTCGATCCTGATCCGGTCGGAGACATACCATCGCGGGTTCAGAATGACCCGTTCGATTGCGCTGTTCAGGGTGGGAGTCTGGTTTTCTCCCATCATTCTGCCCTTGAATTTGACCTTCTTTCCGCCGGCCTTGCCGACCACGACCCTGTGAGTCCTCGCGAGCTTGCCGTCCTTGTGGTATTCGAGCAGGTACTGGGGAATATTTATCCGAATGAAACGGCTTTGTGAGCGCAACGGGCTCTGGCGCATGCTCTTCATGGCATAGGCGATCATTTCGGCCTTCTGCTTGAAAGAAATATTCAGCCACTCCCTGGTCTTCCGGCCGATGATGCCGTCCGGATCGATAGAATGCGCCGACTGGAAATCCTTGAGCGCCCGCTGAGTCTCCGAATCATAGACTCCGGATATGTGCCCTGAATAAAAACCCTCCTGGTGCAGCCTTTTCTGCAGATCGCGAACATGGTTTCCGGATTCACCGGCTCGCAGCTTTGAGGGCAGATTGACGTGCTGCTGCCCGCCTTGGGCAGAGAGTTTCTTGTAGCGGGAATATGCCGAGACAAGTGCGCCGTATTGAGACGAAGCCGAACTGAGATCCTTGAGAAAAGTAGCGACGGTCATTTCTCCGGTGAGTGCTTTCACCAGGTCCTCGCGCGAAAGAGGGTCAACTTCCCTCGCATAACGGACGAAGGCTGTCGCAAGCCTGGAGTCGGAGTCAGCGGCAGCCTGGAACGTCTGCCTGTATTTTTTCAGGAGTTCGGGCTGAGTCTGCGCTGTTGGGGACCCGGCCTGGGAGCGCGGGACCTGGTCTTCCGATTCCGCAAGGCGGTCCGCATTTGAATCCTTGAGGTTCGGATCGACGGCGAGCAGTTCGGCGCGGCGGTGCTCGAGTGTCTTGATGCTCCTGGAGAGATCGTCGAGGTTGAATTGTCTGGGGTCGATGGCTTCATTTTCCAGGCCCTGCAGTCGCCCGATAAGAAGTCTGGCGCCCTCGTTCAACTCAAACCGGCAGTCGATAAAAAAAGGTCTCCACTCATTTTTGGTGTATGCCTCACTGAGAGGCCCGGGCTCGGGTCCCTTGAGCTGGTCAGCCGGGAGGCTTTCCCAGATGAATGAATGCCAGAGCGCCGAGGAAGCCCGGTTATCAGGCTCGCTCTGCTGCTGGACTGCCTGCGGAGGTTGAGGCGGCGCCATCTGGCCCGGGGAAACCGGTTCGCGATGATAAAAATCGTGCGTTTCCTTGGCGAGGCACTCACCGGTCGTGATGAGTAGAACGATTGCGCAAGCGGCGAAGAATTTACCCATGATGTTGTAGTTCCGCGACAAAGTTTTTCTCCAAATTAGGTGCGTTTCTTTCTGAATGCGGGATCGTTTGCATTTATTTCATCGTAGAGGCGAATCTGCTCGCTCAGACTCAATTTCGGGCAGTCGCCTCGCGTCTTCTGGCTGCGGCATGAATGACACCGGGAATCGCTGCAGAGCTGGCAAAAATGGCAATCGGGGCATGGGTGCTTTCGAGGAAGTCCGCTCCGGGTTGCACAAAATGGAACGGCTTGCAGCTTCTCCGGGTCCGATTTTCCCTGGCGGCATTCCATCGTAATCCTCCAAATCCTGGCGCTCACACCCCTCGGGTGCAAAGAACCCGCCTCAATCCATGAAGCGGGATCACATATAGAGAGTATAAGGATTGCCGCCTTCCCCCACCAAGGCCTTGAATGTCCTTGAAAGGTCTTTTCTATATACCAATTCTGTGCTATTGGCAATCGCATCCTGAAAGTAGACGGTGGGACGAGTTTTGGAAAGCGCCGGATTCTATATGGGGCTTGCGTTGGAAGAGGCCATAGCGGGGTATGGGCTGGGGGAGGTCCCGGTCGGCGCCCTGGTTGTGAGCCCTGATGGGGATATCCTGGCAAGATCTCATAACCAGCCGATATTGTCCAATGATCCGACCGCCCACGCTGAGGTCCTCGCCATCAGGGGCGCATCTGCCCGAATCGGCAACTACCGGCTGGCGGGCTGCGATCTCTACGTTACGCTGGAGCCCTGCGCAATGTGTGTCGGAGCCATGCTTCATGCCCGGATCAGAAGGCTTGTCTACGGGGCTGCCGATCCCCGGAGCGGGGCCGCGGGAAGCGTTGTGGATCTGACCGGGGTAGCGTCCTTTAATCACCGCATCGAGGTGACCGGCGGTGTCCTGGGATCGGAATGCGGGGATTTGCTGCGCAGATTTTTCAGGGAGCGCCGCGCTTAAATCTGTATCTTATTGAGTTAGCTGAAATTTTGCGCCTTCGGGAATTTTTGATTTCAATTCAGTGCAGATTGGATTAAAATAAGCGTTTCCATCTGGTGTTGTGGTGGAAAGATTGATCCAGCGGAGAGGTACCGAAGTGGCCGTACCGGGCTCGACTCGAAATCGAGTTGTCCTGTGAAGAGCAGGGCACGTGGGTTCGAATCCCACCCTCTCCGCCAAAAAAAAACAGTGAGCAGTGATGAGTGAGCGGAGAATAATTTTGTCCGCCGCAGACATTGCACTGAAGCCTGATATTTGCTAAATAAAGACTTTTTGCGGAGAGATGTCCGAGAGGCTGAAGGAGCACGACTGGAAATCGTGTGTACGCCCAAAAGGTGTACCGAGGGTTCGAATCCCTCTCTCTCCGCCACCTGATTGCAGGAAGAGGCTTTAATCTTCCCTCTTCGTGTTTGCGGGGGCGATCCCGCCCGCTTATGCGGCCTGCGCCGGATCTGAGCATGGGGATCCAAAACCCGGGCGAGCTTTCTGCCCATCCGACCATCATTCTATGTCCTATCTTGTCATAGCCCGAAAATGGCGGCCTCAGACTTTCGAAGAAGTGGTAGGCCAGCCCCACGTAACTCGGACGCTCCAGAATGCCATTCGGCTGGATCGCATCGCGCACGCTTATCTTTTCACCGGCGCACGTGGTGTCGGGAAGACATCCATCGCCCGCATTCTGGCCAAGGCGCTCAACTGTGAAAAGGGCCCGGCGCCTTCTCCATGTAATCAATGCTCGAACTGCCGGGAGATCTCCCAGGGAAATTCGGTGGATGTGCTGGAAATTGACGGCGCCTCAAACCGTGGAATCGACAACATTCGGGAGTTGAGGGAGACCGTACGCTATAGGCCCGCAAAAGGGCGATTCAAAGTCTATATCATCGACGAAGTGCACATGTTGACCCAGGAGGCTTTCAACGCTCTTTTAAAAACGCTCGAAGAGCCTCCCCCGCATGTTATTTTCATTTTCGCGACCACCGAGCCTCACAAAATTCCTGCAACCATTCTCAGCCGCTGCCAGAGATTCGACTTCCGGCGCCTCACTCTCCAGCAACTGGTCGACCACCTCGGGAGAATCACGGACCGGGAAGAGACCCCCTTTTCCTCCGGCGTGCTCTATGCAATTGCGAGGGAAGCCGACGGGAGCATGCGCGATGCGCAGAGTCTTCTGGAGCAACTCATGGCCTTCAGCGGGGATGGGCTCCCCGATGAGGAAATACTGGACATCCTCGGCGTGATAGATCGTCAGAGCGTCCTGCGCGCCGGTGCGGCCGTTCTGGCGGGTGATACCGAGGCGTGCCTCGATATGGTGGAGGATATCTACCGACGGGGTATCGACAACAGGCGTTTTGTCCAGCATTTGTGCGACCATTTTCGGAACCTTCTTTTTGTGACGCTGTCCGAGGGGCGTGATGAGCGGTTGGATGTTCCGGAGGAGGAAAAAAAGCTGCTTAAGGAACTGGCTGCCCAAACCACCGCCGAGTCCTTGTACGTATACTTTCAGATGCTGCTTCGTGGCGAAGAGGAAATACGGCGCTCAAGCATGCCGAAAATAGCGCTGGAGATGCTGCTGCTCCGCATGGCGCAACTCCCGAAGCTCGAATCGATCGATGCCGTTCTCGACAGGATCGGCTCACTTGAGCGAGCACTGCGCGAAGGGCAGGGGCAAGGTGGCGCTCCCTGTCTGCTCTCTGAGAGTCAACCCGCCTTAAAGAATATTCCTGCCTCTGCTCCTCCGAAGATGGCTGCCTCCGGTGAGCAGCGTGAATCAAAACAGAAAACCGGCCCAATTCCGGATGGGCGTGAAACCGATATCAGTGATTCCGCCGGGATTGCCGGGCAGAGCCCTGAGCACGTCTCCCCTGCGTACCCGGTATTGGATGAGTCTGTACCGCAAGGTGCTCTTTCCGTTTCGGACGTCATCGAGCGCTGGCCGGGGTTCATCCGGTTTCTCGATAATCACGATCCTATGCTCGGAGCAGTATTGGCCCATGGACGGATTCAACTATCCGGAGAGAGAGTCGAACTGACAATACCGGATATTTATGAAAGCAGCGCCGGCAATCCCGCCTTCGTTACAAAGCTCAATGAAGCCGCGGAGGCGTTCTTTCGCTCCAGGTTTCAATGGGTTATAGTAATTAGCAGAGCGTCCGGAACAGCGAAGGTGCCCAGTGTGCAGCGAGGCGGAATGCCCAGGCCTTCCGGGGGAAAGCAGATCGTCAACCATCCGGCCGTCCAGCAGGCGATCGAAATATTGGGCGCCGAACTGGTGGAAGTAAAACCACTTCGGAAGCCTGAGGACGGAAAACGGAAGCCTGAGGACGGAAAACGGAGGGCGGAAAACGGAAAACGGAGGGCGGAAAACGGAAAACGGAGGGCGGAGGGCGGAGGGCGGAGGGCGGAAGGCTGAGGACGGATAGCGGATAGCGGATAGCGGATAGCGGGTGTCGGGTGTCGGAAGATGGATGACGGATGACGGATGACGGATGACGGATGACGGATGACGAGGGGGCGGTGGGTGTGTCTCTCGTGATTCCATGGCTATCATAAAGAGAACAACCGGGTGCGTTAAGCGCAGCGCCCATTTATTTGAATAACGCACTGTAAAGGAGGACTAGGCTCATGGCGAAGGGATTCAATCCGCTCCAGCAGGTCAAGGCGCTGCAGGAGAAGATGGCTAGAATGCAGGAAGAGCTTGCTCTCAAGACCGTGGAGACGACTGCGGGAGGCGGGATGGTGACGGTTGTTGTTAATGGCAGGCAGGAGGTATTGAGCATCAGGATAGACCGGCAGGTGGTTGATCCGGAAGATGTCGAGATGCTTCAGGACCTGGTCGTGGCGGCCGTCAATGACGGGTTGAGGAAGGCCCAGGAAATGGCGGCTTCCGAAATGGGCAAGCTGGCAGGAGGTCTCAATATTCCCGGCCTGAATATTCCGGGACTTTTTTAGCGATTCATGAACGCATATCCACCGATTTTAAATAACCTCATTCGCAAGCTGAGCCGTTTGCCCGGGCTCGGGGAGAAAAGTGCATCGCGCATAGCGATGTATCTGCTCCGGGCGCCCGGTGAGGAGACGGAAGCGCTTGCGGAAAACATCCGCCAGCTTCGCGAAAGGATACGTACCTGTTCCATCTGCTTCCATTTCACGGACGAGCCGGTCTGTACGATCTGTTCCGATCCGGCGAGGAATACCGGGGAAGTATGCATCGTAGAAAGCACGGGAGATCTCCTGGCGATTGAACAGTCGGGGGCATTCAAAGGGCGCTATCATGTCCTGCAGGGCGTTTTGGCGCCTCTGGACGGGATCGGCCCGGAGCAGATCAGAATCAAGGAGCTTTTCACGCGAATAGGACAGGAAGGTATCAGCGAAATCATCATCGCCACCAATCCCAGCAGTGAAGGGGAGGCGACGGCTCATTATCTTCTCCAACTGCTCAAGGACCACCCGGTCCGGGTGACGCGCATTGCCTACGGTATACCGATGGGGGGGGACCTCAAGTATACCGACCGGGTAACGCTGGAACGTGCATTAAAGGGACGGCAGGCTTTCTGAGGCTCTTCAATGCACCCGCCGCCGGTTTTATTTGTTAACGGCTTCACAAGCTCACCTGATTGAGAATTCTTTTATTTGCCACTTTTGCCGGACGCATTGAGTCGCCCCGGTGGCCGTTTTCAACGGGAGGCCACTGGGCAGGTTAATAATTTCACCAATTAAACTTGGCGCTTCATTTAGTGCAAGTTATAATCATTTCCGAGTCAAGTTGAGATTCCGCAGCTATTTCCGGGCACACACCAACCTCCTAGAAATGCAAACATAACAAAAAAGCCTTGACTTTTTTTTCACAAAGCGGGATAAGACATGGCTTAGTGGACATGTAAGGTTCGCCGTCGCTTTCTCAAGTGGAAAGGGCTTCCTGAGGTGAGCGCTATTTGACTTGCAACGTTAGTGTGGAGACAAACTATGGTTGAAATTCGTTTTCATGGACGCGGAGGCCAGGGGGCCGTGACCTCTGCCGAATTGACGGCCCTGGCAGCAATCGAAGAAGGAAAGTATGCACAGGCTTTTCCAAGCTTCGGTCCGGAACGCCGGGGAGCGCCCGTTCAGGCGTTCGTGCGGGTCAGTGAAACCCCAATCGTAACACGGGAAAATGTGTACGAGCCGAACATCGTGGTAGTCCTCGATCCCACGCTTCTGAAGATCGTCAATGTGGAAGCAGGACTTAAAAAAGGTGGGGTAATAGTACTCAACACTTCAAAGAGCGTGGAACAAGTCCGCAAAGAAACGGGCATCAAGGCCAAACTGGCTACTGTCGATGCTTCCAAGATCGCCATGGACACCATGCGCGTTCCCATTACCAACACTACCATGCTGGGTGCTCTTGTCAAAGCCGCGGGAGTTGTTCAGATGAGTGCTTTTAATGCTCCCATCAAGCATCGTTTTGGACCGATCGCCGAGAAGAACATCAATGCATGTACCCGCGCTTTCGAAGAAACTAAGGTAGTGGAGGGATAACAGTGGCTAAGCAGACAGGATTCATGAGTTGGAAGAAATTGAACCTCGGGATTGCCATCACCAATCCGGGCAACGCCTCGGAGCTGAAGACCGGTGACTGGCGGTCCATGCGGCCTGAGACGGACCGCGAGAAGTGCACCAAATGTGGCCAGTGCTACATTTTTTGCCCGGATATGGTCTACAGCAAGGATGCCGAGGGCTATTTCCTGCAGAATTACTTCTATTGCAAGGGCTGCGGCATCTGCGCAAAAGAATGCCCCGTAGACGCGATTACTATGGTTCAGGAGGTCGACTAACATGTCCAAACGAATTGGTATCGAAGTCTCGATCGCTGTTGCCGAAGCGGTAGGACTGTGTGACGTCGACGTTGTTGCGGCTTACCCGATTACTCCTCAGACGCACATTGTCGAGCACCTCTCCGAGTTGGTAGCTGACGGCCATCTGGATGCGGAATTCATACCCGTCGAATCCGAACACAGCGCGATGAGCGCCTGTATCGGTTCGTCCGCTGCGGGAGCGCGTACCTTTACGTCAACCTGTTCCCAGGGTTATGCCCTGATGTCTGAACTCTGCTACATTGCTTCGTCCCTGCGGCTTCCGATAGTCATGGCCGTTGCAAACCGCGCTCTCAGCGCTCCCATCAACATCTGGAACGACCATGCCGACCTGATGTATGCACGCGATACCGGGTGGATTCAACTTATCTCGGAAGCAGGCCAGGAAGCTATCGACCTGTCCATCATCGCTTTCCGGATTGCAGAAGACAAAAGAGTCCTTCTGCCGGTCCAGATAAACCTGGATGGCTTCACCCTGAGCCATTTCATCGAACCATTGCTGATCCCCGAGGCGGCTGATGTAAAGAAGTTCCTGCCGTCCTATAAACCGGCTTTGCGCCTCGACCCAGACAAGCCTGTCACCTTTGGCCCGGTCGGCATGCCGGATATTTACACTGAAGCCCGCAAGGCCCAGGATGAAGCCCTGAAGGCATCCAAGCCGGTGATTCAGGAGATCTTCAACGACTTCGCCAAGCAGTTCGGACGTCAGTACAAACTGGTCGAAACCTACAAGGCCGAGGATGCCGAAACCTTGTTCGTCATGATGGGCAGCATCTCCCAGACCGCCATGACCGCTGTCGATATGATGCGCGAAAAGGGCAAGAAGGTGGGCGTGGTACGTCTGCGCATTTTCAGGCCTTTCCCCGCGGCTGAACTTTATGACGCGATCAAGGGCGCCAAGAACCTCGTAATCATCGACAGGGTGACCTCCTTCGCAGGTGGAGAGGTTTCCGGACCGGTGGCCCTTGAGGTCAAGTCCATGCTCTATGACAAGAAGTTCTATCCAAAGGTTGGAAACTTCCTGGCCGGTCTCGGCGGCCGCGACGTGACCGACCAGAACTTCGAGGAAATGGTGGAAAGAGTTGTTTCCGCGAAAAACGGGGATCTTCCAGCCTACGAATTCATCAATGTGAGGGAATAAATGGGAATCGCATCTGACGCTCTGAAGAATTTCAAGGGGTTTAACCTCAAGAACATGCCTGAGGTAGAACCCGTTTCACCCGGTCATCGCGCGTGCCAGGGCTGCGGAGAGGTACTGGCTTTGCGGCAGGCAATGAAAGCAGTTGGATCCAATGCTGTCGTGTGCAGCGCCACCGGGTGTATGGAAATCATCACATCTCCTTTTCCGCAGTCTGCATGGCGGGTGCCTTGGCTTCACGTGGCATTCGAAAACGCGGCTGCGGTGGTGAGCGGTGCGGAATCCGCCTTCAAGGCGATGAACCGCAAGAAGATCATCAATCAGCCTGATGTCACCTTCATCGCCTACGGCGGTGACGGCGCAACCGCCGACATCGGTATGCAGGCACTGTCCGGCGCTCTCGAGCGCGGCCATAATTTCATCTACTTCTGCTTCGACAACGAAGCATACATGAACACGGGTATTCAGCGTTCTTCGTCGACTCCTTTCGGAGCTTCGACCACCACATCGCCCGCCGGCAAGAAGAGTTCCGGCCAGTCGACCTGGAAGAAGAACATGGCTGAAATCGCCGTTGCCCACGGCGCGCCTTATGTCGCCACCGCGACCCCGGCGTTCCCGGTCGATCTCATGAACAAGGTGAAGAAGGCTTCGCTGGTTCCCGGCCCCGCCTACATCCACATCTATTCTCCCTGCCCCACCGGCTGGCGGTGCGGCATCGACGAGAGTATCGAAGTGGCGAGACTGGCCGTGCAGTCGAAAGTCTTCCCGCTCTACGAAGTGATCGATGGCGAATATCATCTGTCGCGCAAGGTCGCCAAGCCGAAGCCGATCACCGAGTACTTCAAGATTCAGCGCCGGTTCCGTCACCTGACGGAAGCTGAAGTCAAGTACATCCAGGACAGAGTGGATGCACAGTACGAAGCCCTGATCAAGAAGTGCGTTGTGGAAGAGAAGAAGAAAGAAAAAGAATAAGACTCTGCCGGTGACCGGGTCTCCTCCGAGACCCTGCGTCACCCGGGATCTTGCGAGGTATTATAAAAGGCGGCATGGGCTGATTGCTCATGCCGCCTTTTGTCTTTCCAGGCCGTGAGCGAGGATTTACCGGATGCTGGTGAAATTGCGGATATCCGATGCAATATGGGCCGCGGTATGTATCTATGCTTTGATTCCTTAGGTTACGCCTGTCTCCCGGCGATGGCCGCGAATTTCCCGTTTGGAAAGGCAATGTTGATGCAGTAAGATTAGTATGAAAAAGTCGTGACCGCTAGATTTCCGGGCAACCTGGATTATCTGAGTCAGTCACGAGTCATCACATAATCCCGATGCTTATCTTTACCGTAGAAATGCCTTGGAGAAGGGGGCCATATGGAACGAATTCGGATTCCTTCTGAAATTAGCAGGCTCAGTGTGGCCGAACGCATGCTTGTTATAGAGGAAATCTGGGATAGTATTGTCGCTGAACAGGAATTATTTGCAGCCACTGATGCTCAGAAAGCGGAGTTGGATCGTAGACTTGATTTATGCCGTTCATCTTTGCGCGAAGGCCTACCGTGGGAAGAGATCAAGCGCCGGTTAAAGGTATCTAAGTGAGCTACGAGGTCCTCATTCGCCCTGAGGCGGAAGCGGAAATCGGCGAAGCATACAGATGGTATGAACAACAGCAGGATGGTCTTGGGTCTGATTTTATTGTCAGCCTGGAGGAAGGCATGGCTAAAATCATAGAAGGACCGGAAAGGTATCCTGTTGTACACAGGAATGTGCGGAGGCTGTTAATCCGTCGTTTCCCTTATGGAATCTTCTATACGATCGATCAGAATCTGGTTGTGATATTGGCAGTTTTTCATGGTCACCGTGATCCTACTGCGTGGAAGATGCGCAATTAAGTGTAGGAGGGCATGACCTCGCTCATGCCTTCCTACTCAGATCTTACCTGCTTTCAATATATGCCAGCCCTTTTCTCATGCGGCTGAGCACCGCCTCCTTTCCCAATACCTCCATCAGCTCGAACAAGCCGGGGCTCACCGTGGTTCCCGTGAGCGCGACCCGTACCGGCTGGGCGATTTTGCCCAGCTTCATGCCCAGGTCTCCCATCACCTTTCGGAAGACGGGGTCGAGGCTCTGCTCGTTGAAGGCATCCAGATTGGCAAGCTCGGAGATGAGACGCTCGAAGGGCTCTCTCATTTCGGGGGTCAGGAACTTGTTGGCTGCCTCGGGCTGGAAGTCGACTTCGTAAACCATGTAGAAGCGCATGGCATCGGCCATTTCGACCAGGGTGCGGGATCGTGCCTGGAGGGTGCGAATGGCGCCCGCGATGTAGGAATCAGGCCTTTCGGGGTAACCTCGCTCGCAAAGAAAGGGTTTTAACAGAGGGACCAACTCTTCAGGCGCCTTTTCCTTTATATAATGTGCATTAAGCCAGAGGAGCTTCTCCATGGTGAAAACGCTGGGAGATGATCCGACGTGTTCCAGGGAGAAGTGCTCTATCAATTCATCGCGGGAGAAGATCTCCTGGTCTCCATGGGACCAGCCGAGCCGGACGAGGCAGTTGATGAGCGCTTCCGGAAGAAAGCCCAGGTTCTTGTACTCCATGACGGATGTCGCGCCATGGCGCTTGGACAGAGGTGAGCGATCCTCGCCGTGAATCATGGGAACATGGCCGAACTCCGGAAGGCCGGCGCCAAGGGCCTGGTAGATGAGGATCTGGCGAGGCGTATTATTGACGTGATCGTCCCCGCGGATGACGTGTGTGATATTCATGGTGATATCGTCAATCACCACGGCGAAATTATAGGTGGCGATCCCATCGCTTTTGATTATCACCAGGTCGTCGAGTTCTGAGTTGTCGAATTCAATAGGTCCTTTTATGAGGTCCCTGAGAACCGTCGAGCCGGTATCCGGGCTACGGAAGCGGAGGACCCTGTTCGGGCCGGGACCGAGCCCCTTGATGCGGCAGGTTCCATCATACTTGGGCTTGCGGCCTTCTGCCATTGCGGTTTTTCGCCGTTCTTCCAGTTCCTCCGTGCTGCATTCGCACCAGTAGGCGTGACCCGATTCGAGCAGCTTTTGGGCCCAGTCGCGGTAGACATCCAGTCGCTTTGTCTGGTAGTAGGGGCCCTCGTCCCAGTTCAGCCCGAGCCATTCCATCGCATCCAGAATGGCGGTTACCGATTCCTCTGTCGAACGCTGGATATCGGTGTCTTCGATCCTCAGGACGAACCTGCCGCCCCGGTTTCGGGAATATAGCCAGTTGAACAGGGCGGTTCGCGCTCCTCCAATGTGCAGGAATCCGGTGGGACTGGGGGGAAATCGGGTGACTACCGCACTCATTATCCATTCTCCTTTAGCTGTCAGCCTCCAAAGGGGCAGTATTAAAGCGTTGAGTTGGCGAAAAAAAAGTGAGCATGTTCAATAGCATAATACTTTAGGAAACTCAATTGTATGCCCCGAGGAAACATATAGAAGAGTATACAGGGGGGCGGGGAAGACCAAGTGTTTGGAGCGGAGTGAGCGTCTATCGTGCAGGCTGCGTTGAGTTACTCCTACTTAACTACGTCCGATGACGGCTATTCGGCTTATATGAAACTTCATTTTTGAAGGTGGGGCAACGGCCACAAGGGCCTAGACTACCAGGCCCCGAGCGTCATTGGCCCAAGGGTGAGTACATGGAGATTGCAGTGAGGTTATTGCGCAGATGAAAGAAGGTTTGCAGGGAGCAGTAGTATAGGGCCTTGTGCCCGTGTTTTTCCCGGCCCTCCGTGGCGCTTTTTTCGCTCGTTCCCAAGCTCCAGCTTGGGAATGCATAATGAGGCTCCAGGTTCTTTCTTCCTCTACCGGCCTCTGCAAGTCTGCTTCGACCATTCCTCCGCTCCCTGCCAGTGTGGTGGAAGAAATAACATGGATACCATCCCTTAACAGACTGGAAGCTGGAGCTTCCGAAGCGGGGTTCCCATGCTTGGAGCTTGGGAACCAACGGATCCGACTTCAGCCACGGATTCTTCTTCTTTACCTGGCCCCGAGCCCGATATGTTTCTTCAGGTGGAAATGCCATCTCCAGACTTCATAAATGGCCGGATAGACCAGCAATTCCAGGATGAAGGAGGTAAAGACGCCTCCAATCATCGGGGCCGCGATGCGTTTCATAACATCCGACCCGGTTCCGATCGACCACATGATGGGGATCAGGCCCAGCGCCATCGTGGCGACAGTCATAAACTTGGGCCGTATACGTTTGACGGCGCCCTCGAGAATGGCGCTCCTCAGATCGGCCTCGCTGTTGAGGCGTCCTTCTTTTTTCGCCCTTTCATAGGCAAGATCAAGGTAGAGCAGCATGAATACGCCGGTTTCGGCATCCACCCCCAGAAGCGCTATGAGGCCCACCCAGACGCCGATGCTCATGTTATACCCAAGAAAATAAAGAAGCCATATGGCGCCGATCGCCGAAAAAGGGACGGCGAGGAGAATGATCATCGTCTTGGGCACGGATTGTGTGTTCAGGTAGAGGAGCAGAAACACCAGGCAAAGTGTCATGGGAATGACCACCGTCAGCCGCTCTTTCACCCGCTGCATCGCCTCGTACTGCCCGCTCCAGGATATTGCATAACCGGCGGGTATTTTGACCTTCTCCCGGATCGTTTTGTCGGCTTCACGGATGTAGGACTCAATGTCGCGCCCTGCCATGTCGACATAAACGTAACCGGTGAGCAGTCCGTCATCGTTCCTGATCATGGAAGGGCCGGTGGCGAACTTGATATCGGCGAGTTGCGAGAGCGGGACCTGTTTCTTGCCCTCGGAGGCTGGGACGAGAACACGCTCCAGTGCATCGAGGTCGCTCCTGAAATCACGCATGTAGCGCACGTTCACCGGATAGCGTTCGCGGCCCTGAATTGCCGTGGTGACATTTTCTCCCCCTATGGCGCTCTGAATGGCCATCTGGGCTTCCTCCATGCTGAGGCCGGCCAGCGCCAGTTGCTCCCGATTCCATTCGAAGTCCAAAAAATACCCGCTGCCCGTACGTTCGGCAAAAGCGCTACGCGTTCCCTCGACAAGGGGGAGAAGCGATTCGATCTGCTCGCCGATCTCCTCGATCTTCTGGAGGCTTCCCCCGGAGATCTTGATGCCGACCGGAGTTCTAATTCCGGTAGAGAGCATGTCGATGCGGCCTTTGATGGGCATGGTCCAGCCATTTGCCAAGCCGGGGATACTCAGAGCCCTGTTCAACTCGCTGACGAGATCCTCCTGCGAGATATGATCCGGAGTGATCCGGCGAAACAGGCCTTTTGCCCATTCGGGGGCCCAGGAGGAATACCAGGTATCCACTTTGCGCCATTCCGATGTAGGGCGCAGGGTAACGACAGTCTCCAGCATGGAGAGGGGAGCGGGGTCCGTGGAGGTTTCAGCCCGTCCGGCCTTGCCCATTACCCGTTCCACTTCCGGGAATTCCTTGATGATCCGGTCGGTGACCTGCAGAAGTCTTTGCGCCTCCGTGATGGAGATGCCCGGCATGGTCGAGGGCATATAGAAGATAGAGCCCTCATCGAGAGGAGGCATAAATTCCGAGCCAAGCTTGTAGTAGTAGACAGGGGCGGTCGCGATGACCATTGCAAAGGCGCCGCCAATCACAGTCCATTTCCAGCGAAGAGCCCATTCGGCCGCAGGCTGATAAAGGCGGATGAGAAAACGGCTGACCGGATGTTTTTCCTCTGGGTGGATTTTCCCGACCAAAACGGCGTTCGCGGCCCTGCTGAGCCAGCGCGGCCGCAGGTCGAAATCCTTGAGGCGCATGAGAGAGAGGCGCAGGGCGGGATCAAGAGTGATGGCCAGGAAGGCGGCCACGAACATGGAAAGGTTTTTGGTGTAGGCAAGCGGCTTGAACAGGCGCCCTTCCTGGTTCTCCAGCGCGAGAACCGGAATGAAAGAAACCGCTATCACCAGGAGGGCGAAAAAGCTGGGTCCAGCCACTTCCTTGACTGCTTCCAGAACAACCACGCGGTAGTCTTCCTTCCTGCCGCCGCGCTCCCATTCCTCAAGCCTTTTATGAGCCTGTTCGACAACGACTATCGCCGCATCGACCATCGCGCCTATCGCTATAGCGATGCCCCCGAGAGACATGATGTTCGCGGTGACACCCATGGCGCGGAAAGGAATGAATGAAAACAGGACCGCAATGGGGATGGTCAGCATAGGGATGATTGCACTGGGCACATGGCGCAGGAAAAGCAAAATTATCAGAGAGACGGTGATGACGATCTCTACCAGAGTGCCCTTGATATTATCGATGGCCCGGATGATGAGGTCGGACCGGTCATAGACCGGAATGATCCTGACTCCTTCGGGAAGACCCGGTTCGATCTCCTTTATCCTGGCCTTTACGCGGTCGATCACCTCCAGGGCATTCTGCCCCTGCCTCATGACCACTATGCCGGAGACAACCTCGCCTTGGCCGTCCAGGTCTGTCGCCCCTCTGCGGATCTCAGGCCCCAGCACCGCCTCTCCGATATCCTTCACCCGAATGGGGGTGCCTTCCTCGGAAACCGACAACAGGATATTTTCAAAATCCTGGAGGGACTTCGCATAGCCCTTGCCTCTGACCATGTATTCCGTGCCGCCGAACTCCAGCAACCGGCCGCCGACATCGCTGTTCCCGCCGCGAACGGCCTCGGTGACCTTCCTGATCGTTATGCCGTAGGCCTGGAGGCGATTCGGATCTACATTGACCTGGTATTGTTTTTCGAAGCCGCCGACCGGCGCGACCTCGGCCACTCCGGGAACCGATTTCAAATAATAGCGCAAATACCAGTCCTGGTAGGAGCGCATCTGTTCCAGGCTGTGTTTGCCGGACTGATCCACCAGGGCATACTGGAACACCCAGCCGAGGCCAGTCGCATCCGGCCCCAGCTCCGTTCTCACCCCTTCCGGAAGCCTGGGCAAAACGGAGGAAAGGTATTCGAGGGTGCGTGACCTGGCCCAATAGATGTCCGTGCCGTCTTCAAAGATCACATAGACGTAGGAATAACCGAAATCGGATAATCCACGAACCGCTTTGACCCTCGGGGCGCCCAGCATGGAGGTGACGATCGGATAGGTGACCTGGTCCTCGACGATATCCGGACTTCTATCCCACCGGGAATAAATGATAACCTGGGTGTCGCTGAGGTCCGGAATGGCATCCAGTGTCAGGTGTTTCATGGACCACCAGCCTGCGACGCAGCCCATGGCGACCAGGATGAATACCAAGAGACGGTTGTGTACGGAGTAATCGATTATGCGGTTGATCATCTGGCAATGCTCTCAGGAACCGGCGCCGCATGTCATCTATCGCTTCGACGATGGCAGGAGGTGACGAAGAGGTTTTCTTTAGCGAATAAGGGTTCCAGCACGAGGCTGTTTGACATGTTTGGCGGCCACTTCGTTTCGTGCCCGGGAGCCCGGGGAGGCGGCGGAATCGTTCTGAGCGGACTGAGATGCCTTGGCCTGCTCTCCCGGGAGCTTTCCCGCGAGATCCCGATCAAAATTTGCTTTGCATGAGGGCTCGCAGAAAAAGTATGTTTTGCCGCCGGATTCGCTGGTCAGTCCGGCTGCCTTTGCTTTCTTCGGGTCTATGCTCATTCCGCACACCGGGTCCTTTACGCCTGCGGTAAGCCGCCTTGCGGCAGCCCGCTTCATCTGCGCCTCCGAGTCAAGGAGGAACGCTCCCGAGAGCACGATCTTTTCTCCCGGCATCAGACCTTCAGTAATTTGGACTTTGCCGCCCGAGTGCGGTCCAGCCTTGACTTCTCTCGGCTCGAAAAATCCGTTCCCCATGTCCACGAAAACCGTCTTTCTCATTCCCGAGTTGATAACAGCGTCCACCGGGACTGAAATGGCAGAGGCGGTGTTCACGATGAATTCCACGTCCACGAACATATCCGGTTTCAGAACAAAATCCGGATTATCCGTTTCCAGGCGAACCTTGAAGGTGCGCGTATCGGGGTCGAAGATCGGCAGTACTTTGGAAACCTTTGCTTCCAGCGAAGTCGCCTGCTTGGGTATGGTCACGATGGCCCGATCTCCGGGTTTGATGTGTAAAGCTTCACGCTCGAAGACGTCAGCTATAACCCAGACCCTGGTCAGATCGGCGATGCGAAAGAACTCGACCCCCCTGTCGAATCGCAGACCCTGGTAAATGTCGCGAGAGATGATATGGCCGGTGGCCGGAGAGCGTATTTCGATCCTGCTGGTCCACTCCCGGGTGCGGTTGAGTTCCTTGATCTGCGCGTCGCTCATTCCGAGATCTATCAGGTTGTGGACGGCCGATTCCGCCTGGTCGATGAGGTATCTCTCGTGAGACCGGACCTCGGCCATGCGTGATCTGGCCAGATGCGCCACTTGATCATTTTGCGGTTCCTCGGCGGTTTGCTTTTCAGGTTTTTTGGTTGAAGCATTTGAATAAGGTGAAAGGATCGGCTCCGAGGAAGGCCAACCCTGCTGATTCATGTTTTCGTAATCAGAAAGGGCGTCTTCATCGTCGTCAGCGGCTTGTGCAGGTTCAGCGGTGGCGACTTCGGAGTGCATTCGTACGGGCTCATCCTCTTTGGCGCTATTTTCCTTTGCAGTCGGTATGCTATGAGGATCTGCCTGCGTCTGCCCTATTCCACAGGAATCATTGTGCTCGGCCCTTTCAGGTGTTGCGGGGGAGACCTCTTCAGGCTGCCTTGACTTTGTAAGCTCTTCCCGGGTTGCATGCGGCTGCTTGAGGCGGGACTCTATCTCACTTTTTACCGAGGGGCTTTCAACGAAGCTCAACCCGAAGAAGTATGCCTGCTCCGCACCCAAAAAAGCCTTGTCATAGAAAGTGGCGAGTATATCGTCCTTTTTGACCAATGTGCCCGTGGTGCTGCCGAAGACATCCCATATCCAGCCGGAACCCGAGGAAGTCACGGTATAGACCTTGTTCTCCTCGGGAGTCACTCTGCCGAGGGTTCTTATTGACCGGGCATGGGTGGACATCTCTACCGGACCGGACCGGACTCCGATGATCTGTTGTTTTTCGGTATTTATCTTTATCGCGCCGGTTGTGACCGGCCCCTCGGGGCCGGGGATGCTCTCGTCATAGACCGGCTCCATTGCCATTCCACAGGGAGCTGTTCCGGGTTTGTCACTGATATTTGCGGGATTCATTGGGTCAACGTAATACAGCACCCGCCTGCCGGTTTCCCGGCCGTCTTTTTCAATAAAAGACCGACCGTACCGAGAGCCGGCAAGAAAAGATCCCACAAGAAACGCCGCCAGCAGACAGGTAAACAATGCTTTTTTCATGACAAACGAACCTCCGCAGCATCACAAAGGCTAAGGGATTGCGGCACTGCTTCATTACTTGTGGAAAAGCGGCAGGAGGGTGGAGATTCTCCACCCTCGCCGGATTAGCCGCTGAAGGCCTCAAACTCGGCTTTGGTTGCAGCAGCTCGAAAGCTTTCCGGGGGACATTCCCGGAAGATTCATGAAGTTAGGTGATCACGATCGGAATCGTGGCGGTAAACTCCTTGACACCGGTAAAGGGGCTGAAAAACTCAACCGTAGCGCTAAAGGAGCCCGCAACCGATGACCGGATCAACAAATCATTGCGCTCGGCGGTGCTGAGTTCGAAAGATCCGCCGGGGGGAACATCATAGGCTTCGTTGTACCCAAA
Organism: uncultured Syntrophobacter sp.; assembly: GCA_964539645.1. GTDB lineage: Bacteria > Desulfobacterota > Syntrophobacteria > Syntrophobacterales > Syntrophobacteraceae > SbD1. Next base: position 28,218 of record CAZIJV010000056.1, read on the forward strand.
TGGCGGCAAGCCCAACGCGCGCCCGTCATGCGCGATGACTTTACATCCTATGCCATTGAAGGTAAACCGGCTCCAACAGTATGCCGCGCAGAGGGTCCGCACCAGGACGGTCTGGTTCCTTTGGGCTCTTACGGCGATTTGCACGTTGGCGTCGTCACCGATTTCACCGGGCGTCAAGCCTCCGATAGTGGTTCCCGGCGCCACTAAGCCGGAGCCCCTCCAAGGTGCGGGCACCTGGTATCCGGTGACGAAGAAATACCGAGGCCTGAAATCGTGGAATATGCCGTCTGAGGTGAAAGGGCCATCAACACCGCCATCAGCCTCAAAAGCGGTAGCGTTCAAATTGTGCCACCTGTGATCGATATCATCTACAACCCATGCAGCCTCCACATCGTAGGCGACAGTATGAGTTCCGTCGTCAAAGCCCGGAAAACCGGGAATGTGCGCCTGGGTTGTTCCCGGTCCGGCCGGCGGATCGATGATCATCAGGGCATAGAGACCCGCTTCAAAGTGAAGGACAGTGTTCTTGTGACAGTGAATAAAGTAGGTGCCTACAAAGTTGGGCTGCCACTGGTAGGTGTATTCGCCAAGCTCCATCGAGGGGTGACCCACGCCGTCGTTCATGGGAGTCGGCTCTATGCCGTGCCAGTGTATGGTATGTGTGCCGGTTGAGGTCTTGACGTTGGCATGGACCACCTGGCCCCGCCTCACGCGCACCGTCTCACCGGGGAACCTTCCTCCCGGGAAGTTATCTGATCCGATGGTGAAGAACCTGACTTTCCGACCATCGTGCATGGTAAGGTCCAGTCCCCGGAGCAGTCTTCTGTTGATCCGGACATTAGGAGTCACTGCGTCCGGCGTGGCGGGGGACTCACCTCTAAACGGCGCATGGAACTTGACCCAATAGGGCTCGTTAACAACAGGAATTGGTTTTCTGGGAATTACGAATGCTGGCATTTCCGGTCTCCTTTCCTAGGAGCTATGGGCAGACTCGTTCAAGAGTCGGTTTAGCTCTGAATGCGTTTATCTCTGGCGCCTGGCTTCTATCGGGAAGTCCACGATGCCGCCCGGCAATGTTCTATCACCGATGAAAACTATTCCACCGAGCAGACCCTGGGTATAATTCCCCCCATTTGCCGTCTGTGAGGTTTCGATATGGTCGTGCATCGGATAGAAAAGAGGCGACTGGGCAGCCGTCCTGTTACCAAGTGTACGAAAACGTACGTTCAACTCCTCGCTTGGCGGCCAGGTAAATCCCGAAGCAGTTGGCAGCGGAGTATCAGGCAGCCCTCTTCCTCCGGTATTGGGAACGTCTGGCGGCCTCGTAAACGGTATCAGCCAGTCCATCCTGTCCATGGGCCGCATCATTGATGTATCTACCCAGAAGGGATTGGGGTTCACGACTCCATTCTTGGCGATTTCATATACGTGGGTTGCATGAATGTGCATGGAATGCGTCCACAGGCCGGCATTGAGAATTCGGACAACTCCAGGTTCGCCGACACGCTGCCAGGGTGTGATGCTGCGGTTGAAATAAATAAAATAGCCGGATTCTCCGCTGATCGTAAAGAACTTCGGCCTGAAGCGCCGCACAAAAGTGGAGGAGCGCATAATCCGACCCGGGGGCATGTTAACCACTTGTTCGAATAATACGGCGTCCGCCTGGTGAAGGACCCAAACCCACTGCCGGTATCGGGCAGCAGTGGGGTTCGAGGTGGTGTCGGCTTCATCCCACGCAAGGCCGGGGAAATGTTCGGTCGTACCCAGGTCATCAAAGAGTCTCTGAACATTGGGTGTAGGATTTTGATAGGGCGTGCGCTTGTGCCCGGCAGGCGGCGCGGTTCGAGGCCTGGTGACAATAAAAGCGCCGTGCAGTCCCATCATACGATTAACCGGAGCATTGAACCTGTCGTAATACATGTAGGTTCCCGGTCGTGGCGCCCTGAAAGACAGGGTCCTGGTGGTTCCGGGCCGGATGGAGCCGGAGTCGACCACACCGTCGATGAAAAAAGTATGGGGTTCGTCCAGGCTGTTCTTGACCGTGAGGTTGATGGTGTCTCCCGGCAGAGCGAAAATGATCGGGCCGGGTACGGAAGGCAAGGGCAGAGCTGCCGATTTGTAACACCAAAAGCTGCAGGTCACAGGTGTTTCCGCGGTGTCGGTCACCATGTGCTTGACGCAATCGGTGATCTCCAGGTCGAGTGTCAATACCTGTGCATGCGCTTCGGTTTCAAAGATGCCGGGAATCTTCGCCCCCCCCACAGCCAATGCGGCGATGCTTGCCGCGCTTGTCTTGAGAAACGTTCTTCTTTCCATTTTCTTCCTCCTGTTGCAAGAATCGTCAAACTGTCTAAGATCCGCTTGGATCTAAAAGGATGTTCGAGGCAGGCCAAAACCGTTTGTGAAAACCTTCTACACCAGCGGGTAATACTATACGGACATGCGTTGCTGTATTTTTCATTTTCTGAGCCCTAGTAAAAACATTCCGTGAGTTTTTGAAAATACCAACTACTACTACTAAACATGTGATGAGGGCTGTATTTGGAAATGAGGATGATCGATCATTATTCCTACGCATCCCCTTGGAATCAATCGCCGGTGGGGTGCTCTTCTCTGCTTGCTACAGTAGAAATTTCCACTGACGCCCCCTTCAGTTTCACGATAAATCCCTGATCAGGCATAGGGAAAACTACCAGGTACACTGGTAATAGCTCGTGCTTATACACTTGCGCCTGTTTGGGAGGATTCAAGGGGTGAATTGTACCACCCGCGTCAACGCCCTTTAAAAGGACAAAGAGAAATCACCTTCAATGAGGATCCCAAACTTAGGACGTTAGACGAGAATAATTATCAAATACCATGCCATCTTCAAAATACTCGCATGGCTATAAGTTTTTTAGGTAAATCAACAAGTTGAAGAGTCACTATTTTCTTGGGGGAGCGCTGGGCAATGGAGACAATGTCCTGCAATCGTGACGCCACGTATACTCTATGTCACCGGGTGCAGTCAAAGTGCTTATATATTCTAAATTCAATACTATTAATGAGATAGCCAGCCACTTGCGAGCGGATATTGAAAGCGAACGTCTATCGCTGGACAATGCTGCTCGCAGTTCTTATTACAAAAATGCTTCGGAATGGCGCGTGCGCAATCGACGAGGAGCAACAACAGGATGCGGGAGGATGACATGGAAGAAGACAATACGGGATTGCTGGGGATAATGTGCACCACGGTCGAGTTGAAAGAAAAGATGAAAGACCTCTACAGCAGGGCTGCAGAGAATTGTTCGGACAAGGTTGGCGCCCAGACCTTCGACATGCTCCGTGAAATGGAGCAGGCGCACCTGGAGCGGCTTAAGGAGATATATTCGGAAATGTCGAAGAGTGGGGCAGAGATTGACTCATGCCGGTTCTATGATTTCGGCGCTCTTCGCGGAAGTGAAGTCATGAAAAAGATCGGGCGCAGGCGCGAGACCTTGTCGAAGGCGTGTCTTGACGATGTCGCTGCTATCGAAAGTGGTATGGAACTGGAAAACAAGAGCATTGATTTTTTCCTCGATCAGTTGAAAACCGCGGCCAACCCGATCGAACGCGAGTTCCTGAACCACATGATAGCGGAGGAGAGGGCGCACTATATAGTACTTGCCGACCTGAGGTTCTATTATGTCGATACCGAACACTGGTTTATGGAAAAAGGCAGAACGGAACTCGATGGCGCGGGGGGTATGAGTTAAGCAGGCGCGGCCGCGTTCAACCGGACAACCGGGTTTACCGCGGCACATTGCCATTCGGCTGCAGGACGGGGGAAAAGCTCCAGATCCTGCAGGCCGAAGGGTGGTGTTTCTGACGTATACCGGCTATCTCGTAACCAGGTCTATGGTCAGTTCCACTTTTTGCTTCCAGCGCCTTTGCCTTTTCCAGCCTTATTCTTCCTCTTCTCCTTAAAGTGTCCCTTTCCCTGGCCTTTCGGGTTTTCCTTGCCGGAATAACTTCTGTCGGAGTGACTGTGATAGAATATGCCGTCTTCGGACAGGCCTCCTCCCTTTCCCGTTCCCCCTTTTTTACACCAGCCTGCATCAGGAAAGGCCGCTCCGGCTATAAGAAACGAGCCTGCCAAAAGAATCAAAGCGCTTCTTTTCATTCCATCCCTCCAATTCTGATCCTGTTGAGATAATTGATACAATCCGGGCAAAAGGAGCTTCATGAAGCTATTTTAGCTCAGGAAATAAGACGAATTGATCCCGGAATTTGTCCACAACCAGTCGGCATCTTTTCAGTTCCTGTTAACTATAGCTGAAGGTTCAAAATTGGGTTAAATATTGAAAAGGACGCAAAAAGAAGGAGAAAAGGCGCCCTGGAACAGTGCTCACTGTTTACCTCATTTCGATATCGGTTTATACTGGCGGCGGCTGGAAAATCAACCTGGCCAATCGGGGAAAAGCGCGCTTTTCGGAAAGTTCATTCGAGAGGAATCCCATATGGATTTGATAGTCTACCAGGTCATGGCCGGCCTATTTTGCGTAATGGTGATCTTTGCACTGAGTTATTACCTGGGGCACAAGACCACATTCAGAAAATTCCAGACTCAATCAGTTTCCGAGCGCGAGGAAATGCTGACTATCGAGCGGGCGCTCAAGGCTTTCTGGGATAGTGAGAAAGAAAAACTCGAAAATGATAAACGGGAGTTGGAACAGCGAATCCAGTTCCTCGAGGGCAAGCTGGAGCAGTACCGAAGAAAAGCCGCCGGGATAGGAATGATGGGCCTCCGGAAAAACAAGCTCACCGATATGTTTATCACCCTTCTGATCGAGAACGAGTCCCTTGAAGAAAAGCTCTTTCTTCAAAACCTCAAGTTGAAGGAAGAACGGGACGAATTCCTCGAAAATGAGCTTCGAAGCATCAGCTACAAACGTATACTGTTGTCGGAGCTTCTGACTCAGACCGAGGTGCGGCGTGAGATGGAAAAAGTCATAAACGACCGGTCCAGGCTGAAACGGCTCGAACTCAGGTCGAAAGACCTGGAACCCCTGGCATACGCTTCCGACGAAGACGAGGAGAAAACGGCCTGATCGCGAGTACTCAGGCCCGGGTAAGTTTTCGAATGATCACCCCGTTGCGCTCTGCCCCGCACTGCTCCGCCGAGCAGGCGGCTTTCCTCACCCAGCTTCCTCGGACCAGCGACTTAGTTTATAATTCCAGTGAAAGACATTTAAGCATTTGAGATGCGAAAGCCCCTTGCAGAGGAATCGCGCCGGTCCCACGCACCCGTGGCTGTTTCGCTGGTTCCCAAGCTCCAGCTTGGGAACCGGTCTGGAAGCTCCAGCTTCGATTGACCGAGGATTCCGGCATGGTTCCATGCGTACGGAACAGGAGGGACCGACAGAAACCGCATGATATGTCGGGACGGGAAGCAGGAGCTTCCGAAGTTGCGTCCCCAAGCAGGGGCTTGGGAACGAGCGGAACCTGCCCCGTCATTCCGGCAGGGCTCCTGAGCCGGAATCCAGCGGCGCCGCCACG
>CAZIJV010000057.1:0-33385 GCA_964539645.1 uncultured Syntrophobacter sp.
TGTGGGGGCATGTGTGGGTAATTGTAAGTAAAAACCGTGCCCACCCTACGCTTGCTCCGTCATTCCGGCAGGGCTTCTGAGCCGGAATCCAGCGGGGCCGCCGGTTTTCGGCCTGTTTGAACGTAGCCTCTGACTTTGAAGTCAGATAAGAGCATGGGAACTGCATCCAGGTCTTCTTTTGAACTGCTTCGAAAAGCCCTGCTATGCGGCGGCTTTGCATGGTTTCAGGTGTTCAAGAGGTCCAAGAGGGGAGGTTCAAAATTATGAAAGTTCATTTTTAGAGGATCATGCCGGAGGGACAAAATGAAGTTTCATAATGGTTCAAACCACGCCATTGCGTAGCGACTGGGCTTAATTATGGCTTTCCCGTTCGTTTGAAATGTCGACAGGAAGGCTTGTTTTCCTTTATAACCTCGTAATCTTAATGAGGCGTTTTCCGATTTCCGGTGAGGACTCAATGAAATGAACCCGGCTGCGGCGGATTTTTCAATCAGGGAAGCTTCCCTTTCGGACCTGAAGGTGCTGGTGCAAATAATCAGGGAATCCTTCGCGGATGTTGCCCTGAGATTCGGGCTGAATAAGGCCAATTGTCCAAGGCATCCCTCGAATTGCACCTCAGAATGGGTGGAGTCCGCTCTCGAAAAGGGAGTCACCTATTTCCTTATGGCAAAGAACGGCGCCCCATGCGGATGCGTCGCTATCGAGCGTGCAGACCGGAAGGTATGTTACCTCGAACGGTTGGCCGTTTTGCCGAAGTACCGGAAATGCGGCTGTGGACGCGCGCTTGTCGACTACGCTCTTTCATGGGCATGGAGAGATGGAGGCTCAAGGGTGGAAATCGGCATAATTTCCGACGATCTCGATCTGAAGGCATGGTACCGGCGGGTCGGCTTCGTCGAGACAAAGAGGGCTTCGTTTCCGCACCTTCCCTTCGAGGTGGCGTTCATGGCCATCGAACCGGCTGCGGAACATTCACCTTCCGTTTCTCCTTGACCGTGTATCGACCGTGTTCACTGTTGTGGATTTGGGACAATATCACGGGTATAATATCGCATTTTACATGAATTGATGTTGCCGGTGATCCAGGTCGGGTATAATGCTCGATTAATTTGGCAGAAGCAAAGAAGTTGCAGCCTCTGCTCTCATTCTGAGAAGGACAAAGGGAGATATAATGCGAATTGTCGATTTGCGCTCCGATACGATAACGCGCCCTACACCCGCAATGAGGCGTGCTATGGCCGAAGCGGAAGTCGGAGATGACGTTTTCGGCGAAGATCCGACTATCAATAAGCTGGAAAGTATGGCGGCTGAGCGCCTCGGCAAGGAGGCGGCGCTGTTCGTGGCCAGCGGCACCATGGGAAACATGGTGAGTGTTCTCAGCCATTGCGGCCGTGGCGATGAGGTAATTATTGGAGACCAGGCGCATATCATGTACTACGAGCAGGGAGGCATTGCGGCGCTGGGAGGAGTGGTCCCACGCGCTCTGGCGAACCTTCCTGACGGGACTCTGAGGATTCCCGATATCGAAGCGGCGATAAGGCCTGACGATGTACACCATCCGAGAACGCGGCTCATTGCATTGGAAAACACTCATAACCGCTGCAACGGCAGTCCTCTGACGCCCGAATATATGCGCCAGGTGAGGGATATTGCAGACAGGCATGGGATCAGTATACATGTCGACGGGGCTCGCATATTCAACTCGGCGGTCGCTCAGGGTATCCAGGCTTCCGAGCTTGCAGCCGATGCCGATTCCGTAACGTTTTGTCTCAGCAAGGCTCTCGCCGCACCGGCAGGATCGGTTGTCTGCGGCCGACGTGACTTCATTGCGCGCGCAAGGCGCATGCGCAAGGTGCTGGGCGGTGGGATGAGACAGGCCGGAATTCTTGCCGCCGCCGGTATCGTAGCCTTAGATGAAATGGTCGCCAGACTCGCGAAAGATCACCTGAACGCTCGAAGGCTCGCCGAGAGTCTGTCGCAAATGGATGACCTCTCCATAGATATGGAACTTGTGAAAAGTAACATCGTTTTCATCGCCATCGAGCGCGCAGACCTCACGGCCCCTCACCTCTGCGAGAAACTCAATGCCATGGGTGTCCGGATGCTGCCCGCCGGCCCGCAAAAACTCAGAGCAGTCACCAATTACCATGTCACCTCCGAAGACATCGACTATGCAGTCGAAGCCTTCCGGAAAGTATTGCGCCAGGGGACCTAATTTGAGGCAACCGCGCCATCTCTCATGGCGCCTGCCACCGATCAATACCAGGAGGGAAAAAATGAAAGCGGCGCTTCTTATTATCGCAACTCTTTTCTTGATCTCGGCATGTGCTACAACGGATTCCGGCGACTCCGCGGACTCCGGCCCACAGTTCAAGTACGGCGGTACATACCGGGTGAGAGGCAGTATAAGCAACAATGTAACGGACGGCACGCGCAAGTAATTCCTCACCGGCCCCCGTTTCGTTTCAAGAGAGTCGTGCATCTCCATTCCACTTGCGGAGGTTGCCCTGGCGCCGCGCTTTGTCTGCGCGGCAGGAACACGCAGATGGCTGTAAGAGCTGAAAAGCAGTTTGATCCTCGAATGCATTCGGCTGAGCATATCGCAAACCAGACCATGGTTCGCATGTTCGACTGCGCGCGATGCTTCAGCGCACATCTTGAAAAGAAAAAATCCAAGCTGGATTACCACTTCCTGCGGCCTTTGACAGATTCTGAAGTGCAGGAACTTCAGAATCGCATAAATGATGTAATCGGTGAAAACCTGCCGGTGACAGAAGAATTCATTCCAAGAGAGCAGGCCCAACGGGAGTTCAATCTTGAACGCCTTCCGGAGGATGCCGGCGAGACGATCCGCATCATCAGGATAGGGGAATACGACGCCTGCGCGTGCAGCGGCCCGCATGTGCAATCAACTGGAGAAATCGGCCGCTTCCGGATAATCTCGACCTCGTTTGATGGAGGCATTCTGCGCATCAGGTTCAAGCTGGACAAACCCTGAGTTTTGGAGAGTTGGTCGATGCTTCATTTGTTGAAAGATGATCCGGAGATAGCGGCGCTTGTTGAAAGAGAAGAGTCGAGAATAGAGAATACATTAGACCTGATTGCGGCTGAGAGTCACGCTCCCCGCTCCATCCACGAAATCATGGGTTCGGTTCTCAACACGAAAACGATAGAAGGATATCCGGGCAAACGATTTCATGCGGGTTGCGTCCATGTCGATGAAGTCGAAAGACTGGCAATCGCACGTGGAAAGAAATTATTCGGGGCTGAGCATGTGAATGTCCAACCGCACAGCGGCACGACTGCAAATCTTGCCGTTTATTTTTCCGTTCTCCAGGTCGGAGACAAAATACTTTCCATGAGCCTTCCCCATGGAGGCCATCTATCCCACGGGCACCGCGCCTCGATTACCAGCAAGTGTTTTGACTTTTCGCACTACACCCTGCACAGCGAAACCGAGTTGCTCGACTATGATGAAATAAAATCCCTGGCTGAAGAGCTCAGGCCAAAGATGATTGTAGCCGGAGCAAGCTCCTACCCGCGGCTGATCGACTACGAAAGAATAGCTTCCATTGCAAAGAGTGTATCCGCCTACCTGCTGGTCGATATGGCTCACATAGGCGGCCTGGTGGCGGCAAAGGTCATTCCCAGTCCGGTTCCACATTCCGATTTCGTGACCTTTACCTGCTACAAGACCATGATGGGCGGAAGAGGCGGAGTCATTCTGTGCAGGGAAAAGTACGCCAAAAAGCTCAACAGCGCCGTTTTCCCGGGATGCCAGGGGACAAGTCCTGTCAATGTGATCGCCGCAAAGGCGATCATATTCAAGCTGGCGGAAAGCAGGGAATTCGTGCGCATTCAGGAAAGAACCCTTCAGAATGCGGTAAAGCTCGCCTCCGAACTTGCCGCAAAGGGCTACCGGATCGTCTCTGGCGGAACCGATAATCACCAGGTTCTTTTGGATGTGAGTTCCAAGGGTCTTGACGGAACTGCATCAGAAAAGATATTGGAATCGGTGGGAATTGTTGCGAATCGTAATGCAATCCCCAGTGACGTGAGCATCGGCAGGGTGAGCGGCGTGCGGCTGGGAACCTCCGGTGTGAGTGTCAGGGGAATGGGCGAAACTGAAATGCAGACAATCGCCGGCCTGATAGACCGGGCGCTTACCGCAGGCGGGCACAGCACAGTCCTCGCACAGGTTTCCGGAGAAGTGGAGACCCTGTGCCGTAGATTTCCGGTATACCTTTAGTCACCTTCTAACACCAACAACACACGCACCCTTTTAACAGTTCAAACAAGGAGAGAATTCATGAAAAAAGCAGTGATGTTGGCTCTGATTGCGGTTTTTGCTCTGGCAGGGCCTGCCCTGGCCCAGGAAACCGTACGGATCGGCGTCTACCTCCCCCTGACCGGCGCCAACGCCTACGGAGGCGAACTCGAACTCGAAGGTCTGCAAATGGCCCACAAGGAAGCTCCCGAGGTGCTCGGCAAGAAGGTCGAAATCTTCGTGGTAGACAACAAGACCGATAAGGTCGAGTCGGCCAACGCTGTCAAACGTCTCCTCGACAAAGAAAAAGTCATTGCAATTATCGGGACTTATGGATCATCTCTGGCCATGGCCGGCGGCGAAGTGGCCGAGAAGGCAAAAGTGCCCATGGTCGGCACATCCTGCACGAATCCTCTCGTAACCCAGGGTAAGAAATACATCTTCCGTGTATGCTTCATCGATCCCTTCCAGGGCGCGGGAGCGGCGACGTACGCCTACAAGACTCTCGGCCTGAAAAAAGCCGCCATGCTCGTTGACGTCGCCAACGACTACTCTGTCGGCCTGGCCAGCTTCTTCAGTAAATCCTACGCCAAACTGGGCGGCGAAGTGGTCGCTAATCTCAATTATCAATCCGGTGACCAGGATTTTACCGCGCAGTTGACCCAGATCATCAGCAAGAAGCCCGACGTTCTGTTCATTCCCTCCTACTTCGCGGAAGGCGCAATCATCATGAAGCAGGTGAAGGAACTGGGCGGCACATTCAAGATTATGGGCGGCGATGCAATGGACAACCCGAAGATCACCGAGATAGGCGGAAAGTCTGTTGAAGGCTTCATTCACACCACTTTCCCCTATGATCCTTCTATGAAGGAAATGAACCCGGTCGCCAAGAAGTTCACTGAGAACTGGAAAAAACTTCATCCCGCCAAGGAACCCAACGTTAATGCAGCGCTTGGCTATGATTCCTACATGATCGTGCTGGATGCAATAAAAAGAGCGGGCAAGGCAGAACCGGAAGCTATCACAGCAGCCCTTGCCGCTACCAAGGGTTTCATGGGCGTCACCGGAAACACCACGATCAATGCTACGCATGACGCGGAGAAGCCGGTTGGCCTGGTTATGATCAAAGACGGCAAAAAGACCTACGTCGGCGACATCACTCCGGAGCTTTAATCCGGACAGGTACGATGGTTGTCGATAGAGCGACTGAATAGAATGCAGGGGGGGCGTTGGCCTCCCCTGAATTTTAGATGGCCTTTGAGAGGGATTTTCAATGGATTTGGCAATGTTCGTTCAGCACCTTCTGAACGGCATCACACTCGGAAGTCTATATGCCTTGATCGCCATCGGCTACACGATGGTGTACGGAATCCTGCGGCTGATAAACTTCGCCCATAGCGAGGTTTTCATGCTCGGCGCGTATTTCGTCTTCTGGGGTATCGTTCTGGCCCACCTGCCCTGGATAGTAGCCATGATCGCAGCCATTATCATCATCGCTGCGGTGGGTGTTCTCATAGACCAGATAGCTTACCGTCCCCTGCGGGATGCCCCCCGAATTTCCGCACTCATAAGCGCTATCGGCGTTTCTTTCTTTTTGCAGAACCTGGCCATCGTGGTTTTTTCGGCAATTCCCCGCGAGGTATACCGTCCCGACTGGCTTGAGGATGTCATCATTATCGGAAGCGTCCGGGTCCTGCCCTTGACACTGTTTGTCCCGCTCTTCTCCTTCCTGCTCATGATGGGACTGGTCTTTATCGTCTATAAGACCAAGCCGGGGCTGGGAATGAGGGCGATTTCCAAGGATATTGAAACCAGTTATGCGATGGGAGTGCCGGTCAACCGGATCATTGCGATCACCTTCGCGATCGGCTCCGCTCTGGCCGCGGCATCAGGGATCATGTGGACTCTGCGCTATCCGCAGTTGCAGCCGGTTATGGGCACCATTCCCGGCTTCAAGGCATTCATTGCAGCGGTGGTAGGGGGAATCGGCTCCATCCAGGGCGCTGTAATCGGAGGAGTGGGACTTGGGCTCGTGGAAATCATGGCCGTAGCATTCTTCCCCGATCTGGCAGGCTATCGCGATGCGATTGCTTTCATTCTTTTAATAGGCATTCTGCTAATCAAGCCTACCGGCTTGCTCGGCGCTAAACTGGAGGACAAGGTGTAATGGAGCGCACTACAAAGATCTTGTTGAACATTGTCTCCATTGCGGTGCTGGCCCTTTTCCTGTGGTGGGCTCAAAATAGCATGGGCGGATATGCTGTTCAGATATTGAATCTCATCGCCATCAACATCATTCTCGCAGCCAGTTTGAATCTCATCTACGGTTTCACCGGCATGTTCAGCCTGGGCCACGCCGGCTTCATGGCCATAGGCGCCTATGTCTGTTCAATTCTGATACTCACTCCCGCGCAAAAGGAAATGCTCTTCATCCTCGACAGGGCTCTGCCCTGGGTGGAGGCAGCACAGGCGCCTTTCCTGGTCGCCGTGATCGCGGGCGGACTCGCCGCCTCGATTGCCGCCCTGCTGGTCGGCATCCCCCTGCTCCGACTGGGGGACGACTACCTGGGCATCGCAACGCTTGGCTTTGCCGAAATCATCCGGGTACTTGGAAATAACCTGCCCCGGATTACCAACGGCGCGCTCGGTTTCAAAGGCATACCCGACTATGCCAACCTCTGGTGGAACTTCGGCTGGTGCATCTTCACGCTTTATTGCATCGTGCGGCTCATCAACAGCAACTTTGGAAACTCCCTCATGGCCATTCGCGATGATGAAACCGCGGCCAAGGCGATGGGTATCGATATTTTCCGCTACAAGCTTCTCTCCTTTACCATAGGATCATTTTTTGCCGGCGTGGGCGGCGCATTGCTTGCCAGCCTTCTCACTACCATAGATCCCAAGATGTTCCTGTTCACTCTCACCTTCAATGTTCTCATGATCGTGGTAACCGGGGGTCTGGGCTCCATGACGGGCTCGGTTCTCGCCTCGATCGCCATTACAGTCCTCATGGAATGGCTGCGCTTCGTGGAAAACCCGATCTTCATCGGTAGTTTCGAGTTGAAGGGGATACCGGGAATGCGCATGGTGGTATTCTCCCTGGCGCTCCTGTTCATAATTCTTTTCAGGCGGGAGGGCCTGATGGGCATGCGTGAGTTCAGTTGGGAATGGTTTCTGGGGCTTTTCGGCAAGCGGGGTAAAGCATATGAAGCGTGATGTGATCCTGGAAACCCGGGCCTTAACGATGCAGTTCGGCGGCCTGACCGCCGTGCGCAACTTCAACGCCTCAATCGAGCAGGGAAGCATTGTCGGGCTTATCGGCCCCAACGGGGCGGGCAAGACCACCTGCTTTAATATGATCTCCGGTTTCTATGTGCCAAGCGAAGGAGAGGTGATTTTTAAGGGCGAGAACATTACCGGCACGCCGCCTTTCGCCGTCTGCCGCGCGGGTATTGCCAGGACCTTCCAAAACATTCGACTTTTCCGAAACGGAACCGTACTGCAGAACGTTATGGTCGGCTGCCACGTGAGGCAAAAATCAAGCTGGTGGCACACGTTGATATACCTTCCTTCCAATTTGAGAGAGGAAAAGGAAATAGTCGAAAAATCGCGCCGCCTCCTCCAGGTCGTAGGGCTGGAGCATTTCGCCAGGGAGAAGGCCAACAGCCTCCCCTACGGGGCTCAGCGACGCCTGGAGATCGCCAGAGCGCTGGCGACCGAGCCGCGTTTCCTGCTCCTCGATGAGCCGGCAGCAGGCATGAATCCCCAGGAGACCGTGGAACTTATGGGTTTCATTCGCACGATCAGGGACGAGTTCGAACTCACGATTCTTTTGATCGAGCACGATATGAAAGTGGTCATGGGTGTATGCGAACATATGTGGGTGCTTGACTATGGCGAGACCATCGCGGAAGGCCCCCCGGAGAGCATCCGGAAAAACCCCAGGGTCATCGAAGCCTATCTGGGAGAGGAGGCCTGCGCCTATGCTTGATATACGCGATCTTCACGTTTACTACGACGGCATTCATGCGCTCAAAGGCATCTCGATCAATGTACAGAGGGGACAAATCGTCACCCTGATAGGGGCGAACGGCGCCGGAAAAAGCAGCACCCTCAGGGCCATCTCCGGATTGATCAAGAACGTCAAGGGCAGTATTGAATACGATGGCAGGCCGATTGTGGGAAAGAGTCCCGTCGATATCGTCAGGACCGGAATCATGATGGCGCCGGAAGGTCGAAAGATATTCCCCCACCTGAGTGTTTTTGAAAACCTGATGCTGGGCGCCTACAGCAGAGACGCCAAAGCCGAGATCGAAAAGGATCTGGGCTGGGTTTATGAACTCTTCCCGCGGCTTCGAGAAAGAAAAGATCAGAAAGGCGGCACCCTTTCGGGCGGAGAACAACAGATGCTTGCCGTTGGAAGAGCGCTGATGGGCGCGCCGGACCTGATTCTGCTCGACGAGCCTTCCCTCGGCCTGGCGCCGCTCCTGGTCAAAAATGTCTTCGATATCATTGAAACCATAAATGGAATGGGCAAGACAGTCCTGCTGGTCGAGCAAAACGCCTACGCAGCCCTGAAGATTGCTCATTACGCCTATGTTCTGGAGGTCGGCAGTATTGTCCTGGAGGGCACTGGCAACGAGTTATTGAAAAATTCCAAGGTTTGCGAAGCCTATCTGGGCGGATAGGCTTTTAGAAGTTGGTATAAGAAGCGAAGAACAGGGAATCGGATATTGCGCGTCAGGCTGAGGCGTGTGAGAGATGAAATTAAAAATTTACACCACGGGCGGGACCATCGACAAGGTGTACTTCGATAATCTTAGCGACTATGAGGTGGGGGAGCCTCAGATCGTCGAGATTCTGAAGGAAGCAAACGCCGCCCTGGAATACGAAATAGAGGAAATCGCCCGAAAGGACAGCCTGGACCTGACCGAAGAGGACCGGGACCGCTTGCGCCTGAAGATAGAGGCGGGTTCTCACCGGCTGATACTCATTACCCATGGCACTGATACCATGGTTCAAACCGCACGCCATCTGCTGCACATCACAAACAAGGTGATCGTATTCACGGGATCACTGGCCCCCGCACGCTTCAGGAAAAGCGACGCCGCATTCAACATCGGCTGCGCAATCGGCGCTCTGCAGTCGCTCGCCCCCGGGATTTACATAGCCATGAGCGGGCGCGTATTTCCTGCCGACAGGGTACGCAAAAACAGGAAGGCGGGATTTTTCGAGGAAGTTCCGGAACAGGAAAAACCCCATACCTGAATATTGCTCCGACAATGAATCGTCCAGAAGCTTGATCGGCTCTTCAGAATTTCATTTTTAACCAAACCCGCCAGTGAGACAAAATCGCACTTTCACTCTCCTTCAAACCGCGCTCAAGCGTGCCGGTTTGGCTTATATGAGACGCTGTAGCAAGGTTGAGAGTTTCAGAACAGGGCCCTTGCGCCTGTGTTTTCCCGCCCCTTGTGAAGGAACATGCCAGTGCGATAAACCACGCTCTATGGTGACAGCATGATCGGCTCAGAGGCGTCCAATGAGGAGTGCGGAGCAGGCGCAGGCGGTAGGTTGGGCAGGCTTCTCATGCCCAACGGGTTTTAATATTGCGAATCGGGACCAACCTGTCTTCAGATGAAGATCATCCCCGGCTGTCGTGAAAGCCTGGTCGGGCCGGCACGTTCAGAAGCTGTTGGGCATGAGAAGCCTGCCCAACCTACGGCGCTACGGCGCTTTATATTAAAGGATCACGCCATGGTGACGAAATGAAGTTTCATTCTCGTTCAAACCACGCCAAAGGCGTGGGGGCATCGCTGGGTTCCGGCCCGGATGCGACCGACGGATGACCTGGGAGGGGGTATACCTGCTACAGCTTCTTGATGCAGGCCTTCAGGCGCTTGATCTGCTCGGGAGAGAAAACCCTGTCCCTGTAGAATATATCCTGAAAACCAGAGACGAATTTTATCGCTCTTGCCCGGAGATCGGGTTCGGAGACTCTTTGGACGAATTCTTCGACCCCCTCCGACTGTCTCTTCCTGTATCCTTTTCTTGCCATCCGCCGGATGAAATTCTTCAGAAGCCTCTCCTCGGGTTTCCTCCTGAAAAACACGACAAGCACTCCTGCAATAAAAGGGAGCAGCAGCACGGGGACATACCACACCAGATCCGCCAGCCCCTGCCTGATAGCGGCGAGTTCCAGGGAGGGCCTCTTTATGCCGCTTCTGATCCTCCTCAGGAGAGATACCTGTTCTCTCAGGTCATAGCTGATCACGAACCTGTCCCAGTAGTAGTTGAAGGTGTCAAGCATCACCTTCAGCCTGAAGGAGAGGCTCTTTCGATCTACTCCCGGAATCGAAGCACCGGGCGGGGTCGGATCGAGACGCATCCACCCTCCCCCCAAATAGGCTTCTACCCAGACATGCGCATCTTTTTGCAGTACGAGGTAATAATTTGCGGCCGGGTTGTAATATCCTCCGTGGTATCCTCCCACCAGCCTGGCGGGTATGCCGGAGGCCCTCAACAGGACGGCGAGCGCCGATGCGAAGTACTCACAGTTGCCTCGCCTGCTCTCGAACAGAAAATCCTCCAGCGGCGATTGAGAGGTGGGCAGATTATCCAGAGAATAGACAAATTCTGCTGAACGTAAAAACTGCATCAAAGTCGCTGCGGGCTCGGAGATCGTCCCGCTTTTTGTCAGCCTGTCGGCCAATGCGACAATGTGCGGTGAAAAACCATCGGGCAGCCGGAGGTATCTTTCGGAGTCGATTTCGGATTCCATTTTGAATTCCGAGATATTGGAGACAGCCTTATACCTCGTCCGCTCGTCTATGTGTTCATTCATAAACGTCAACTTTTTCCACCGGCGCCTTTTTTCCGGAATGATCGCCTGTGGACGATCCAGGGCAAAGAGATACCGATTCCCATGGGGCTCCAGGTAAACCGTTTGCTCGATCCTCTTACCGGCCGCCTGCTCATCCGGCGCCGGCGCCATGGGGGCGATGCTCCTTTTCCAGGTACGCCCGTCGAACTCATCCAGTTCAACCCCTCTCCAGAAGAGCTCCCTGTCGTTGATTCTGCTCATTTCAACTCGAAAAGCCACAGCGGAGTCTTCCTGTATTTCCGCCACCTCACCGAGCGAAACGCTGTCGCTAAACCCTGACCGTGCGCCTGCCACCTTTTTGCCAAGACTGAAAAGCGGGAAATCGGCCCGCGGCAGCACGATAAAAAAAGTGGCGCAGACGGGTATGGCGAAAGCGCACAGGAGAACAGCCTGGCGCAGTAGCCGGGCCGCATTCTCGATGCTTATCAGTAAATCCTCTCCACGAGCAAAATAGGCGAGGAGCATCAGTGAAATCGTGCCCAGCAGGAAAAGGGAAAGGAAATAGAAGAGGAACGATATTTTGAGAGAGATGAGTGTCGAACCGATCAGCAGAAAAGTACAGAGCAGGTAGATTTGCAGATAATCTCGCGGTTTCTTGTCCTCGATGAGTTTGATGCCCATCAGGAGCACAATTCCATTCAGGACGGGCTCAACGAGCGTCTCCGGGCTGACCTTCAGGGCGGAGGGGATAAGCGCGGCAACGGAGACCGTATTCAATAACCACCTGGGGAAGAGAACGACTTTCCTGAGATCGGCGGTTACGGCAAGGACGACAAGGGCCGCAAACCCTGCAACATAGGCGTAGTCGAGGTGCTCCAGGACCGCTGAGAAACCGGTCAGGGCGCAAAGATAGGTGGCGACTTTGAGAAGTGTTTCAACTCTGACCATAAACCGCCAGCCTTGTCAGGATCTCCCGCCTGTGAGAAGCGGACAGATCGGGTCGGAGCGCCTCCCCGCGAATGCGCAAACCGACGGGAATCCCGGAGCGAAGCAAAGTGATCACCGCAAACGTTGTACAGGAAAGAGCTCTTTCCAGGTCTCTCTTATCCATGCCGTCAAAATCTATTGTAACCTGCAGGCGATCGATTGCGGACAGCTCTTTTACCTTGAGCGAACCGGTCTTGGCGGTCGATTTCCAGCTTATGTACTTCGGCGGGTCGCCGTGGGCATAATCACGGATGGAGAGAATATCGGATTCATATCCCGGCTTGTTCAACTCCCTTTCCCCCTTGAGCTTGCTCCCCTTTTCCCTGAAAGCAT
This sequence comes from uncultured Syntrophobacter sp., assembly GCA_964539645.1. Taxonomy (GTDB): domain Bacteria; phylum Desulfobacterota; class Syntrophobacteria; order Syntrophobacterales; family Syntrophobacteraceae; genus SbD1. The sequence goes on from CAZIJV010000057.1 coordinate 12,408, forward strand.
CAAGGCTGCACCGGACCGGTCTCGGGTAGACCGTGAGGGAACTACTTTTCTGACTGGTTCTGAAGCGATCAAAGAAGTTGAAAGGGTAGTTCGAAGATATGCGGGCAGCCGGCACACTTACCTCACCCCGCTTGTCGAAACGGAGTACAATCGTGCCGGATTCGGCCGTATCGGGAGCTATATAGGCAAAGAAACATTTCTTTCCCCCTGCTTCCACGGAAACCAGAAAGGCGGGCGTATGCTTTCTTCGGTTCCGGACCTTTATTTCGACAGGGGTTTCCGTACGGGCGTATACCTCCTGCGGAAAGAGCACCTCTATTTCAATGCCGTAGATATTCCTTCGCCCGAAGATGCCGGACACCAGCATAAAGGCAAGCAGGGCGGACGTAACGATATAGACGAGATTGTTCCCGGTGTTTACGGCTGAGAGGCCGATGAGGATAGTGGAGAGAATATAGAGCCAGCCTGCCCTGTTTATTTTGATTACGCCGGGACGGGCACTTCTTCCAGGAGCGATCTTATTATCTCCTTTCTGTTGGCGGTTTCGTATTCTTCACGAAAAATGACCCGGTGACAAATAACGTACTCGGCAATTTCTTTTATGTTCTCCGGGATCACATAATCCTTCCCCGAAAGGAACGCGTTAGCCTTGGATGTATTTACGAGCGCAAGAGCGCCGCGAGTGGACAGACCCGATGCCAGGTAGCCGCAGTTGCGGGTAGCCTCGATTATATTGAGCAGGTACTCCAGGATCTTCTCTGAGAGGTATACGCCGTTGCGTATTCCTTCCTGGATTGACAGCACTTCCGCCTCGCTCATGAAAGGCTGGATTGCATATATGGCCCGCCTTCGGCTCCCGCCCTTCAGAATCTCTTTCTCGGAAGTCCGATCCGGATAACCGACGCTGATCCGCATCATGAAGCGGTCGAGTTGAGATTCGGGCAGCGGAAAGGTTCCGAATTGCTCGGCAGGATTCTGCGTGGCGATGACGAGGAATGGATTGGGGAGCGGGTAAGTCCTGCCTTCGACAGTGACCTGCTTTTCGCCCATCGCCTCCAGCAAAGCGCTCTGGGTCTTGGGGGTCGCCCGGTTAACTTCATCGACCAGCACAACGTGATTGAATATTGGACCGGGTTTGAATTCAAAGACGCCTGTATTCTTATCGAAAATCGACAACCCGGTGATATCCGAGGGCAACAAATCGCTGGTGCACTGAATCCTGCCGAACGACAATCCCAGCACCTTGGCGATCGCCACGGCAAGAATCGTTTTCCCGAGGCCGGGAAGATCTTCTATGAGAAGATGGCCTCGCGAGAACAGGCAGATCAGAGCGAGCCTCAGCGCCCTTTGCTTTCCATGCAGGTAGTCGGAAAGAAAGCTGATGGCAGCTTCTATCCTGTTTTCCCGACCGTCCATCAGACCAGGCGCACCGCTTTGCCCCCCTGCTCCCTGGGGACAATATCTCCAATGATATAGACACCGATATTCATAGCGCTCAGAAAAGCGGCAATATCTTCCGCATCACCCGGTTCCACCACGACTACGAACCCAATCCCATTGTTGAAGACGTGGTTCATCTCTTCGACGGATACCGATCCTTTTTCGCGCAGGAACTCGAAAATGGGCGGAGGGCTCCAACTCCCTTGCCTTATGACCGCCTGGCACCCCCGTGGAAGAATCCGCTCTATATTATCGTAGAAACCCCCGCCCGTTATGTGGGCCATTCCGTGGACCGGGTACTTGCGCAATAAGTTGAGCACCGGCTCCACGTAAATCCGGGTGGGTTCCAGAAGCTCCTCTCCTACGGTGCGGTTGAATTCCGGCACAAAACTCTCCGGTTTCAAGCCGAGTTTGTCGAACATGATGCGTCTTGCCAGGCTGTATCCGTTTGAGTGCAACCCGCTTGAGGCAAGGCCGATTACGCGGTGCCCGCCGCGGATGGTAGAACCGTCGATAATCTGCGAGTTATCGACCAGCCCGACAGCGAATCCGGCCATGTCGTACTCGTTTTCTTCATAAAAATCCGGCATCTCCGCCGTCTCTCCGCCGATCAGGGCGCAGCCCGCCTGTTTGCACCCGGCGGCTATGCCGCTTACAAGTCTTTCCACCAGATCGAGATCAATGCGACCCAACGCAAGGTAATCCAGAAAAAAGAGCGGCTTCGCCCCCTGAACGACAATATCGTTTACACACATGGCCACCAGGTCTATTCCTACCGTATCGTGCCGGTTGGCCATGAAGGCGACCTTCAGCTTGGTGCCGACTCCATCGGTGGAGGAAACCAGCACCGGGTTTTTCATATCCTGACAGTTCAGCGAGAATAAGCCTCCAAAGCCGCCAATGTCCGTAATCACCCCGCCACGAAAAGTGGAACGTACAATCGGACGTATCCGGTGGACAAGCTCATTGGCCTTCTCGAGATCAACCCCTGCTTCCTTGTACTGCTCACCAGGCATCAGTTTCCAGAACCTTTCGCTATGTTGGAGTGTGTGTGCAATCCGGCCGGAGAGTGAACAGCGGGCAGCGGCAGGTAAGCGGGAAATTTGCGAGCGGCAGTCATCTTCCTGCTGACAAGGATGAAAACGCTGGCTCTAAGCGCTCTCTGCGCGAGGGTCTGTTCAGGCCGGGAAAACATGTTCATCACGGACGGGTTATGAAATATACCATTTGCCTGTCCTTTTACAAATGATTTACCGAAAATATGCACCAATTATCATTGGTCAACACGTAGCGCTCAAGATTGCCAAAACCGGAACTCATATGTTAAAGGAGAAGAATCGGAGGTCTGAATGTCTCAGTTCAAAAAGGCATGTGTATTCGCCCTGGGTGTGCTTTTGACCCTTGTTTGCCTCACGACGATTGTGGCGACCCTGGCCTCCCTGCACTTCTGGCTCTTTCTGCGTTTGCCCGGCAAATCAGCCTTCGAGAAAAAACAGTTTTTCATTCCGCAGAAAACCGGCGCCTATGGCGTAGCTCGCCTGCTCGAATCCCAGGAAGTAATTCGCGACGCGCGGGCGTTCTATCTTCTGTGCTGGATGAAGAAATCGCTCCACAGGCTCCAGGCAGGCGAATATGCCTTCTCCACTGTCTCCACCCCGGAGCAGGTACTGGACCATATCATAAGCGGAAGGGTCGTTATTCACACTGCGACCCTTCCCGAAGGATGCACTCTCTGGGACGTGGCCAGGATTTTCAAGCAAAGAGATCTTGCCGCCGAGGATGAACTCCTCGAATTGGCGAAGAGCGCTGAATTTGCGAAGTCCCTGGGCATAAAGGCAGACAGCCTGGAGGGCTACCTTTTCCCGGAGACCTATCTGTTCAAAAAGCCGGTTTCCAGTGGGGAGATCGCCAAGGCTATGGTTCAACAGTTTTGGAACCATCTGCCGAAGGACTGGAAATCGCTTGCCAGGGAACACGGTCTTTCCCTGCATGAGATCGTCACGCTGGCCTCAATAATCGAAAAAGAGGCAGTCGTCGATTCGGAGAGACAGATCATTGCGGGTGTGTTCTACAATCGCCTCCGCATCAGGATGCCGCTGCAAAGCGATCCCACCGCAGTCTATGATATACCCGGGTTTTCAGGTCCGGTCACCGCGGCGCACCTGACCAGGCAGAGCCCCTATAACACATACCAGATAAAAGGGCTGCCGCCCGGCCCCATATGTTCTCCCGGCGCAAAATCACTCCTGGCCGCCTTCCATCCGGAAAAGGTCCCCTATTTTTATTTCGTCAGCAACAACGACGGCACGCACCAGTTTTCCGTAACCGCCGACGAGCATCGGAGGGCGGTGTCCCGCTATTATGAGAAGAAGAAGTCTGCTTCAAAAGAGACTCCGGGCGGGCAGCCACAAGCGGCCTCTCCCGGCGCAGGCCAACTCGATACATCGGATCTTCCTTCGCAGCAGGCAGAATTGCCCGAGCTGAGCGAGAAGGATTCCGGGAAAAATGAAAACACTTCAGATGGAGAAAGCCATAAAACCGTCCCGCAATGAGAACGAGGTAACCTTATTGATGGCTGCAAGCATAGTCTTTGCCGCCGGCAAAGGAACACGAATGACCGGGTATGGCGGGAACAAGACCCTGCTGCCCCTGATACCCGGCTCGAACATGTATGAGGGGAAGCAGCCTCTTATCCGGGAGGTTCTCGAAAACCTGCCCCCGGGACCACGGGGAATCGTTGTAAATTACCTGGCCGAAACCGTTCGGCAGCAGACCGAAAGTCCCGGAGTTCGCTTCATCGACCAGCCAGATACAAATGGAACGGGCGGAGCGCTTCTCGCCGCCCGCGCGTTCCTCGATTCGGTTGGCGCCGAACACATAATAATCACCATGGGAGATGTCCCGCTCATCCGTTCGACCAGCTATCGCGGCCTGCTGGATCGACTCCGCGGCTGCGATTTCGCCCTGATGGTCTTTACACCCGTTGATCGGGCGCAGTATGGAATGGTGGAAACCGATGAAGAGAGGGTAATTCGAATCGTGGAATGGAAATACTGGAAAGACTATCCGCCAGAGAGGCTGAGGGCTCTCAGGTACTGCAATGCCGGAGTTTATGCAGCGAAAAGGAACATACTGCTGCACTACATGGACAGGCTTGAGAAACAACCTCACCGGGTAATCAAAGAGCGCAATGGCCAACGGGTTAGTATCCAGGAGTACTTTCTGACCGACCTGGTGGAAATGATGTACGAAGACCAGTTGAGCGTCGGTGTGATGCCAGTCCCGGAAGATGAAGTCATCGGGGTGGACACGCCGGAATCCCTGCAACGAGTGCAGGAGCTTTATCGCCTGAGCAAGGCCGATCCGCGGCGGTGAGAGGGCCGTCTTCCGGAATCTCGTTTTCGGTTCGCACTTTTCACCGAACATTTTAAACAATCATGGGGGGGCGACACGGCAATGAGTACGCAATACGTGCACGGATATGATCCCAGGGAAAACATCCGGCTGCAGGATCAGGCTTCAACCCTGGTTGGACTGCTGCATTCGGATACCTCGTATCCTCCGGGAAGCCGCATTCTGGAGGCAGGGTGCGGGGTCGGCGCCCAGACCGTGATTCTTGCCCGGAACTCCCCCGGCGCTCATATCACCGCAGTCGATATTTCCGAAGCATCGATCGCCGAGGCCCGCAAGAGGCTCCACACCGCGGGGATAACCAATGTTACCCTGCAGCAGGGGGACCTGTTCAACCTCGCTTTTGAAGCGGGATCATTCGATCACCTCTTTATCTGTTTTGTGCTGGAGCATCTCCCCGATCCGGTCTTCGCTTTGCAGCGCCTGAAGAACATGATCAGGCCCGGAGGTACCGTCACCGTCATCGAGGGTGATCATGGCTCGGTCTACTTCCATCCGGAGAGCGAAGCCGCCCGTAGAGCTATACAGTGTCAGATCACTCTCCAGGCGCAAGCCGGCGGCAACGCCCTCATAGGACGTGAACTCTATCCGCTGCTGATAAAATCAGGATACCGGAATTGCCGTGTTTCTCCGCGTATGGTCTACGTGGATTCGAGCAAACCGGATTTCGTCGAAGGGTTCACCAGGAACACCTTTACCGCGATGATCGAGGGAGTGAGGGAAAAGGCATTGAACTGCGGAGTGATCGATCCGCCCACCTTCGACCGGGGGATTGCTGATTTATACAGAACGGCAGAGGCGGACGGAGTCTTCTGCTATACCTTTTTCAAGGCCTTTGCGCTGGTCTAGAGTGCGGGCCTGTCCCATTTACCTCGTGGGATATGGGCTAGACGTGCATTATTGCCTTTTCCGATCAGGAAGCGATATAAATCATTATGAAACCTGTCCGGAAAATAGTATTCATTACCCTGCTTGTTATTGCATTTGTTCCAGTTTTCAGTTGCCTGGAAATCCCGCCTCGCATTATCGACCGGCTCTCGGCGACTTTCAAGCCGCCTGAAATTGTCCTGCTTCCGTTCAGATATGTTCGACTCGTACTTTCGCCGGCCCCGGCCTACCTGCCTGTTCCGGTTGATGGCGTCAGCCGATCAGGGCTCCGGGACTCATGGGGAGCGCCTCGCTCCGGGAGCAGGAAGCATGCAGGCATTGACATTTTCGCCGCGCGGAACACCCCCGTGCAGAGCACCACGGATGGTGTGGTCACCAGCAGGAGGACAAACCGGCTCGGCGGCATGACGATCTCCGTCCTTGGTCCCGGGGGACAAGTCCACTATTACGCCCACCTGGAGAAATATGGGGATTTCACTGTCCCGGACTGGGTAAAAAGAGGTGATATCATCGGGTATGTAGGTAATTCCGGCAACGCCCGCGGCACACCGCCGCACCTTCATTACGGTATTTACACCGCTGGGGGCGCCGTCAATCCATACCCGAGACTCTCCGGCGGCCGCAAAACAGCCGGAGGGCAGTGGTTTCGTACAGTATTGCTCCAAATAGGGGCGCAAGGCCCTATACACCTGCTCGCTCTACACCTTCTTTCATCGGCGCCGACAACCTCATTGTGAAATCGCCCTGCGCATACCCCCTTGCCTGCACATGGCGCTCGGGCGCTGGTAGCATAGGCCCTTGTGGCCGTTGTCCCGTTCCTTTTTTATAAACAGTGATTATCTCCACCAGAATCTGCTTTGCCGGGCATCTGCGCGCCGCATCCGCAGGCAACCGGCTTGGGGTTCACGTGAACGGATAAGGATACTCAGGAAATGCAACCGATAAGTGTTTTACTCATCGAAGACGACCAGGAGGATTTCATCCTGGTCAAGAACATTCTCGCGGAAATCCACTCTGCTAAATTCGATTTGAAGTGGGTATCCGGGTATGAAGCAGCCATTGATGAGGCCTCCAGCCGCCGATACGACGCCTGCCTTCTGGACTATCGGCTCGGTCCTCGAAGCGGCCTGGATCTACTGCGTGAATTGATCCGACTGAAATGTGACGCCCCTGTGATCTTTCTGACCGGCCAGGGCAAATACGAACTCGATGTCGAGGCAATGAGGGCGGGGGCAGCGGATTACCTCCCCAAGGCCGGGATCAGTGCGGAACTGCTGGAACGATCCATCCGCTACGCGATTGAGCGCAAGCATGCAGAAAAGGAGATCAGGCGCCACCGTGACCACCTGGAGGAACTGGTTCGGGAGCGTACAGCCCAGCTTGAACATACCAACCAGAAGCTTCAACTGGAGATCGCACAACACGAGCGGGCGAAAGAAGACCGTGAAAGACTGATTGTTGAATTACAGGCTGCACTCGGCAAAGTTAAAATATTGAGCGGCCTGCTGCCTATCTGCGCATCGTGCAAAAAGATCCGCGATGACAAAGGCTACTGGCGCCTGCTGGAAGCTTACATTCACGAACACTCCGAAGTCGAGTTCAGCCACGGGTTATGCCCTGAATGCGCAAGAACGCTCTATCCGGAGTTCTTCAAAAATAAGGGCATATGATGATTTCCGGTCCCGAGCAAACCAAGCCTCTCAGGACCTCTCAACCTTCGGCAGATCGTCCCACCAGTTCTTCCTGGTTCCGCTGACCAGTTCTTCACCTTCTCCGGGGTAGACGAATCTTTCTCGCTGGCCGGTTGTCTGAGGCGCCGCAGGCCATAACCCCGGTACGGGTTCCGGACCTTCCAAAGCCACCCGAACCGGATCGGTATCCACGAGCTTCGGGTCCGCTCCGATATCGATGCCTTCTACACCGGCCGTAAACTCTATCGGAATCCCGTTCGGGTCGAATGCATAAATGGAGTGCATAATTCCGTGATCGACCATGTCGGATGCCCAAAAACCCGCTGCCTCGATCCTGTCCCGGAGCGCCCAGAGTGATTCGTCATTCTCTACTGCAAAGGCGACATGATCGAAAACAAGCGGACCCGATACCGGAAACCCGTGATCCTTTTCCGGCACGGGCTCTGCCCCCGGCCACTCGAAAAAAACCAGGTAATTTTCCGGCGATATTTCAAAAAAATAGAGCTTGTATCCCTTCTTCCCTATTCCTGCCACCAGTCGCATCCCCAGCAGATCACGCCAGAAGCGGATAGTCCCATCGAGGTCTCCGGTGGCCATAGCCAGGTGGTGAATGCCTTTCAGCCGTACCATCGCTGTGTCCTTTGCGGCAATTGTTACATAATCAGAAAGCGGAAAATCTAAAATAACACTTCTCACGAAGAGAGGATAGCCCCGGCGCAGTGGCGATTGGCGACCTTTTGCCGCCTGATCCGGCCCTCAGGCCAGGCAGCCCCTGCAGTTTGCGGCTTTATGCAAAAAGCATTGTGCACAACGCGATTCCAACTAATTGCTGTTGAAATCCCGCAGCAGTCATGCTATTGGGATTCTTCGTGTAATTGTTGTCCAGGGTACCGGCGGCCAGACCTTTCGTTCCTGTTGTTATTGTCGACCGATGCTGCACCACTCCGGGAGATAGAGGTCTCCCACCGTTCCTGTCCGAAGCTCTGCTCTGGCGTACACAAACCCGAAAGTTGTTTCCTTGAATTATCTTCTCGGAATGATTCGTGTTTTCATTGACCTTTGTGCGTGTGCGAGTTAGATTCACCGCCTTGTCAATGGACACTTTATCCAACTAAATACAAATAGAAACCTGAGAACCACTCTCCTTTCGCCGCCAGGGGTTCTCTCGGTAGAGTCGCGCGAATGAGTATTGAAGACCATCTAGTACCCAGGAAGAAAGAAATTATTCAAAAATGGTTCGATCTTCTTGCCAATACCTACCCGCTTGAAACCGTAAGGATGCTCAAAAAGGAAACCAACCAGTTTGCAAACCCGGTTGGGCATACCTTCTCGGTTACCATAAGCAAGATTTTCGATGAGTTTATGGGAGAAAACGATGCGGAGACTTTGAGGCCGCTGCTGGACAAGATAATCCGGATCAGAGCGATCCAGGAATTTTCTCCTTCGAGTGCACTGGCATTCATCTTTGGTTTGAAGTCGATCTGCCGCGAGTTGCTCAAGACCGAGACAGCCGGTGGAGTAGTGAGCGCCGATGAATTGCTCGACTTCGAGGAGAGGGTGGACGGGCTTGTTCTGTTTGCTTTCGATGTGTACATGCGGTGCCGCCAGGACCTTTTCGATGTCCGAATGACTGAAGTCAAAGACAGGACTTTCAGGCTTCTCCAGAGGGCTCAGCTTGTTGCGGAGCTTCGTCCGGAGAAGTCAGAAGACTCGTAACCATACAACCATATTCACCAAACTTTAATTAAACGAGGGTTTGTAAATGGGCATCAGGTTTTCTTTAGCTGCAGTCTTTGCACTCGTTGTGGCTGTATTTCTGGGAGTGAAGGCGGCTGGACTGAATCACTTCTTCGGCGTAACCGTGCCGTACGCAGCCATCCTCATCTTCATCGGCGGCGTGTTCTACAAGGTTGTGAATTGGGCCCGCTCACCCGTTCCATTTCGCATTCCTACGACAGCCGGCCAACAGAAATCCCTGCCATGGATCAAGCACAGCAGGCTTGACAATCCATCCACCAAAAAAGAGACCGTGGGCAGGATGATCCTTGAGGTGCTTCTCTTCCGATCTCTTTTCAGGAATACCAAGTTTGAGATGGAAAAGGGCCCCAAGATCTACTACCAGTGGGAAAAATGGCTTTGGCTTGCAGCCCTTGTTTTCCACTACTGCTTCCTGGTCGTTCTTATCAGGCACCTGCGTTTTTTTGCCGAGCCCGTCCCCTTCTTCGTCCATGCGATTGAATCGGTTGACGGCTTCCTTCAGATCGGCCTGCCCGGAGTTTTGATCTCCGGCATTGTGCTGGTGCTCGCGGGAACCTACCTTCTGATCAGAAGGCTCATTATTCCCCAGGTTCGCTACATATCACTGCCCGCCGATTATTTTCCGCTCCTCCTGATCCTTGCAATCGGCGTTACCGGCATTCTCACGCGCTATTTCACCAAGGTAGACCTGCTCAAGGTGAAACAACTCGTCATGGGTGTTATCACTCTCCAGCCGGTGGTACCTGAAGGCATAGGGGTCGTTTTCTTCATCCATTTATTCCTGGTGTGTGCTCTGTTTGCTTATTTCCCCTTCAGCAAGCTCATGCATGCAGGCGGAATCTTCCTCAGCCCGACCCGGAACCTGCCGAACGACAGCCGGATTGTGCGTCACGTAAACCCCTGGAATTATCCTGTAAAGGTCCACACATACTCAGAGTATGAAGACCACTTCAGAGAAAAGATGGTTGAGGCCGGATTGCCCGTGGAAAAGCCCCTTCCTGACCAGGAAACGGAGACGACCACTACAGGGAAAATTTGATTGACGCCGGATTACCCGTGGACAAGGAGTTATAGAAACAATGGCTAAGGTCCCCAAACCAAGTGAACTCGTAATAGATCATGCGTTCCCGAAAACGGGATGGATGGATACGCCGGTCAATTTCAGACCGGGTACCTTCAGCTATCCCGGTAAAGCGAAAAACCTGGAAGTGGTCGGGCTTCCTAACCCCAGGGAATGGTCGCCAACCGATGAAGACTGGAAGCTCCCCTCCAACTGGAAACAGATCATTTTGGAAGGGATGCGGGAACGGCTGCACAAATACCGCTCCCTGAAAGTCTTCATGGACATCTGCGTGCGCTGCGGCGCATGCGCCGACAAGTGCCACTTCTTCATCGGCTCCGGCGATCCGAAAAACATGCCCGTTCTCAGGGCGGAGCTTCTGCGCTCCGTCTACCGGAACGATTTTACCCTGGCCGGAAAGATCATGGGCAAAATGGCAGGTGCCCGCGAGTTGACGGAAGATGTCGTCAAAGAATGGTTCATGTACTTCTTCCAGTGCACGGAATGCCGCCGCTGTTCTCTTTTCTGCCCCTATGGAATCGATACGGCGGAAATAACCATGATGGGCCGCGAACTGCTCAACCTGCTGGGTTTGAACATCGACTGGGTAGTGGGTCCGGTGGCAAACTGCTATCAGAATGGAAACCACCTCGGAATCCAGCCCCATGCCTTCAAGGACATGATCGAGTTCTTCGTCGATGAAATTGAAGCCGTGAACGGAATTAAGGTTGAGCCGACCTTCAACCGCAAGGGCGCCGAAATTCTTTTCATCACCCCTTCGGGCGACGTTTTTGCGGACCCCGGCACCTACACTCTTATGGGTTATTTGATGCTCTTCCATGAAATCGGGCTCGACTACACCTGGAGCACCTACGCCTCGGAGGGCGGCAACTTCGGCATGTTCACCTCGCACGAGATGATGAAGCGGCTGAACGCCAAGATGTACGCCGAAGCCAAGCGCCTTGGGGTGAAGTACATAATCGGCGGCGAATGCGGTCACATGTGGCGCGTTATCAACCAGTACATGGATACGTTGAACGGCCCTGCCGACTTCCTCGAAGTTCCTGTTTCACCCATTACCGGCACACGGTTTGACAACGCCAAGTCGACCAAGATGATCCACATCGTTGAATTCACGGCCGACCTGATCAAAAACGGCAAGCTCAAACTCGATCCGAGCCGCAACGATAACCTCATCATGACCTACCACGATTCCTGCAACACCTCGCGCGGCATGGGCCTGCTCGATGAACCCCGCTACGTGATCAAGAACGTGGTGAACAATTTCTATGAAATGCCGCCCAACACCATCCGCGAACAGACCTTCTGCTGCGGCAGCGGCTCCGGTTTGAATAATGACGAGTTCATGGAAATGAGAATGCGCGGCGGTCTGCCTCGCGCCAATGCCGTGCAGCACGTAAATGATCAGCACGGGGTAAACGCCCTTTCGTGTATCTGCGCTATCGACCGTGCTGTGCTCACTGCTTCGATGAATTACTGGGTCCCGGACGTTACCGTTTATGGAATCCATGAGTTGGTAGGCAACGCCCTTGTGATGGAAGGCGAGCAGGAGAGGACCACCGATCTGCGTGGCGAGCCTTTGCCTGGTATGGAGGATAGTGAGAATGAAGATATATGATGGAAAGTATATTCTTGTCGGCCTGATTGTTTTCCTTGGGCTGGCAACCTTCCCGTTTTGGTACAATCACGGAACGGCCGCTCCGCCGCCGGACCCCAAGATAGATACTCCGGTCATCTCCAAGATGGCTCAGAAGCAGTGCATCTTTCCCAAAGAAGAGATGCGGACCGTGCACATGCAGCTTCTCAACGACTGGAGAACCGAAGTCGTGCGGAATGGAAAAAGAATGTATGTGGCGGGCGATGGCAAGACCTATGAGATGAGCCTTCAAAACGAGTGTATGCGTTGTCACTCCAACAAGACTCAATTCTGTGACCAGTGCCATACCTATGCAGGGCTCAAGTTAGACTCGACGCCTTATTGCTGGACTTGTCACATCCCCCCGAAGGAGAGCAAGTAAATGGAAAATAGCAGAAGAAATTTTCTGAAAATCGGCGGCGTCTGTGCGCTGGGGTTGGGGTCCCTGCCGGTTTTGGATGCGGTTGCCAAAAGCGAAGCGCCCAAAGTCCTGGACAATGCGCAGGCACTCACCGCAAAGCGGTGGGGCATGGCGATCAATATGAAATTGTGCTGGGAAAAGGGCGCACCCGGCTGCAAAGACTGCACCCTTGCCTGCCACACTGTTCATAACGTTCCGGACATCGGCACACTCAAAGAAGAGATCAAGTGGATATGGACCGAGAAGTATGAAAACGTCTTTCCTTTGATGGAGAGCGGCCTCGAGCCTGAAGCCATCAGGGAAAAACCCTTTATGGTGCTGTGCAATCAGTGCACCAACGCCCCCTGTACCCGGGTATGCCCGACCAAGGCCACTTTTAAAAGAGCCGACGGCATCACCATGATGGACTTTCACCGCTGTATCGGCTGCCGGTATTGCATGGCGGGCTGTCCTTATGGAGCACGGAGCTTTAATTTCCGAGACCCCCGCGATTATATCAAAACGGAGCTTAACACCACCTTCCCCACCAGGGAGCGCGGTGTTGTCGAGAAATGCAACTTCTGCGAAGAACGGCTCGCGGTCGGAAAGATGCCCGCTTGTGTAGAGGCTTGCAAGGCCAAGGCGCTTATCTTTGGGGACCTTGAGGACCCCGCTTCCGAGATACGCAAGGCGCTGGCCTCCCAATATTCGATCAGGCGCAAACCCGAGCTCGGGACACAACCCGGCGTTTACTACATAGTTTAAGGGGTGGGATATGCTTGAAAGAGCACTGACTGGTACTTCAAAATATTACAAGCTGCTCGGGGTCCTGCTCATCTTTATGGGCCTGGGATTCGCTTCCTGGCTCCTGCAGCTCAACCGAGGCCTCACGATAACCGGATTGAGCAGGGATGTTTCCTGGGGAATCTACATCGCCCAGTTCACCTTCCTCGTCGGCGTGGCCGCCTCCGCGGTCATGGTGGTGCTTCCCTATTACCTTCACAATGTGAAGGCCTTCGGTAAGATCACCATCCTGGGTGAGTTCCTGGCAATCGCCTCGGTCACCATGTGTATGCTTTTCATCGTGGTCGATCTTGGTAAGCCGATGCGCCTGCTGAACGTTATTCTCTATCCGACTCCCAATTCCATCCTGTTTTGGGACATGATAGTGCTTAACGGCTACCTGCTTCTAAACATCCTCATCGGCTGGAATGTTCTCGAAGCGGAGCGTAAAGGGACGCACTATCCAAAGTGGGTTAAACCGCTCATCTACATCTCTATCCCTTGGGCGGTCTCCATCCACACCGTTACGGCCTTCCTCTACGCCGGTCTTCCCGGAAGGCATTACTGGCTGACCGCGATCATGGCCGCACGCTTTCTCGCCTCGGCCTTCTGCTCCGGTCCCGCTCTGCTCATTCTGCTCTCCTACGCGGTGAAAAAGTACACCAAGTTCGACCCGGGTAAGGAAGCTATTGACAAGCTGGCGACCATCATGACCTACGCGATGCTTATCAGCGTATTCTTTGTCGGTCTTGAATTCTTCACCGCCTTCTACAGCAACATCCCCGGGCACATGCACTCGCTCCAGTATCTCTTTGTAGGACTGGAAGGACACCGCAACCTGGTTCCGTTCATGTGGCTTTTCGCCATCCTGGCGATCGCCGCGGTTGTCCTGCTTCTCAAACCGGGGATCAAGGAAAACGAAAAGCTGCTCAAGATCGCTGCGGCCTGCGTTTTCTTCTCCATGTACCTGGAAAAGGGCGTTGGATTGATCGTGGCCGGCTTTATCCCCAACCCCTTGGAACAGGTCCGTGAATACGCCCCGAGCATTCCCGAGATCTTTATCGCACTCGGAGTCTGGGCAACCGGTTTCTTCGTTCTTACGGTTCTCTACAAGATAGCGATTTCAGTAAAAGAAGAGGTCAAAGGCGCTTAGCGCCCACTCCTCTTTGCTCGTTCTGCAAGAAAGCCCGTGCCTCTGAGCACGGGCTTTTTCTTTGAGCTTTATTCAGCAAAAAGCCGGTACCTGGCGCCACCGTCTCGCTCGATCTGCGCTACAAGACCGTATTCCCATTCAAAATAGGCCCTTTTGGCCTCATCCGGTGCATCCGGATGCATGTAGGGCATGTACCCGGCGTCGTCTTCTATGCTCAAAGCATTATTGAATCCCGATGAAACCGGCAGCCCCGCCTCGATCCATGCCCCGGTTCCCCCTTCCAGAACCGCCACTTCATGCGGAACCCCGCTTTCCTTCAGGTCCCGGGCTGCAAGATGGGCCAGAGCGCCATCTTCGGAAGTCAGTACGACCCGGCTCGCCGCCGGTATTGTTCCGGCCAGCTCAACGGGAAGTCTCGACCGTATCGCCCACCTGGCGCCGGGAATGTGCTTCGCTTTGTAATAAGCGCTTGCTGTTGCGGAGCGGCTTGGACCAGGGGAAGATTTCCGATCCCTCCTTCAAGGACATACACATCCCGCCATCCCATCTGTATCAGCCATGACGCGGTCATGATCGCGCGGACTTCGGTATCGTCTATCAAAACCACCTGCGAATTGAACAGGCACATGTATTCATCCGTCGCCTGGACTAGCTGCCCACCCTGAACATTTCGGGAACCCTGCAGGTGGCCGGCTGCATATTCATCCGGTAGCCTAACGTCGAAGACATAAGTGGTTCTCCTTTCCGTCTCCGCCCTCCATCTCTCAAGCTCCACGTGCGATAGCTTCCTCACGCCGAACCGCCCGGCTACCCTCTCCGCCGCCTGCCTCGCCTTCGCCAATCCTTCCGCCGATGGCAAGGGCGCCGTTCGACTCTGGCCGTATTCCAGCTCGAAACCCGCCAACTGCCGGCCCATGGTCCCGTTTTCAAGAGCCATGACGGGATTGGGGATGCCGACGTTAACGAGAGACTGCGCGCCTATAATGCTGCGAGTGCGTCCGGCGCAATGGACGATCACCTCCACGTTCGGATCGCTAACCGCTTCATAAAACCGGTATACCAGGTCGGCCCCGGGTGCGTTGACGCTTCCGGGAATCGTCATGCGCCGGTACTCGCTGCCCGGCCTGCAGTCCAGTATCACCTGTTTCCGCTTCTCCGTCATCCTGCGGTGTTGCTCCCGGGCAGGGATTGCCGATGTCTTGTATTTCTCCGCAATCCATTCGCCGAAGGCTTTTGCGTAGGCGCCGACCCCCGAGAATAGTTCAAACCCGGCGGCGCGCCATGCCTCGAATCCACCCTCGAGAACCGATACATCGCGGTATAGCCCAACTCCCGCAAACGGCGGAAAGCCCTTTCATCCAGGCGATGTTCGTCCGAAGGCCCTTCCCCTGTGACAATCACCTTCGTGGACAATCTCGGAACCATTGTCCCGGCAAGTATTTCAATCCGGCTGAGCGGTACACGGGACGAGAGCAGCAAATGCTCCCTGGAAAAAGGATTCCTTTCCCTTACATCAAGCAAAGCGAACTCATCCTCGCCCCGTATAATTTCCCTGAGCTGACCCGGCGTTACAAATCGCATCTTCCCTCCCTGCTCTCTACCATCCTGCATGCTAATCGACACAACAGCCTCGAAAGGTTCGTCCGAAATCCGGCGCAATAATCACCCGGAAAATTTCTGTAGCACAGGGCATGGAAACCCGTCCACATTTCTCGACGCTCACCTCGCAATTGCTGTGAAATGTCCGGTGTGAAGGGTTGATGCTCTATGGGGCAATTTCATTAATTCGAAGAGGTCATCCAGCCAAAGAAGAGCATCTATCCTCTTCGGCCTGAACTTTTCGTGTCTTTCGTGTCTTTCGTGGACAATCTTTTCGCTGTGGTTTGTGGTCTGAAATGCGAAAGGCCGGACTGTATCAGCCGGCCTTCGGGATGAAAAAGAATAATGATATCGCTTATGAAAATATCTATTTATCAGGAAATGCAGCAGTCATCGACACGTCCCTGCAGAATCAGAGCGATCTCTTCCGGATCAAGCTCTTTCTCCTTCACATTCTCCCGTTCCGTTACTTCGTATTTTTTCAGTTCCATGATGTCTCCCCCTGGTATTGAGAACTGTTATTTTTAAATAATCCCTTTTCATGGACCGCAAGATAACCATCCGGGAACGATTGTCCACTTTATCTGATTATCCTTTCGGAAAATTTTTCTCTGCTACACACGTATTCGGCAACCTATGGAAATGATTACCATTAGCTTATCATCCTGACCACAGAACAGGTCTTCATGGAGCGAGAGCATGGAAGAAAATGGAATATATGATCTGGTCATAATCGGCGGCGGGCCGGCGGGCCTCTCTGCCGGTATGTACGCAATGCGCGCTGTCCTGAAAACCGCACTCGTCGAAAAAGGCGCCTTCGGAGGCCAGGTAGCCATGACAAAAGAGGTTGAAAACTATCTTGGCTTCGAGAGCATAAGCGGTTTCGAGCTTTCCGAAAGGTTTTTGAAACATGCCGAGTCCTACGGTCTCGAACTCGTGCGCAAGGAGGTGCTCGAGGTGATTCCCAGCGCCGAGCACCACACTGTCATCCTGGAAGATGGGCATGCACTCCGGACACATGCGATTATCCTTGCCACCGGCAGCGCCCCCAGGAGACTCAATGTGCCGGGCGAGCAAGAGTATACGGGCAAAGGGGTCTCTTACTGTGCTGCGTGCGATGGAATATTTTTCAGGGAACAGGAGGTCATCGTGGTCGGTGGCGGGGATACGGCGACCGAGGAAGCGATCTACCTCTCCAAGATTGCGGCGCGCGTACACGTCGTTCACCTGGAAGACTCTCTACGTTCGAGTAAAATATTACAGAAAGGGCTTTTGAGCCGATGCAACATCCAGATTCATCCCAACTCGACCATGAACCGGATTATCGGAGACGAGTCCGGCGTCACTGCCGTCCAGATCCATAATCAGGCAACCGGTTTGTCTACGCGACTGCCCGCAGAGGGTGTTTTCATATTCGTCGGCCTCTCTCCAAACAACCGGATCGTTCCCGCCGGAGTCGCCCTGAGCGCCGACGGCTACGTTTTGACCAACGAGAGGCGCGAGACGAGCATACCGGGCATATTCGCGGTGGGTGACATCCGGAAGAAAATTGCCAATCAGATAGCGATAGCCGTCGGCGATGGCGGCATAGGCGCATTGGCGGCGGCGCACTATGTGGAAACCAAAAAAGATGAGCAGATGCTGTGCGAACTCTTCAGCCCGGCAGCCTGAGAGCTGCATCCAAATCCTTAATGATTACTTTAAGTTATAAGAAACAAGATCTGTACCCAAGGAGGTGCTGAATATGCACAAGATGCATTGGGCAAGTATTTCCCTGGCATTGATCGTGTCCCTCGCCGCAGCATGGCTGTTACCCTCCGGCGCAGCTTTCGCGGCGACTGGCATGAGCAGCATGATACAGCCGGTGAATGCCGATGCCGACAAGGGCTACTCCTATGATCGCAACTGGTCAAGGTGGCGAGACGGGGATTCCAGATGGTGGTCCGACCGCGACAGGTACGACCGTGACTACCGCCGGCATCGCGATCGCGACTGGCGTGATCGGGACTGGCGTGACAGGGACTGGAGCTACAGAGATCGCGACTACCGCCATGACAGGGATTGGGATCGCAACTGGCGGGATGACCGCCGCGAATGGTCCGGAACCCTTCACCGGTGGTTCGATCGAGACAGGGATGGTGACTGGGGATGGCGCCACAGGGACAGCGACCGGTACTATCGCGACTAAGAAGTGTGGGGTATTTACTCTCAGTCAAAATCCCGGAGGATATGCCGGAAGGTCGCCCGAACACCCGGCGCATGGAGAACTTGTGTCCGGCGCCCGCCATTCTCAGGGGGAGATTCCCGGCATAGATGTTTTGAGTTACAGTTGGAACCGGTGAAAGGAACCCTTTCACCGGCTTCATTCGTGACCTTCGTACCTCCTTCGTGCTCTTCGTGTTTAAAAGGAGATCTGCAAAGAGCTGCCCGTTTTGCCCGTAAATGACCATCAACCTCCAGTGCATCAAGGTCGATCCAGCTTGAACTCCGCGACCGTCTTGTTATCGAGTTTCTCAGCCAAAGCTTTAACGAGCCGCAAAGTGTTATCGAAATCGGCTCTGCTGATGATTCCGTTGTGGCTGTGGATATGCCGGGCCGGAACTCCCAGGGCGATGGTCGGCACTCCGCTCTTGTGCAGGTGGATCTGCCCGCCGTCCGTCGCGCCTCCGAGCCAGGCTGAAAACTGCAACGGTATATCCAACTCTCGCGCCGTATCGATCGCCAGGTCGCGAAACCTGAGGTTCGGGATCATCCTGGCCTCGATGAGCACAAGCGACGGACCGCCGCCCAGCTTCACGCTCGATTCCTCGGGTTTGATCCCGGGAACGTCTCCGCAAAAATCGATTTCGAGCACGATAGCCGCGTCCGGATCGACCAGATCCGCACAGGTCTTGGCGCCCCGCAGCCCAACCTCTTCCATCACCGTAGCCGAGCCGTACAGAATATTCGGGTGCGGCGCCTCGGCAAAATGCCGCATCGTTTCGATTACCAGGGCAAGCCCTACCCTGTCGTCGAACGCCTTTCCCAGGTAGACAGACCCGTCCAGGAGCGGAGTGAACGCGGCATCCGGCACGACAGGATCACCCGGGCGAACCCCGGCGGTTTCCACCTGCGCCTTCGATGCCGCACCGATATCGATATACATTTCTTTGAGTTCAACAACTTTCTTGCGGTCTTCCTGCGGCAGCAGGTGCGGCGGCTTGGCCCCGATCACCCCGCGAAGATCACCCCGGCAACTCTTCACCACGACTCTTTGTCCAAGCAGCACCTGGGCCCACCACCCGCCGAGCGGCACAAACCGGAGCATCCCATCCTCGGTAATGTGACTCACCATGAGCCCGATCTCGTCAAGGTGCGCCGCCAGCATTATCCTGGGGCCACCCTCGCCGCTCCGGCAAACCAGGCTGCCCACGTTATCCTGCTCAATCGCCCCGAATGCCTCCAGCCTGCGCCGCACAATGCTTCGTATCCCGCTCTCATAGCCGGATATCCCGTGGGCTTCGGACAGTTCCTTCAATAGCTCCCCGATTTCATCCATGCTTCTTCCCTCCCTACGCCCAAAATGATTTGCCGACTCGCACCACCGCCCGCTCCGGCGCCATGCAGCCCTGACGATACTATTCCGATGTCACTCCCCATTGCAATGGATCATCCCCAAAAACTACAGCGAAGATTTTGTTGCATGGTTGGTCTATACTGACCCGACAAACGCGCTCACCCAGATCCGGAGGGACACGAAAGGCAACATCACGAGCGTTACGGACCCCCTGAATCACACGGTGCAGTATACCTACGACCAGTTCAACAATATCACTTCGGTGACCGATCCCACGAACATCGTCACCACCTTTACCCATGACGCGGCAGGAAACGTCCTCACTGCCACCGATGCGCTCGGCCATACCACCACGTTTGCCTACGATGCCGTCGGGCAACTCACCTCCGTGATCGATCCCCTGGGCAATGTGACCGGCTTCGACTACGATGAGAACGGTAACCGCATGCTGGTGACCGACCCCAAACAGAACAACACTACCTACACTTACAACTTCAGGGGACTGCCGACCCAAAGGACCGACGCCATTGGAGCAATTACCACCTTCGCCTATGGCGGGTCGGGGTGCCAGACCTGCAACGGTGGGGGCGAAAAGCTCACCGCCCTGACCGATGCGGCGGGATCGACCACGAGCTTTACCTACGATCAGAGGGGGCTTCTGACCGCCATCACCGATCCGCTCCAGAGAATCACGAGCCTTGCCTACAACTCCATGGGAAGGCCGACCGGCAAGACGGACCGGAACGGAACATCACTCGCCTATTCTTATACCGCCTCGGGAAAGCTCTCGACCGTTACCTACCCGGACTCCACCACGGTGACCTATGCCTATGACGCCGCAAACCGCCTCACGACAGTGACCGACTGGGCCAGCGGACAGGCCTCCTTCACTTACGACCGGGCGGGACGCCTCGCAACCATCACTCAGTTCAACGGCATCGTCACCACCTACACCTACCGGCCGTGCTTTTGAGCCGGAATTCAGCGCAGCCGCCACGCCACAGCGCGGTTTGAACCAGGATGGAACTTCATTTTGTCCCCCTGGCGTGTTCCTTTAGAAATGAAGTCTCATATAAGCTTGCACACCTCCTCCAGGGCGCCTGAAACCATGTAAGGCGCCTGATCGTGCTTTTCCAAACAGTTCAAAAGAAGACCTGGATGCAGTTCCCGGGCTCTCTTATCTGTCTTCAAAGTCAGAGACTTCGTTCAAACAGGCCGAAAACCGGCGGCCCTGCTCTCATGAAACTTCATTTTTAGAGGAACACGCAGAGGCGACAAAATGAAGTTTCATCCTGGTTCAAACCACGCTAAAAGCGTGGCGGTCTCGCTGGATTCCGGCTCAGAAGCCCTGCCGGAATGACGGAGTGGTAGGCCCCCGGCAAACCGGTTTGGCAGAGGGGACCTACAACCATGGGAACCAAGCCTCTTGGCAAGTTCGGCCAATTTCGTTGCGACGCACATTGTACAGAGCAACCGGCGTACTTGCGCTCTCGGGCTACCGCAGGATTTCGTCTACCCCGTCATTCCTCCTACGAAACTTTCCGAGAGACTTAGGGCGCAACTATCCGTTGGTTTTTGATGC
>CAZIJV010000058.1:0-32577 GCA_964539645.1 uncultured Syntrophobacter sp.
CAGCGAAAGGAGCCATGAGAAGACGCTCCAGTCGTACCGGGAAGATACCCTGCGCCAGCAAAAGGTCTTCCAGGACGGCTTGGCGGAGGTGAGGCGCATGTATGAGGACAATGTGGAACTCGTGAAGGTTTATTCGAGTCTCGCTTCAGACCAGAAGGATGTTCTCATCATGAATGCGCAGGGTTTTACAAAGTTGAGCGATCAGATCGACCGCAATCAGTTCTGTCCAATGATCCGTCTGAAAAAGCAGGCAAGTGGGAGGGAAGAGTAATGAGAGTGTGGAGATCGATGAACTCGAGAGGGAGCTCAACTGATGCTGAAAGATGCGCCTAGAAAAAAGATGTCCATGACCAACGATCTGCCGCCTGAGATTCTCGACCAGGTCAACCGGCTCCTGGTGGAAGAAGTGACCTACGAGGAGATCAGGGACTTTCTGGCCGAACAGGGCTACGAAATCAGCAAGACCTCTGTTGGACGCTATGGCCGGGAGTTTCTGGAATCGTGCCGCAGGCTGCGAATACACGAAGAGAAGTCGCGCGCCCTGGCGCCGGATGAAGAGAGTGCGCTGATCCTCGAAGAGGCTGCTTCCAGGCTGTTTGCCTTGAGGATTCTCGAATCACTCCTTTCAGGCGAAGTGGACCTCAGCAGTATGCCCCGGCTTCTCTCCGATTTCGTACGGCTTCAGTCTTCCAATGTACAGCGGGAAAAGCTCCGCCGTGAGTTCAGAACACGCACCGAAAAAGCGGCCCAAGAGGCTGCCCGGTGTGAAGGAGGCGGGGGGCTGTCGGACCGGACTGCCGAGGAAATCCGGCGAAAAATACTGGGGATAATGGAATGATAGTACCTCCGACGTTGTTGCCATACCAACGGAAATGGGTTGCAGACAAGGCGCCGGTGAAGGTCTGCGAAAAATCCCGCCGGGTCGGCATCTCCTGGTGCGAGGCGGCGAGCGGCGCCCTTACCGCGGGCACAGCCTCCGGTATGGATGTCTGGTACCTGGGCTACAACCGGGAGATGGCTGTCGAGTTCATAAACGATACGGCGTTCTGGGTGAAGACTTACCGGATCGCGGCATGCGAGACCGAAGAAACCCTGATAAGAGACGAAGGAAAAAACATCCTGGCCTACCGTATCCGTTTCGCCTCGGGACACCGGGTGACCGCACTCTCCAGCCGTCCCAGCAATCTTCGTGGCAAACAGGGGAAGGTTGTAATCGATGAAGCCGCATTCCACAAGGACCTCCCGCAACTCATCAAGGCGGCCGTCGCTCTTCTCATGTGGGGAGGTCGTCTCGCCCTGATCAGCACCCATAACGGGGACGAAAATCCGTTCAACGAACTGGTCAACGATATTCGCTCGAACAGAAGACCTTATTCGCTCCACCGAATCACCCTGGACGACGCGCTCAATGAGGGGCTTTTCAGGCGTATCTGCCTCAAGGCCGGCGGCGAATGGTCGCCCGAGGCTGAGGATGCCTGGCGACGGGACCTGTTGGATTTCTACGGCGAGTTCGCGGACGAAGAACTCTTCTGTATTCCCGGAAAAGGCTCCGGCGCCTGGCTGCCCAGGGCGGTGATCGAGGCCTGCATGGATTCGAGCATTCCGGTTCTGCGCTGGGAATGCAAGCCGGAATTCGCGGAAGCCCCGGAAAACGCCAGAAGAGCCGCCACGGAAGACTGGCTCAAAAAAGTCCTGAGTCCTCACCTGCCGAGGCTCAGGGAAAACGGGGCCTCCTTTTTCGGTGAAGATTTCGGCAGAAGCGGTGATCTGACGGTGATCCTTCCTCTCCAGGAAGAGGGCGCCCAAAGATACAGAGCGCCCTTTGCAATCGAATTGAGAAACGTACCTTTCCGCCAGCAGGAGCAGATACTGTTTCATATCGCCGACAGGCTGCCGCGCTTTTCCGGAGGCGCGCTGGACGCCCGCGGAAACGGCCACTATCTCGCCGAAGTCGCCATGCAGCGCTACGGAAGCTGGAGGGTCAAAGGCGTGATGCTCTCCGACAAGTGGTACCTGGAGAATATGCCTGCATGTCGCGCGGCCTTCGAGGACAGGTGCATCACCATCCCGAATGATCCCGACATACTCGACGATCTCAGGTCCGTGCGGATGGAGAAAGGAATAGCAAAGGTTCCGGAGAGTTATCGGGGAAAAGGCAGAGACGGCGGCAGACGCCACGGCGACGCGGCCATAGCCTGCGCTCTTGCCTGGTATGCCGCGCGCCAGATCTCGGGAGGCCCGGTCGAATACGAATCGGCGGCGGAACGGAGGCTGACGGGACTGAAGGGTTTCTGATTTCAACAAACGTAGAGAGGTTGAAATGATCCAGCTATACGACCAATTCCAACGCCCGATATCCAACACGAGAGCACTCCGGCCCGACGTTCGTGAGATCTCCATTGCGACAGTCCGCGACAGATGGAGTTCTTACCCCTCGAGCGGTCTTACGCCGGAGCGGCTTGCCGGAATTTTTCGGCAGGCGGACAATGGGGATGCTTACCGCCAGGCTGAGCTTTTCGAGGAGATGGAAGAAAAGGATGCCCACCTTGCCAGCCAGTTCCAGATCCGCAAGCTTGCCGTGCAGGGACTTGCCTGGGAAGTGATTCCGGCCCCGAACTCCGGTGCCGCGAGGGAGACTGCCGCCTTCTGCCGCTCCTTTCTGGAAAACTTGGCCGACTTTGACGAGCACATCCTCGACCTCCTGGACGCCCTGGCAAAGGGCTATTCCATGATGGAAATTCTCTGGGATGTCTCCGGGGGAGAGGTTCGGATAAAAAGCCTGAAATGGATCCATCCCAAAAAGATCACCTTTTCCGAGTCCCTCACGCCCCGTGTCATTACCGATGAAGCTCCGGTCTGCGGTATCGATCCCCAGCCTTTCAAATTCGTCTATCACCGTTGCAGGACTCGTTCCGGCTATGACACACGGGCTGGAATCATGCGGGTGTGCGCCTGGATGTACCTTTTCAAAAATTTCGCCGTGAAGGACTGGGTGGGGTTCGCTGAAGTCTATGGAATGCCGCTCCGGGTCGGAAAGTACGAACCGGGCGCCAGCAGGGCGGACCGCGACGCCCTGCTGCACGCTGTCCGGTCGCTTGGCGCCGATGCAGCCGGGATCATCTCGAAATCGACTGAAATTGAATTCATAGAAGCGCAGAAGGGCTCTTCTCTCAACGTCTATGAGAGTCTTACCGCGTTTTGCGATGCCCAGATGTCGAAGGCGATCCTCGGCCAGACACTCTCATCCGAGCCGGGCGGAGGCAAAGGTCAGGGTTCCTATGCCCTCGGGCGCATCCATTCGGAGGTCCGGCAGGATCTTGTCGAGGCGGACTGCAATGCACTGGCCAAAACGATCACGCAGCAGATCCTGAGGCCCCTGGTCGGTTTCAATTTCGGCTGGGACGCCCCGGTCCCCGGTTTCCGCTTCCTGTGCGAGCCTCCCGAAGATCTGAGGGCGATAGCGGAAGTCTACAGGATCTTGTCGGACCTTGGATACGAATTCAGCCGGGATCGCCTGTCGGAGCGATTCAAGCTGAGTGAAAAGTGATCCGGCTTCCGGCGGGAATGAAGGGTGAAGAGAGGGGGCGGTATGTTGAAGGAGCTTGGTTTTGTTGCGCAGTTGCCGGAGGGATTGAATGTGCCCGGAGAATTCCAGGTCTTCCCGTATGGAAGAGTGGAGATCGAGGGGGACGAGTCGTTTGAGGTGGATTCGGCGGCCATGGATAGAGTCGTCGAACGCTTCACTGCGAGGGGACTCGATATGGTGATCGACTATGAGCACCAGACCGAGGAGGGCAGGGAGGCCCCGGCAGCGGGTTGGATCAAACGGTTGGAAAACCGCGGGGAAGAGGGCCTGTGGGCCGTTGTCGAGTGGACCGGCAGGGCGAGGGAGTATCTGGCCGGCAAAGAGTACCGGTATTTTTCGCCCGTATTCCTGATCACATCGGCGGAGCGCACGCTCTCCGAACTGCTGCGGGTGGCTCTCACGAATGCCCCGCGACTCAACGGGATCAGGCCCATCGTTGCCGGGAAGCCGGCGCCCCGCACGGGTTGCGCCGCCGCCCATGCTGCGGGCGCCCATCAGGTGCAGTTCACCAGTCAAAACTTAATCAGGAGAGAAAGAATGGAACTTCTTCAAATGATGGCAAAACAGGTGGGGCTTTCGGATTCTGCCACCGCCGACGAGATTGTCGGAGCGGTAAAGAAGCTCCAGGAAGTGGAAATCGTTGCATGCCGGGAAGTACTCGATGCTTTGGGAGTGTCAGCGGAGGCGGGAAAGAGCGAGGTGGTCGCCACGGTTCACGCTCTGCGGCAGTCTCGACTGGAGGGGCCGGACCTGCGGATCGAAGTCGCCGCGCTCAAGCGCAGACTGGCGGAACGCGAACGCGATGACCTGGTTTCCGCCGCTCTCCAGGAAGGCAAGATTACCCCGGCCCAGAGCGAGTGGGCTGAGAAGTACGCCTCTACCGACCCGGATGGTTTTCGGCTCTTCGTCGCCAAAGCTCCGCAGGTGGTGCCCGTCGATCAGCTTTCCGGCTCTCGTAAACACGATACCCGAAATCCGATACCCGACGAAACCCAGCTTCACATCAACAAGCTCATGGGAGTGGATTTGGAAACCTTCAAGAAACACAACCCGGTGAATTGAGGAATTAACAGATTGAAGAATTGGGGAATTCAAATCCCTAAATCCCTGAATCCTTCAATTCCTAAATCCCTCAATCCCTAATCAGGAGTCAAACATGACGGCACTAAATGCAGACAGGAAGACCACTTACCGGGAAGGGGTGGAGATTGAGTACAAGGTGGCGGCGAACGCGAAAATCTATGCCGGCTCGCTGGTCTGTCTCAATGCATCCGGCTATGCGACGCCCGGCGCGGATACCGCGAATTTCAAATTCGTGGGAGTGGCAATGGAACATGTGGACAATACGGGCGGGGCAAACGGAGATATCCCCGTGCGTGTCCGCCGCAAAGGGATATTCCGCTTCTCTGCCTCCGGAATGGCAATAACCGACATCGGCGCGGTGGTGAATGTCTCCGACGACCAGACGGTCGCAAAGACCACCACCAACTCGGTAGCCTGCGGCAGGATTGCCGAATTCATCAGCGCCACCGAGGCAGGCATTGACATCGACATGAGATAACCGGAGTGCGGTGATGGGCTTTTTCTCTTCACTCTTCACTGTTCACTCTTCACTGCGACTGAAAGGAGCACCCGATGATCATAAATCAGGCAAATCTTTCCGGTATCTATAAATCGTTTAGAACGGTTTTCAACGAGGCCTTTGACGGAGCGCCTTCACAGTGGCCGCTGGTGGCCATGCAGGTGCCCTCCGAAGGGCGATCGGTCGATTACAAGTGGCTGGGTGACTTCCCGAT
This sequence comes from uncultured Syntrophobacter sp., assembly GCA_964539645.1. Taxonomy (GTDB): domain Bacteria; phylum Desulfobacterota; class Syntrophobacteria; order Syntrophobacterales; family Syntrophobacteraceae; genus SbD1. The sequence goes on from CAZIJV010000058.1 coordinate 5,383, forward strand.
GTTGAGGGAATGGATGGGTGACAGGGCCATCCGGGATCTTTCCGCCTTCAATTACGAAATTGTCAACAAGGACTATGAATCCACCATCGAGGTGGATCGTAATGACATCGAAGATGATCAGATCGGGGTCTACGGACCGATGATCCAGGGTCTCGCCTGGGCGGCCAGACAGCATCCCGACCTGCTGGTGTTTGCTCTGCTCAAGGCCGGGTTTGCCACCGCCTGCTATGACGGACAGAATTTCTTCGATACGGATCACCCTGTGGGCGGAACCGCAGTTTCCAATTCGGGCGGAGGTTCGGGCGCCCCCTGGTTTGTGCTCGACCTGTCCCGACCGGTAAAGCCGATCATTCTTCAGATCCGCAAGCGGCCGGAGTTCGTGGCAATGGACCAGCCCGACGATGAAAACGTCTTCATGCGCAAGAAGTACCGCTACGGGGTCGATGACCGCAAAAACGTGGGCTTCGGCCTCTGGCAACTTGCCTACGGGAGCCGGAATACGCTCGATGCCTCGGCATACGCCGCCGCCCGTGCGGCCATGATGGGCTTCAAAAACCAGGAAGGGGCTCCTCTCGGCATTATACCCACCCATTTGGTGGTGGCCCCGACTCTGGAGAGCGCAGGCCGGTCCATTCTGAAGGTCCCTAATGACGCCGCCGGAGCCGGCAATCCCTGGTTCAACACCGCCGAGTTGGTCGTCGTGCCCTGGCTGGCGTGACGGAGGGCGGAGGACGGATAGTGGATGGCGGAGGTTGAAAAATGTGGGGTGGGCATGGCGACATCATGCCCGCCGCCAAACAGGGAGACAACATGTCAATCAGAATTCGTTACCGCCGCGCCGGTGTCGCTCATCCTGTAGCATGGGTTGAACATCAACTGCTCACTCTTCACTTGCGAAGCCCACTGCTCACTCAAAGGATCTGAAATGCCTTACTGTACGGTCGATGACATTCGAAATCAGGTCGAGGAAGCGCGGCTGGTCCAGTTGACTGACGACGAAGGGGCGGGCGTGGTCGCGGTTGAGAGGGTCAGCAGGGCCATCAGCGATGCCGATGAGGAAATCAACAGCTATCTCGGCATGAGGATGAGGGTTCCACTCGATCCCGCTCCCGAAGCGGTCAGGAGGCTCTCTGTGGATCTCGCGCTCTATAACCTCTATTCGCGCAGGGAGAATATCCCGGAGAATCGCTCGGAGCGGTACAGAAACGCCATACGGATCCTGGAGAAGGCGGCGGCAGGGAAAATCTCTCTTGGCCGGGCAGACCCGCAGGGCAACCCGCTCGATCCAGACCGCTCCGAGGCTTCGGATGAGAACCCGCTCCGCTTTTTTACCCGTTCAACCCTCGCGGGGTTTTGACCATGCCGACGATAACTGAGATTGAAAACGCAATTATCGAAAGACTCCGGGGATGCCTGCCCTATCTCCGAACCTGCGGCTCGCTCTCCGGTTTCACAGGCAGGAGTCCGGAGGTCATCGAAGCAATGGCGCCCCTGTGTCCTGCCGCCTTCGTCATATACAAACAGGGGACTTTTTCGCTGAAAATGTCCGGAATTCAAGACCGGTTGATGCTCTTTGGCGTGGTCGCGGCTGTGCGAAACCTCAGGGGGGAGAGCGCGTTGCGCCATGGTTCGACCGGCCAGAAAGGAATCTACGAAGTGCTCGAGGATGTACGCTCGGCCCTGTCCGAGCAATCCTGCGGAATTGATGTCGAACCGTTCGCCCCCGTTACCGAGGAAGCCTTCTCCGGAAGCAGGGATTTTGCGGTTTACGAAATACTATTCAGAACCGGGTGCAGGGTTGCACCCTAACGTGGCGCTCAGTGGCTGACTTTGAACCCTGTAATGAAACGCCCTCACAGCAGGAGCTTTCCCAATGCTCACCAGAAAAACGATAGTCCTGGCTAAACTCGAAAGCACCTATGGCATCGATCCGGCCCCGGTTCCTTCCGCCGATACGATCCTGGTGCAGGACCTGGAACTCAGGCCTTCCGGGGATGCAGTCGAACGAAACTGCCTGAAAGGCAGCCTTTCGCCTCTTCAGTTTCGAAGAGGTTCAAAAAGCGTTGAACTCTCGTTCAAAACGGAAATGAAAGGGACCGGCAACAAGGGAGTGATACCGGCCTGGGGCTGGGAGGGGGTGCTGTTCAGAGCCTGCGGAATGAGCGAGACCATCGAGCCGGAGACGAGCATAGTCTACGCTCCGGTCTCGAACCTGTTCGATTCGTGCACCTTCTATGTGTACCGGGACAGGATCTTCCACGTGATAACCGGGTGCAGGGGAACCTTGAGCCTCATCATCGAGGCGGGAAAGATGGCTTTGGCCGAGTGGAAATTCAAGGGACTCTACCTCTCTCCCGTCGATGCCACACCCGCTCCGCAGGCGTTTAGCCGCATTCATCCCCCTGTCGCCGTGCAAACGAGCTTTACCATCGGAGGCTACTCTCCAGTCGTTCAGAAACTCGAGCTTGCCCTGAACAACACGGTGGTCGAGCGCCGGAGCCTGACTGCGCAAAACGGGATAGCCGGTTTCGAGATTACAGGCCGCGCACCGAACGGGAGTTTCGATCCGGAGGCGGCGCCGGAGAGTTCTCATCCCTTCTGGAGCAACTGGGAAAATGCACCGGCAATGGCTCTTAGCCTGGCAGTGGGAACGGCCCCGGGCAATCGGTTCCTCATCGAAGCCCCCGCTCTCCAGTACAGGGAAATGGGCTATTCGGACAAGGAGGGCAGGTCAGTCTACCAGGTCCCCTTCTCACTGGCGATGGACGACGGAGACGATGAATTGACGGTGACTTTTGAATAAGCGGCAGTTCCACAGATCTTTTTGAATATGCCGCCCCTCTAAACCAATCGGTCATTGAAACAGGGAGAAACACATGCGCGACTTTGCAGCGGAACGGAACACCCTTGAAATCCATGACGGAATGAGCGGCGATGTGCATGAAATCCATTATCGCATGCCCACCAATGAGGAAAGGGCAGCCTATCAGAATGGCGCCTTCGAGCGCAGAGGGCAGAAGATAAGGAGCAGGATATTCGAAAACCGGCTCAAATTCGGCGCCCGCATCATAACCGGTTTCAGGAAGGGAACTCTGGGAATCGATGGAAACGCCTTTTCTTCCGACCCGGACGATCCGGATTTCCGCCAGGACTGGAAGGATCTTCTCGTCCGCTACGCAGGCGATGTGGTGGCAAGTGTCGGCGCAGACATATTCGAAGGCACTGGCGTGTCGAGGGAGGCTGAACTGGAAGCCCCTTTGGAAGGATAGATCTGCGGAAGGAAGTCGAACTCCTGCTCTCTCCTGCCTGCGACCCTGATTCGGTAAGTGACTGTGACGGCGGGAGTCTGCGGCAGTTGTGCAAGAGGTGCGACAGAAACCCGGAGCTGAGGAAGAAAATCCACCCCTACGCGGTCTCACTTCTTCGGGTCTGCCTTCTACAGGAAGCCGGCTTCAGCTTTGAAAATGATTCCTTCGACCTCGGCTTCTGGCTCGACCTGGCGTTCGTCAAAAGAGCCGTGAGGAGAAACAGTGAGCAGTGATCCCGTCTTTGGCGGGAGTGAAGAGTGAAGAGTGAAGGGCGACCCAACTGCCTTCCTTTCACTCTCACAAAGAGGGCACATGAGAGAAAACAGGCGGAAGACCATATTGAGGGACAGGCAGTCCCTCAGTCGCGAAATGAGATTCGATTCGGATTTTCTGGCCGACCTGAGCGGTTCCTATGTCAGGTTGTCGGAAATCATGGCCGCGCAACTCCGAGTGCAGAATCAAATCGTCGCAGCCCAACGCAACAGGCAGGTCTCGGTCGAAAAGACCAGGGAGCAGGAGGAGATTGTCCTGCAAAGCACCGAGAAGAACCGGCGCCAACTCCTGACTCCTGAGCCTGAACGCAATGCTCTTTTTGGAATCCGTGAAAACGCCCGCGCCGCATCGGAAGCGGGAGTCGCTTTGGAAAAGATGCGGCAAAGCGGCGCTGGATATATCAGCGAGACCGAAGCCGGCCTGACGAGGCTGTTCCGGACCAGCTTCAAAAACGAACTGAGTTCTGCGGACAAACTCTGGGACAGCTTCTGCAAGTCGCTCATGAACTCTTTTTCGAAGACGGTCGCCAAGATAGCCTCTTCCTGGCTGGAGGAGATCGTGGGAAGCATCTTCGGCTCGGCGGGATCGCTATTCGGAGGGGGTGAAGCGACCGGCATCGGGTCTAATGCCGAAATTCTCCATTCAGGCGGAGTGGCAGGCGAGGCAAGCGTTCACCGTGTAATGAGCCCCCTTCTGTTTGCTGCTGCGCCCCGGTTTCACTCCGGACTGGCCCCAGATGAGTTTCCGGCCGTTCTTCAAAAAGGGGAGAGGGTAATCCCCAGGGGAAATATTCCTGCGGGTGCTCCGGCGCAGCAGCCGGCGCCCACGGTGAACATCGTCATTAACGACTACTCGGCGCAAGGAATCGCAACGGATGAAAAGCAGGTAACGTGGGACCCCTATGAGAATGTGCTCGCCGTTGTATTGGAGGCCAGCGAAAAGGACCCGCGCTTTCATGACGCAGTGAAACGGGCAAATAGAATGTGAGATATGAAACCGGGGCGAAGAACGATCGACGGTGATTTTCCGTTACTGCCATTCCTTGATTCAACATCAAAGGAATCCCATGGAACGTTGGCCGACAGACATTGATGCTCCCACCACTCTCGATGGCAAAGTGGATGAGGATACTCTGCTCAGCACCTTCGGAGGATACACGGCAAGCAGGCCGGGAGACGTGCGTGACCGGAAGGTGTTCACGCTCTCCTGGATCGACCTGCCGATACCCCAGTATGCCCTGATGGTTGACTTTCTGGCGGCCCTCAGGCATTCGGCCTACCCGTTCGAATGGGAATACCCGCTGGCGGAATTCGGCCTTTCGGGCTTCGCCGATCCTGCGTACGGAGATTCCGGATTTGGCGCCGGCGGGTTCGGAACCGGTCTCATCTATATCGTCAGGCTTGTGCCCAAATCATTCACCTGGAAGCAGGGGAAGCCCAATTTCGTTGATGTGAATCTGCAACTGCGGGAAGTCTGAGAGGGTTTGAGTTGGCGCACCCTGAGCCGTGACCTCTCGGCAAGGGCACGGAATGATGGATGGCGATAAGAACTTTGGAATGAAAGGCTTGAGGAGTTCGTGATGTCGGATATGCCCGTGGAATTGATCCGGGAGAAGAACAGGCTCCAGTCAACAAGCGCCGCCATATGGCTGCTGGAGGCGGTGATCGCCGGGACCGACCCCGCCGTGACACTCCGCTATGCGCACGCGGCGGACGACATCACCTGGAATGGATATGCCTGGCGAAGATCATCCTTTGCGATCTCCGGTTTAAACCAGTCCACGAAAGGTAAGGTGGCCGAGGCGCAGGTTGCCGTATCCAACGTGGACCAGGCGGTTCAGGCCGATGTCGAGCGCTATGGAGGGCTCATCGGCACCACCGTCAGGCTCTACCTGGTCAGTTCCCAACACTTGAACACGCCCGTGCCGATGCTCACGAGCCAGTTCGAGGTCGTCCGGACCGAATGCCGGCTCGATGCCGTGGTTTTCAGCATAGGGGCTGAGAATTTCTACCTCAGACAGTTCCCTGCCGACACGATTATGAGCAACACCTGCAGGTGGTGGAAAAACGGCAGGTTCAAGGGTGATCGGTGCGGCTATGCCGGCGCGTCACCCTCCTGCGATGGGACTTTCAATTCCTGCATCCGGCTCGGAAACCAAGCCCGCTACGGCGGCGCCCCCGGACTTGCGGGGTATACCTTTGAGGTGCAAGAGGATGTGTAGGACAGTGAGGAGTGAGCAGTGAGCAGTGAACAGGAAAAAAGCCTTTCAGTAGTCTCATTCCACTACTCGGATCTTATTGGTAAGCCGTTTGCCGACTTCGCTCGCGGCCCTGATGCGTTCGACTGCTACGGACTGGTGATCGAAGTGTTCAAGCGCTCGGGTTACAGCTTCCCCGACCATGGGAGCCTGGTCTATATGGCCAGCCGGCAGATCGCGGACAAGATAGCCGGTTACCTGTCCGACTTCCAAAAGATAACCAGACCTGAAGTGCTCGATATTGTGCTGATGTGGCGGGAGTTCCCGGGGGTGGTCGATCATATGGGAGTAATGGTGGAGCGGGGATATTTTCTCCACACGACGGGCGCCGGAGTAATCTGCAGCCGGGTGGACGATCCGAACTGGGCCGGAAGAATAGCGGGGTTCTACCGCTGGAGAGCGGCGAAGAGTGAAGAGTGAAGAGTGAAGAGTGAAGAGGAGGATGCGGCTGTGTTGGTCAACAATCGAGTAAAAAAGCCTTTTGATGAGGAAAGTCCTTCTGATCCAGGAGACTATGCGTGGAGTGCCAACAGTTCACTGTTCACTGCTCACTGTTCACTGACCTACACCGTGACCGAGGTCAGAAACCTGTTCAATCCGCACGAGAACACCACCAGGACCTGTCCCTGGTTTCCGGGCATCAGCCTGCTGGATATCTCCCGTGGATCGACAATCCCCGGTCCTGTGCTGGCTACCCGCAACGGCACAGCGCCGGGACAAATCACCGCTCGCTGCTCTCCGCTCACCGAACTGGTCGGTCCGGGTGATTTCATCACCCTCTGGCCGGAGATACACGGTCCGGTCGCAGCCATCATCCCGCTCCTGGCCGGACTTGCCTTCAAGGCCGCCTTGGGCGCTTCCCTGCTTGCAACTATCGGCGCAGCCGTCATCACGATTGCAGGGGGATTCATCATTAACTCACTCATGTCCAATACGCCCGACGCCAACAAAGCCGGGCCCGAAAAATCCCCGACATACGGCTTCGATAATGCCAACCCATCCCGGGAGGGCTATCCGGTACCGGTATATTACGGAGAGACGATTGTCACTCCGGCGAAGCTGGGCGAGTACCTCACCACCGCGAAGGATTCGAGCCAGACATACCACGGTCTTTTTGCTGTAGGCCAGGGGAAGGCGGACAGGCTCGTACGGGCCGAGGATATCTTTATTAATGAGGAACCTCTTACCTCTTACAAGGATTTTTCCATATTCGGCACGATAGGCGATAATTCCCCTCCGCCCGGCGCCTTTCCCGGATTCACAAAGCTTCACCAGTACCGCTCCTTTGCCCGGCCCCTGGAGGCAGCGACAGTTCACCTTGAAACACTTCTGCATTTTAACGGCACGGCAGGCTCTACGCTCATAATAGACGAAACTGCAAGGCATACCTGGCTCTGTCATGGCGATGCAGCGCTCGATACGATGAATCCTTTCGCCGGTTCCGCCTGCCTCCACTGTCCGGATACCGGTGATTTCGTGAGCACCAGCTCTCCCGTCTACTCGTGGAACTCTTCGGCGACTATCGAGTTCCGGGCAAAGATTCCAGATTTCGATCCGCATGGTTTCCTCGGGGGGCAGTTTACAATTGGGAGCGATGCGACCGGCTGGTGGGGAATCGTCTATAAAGCAGGGCAGCTTGTCTTCCAGATGATCGTCCGAAGCTACGATTACGAACTTAGTGGCTACTTCTACAGCACGGTCTGCGAGATGAGCGCCGCCGTTTCAATCGAGGCGGAGGTATGGTTTCATCTCTGCCTGCAGCGGAAGAACCGGGACATACGGCTCTACCTTGACGGCGAACATATCGCTTCCTGTTCGGGCGCCGGATCATGGCCGGGGACACCGGAAACTTCCATCGGGTCTGCAAAGCTCTTCGAAGCCGGTTCCGCCGTGGTCTACCCGGGCAGATGCAGGATCGACGAACTGCGGATCCTCACGGGCCGGGTCGCATACGACTGGGACGGCTTCCGGCCTCCCGGAGTTGAACTCTCCGATCTCCAGTTCGAGACTTCCGAAATCCTTTGTACATTGAATGTTGTCGACAGTTGCATGGTGGTGATCGGGGCGCTTCGAGGCCTGTACTTTATGGGCGAGAGTGGAGAAAAGATGCCTTTTTCAGTCAAAATCGAACTCGCCTACCGAAGAGTCGGTCAGGAATCCTGGACCTCCTCCGAGGTGACGCTCAGCGATGCCTCCCTGCACGAAGTCCGGCGCCAGTTCGAAATCTCCTTTCCTGTACGGGCCATGTATGAAATACGGGCAAAAAGGATCACTCCCGCAAACGATGCAACCAATACGCAAAATGAAACCACCTGGATCGGTATAGACGAAATCCTGGACGAATACCTTCTCTACCCGAACATCCAGGTGCTCGAACTCAATATACGGGCGGACGAGAGGTTGCGCGGCGCCGTACCGGCAGTAAAGGTGGTGGGAAAAAGGACCCTACTCGATGTGCCCGACTTCGACAAAGAGGGCTACCGGCAGGTGGATGCGGCAAACCCGGCCTGGGCAGCCTACGATATTTTGACAAACGATCTTTACGGCGCGGCCGTCAACCCGGCGGCCCGGATCGATGTCATTTCGCACGAGGAATGGGTGGAATGGTGCGACGGGCTCGTTGGTGGAAACCGGAGAGCGCGGTTCAATGGAGTATTCGACACGGAGGGAAATGTTCAGCAGGCCTTGAGGTATGTCTATGATGTAGGAAGGGTCGGCGAAATAACGATGGGCCAGAAGATCGCCTGGACGGTCGAGAAGCCCGGATCGGCAAAACATCAGTTCACAACCTCAAATACCCAGCCTGAATCACATTCATTGACTTTTCTGCCGCGAACCGAGAGAGTGGACGTAATCGTTGTTGAGTTTACAGATCGGGACAAGCGCTGGAAGCGCAGTTCCATATCGATTCCATCGAGCGGGTTTGATCACTTGAGCACACCCGCCAGGACGCAAAAGATATTTCTGAGAGGCTGCAACAACAGGGAACAGGCAAGACGCGAGGGTATCCTGAAGATGCAGATGACCGAGCGAATCAGCCGGAGCGTTTCCTTCCGCGCCGGCCTCGAAGCCGTGACCTGCCTGCCCGGACATATTGCCCATTTCCAGCATGGGGGCAACCGGATGTTTTTCGGTGGAAGGGTAAGGTCTCTTTCGGGAAGGCGGATCGTTCTCGACCGCGTAATCAGCCTGGATTCCGAGACTTTCCTCGGAAATGCGCGGATCTGGATTCGCACCTGCGAGGACCTCCTTGTGAGTTCGGACATAGACGGCCCTTTCGATACGGGCACGAACACCTTCAACCTGTCAAAGGCGCTTGCGGGGGTAAACTCCGATGCCCCGGACACACTCGACCCTTACATGCTCGGTCGCCACACCAACGAAGTCTATACCTGCAGGATTCTGGACGTATCCCCGCCCGGTCAGGACCTGAGGTCCACAGTGAATGCAATAGAGTACAACGACTCGGTCTACTATCACCCGGACTACGAATCGGGACAGGTGGCGATTTAAGTACTGCTCCACATGATAAAGCAGGGAGACGAAAATGAAAAAAAGAGTATCGTTGCTGATTCTCCTTATGATTTGTTCCGTTTTTACGCTTGCTTACGGCGCGACCAGGACAACCAATCTGGGCCTGACGGTACCTGCTCCGCGCGAAGACTGGGGCACTCCGCTGGCAAACGACCTGCGGATCATCGATCAGGCTTTCGGCAAGCTCTCAAGCAAGCTCTCGGATCTTCCCGGCGCCTATGCATACTCCGGATTATTCAATGGACCGGAAGGAGCAGTGATCAACCTGCCGGTTGCGGTGAGTTCGATCTCCGAGTACTTCGTCGCGGTGACCCCGACCTCGCGGAGTGCTGAGATCGGAGACATCAGCGTGGAGCAGGGTGCGAGTTCCTTTACAGTCAGGTGCTCGGCGGCCAATACGACCGACAGCTTCAAAGCCGAACTATCCTATATCGGAGACGCCGATGCCTACGGGGGTACGGTTTACCGGGAATGGATCGCAGCACCCGATCCGTCGATAACCGATCAGGCGGAACCATCGATTCCGCGGAGCCTCGGCTGGATAGCAGCCCGCATCGGAAGTGCTCATGCTGAAATTCGCATGCCCGGAAATCACCTCTACCAGTTGAAGCAGAACCTGGCGCTTGCCTCCAATATCTCCCTCAGGATGGATGCCGGGGCAATAATCAGGACCTGGTACTCTATCCGTTCGGTCGATTACCGGTGGGTTGCGACCGGGACGGGGACCGACGAGTACCGGTGCGAGGCCGCCGGAGGCGGAAACCCCGGCGTAATCGTTCCCATGCGACTGTTCATAAATGGCGCGAAGGCCGTACGCGGCCAGGCCGGCGCCCTGACGCCCGGCCAGTGGGACTATAATTCCTCCGGCGGGTTCGACACTGTTATCGTGCGACTGAGCGACGGCGCCGATCCCGATACCGGACCGACCGACTCCGTTCGAGTCCATTACTCCCTCAACCACTCCGGTCCGGTGGTCGGCCCGATCAGACAGAGATACGACTGCGGGCTCAGCGCCGAGGACGTACTTTTCGGCTATAGCACCGAGGTGAGCCCGGAGCATTGGGGCGCCGCAGGAGACGACTATACTGACGACCTGGTCCCTATTGAAGCGGCTATATACAGTCTGTCTCTTCACGGGGGCAGTTTCGCCCCGCTTGGAAAAACCTACAGGGTAAGCCGGGGAGATGGCGCCCTCGCGGTCAACAATCTGGTCGGCAACCTCAGAATCAGGGGCGTGCCGGGTAAGACCGTGTTCAAAAATTCCAAAAGCAACGGAAATGAATACTATGCGATCTTTACCGGCATCAACCTGGCCAATATAGAGATAACCGGGGTCAAGAGCAAAGGGGCGGTCCTGGCCCTTTTCATCTCCTGCAATGACGTACGTGTGGAAAGCTGTACTCTCGACGGTCAGTATGCACCCAACGACCGGGCGGACAAAAGCATCGCCTTTTATGGATGCTCCCGCGTAAGGGTCCTCAACAACTATTTTGAAAACATCAACTTCGGCGTCTACATCGGCCACGCTACCCACGGCGCTGCCGACGATGTCCTAATCAGCGGCAATACATTTAAAAATACCGAGGTTAGTTCGGATTCGGTTTATCCATGTGGAGTATACATTTTCCATGGAAAAGGAGTTTGGATCACGAGTAATACATTCAGCGACATATTGCCTCACACAATTACTACGGAAGGGTATGGAGTGTATGAAGGAGATGGTACTTGCGAAAGTCTAACAATAGTTAATAATAAGTTCTATCACTCACATGAAACTAATCAAAAATTTACAGCTATTTATGCCAATTCGAGTAAATCATTCAATGCAAGTATGAATTATTTTGACTTTCATGGGTTAGTCGCACCTCCGGCAGCGATTAAGCATTGTGCCGAAAATGTACTTGGATCTACTCAAGTATTGATAAGCGAAAATACTATTAAATATATGATACCTAACTCATCTGGAATATGGGTGGCAGAAGGTCCTTATTTCCCAGTGGAAACCTTGATCTTAAATAATCATCTAGTTAATTCAGGAATTTGGGTAAACGTAAATTCTAAGCAATGTATGAAAATAAACGAAAATTATGTCACTGGTTCTAGTAGCAATGGAATACGCGTTGTGGATAAATGTTCTGAGTTTATGAAACCAAAGTGTCAAAATCTAGAAATTGCAGGTAATACTATACAGAATGCAGCTTATTGTGGCATTCAAATAGCAGGTGTAGAGCAATCAATTATTACAAACAACACTATATTCGATTGCAATATGAGTAATTCTACTGATGAGGACAAATCATCTGCGATTATGTTTATAAGCTATGCATATGGCGGAAGTGTTTGTGGCAACAAGATTAAGAACACGCCGTCCGGAAAAATGAAGTACGGGATCAATTTTTTTGATTCAATGCTTTTCCTAAAATTTCTGTACTCTAATAACTATATCGAAGGAATGCTTGTGGACAGCATATGGCAAGGATATTCGGCCTCTCCAGTCAAGGGGTTGAATTGGACCAGGGGAGACATTGCCTGGAATACTCATCCGGGTGAGGGGATGCCTCTTGGTTGGGTTTGTGTCAGAAGGTTTGACGCGGTCATACGGGTGCAAGCGAATCCGTCAGACAGCACTCTAGAGGTTAGTACAACTTCTGGTGTTTTAGCACAGGATCAAATCTACATATTGATGGACAATGGGACATACCATCTAACAACTATTGACAGTGTCCCCGATGGGGACACCTTGGTGATTACGTCCGGCATTCCTATGGATAGGTACGCCCCGATTAACGGCGACGTACGTACTTTCAGATTTAGGCCGATGGCAAATCTTGGAAGCTAACGCCTTCTTGACCAGACGATAGCTTTGTTTGGATTAAGCAGATTCGTTGCAAGCAATGGATAAGTCAGAGCAGTTAGACTTGGAGCTATCACCGGCGGGGGACGTAGGAAGACCCGGACGTATCGGCGGATCGGCCAAGAAAGCTCGTTCTTTTGTTTAAAAGAAACAGTCGAGAATCCACACCGATCTAGTACTATTTCAAGTGAGCATCTAGTGTAGTTCTGCAAATGGAAGATAGACGTCCTGCCTTTTTGCCAAAGAGTTCCGGCTTTTCTTATGAGCTTCACCTTTTGAACAAGGTGCATTAATCGATCTAGACTAGTAACAGCGGGAGTATGGAAATATAGCAACCCGCCTGGTTTAAGCACTCGATGGCAAGCAGAGAATAGATCGTAAGGTCTTAAAACATGTTCTGCTACGTCAAGCATAGTCACAACGTCAAACGATTCATCTGGCACTGATGAATAGTCAAAATCGCTGTAGATCTCTATTACCTGGTCGGTTAAATCATTATCGTGAGTCACTCCAGGAATCTCGTGTCCGTACAATTGATATCCATCATGCTGGAGAGACTTTAGAAAGGCACCGTTGCCGCAGCCTATATCAAGGATACTGGCACCATGGGGAACTTCGCGCTGGATATCCGCTGCAGCGGAAAAAATACGTATTCTGTTGGTTGATTCTATTTCTGAGTAGTATATATCAGGATTAAAAGATAGGTACGCACGTGAAATATCATCTTCAACAACATCGGTCCCGACAAAAACAAGCCCACACCAAGGACAACGATAATGCTCCAAGAATGCAGGGGTGCCATTTGCATTATCAGTAGTGCACAGGTAAATGCTAGTCTTACTGCAAATCTTGCACCTAACGGTGGAAGCGTCGGGCATAACGGCTCCATAACGAGAATATAAATTATTCTAGCATGAGTAGCGCGTTGATAGCAAGGCGAAGAAGAACAGATTCGGGAGCCTTCTGTTATTCATGGTAAATGTTGTATTAATCGATCTTTCGTGGTCATCCGCTCCTATGGTTTTTTACCACAGTGACTTGGAAGTTCAGACTGTTTTGGCTTTTAAGTGCTACGTCTCACGCTTTGTGAGCCAATCAGTCCCACGCAATTTGACTTACTGTCTCGCATCATTTGAGTAGCTGCGATGCCCTTTTTGCCCACCTTTCCATTTCCAGCAACAGCTTATGGCGGGGTAGGCTGGCGTATCTTGCTCGCGGAAGTCAGCGGGGTAAAGAGTCAGATAATGTGGGACTGCCAGGTTCACATATTCTGGCGCTTAGCATTAAACACACTCGCCTGACGCTGCCATTACCATATTACGATAGGGGTAGGCGGCGCAATTCAATGCGCTGCGCCTACCCCTATCGGGTGTGAGGCCCCCCGGCAAACCGGTTTGGCATTGGAGATGGGACCTACAGCCCAAAAGAACCTGGACTCTTGGTAAGTTCCGCCAATTTTGTTGCGACGTACATTGTACATGGCAACCGGAGTACTTGCGCTCCTTAAACTACCGCAGGATTTTATCTACCCCGTCATTCCCGCAGCGCTCCTGAGCGGGAATCCAGCCGAGGAGCCAAGTTCCCGGACGCGGTTTGAAGGGGGATGAAGATTATTTTTGTCCCCTGGCGTGCTTCCAAAAATGAAGTACTCATAAGAGATGAGCAGCCGCGATCGAATCCAGTTAGAATGAGAATGAAATGATGTTTTGTCTCTGGCTGATATGCTTTCCACATCACTTGAACGCAATTTGAAGTTGATCGCCTGCTCTGAAACCCATGGGCCATTCTTGTTCCCCGGCCGGAGCATCTCTCTGGGGCATTTGAGGAATCAATGTCCGCAAAAGGACTTACGAGAGGGGTCAAATCGGTGTTGGCTGTTAGTCTTTCAGCGGGAAATTCCCCAGCCTGGTGTGATCACGATTCGTGAGCGTGGTTGTAATAATCTCAGATTATGCTATATTGGCGCTCCGCTTCAATCCAGGGAAGAACTTGAAAAAGGTCTTAAAACATCGATGCCGGTGGATTCAGGGTAAGGGACCGGAGTGCTCGGGCTTCGAGAAGGGGAGTTCTCATGGAAATCAGAAAATTGCTAATGCTTCCTGCAGTGGTTTCTCTTTCGGCCATTTTTGCCCTCAGCGCTGTGGCACAGCAGGAAGACCAGTCGAGCGATAAAGTCCGTGAGCTGCAGGAGCAGTACCGCAAGCTCATGAAGGACGAGTACAATCCGGCAACCATTGAACCCAAGACCAACGGCAAACCTTCCTTCAGCTCAGATCCTACCTGGATGAAGAGCTCGAAGAAGGTGTCAGTGAAGAAATCCAAGTCCCGCAAGTCGGCTTCCAAGAAGGGTTCAAAGAGCCGACTCGCCTCAAAGAAGGCAGGCAAGGGCAAGAAGTATGCGAAGGCCGGGTCGTCGAGCAAGAGCTCGGCGTCCAGTTCCCGAAAGAAGGCAGGGAAATCCTCGGTCGCTACGGGAAAGCGCAGCACACAGAAGGTGAAAGCCTCCAAAACGGCGGCGAAAAAACCGTCAAAAGCGGCCTCCGCAGCCTCCAGAGCGAAGAAAAAACCTGCCGCGACAGCCGCTAAAAAGAGCACTGCTTCTTCCGGTTCCGTGAAGCAGAAACCGGCCACTAAGAAGGCGAGCGCGAAGGCCGGCCAGGGAGCTAAAAAATCCAATTAAATCAAAGAGAAGAAAAAAGTTAATAAAAGATGAAATTCGTTAAATTCTGATTTGTATATTTTAACTTTTCTCCTTAGAATGTACTCCGAAGTTGACCCTTCTCTCAAAGAGGCGGCTTCCGAGGAGGAAAGGAGTTAAGATATGAAGGGTAAGGTTCTTGCAATAATCACAGCGCTTTTATTTGGGGCATCGATGTTGGCGTCTCCTGTCGTAAATGCGGCCACCGACACGAAGAGCACCGCGGGCATGGAACAGGCAAAGCCTGATAAGAAAAAATCAACCAAGAAGAAGAAAGCCACCAAGAAGAAACAGGCTAAGGCAAAGAAGAAGGCGCCCAAGACCAAGAAGACGGAAAAGACAGAGAAAGCAGCCTAGTTTTGGGGTGCAGTATCCCGCCTCTTTGAGAGATTGTCAACAAACAGGGCTAATGCAAAACCTGCCGCGATGCGATTCGGGGCAGGTTTTGTATTTTTATTGGCATGACGGCACACATTCCACGAGTGAGACTCCGCGAAATGATGAATGCATCATCCTGCATCCCGACGATAGCCGGCCTTTGCATAGCCTTCCTTGGCCCCGTCCTGCTGCTCTTAAGGGTGCGCAGAATTGGGGCGGGGCCGGAGCGTCAGCGGATCAGGGTCATGGAGTTGTGTTTCCTGTGGTTTCTTGCGATAGCAATAATCGGGTTGGTGGTTTTCGGGGAAAGGCTTCCGCTCTCTTCCATCGGGTTTGAGCCGGGATTGCGATCGGTGGCGATGGGGCTGCTGCTTGCAATCCTGTTCAATCGCGTCGTGGCCCCCCTCGCCTACTGGATGATCAGGAAAATCGGCGCGCCCGGCTTTGAAACAGGGCTTGCTCAAATGGGGGCGATGCCCTGGTGGTTCCTGTTGTTTGCGGCTCTTACCGCCGGAGTTGTGGAGGAAACCCTGTACAGAGGGTATGCGATAGAGCGGCTGGCCTGGCTTACGGGCAGCTACCTGCTTGCGGGCCTGATTTCCACTACCGTTCACGCGCTCTTGCACCTGCCGATGTGGGGGTGGGGACCGGTTGTCACTTTTTTTGTATCAAGCGGTGTGCTGAGTATTTTCTACATCTGCACCCGGGATCTGACTGCCTGCATCCTCGCCCATGCAATTACGGATGCGGTCGGCTTTCTCACGGCAAAGCGGGCGGTCGGGCAAAACGCACTGGAATAGGTCTACAGATCCGCAAGGACCTGATTGTGTTGTGCTAGTGTCTCCTGTCCAGCATGCCTCTGAATGCCTGTGCGATTGTCTCGAACTGGGAAGGCAATATGGTCCTGAGGTCCATCAGGAATGCCCCGCTTTCGATTCTGCCGATAATGGGAGGGTTGTTCGACCTGAGCTGTTCTTCAATTCCGTTCGGGCTGAAATCCTCGGAATGAACTGCGACTGCAAAAGTGGGCAGATCCTGGGCCGGAAGAGAGCCTCCGCCAACCTGGGAGAAGCTTTTTCGCACGTCGAGCCGGAGCGCCTCGCCCCCCGCTGCCTGATCGATCATCGCTGCGAGTTCCCGTGCGCTTTCTTCGAGTTGAGCGGCGGACAGGGATATCATCCTGAGGGTCGGTATGGTTTGCATGGCCTGCCGTTCATCCCTGTAGAGCCTCAGAGTGGCTTCCAGAGCGCCCAGGGTCATCTTGTCGACCCTCAACGCACGTGTCAGGGGATTCTTGCGGCAGCGGTCTATCAGCTCTTTCGCGCCGACGATGATTCCGGCCTGCGGACCGCCCAGCAGCTTGTCTCCGCTGAACGTGACCAGATCGGCCCCCGCGCGGACGGTATGCTGCACAGTGGTTTCCCCATGCACTCCGAAAGGATTCAGGTCCACAAAGCAGCCGCTTCCCAGGTCCTCCACTACAGGGAGCTTTTTTTCGCGCCCGAGCCGCACCAGTTCCTCCAGCGAAACCTCTGCCGTGAAACCGACTATCCTGTAGTTGCTGGTGTGGACTTTCATGAGCAGGACCGTCTGATCGGTTATGGCGGAAACGTAATCTCTGAGGTGTGTGCGGTTGGTTGTGCCGACTTCGCGCAGAAGCGCGCCGCTGGCGCTCATGACATCGGGAATCCTGAACGAGCCTCCGATTTCGACGAGTTGTCCGCGAGAGACGATAACCTCCTTACCTGCGGCCAGCGTATTGAGTACGAGGAATACCGCGGCGGCATTATTATTGACTACAAGGGCGGCCTCGGCCCCGGTGAGTTCACGGAGTATCGCCTCGGCGTGAACATGCCGCGAGCCCCTCTCGCCTCGCTGAAGATCGTACTCCAGATTGTTGTAGCTGCTGCAGATGAGCTTGAGTCTGCCGATGGCCTCTTCACAAAGTAAAGAGCGCCCGAGGTTGGTATGGATGACTATTCCTGTGGCGTTCACCGCCGGTCTGAGCGTAAATTCCCCCAGGAGGTCGGCGCGGCGGGAAATCGCCCCGGCCAGTTCCTCCTGGTCTATGCCGGCAAAAACGGGTCCGTCCCGCAGTATCTTTTTCCGCGTCTCCTCGAGTACCTCCCGGATGGCGTCCAGCACCAGCTTCCGGGGATGACGACCGAGCGCATCCTGAACGCCGGGCGTTTGCAGGAGAGCATCCACTCCGGGAATCTGCCTAAGGAATTCCTTTACGGTTTTTTCAGACATAATCTTCCCCAGTTTTCGCCTGATCAGGCGTAAGCCTTTCTTTACCGGTATTTTTCGGATATAAAAACAAGTGGTCCGTTATCCGGGTGCAGGGTTGCCCCGTGAGTGAGTAATACCAGATTTCTACGGGTTTATCGGCAAAAATAATGAAATTCACTCAACACCGCGAAGAACAATTGGAAGAACATTCAGAGCATATCTCAACCTCGGTGGTTTTCAAAACCGCATCCGAGGAGGTTGTCCATTACCTGAAGAATACGGGCAATTCGGCAATTCTCAGGGGCATTCAACCCTCCGCGCTGGCATACCTTGTGGCCGGCGCCATGCGGCATGCGCGAAAACCTTTCGTACTGATCGCCCCTACCGACAAGGAAGCTGAAAAGCTTGCGGAAATGGTTTCCTTTTTCCTGGGAAAAGCTGAGTCCGCGAACGGGAGCGCTCCCATGGAGCGCAAAGTCTGGTTTCTGCCTTCCCGGACGGGGCATAAAGCCCAGGCGCTGGGCAAAGCGGAGACGACCGCAAGGAGGATGGAAGCCCTGTACGCCCTGCGCGCCGCCCCGACTCCCCGGGTTGTGGTGGTTTCGGCTCTTGCGCTGATCGAGCGGCTCATGCCTCCGCAGGTTCTCGTTGATAATGTCGAATACAAAGTCGCCGGTGAAGTCACCGACCCGCAGCCTTTCATCCGAAAGCTGATCGAGCGGGGTTTTTTCCGTGTCGCACTGGTTGAAGAATACGGAGACTTCAGCCACAGGGGCGGGGTGCTGGATCTTTTTGCGCCACTGTACCGGTGGCCGATGAGGCTCGAATTCTTTGGTGACGAACTGGAATCCATACGGCTTTTCCACCCCAGCACACAGCGCTCGATGGGGGCGCTCGAAGATATCGTGATCCTCCCCGGAAATGAGATAGTTCTGGATGCGGCGGCCAGAAAACGAGCGCAGGACGCCGTATATGAGGACGTCCGAAAAGAGCTTCTCTCGCCTTCAGCCGGCAACATCTGGCTGGACAGGATTGCCGAGGGCCACCAGTTCGGGGCTTTCGAAGCGGTCTTCTCCGTGTTCTATGAACGGACTGCGTCTTTTTGGGAATACATCGATCGAAGCTCTATACTTGTCTGGTCCGATGTCGTAGAGGCCCGCAAGGAGATGGCCGAGCAGTACGGGAAGATCCTGAGGACCTGGGATGAAGGGTGTTCGCCGGACGAATGGCGAAGACCGCCGTCTGAACTCTACGAGGCGCCCGAGAAGTCAGTCGAGGCGGCCGGAACTTTCCAGCAGGTCCTCGCGAATGCTCTTACCGAAGAGGGCGGGGCGAAGGTATTCGATCTTGGAACGGCCGCGCATACGGAACTTGCCGCCGAGGTGAAGGCCCATGCGAACCGGGAGCGGTTGCTGGAGCCTCTGGCCGCCCGGTTCCGAAAATGGACGCAGGAGGGTGTGTCCGTCTTTCTGGTTTCCTCACAAAAAGAGCGTGCGGCGAGAATCGTTGAGCTTCTCGATCATTACGGAATAAAGGCGGCTTTGAGTGTTGAGCCGTTCGGCGAGGAATCCTTCGAGACCGCGCAAGTGAAGGTCATCGCTGGGGCGCTCCGGAACGGCTTTCTCTGGTCCGCCGAACGCCTGGCGGTAGTTGCCGAGGAGGAAGTTTTTGAGAGGCGTTCGCGCAGGCGTGCGCAGAAACCGCTCGCTGGAATCTTTCTCAATTCTTTCCAGGATTTGCACCAGGGCGATTTCGTGGTTCACGTGGACCACGGAATCGGCATCTACAGGGAGCTGGCTCACCTCAGTGTAGGCGGAATCGAAAACGATTTCCTGCTGATCGCCTACCAGGAGGGCGATAAGCTCTATGTGCCGGTAGACAGGCTGCAGAAGGTCCAGAAATATATGGGCCTCGAGGGTCAGGACCCGAAGGTGGACAAGCTTGGCGGCAAGTCGTGGGAGGGCGCCAAGCGAAAAGCCCGGGAATCGGCCGAGAAGATGGCCGAGGAACTGCTGGAGATTTTTGCCCGCCGGCAGATGGGAGAAGGGTTCTGCTTTACGCCTCCCGACCAGTTGTTCCAGGAGTTCGAGACCACCTTCAGTTTCGCGGAAACCCCCGACCAGGCGAGGGCGATCGAGGACGTTCTGGATGACATGACTTCGCAGCGGCCGATGGATCGCCTGATATGCGGCGACGTCGGATACGGCAAGACAGAAGTTGCCCTGAGGGCCGCGTTCAAGGCGGTCATGGACGGGAAGCAGGTAGCAATGCTGGTGCCGACCACGGTTCTTGCCGAACAGCATCATGAGAGCTTTCGCGAGCGGTTTGAGAATTTTCCGGTAACCATTGCAGCGCTCAGCCGGTTCAAGACAGCGGCGCAGCAGAAGCAAATCCTGGAGGGCCTGAAAAAGGGCGCCATCGATGTTGTGGTGGGTACGCACCGCCTTCTTCAAAAGGATGTTGTCTTTAAGGACCTGGGGTTACTCATCATCGATGAGGAACACAGGTTCGGCGTGCGTCACAAGGAAATGATGAAAAGGCTGCGGGTATCGGTCGATGTGCTCACTTTGACGGCCACGCCGATTCCCCGGACACTCCATATGGCTCTGGCCGGAATTCGCGACCTGAGCACCATCGAAACGCCTCCTCAGGACCGGCGTTCAATCGAGACATACATCACCGACTACGATGACTTCACCATCCGGGAAGCCGTCTACCGGGAACTCAACCGGGGCGGGCAGGTATTCTTCGTGCACAATCATGTGCAGACGATCCACAGGATGGCCGCGAAGCTGGGGGAACTCGTCCCGGAGGCCCGCATAGCGGTCGGACACGGGCAGATGAAGGAGCGCGATCTCGAAAAGGTGATGCTCGACTTTATACAGAAGAAAGTAGACGTTTTGGTCTGCACCACCATCATAGAGTCAGGTCTGGACATCCCGGCGGCGAACACGATCATCATCAACCGGGCCGATAAGTTCGGACTGGCGCAGATATACCAGCTTCGCGGCAGAGTGGGCCGTTCCAGCGAGCAGGCTTATGCCTATCTGATCATCCCTGGAGAGAGCCTGATCAGCAGGGACGCCCAGAAAAGGCTGCGCGCGCTGCTCGATTTCAGCGAACTGGGCGCGGGGTTCAAAATTGCTCTCAACGATCTTCAGATCCGGGGAGGCGGCACGATCCTTGGTTCCTCGCAGTCGGGCCACGTCGCGGCGATCGGCTACGAACTCTATCTCGAGTTGCTCGAAAAGGCGATCAAGGACATGAAGGGGGGAGGGGGCGAAGCGGAGTCTGTCGATACGGAAATCAATCTGCCCATATCGGCGTTTTTACCGGATGATTTTATTCCTGATGCCGACCAGAGACTGATCGCATACAAGCGGCTGACAACGCTTGCCGATGAGCAGTCCATAGAGGATCTCGCCTCGGAATGGCGCGACCGCTATGGGCCTTTACCCGATACGGTAAAACACCTCACGCTCATGGCGAAAATGCGCCTGCTCCTCAGGCGGCTCAAAGTACTCCGGCTTGAGGGCGATACGGAGAACTTCGTTTTGCATTTCGCTTCGGGAGTGGACATATGGCCGGTTATGTCGCTGTTGGAGGAAAAAAAATGTACCTTTGCACCTGAATCCGAACGTAGGCTGAAAGTGGAAATTTGGGGCCGTACATTTCCTCAAAGGCTGGTTCGGATGAAAAGAATCTTGCAAGAGTTGGATGAAAATGCTAGTGCTTTTCAACTTCACTAATAAAAAGACGATTCGGTTTACCTGCCTCCAATGGTGCTCCAGGGCACACTCTGGATGAGGGATATCAGGAATTCTGAACGCACGGATCTGGGGGTACTATGCGTGCTTTGAACAAAACAGCGCTTCTTTTCATATTTGTAATCATTCATGCTTTTTCTGCGCGTGTAGCGCTTGCCGCGGAGTTTGTAGACCGCACGGTGGCTAATGTAAACGGGGAAATAATCCTCTACAGCGAGGTGCAGGAGCAGATGAAGCTGGTTGAAAGGTTCCTGCCTGAAGCAAAGATCAACGAACCAGCTAACAGGGTCCAGGTAGAGAGAGAAATCCTTACCAATTTGATCAGGCAGAAACTCACCGAGCAGGAAGTGAAGCGCCTCAAGGTGACCGTTTCAAACGCCGAAGTCGATAATGCTGTTGACGGGATTCTGAAGGAGAATAAAATAACACTTGGCCTGTTTGAGCGTTCCCTTAAGGAAAACGGTCAGACTCTCGAGAAGTTTCGCGAAGGGCTGAGAAAGGACCTGGAACGAAACCGCCTGATGGACCGCACGCTGAAATCCAAGGTGGTGATCACTGAAGCCCAGATCGACGCCCACCTGAAGACCGGGGGGGGAGCTACGACTACAAATGAAAAGCTTCGCCTCGCCGTCATCTTTCTGCCCGTCGATGAGAAGAGCGCCAAAGCAGGTGAGGTGGAGAAAACCGGGCGGGAAATAATCGCCAAGATCAAAGGCGGGGCCGATTTCGGGAAAATGGCCAGGCAGTATTCTAAAGGGCCCGCGGCAGCCGATGGAGGAGATATTGGCTTCATGCCTCCCGATGAGCTTGCGCCTTATATAGCTGATGCTGTAAAAGGGTTAAAAAAAGGTGAGACTTCCGATCTGGTGCGCGGTCCGGGCGGGTTTTACCTCGTTCACGTTTCCGACCTCGACCGTAAGATAGAAAACAAGTCCGACCCGGCTTTTCGCGAAAAAGTCCGAAACGAATTGTATCAACAAGAGGTCAATCGTAAATTTGATGAATGGGTAAAAAACCTGGAGTCAAAGGCTTTCATCCAAATCTCCCTTTAATGACCGGAAGCCGCTTTGATGAAAGAACTTGCAGAATTTCTACGATCTGAGAGGTCAAAGCGCGGCATGACGCTGGAATCCGTATCCGAGCGGAGCGGAATCAGCATCAGCATGCTGGTTTCACTCGAGCAGGGCGAATTCGGGAGTTTTGATGCCTCACTTCTGGCCCGAAACATCATACGAGCCTACTGCCGGGCGATTGAAATCGACCCGGAGCCCCTGATCGACAATTACGCCTCTGAGATCGAAAAGTGCAATATTCAGGATATTGGGATCAAGCAATACGGTGAGAAGATGAAAATCCTGCACCGTAGGCGCAGAATGCTCAGTTTTCCTCTTCTGCTGCTCCTTTTGAGTTCCGGTGCTGTTTTCTATGGCGGGATGTGGGTTTCTGAAAAAAGAGCCAGGATGTATGCCCCACCCCCAGTTGAGCAAATCCTGTCCCAGGAAGACCTGCCCGCCGAGTTGCGCCAGAAGCTGGGGCCGGCGGTCAATGCGGTTCCACCAGGCTCCGCGGCTCGCGGCATGCACGTGGCAAACAGCGGTCCCGGTCCCAGGGATGCCGACAATGCGCTCAACCAGGCAGAGAATCATCTTAAGGAAGCGGAATTGGCCAGACTGGCGGGAAAGCCTGCCGGGGCTCCAAAAACGATTGAGCAATCTCCTGCTGAGTCACGGGAACCCGATACGCAGCAGGAGATCGAGACTCCTGCCAAGCTGGCTTTGAGCAATTCAACCGAAGCCGTTGCGGACGACAGGGCGGCGGCGACCCCGGGCGCTCCCCAGAAATTCAGGTTTGCGGTGGAAGCCGACGATAAAGTCTGGATTCAGGTAAAAATTGACAATAAGCTGACTCGAAGCGCCATGCTGCATCACGGCGAGAAACGGGAATGGAACGCGAACGACAACATGCAGGTGGTCGTGGGAAATGCCGGCGGCATTCGCATGAAGTGGAACGAGCAGGCTATAAAGGCGCCGCGCGAGCAGGGACGCGTTTTGCGTTTCCGGCTTCCGGATTACGTCCGGGAATAGCGGTGCTATTTGCTTGACACAGGCATGCCTGCGCTGCTAGAAAGTTGGTCGAACTCAGTTATTTATTGCGATCAGGTGCAGAAGCTCAAAAGGGAATCCCGTTAAAATCGGGAGCGGTCCCGCCGCTGTGAACGGGGACGAAATCCGCCGAAGCCACTGGGGAACCGGGAAGGGGCGGAGATTAGGACGATCCGAAGCCAGAACACCTGCCTGATGCGTATGGAGAAACGGTACGAGGCGATACCGTTTTTGCCGGACAGGATCAAGAAATTAGGGTGCAATCCTTGGAGCAATGGTTCCAGGGATTTTTTATTTTGGGAGGAAAGATCGATGCACCTCCTTTTGAAGACCATGGCCGCCCCCTGCTCCTCTTTTCCCGTCAACCGGGAATAGGAGCGGCCGGCCTTGTCACAGACGGAATATTCCTCCCTCGACGCGATCCACATTTCTCCTCCATCCCGGGGGGCCGCAACCCCCGGGATGGACTTCCCTTCCTCTTTGATCTTCAAATCGGAGGATAAGATGCGTAAAATACTCTGGTCCCGGAACTATAAACGGGGGTGTACTCTCCTTTGTGCCTCATTGCTTGCGGGGGTGCTCCTTTTCTTTGCGACTGCAACGGATGCGTCAATGATGAAAAAAGGTAAAGACTCGCCGAAAAAGGCAATTCTGGTTGTGGCCTTCGGAACGAGTGTCCCCGAAGCCTCAAAAGCGCTGGACGAAATCGACGCCGTGGTGCGTGAGAAATACAAGGGAACCGAAATCCGCTGGGCCTTCACCTCAAGGACTATCCGCTCCCGGTTGGCGGCCCGGGGAAAACATCTCGACTCCCCTGAAACCGCGCTCGCTAGGCTCATGGACGAGGGATTCACTCATGTGGCCCTCCTCTCGCTTCACGTTGTTCCCGGAGAAGAATTCCACGATCTGTTCCGAAACGCCACGCGTTTTTCCGAAATGGGGTTCGAACGGGTGACCGTAGCGCGACCGCTACTCGGCAACTATGACGATATGTTCCGGGTTTCCGCCATTCTGTCGAAGAAGCATGCAGCGCTCGCACCGGGGGAAGGCGTGCTCTTTATCGGCCATGGAAATGCACGGCACCCTTCGGACGCCATCTATATCGCCATGAACTCACTTCTTATGGACCTGGGGCCATTCTATGCAGGCACTGTCCAGGGCCACCCCACCCCCGCGGAACTCCTCCCGAAGCTCAAGGCGGCAAAGCTCAAAAAGTTGAAGCTCATCCCGCTGATGACCGTTGCGGGAGACCACGCCAGAAAAGACATGGCCGGAGACGACCCGGAGAGCTGGAAATCGGTCCTTTCTCAAAACGGGCTGGAGTGTGAAGCGGTGTTCAAAGGCCTGGCGCAGGAGCCGGAAATCGTCCAGGTGTGGCTGGATCACCTGGAGGAAGCTTTCTCAAAACTCTAGCCGCGACCAGGAATTCTATTTCAGACTTTGCAGGTCTTCCTTTTAACACGAAGAGCAACGAAGGAGGCACGAAGCACACGAAGGATTTGAACTGTTGAATGAGTAGACTACGCAAAAGTCTTGCTAAGAAAGAAGAAAATATCGGTTAGTAGTACGAAGAGGTCGAAGAGTGATAAGGCCGGGGGATGTTGTTATTCCCCCCTTTATTAAAGGGGGCAGGGGGGATTTTAAGAACAGTCGCGCGCTTGCATCAGCTCCTGGCCCTCGAAACCAGAAAAATCGCCGTCTGGGCGAGCAGGTTCGGTAGGGAATCGATTCGGGCGCCGTTTTTCAAAAAGAAACCCTTTTCAATTGTGATATTCAACTCAGCGCAGTACCGGGTGAAGTCCGAAATGCTCAGAAAATGCAGGTTCGGGGTTTCGTACCACGGATAGGGCAGCGATGGAGTGACCGGGGCGCTGCCGCGAAAGAAGAGCTGCAGGCGGGCCTTGAAGTAAGCGAAGTTGGGGAAGCCCACAACCACCTTCTTTCCAACGCGCAGCGCATCGTCGAATACCGGCTTGAAGCGCCGTACCTGTTGAAGTGTCTGGTTGAGCATGACGTAGTCGAAGGAATTTTCCCGGTAATCGGAGAGGCCGCTGTCGAGGTCTCCGTGGATGACGTTCAATCCCCGGGCGACGCAGGCGTAGATTGCCTGCTCGTCTATTTCGATCCCCTGGCCGCGCACTCTCTTTTCACGGATCAGCAGGTAGAGCAGGTCCCCCTCTCCGCATCCGAGATCGAGGACGGAACTCCCTGGCGCTACAAGGTCCGCTATGATTCTATGGTCTGGCCGTATTAGTTCTGCACTCGTAATCTCCGGCGAATTCATAGCCGTTTGATACCTTCCTTAGAAAATGAGTGATGAGATGGGTTTCTTCCTCGATTTCAAGCAGGAAGGCATCGTGACCATAGGTGGAATCGACTTCGCAGTAGGTGGTCTGAATTCCGCTCATCTTGCAGGCCCGCACTATCTCCTGTGACTGGTAGGCCGGATAGAGCCAGTCGGACTTGAAAGCGATCACCATGACTTTGACGTCGATGTCTCGAAGAAGCTCCTGGATGGGTTTGTCCCTGACAGGGTCGAAATCGTCAATGGCTTTCGTGATGTAGAGGTAAGAGTTTGCATCGAAGCGCTTTACGAAATTCTCTCCATGATAGTGGAGATAACCTTCTACTTCATATCCCGGCGTAAACTTCATGGGCTGGATATCTTCTTTCCTGCTCCTGCCGAACTTTCTGCTCATTGAAACATCGCTCATGTAGGTGATGTGCCCGATCATTCGCGCAACGGAAAGGCCTCTTGCGGGCAGCGGGCCGCCGTAATAATTCCCGGACTTCCAGTTGGGATCAGCCATGATAGCCTGCCTGCCCACCTCATTGAAGGCGATTTGCTGGGGAGAGTGCTTGATCGCGGTCGATATGGGAATTGCGCTGCGTATGCGTCCCGGACGATCTGTGAGCCAGGAAAGGACCTGCATGCCGCCCATCGATCCGCCGGCAACGCACAGCAGTTTGTCGATTCCGAAATGATCCACCAGGAGTTCCTGGCAACTGACCATATCGTTGACTGAAATCAGCGGGAAATCCAGCCCGTAAGGCTTTCCGGTCAGTGGATTTTTGCTTGAAGGACCCGTGGAGCCCTTGCAGCCTCCCAGGACGTTTGAGCAGATGACGAAGTACTGCTCCGTATCGAAGGCTTTTCCGGGGCCGATCATCTCATCCCACCAGCCGGGCTTGCGAGCCCCCTTGTGGAAACCGGCCGCGTGGGCATCCCCGGTTAGCGCGTGTGTCAGGATGATGGCGTTCGTCTTACCGGGGTTGAGATTGCCATAGGTCTCGTACGCCAGGGTGACCGACGGAAGAGTTTCCCCACACTCGAGCCGAAGCCCTCCCGGCGGTGTAAACGTGGCGTATTGTGTTTCGACTATGCCTAGTCCTTTGTTCTTTTGCATGTAAACCTCAAATATGGGAAAACCACGGAAGCCTGTGTGTAATCCATTTGCGTGGAATAGCCTTTCCTAACCACGAAGGGCGTGAAGCAACATAGCTGAAACCAAAATGAGCCTCCGACTGAACTGCTGGTCTCTTCTTTAACACGAAGAGCACGAAGGAGGCACGAAGCTCACGAAGGGATTAAAGAACCATGCGTTTGATTCCGTCTTTCAGCCGTTTCACATTGAAATTAATAAGAAGGCCGTTTCGAACATGGGCAAGCTTCATATAAGTGAGCAACTGTGCCTCGTGGACACTCTGGAGTTGTTCCACACTCTTCAATTCCAGGATAGGGCGTCCAAAAATGGTCGCTGATATCACTTTTTTGTGCTTGGAATTTGGGCC
>CAZIJV010000059.1:0-31816 GCA_964539645.1 uncultured Syntrophobacter sp.
ACATTGGAAGCCACTGGCCTAAACAATTACGCGCCCCTTCTCTACTCGGCGGACAATCGCTTCAAAACAAGGCTTGCCCAAAATAATCGGCTGGGTTCCGGCTCAAAAGCAATGCCGGAATGACGGGACGTGATAGTTCCCGTTTACCACGAAGGTCTGAATTTCTTGGTGTTTCTTCGTTAAAGCACAAACCCGATCAGTTACTCTGCCGACTTACACTTTCTATTCTGCCGCGCCAGTCCGGCGAAAATCCTTCGCAAATCCTCGTCAGTCAGTGCATCCATAAGAACGGCGTCGTAGTCCGCTTCCGGCGGGTCGTTCTTACTATTATCTTCCGACAGGAGAGATTGCTCGTCGGCGCCATTTCCCGCCTTCGATTCGAGCACGACGGCCTTTCTTCTGCAGGGGGCATTGTCGCGACCGGCGTTGTTGCTGAGCCAATGATCGCATTCAGCATGGCTCCCGACAAACAGGAAGGTAATATCCCGGCGGCCCAGGACGCCTACGAGGCGGTATCCATGGACCAGGTCGAACTTTATGCAATTTTTGATGCGCGCCTCCCCGTATCGTGTAAGCCTCCCCTGCTCTTTCGTACTGCGAAGTCCTTCTTCGACAAGTTGACTGATGATCGCCTTTGCATGCCCGGCAGCCATCCCGGCATTACCGCCCTGCCTGGAAAGCGCTTTAAGCTGCTTTTCGACATGTCTATCCAGTTGGATAAGGAATGTCATGGTGTGGCTCCTCATGCCGTCGCCCGGACTGCCGGGCCGTCATTCGCCTTTCTATTCGCTCCGCAGCCGAGCAGTCCCGCCGCATCGGAGCGGCAGCGCACGCAATGGCGCATCTGGGGCAGGAAGCGGGATGCCTCCAGCCTGATTTTGCTCAAACTCTCCGAGGACACCGGCGGAATATGCTCCGCAAACGTACCGGGAACGGGAATGAGTCCGATGGCGTTCATCAAATCGGCCCCGAGCAGTGCGATCCGCCTGGCTATCTCGCTTATGTGGCGTTCGTTTATCCCGGGAATCACCACGGAATTCACCTTTACCGTCATTCCGTTCGATTTCAGAGTCGAAATGGCTTCCAGTTGCCTGCCTGCAAGCATCCGGGCCGCTTCCAGCCCCTTGAGAAATCCCCCGCCGTGCCGGACATATTCGTAAATCCGGGCGCCGATTCGCGGATCGACGGCATTGACGGTGATGGTGACGTAGCCCACCCGCAGCCGAGCCAGTTCGGCTATCCAGGGCAGGAGGTTCAGACCGTTTGTTGATATGCACAGATTCAACCGGGGAAATGATTTTCGTACGAGTTCAAGAGTCAGAAGGGTGCGCTCAGGGTCGCAGAAGGCATCGCCCGGGCCGGCGATCCCCGCGACGGAGATAGAAGGCATCAGGGCCATCGTTCGTTTGAGGTGTTCCACGGCCTCTTCGGGCAGAAAAATCCTGCTGGTCACTCCCGGCCTGTTTTCATTCACGCAGTCGTATTCGCGGCGGCAGTAGCGGCACTGGATATTGCATCCGGGAGCTACCGGCAGGTGGATGCGGCCGAATGAGCGACCCGCCTTTTCACTGAAGCACGGATGGGAGGAATCGGACGGAAGGCCGCGCTCGCGCGGTTCCATCGGCATCATGACCTCCTCTTCCCAAAGCGGATGGCATCCTGCGGGCAGATATCCAGGCAGTCGCCGCAATTGGTGCAGTTGGTTTCGTCCGGCCGGGTTCCCATCTCGCAGACATGCCGGCAGGCCTCGCAGTCGTTGCATTCATCGGTTTTAAAAAACCTGTACAACGCCATGCGTTTGACTGATTCCAGCAGACCGCCGGTGGGACAGGCAAAGCGGCACCAGGCATTCGCAACAAGGAGCCCGAGCAACAGTATGCTGAGAACGATAAAGCTGCGGACAAGCCAAAGTGTACCCGAATGTTCGAAGGTCAGATAAACCGACTCGAAGAAGCTTCCGAGCCTGATAGGAATATTCGCTCTCGGCTGCCCGAGGTAAAAGAAGGCCGCGAGCGTGACGACCAGCCCCGGGTACGGCCCCATGGAAAGCACGCGGGTGAGAGTATTTCTTACACGCAGTTTCAGAGGTGCGAGTTTTCCGAATACCTGGTTCACCAGGCCGCCGGGACACATCCAGCCGCAGAAGGCCCTGCCGAAAAGGAGAGCGGAAAGAGGAAGCAGAAGCCAGAATCCCCAGAAGAGGGTGAATATACGTCCATGACAGGTGATTACCGGACAATTCTGGCAACTGACGTAGGGAACCACGAAAGGACAGCGGAAAATGCCGTAAAAAGACCATTGGCCGATAACGCCGAGCATCGCCACCTGGGTGATTCTTCGCATGGCCTTCAGCGGGAATGAGGATTCCCGTCCTTTTTTTCTCGAAGCATCTATCACCGCGGAATCAGGCATCTTTGACTCCAAACCTCTCAACGAGTTCTTTGCCGCGCTCGGAGATCGCCGGTATGAAACCCTGCCTCTCGAAATAGGACTGTCCCTCGGCGGAGGTGATGAATTCGACGTAAGCATCAGCCAAAGCCCGGTCTTTCGCATCTTTCATCACCCCGACAGTAAAAGTCAGAGGCGGAGGAGGGAAAAACTTTTCCGGTATCGCGAAGACATCCAGCTTCCCCTGGAACTCGCTCATTCTCGTTATTCTGAGTTCTACGATGGAGACATCGCCTTTGCCGCCGATAAGATCATCCATGGTCCGCTGAACGCAGGAACCTTTGATAACGCAATTCTTCATAACGGCTTCCTGAATCCCGACCTTCTGAAGCAGAACCTGGGCCGCCTGGCCGCCCGGCGGCGATGCATCCGGGGCCAATATCACGCGGATGCCGGGGCGGGCCATGTCCTCGATCGTCACAATCCCTGCCGGGTTTCCTTTCGGGGTGACCATGACGTAGCTGGTAAAACAAAGAGGCTTGAAGTAAGCCATTTTTCCCGATGAGCGCAGTTTCCGGGCAAGATCCAGAACTCGCCCGGCAAAAACCTCCGTCGTTGCGCTTCCGAGAAGCGATTTCCCGAGAGCGGCGGCGAAAGCGCCCGTGTAGGCAATCTTTATCCCCGTGCGTTCCTGAAACAGGTTGTTTGCCGGAACCATAGCTTCGGCCAGTCCGCCGCATGACCAAACCTGCAGGCTGTCCCGGCTAAAAGAGGCCGCTCCGGACGGTCCGGCGCCCGAGGCAACGGCGACCGTGGTTCCCAGCACCGTTTTGAAAAACATTCTTCGCGATTTGCCCAATGCGTTTTTTTCCATAAAACCCCTTTGATATTTCAAGAAGAAGTAGTATCCATTTGTCGGTCGATTTTCAGGAGCCCCGCCGCGCCTCAAAGAGATAACAGCGCAGGCAGTGAGTGTCCAATTGGTTTCATCCGGGAACAGGGCGGAAACAGATCGGCAAAATCTATTTTTTGCATAGACTTTCTAAGTAATTTGTTCCCTGAAACGCTTGAAGAAACTGGAAGCCGAGTTTACTATTGACTACGATGCTCCGGGTACACCGGCCCCGGGAACCGCAACGAGCGGCATATCCGCCGGAAGCCACCGTCATAGAAGGAAAATGCATGTTCAATTTTGCCAAAAAGAAGACTCTCACCGGACTTGCCAGGACGTGTGGCTGAGCTGCCAAAATCGGTCCGACGGTCCTGTCGGATGCTCTTCTCGGCCTCCCCGCCCCTTCTGATCCCAACCTTCTCGTCGGGTTCGAAACGAGCGACGACGCGGCGGTCTATCGCCTCTCCGATGACATCGCCGTCATATCCACCGTTGACTACATCACCCCTCCGGTTGACGATCCCGTCTGGTTCGGCCGCATTGCCGCCGCCAACTCGATTTCCGATATTTACGCCATGGGGGGCAAGCCGATAACGGCCCTGAACCTGGTGATGTTTCCATCCAAAAAGCTCGGGATGGAGGTATTGAAGGGGATTCTCCAGGGCGGAAACGAAAAGGTTGTGGAGGCGGGCGCCTCTCTTGCCGGCGGACATTCCGTCGATGACGAGGAACCCAAATACGGCCTTGCCGTAACCGGGGTCGTGTCTCCGAAAAGAATCTTCACCAATGCCGGGGTGAAACCGGGCGATGCCCTCATCCTCACGAAACCTCTCGGGAGCGGGGTGCTGTTCAACGCCTGCCGCTCCAAAAAGCTCCCATGGTCGGAACTGGAGCCGGTCTTATGGCAGGTTGCGGCCTTAAACCGCCAAGCGCTTGAAATTGCGCTCAAGTTCGAGATAAATGCCTGCACCGATATCACCGGTTTCGGAATTCTCGGTCATTCCCTGGAGATGGCCAGGGGCAGTCGCGTACGGATCGATATCCAGTTCAGCGCACTGCCTCTCTACCCCAATGCTCTCGAGATGTACCGCAAGGGCGAGACGACCGGCAGCAACAAAGCCAATCGCTTGCTCTCCGCCGGTTTTCTCCAGTCTTCCATAACTCTTTCGGATGAAGAGCAGCAGATTCTCTACGATCCGCAGACCTCAGGCGGCCTGCTCTTATCCCTGCCCGCGGACCAGAGCGGCGCAATGCTCAGGGAACTCAAGCAGGCGGGAGTGGAATCGGCTGCCATTATCGGAGAGGTTTACAGCGGCCCCGAACCTGGGATACGGCTGATTTAGGCGCCCCACGCCTGCCTTTGTCCACCCTTTGCGAACTCCCGGATTTGTCTGCATGTCCATCGGACCTTCCTATACTTGCCATTAAAAGCATTGAATTATTCAATTTGACTAAAACCCGGAATATTCGCATCCTTAGATCGCATACACTGCGGTTGATAATTTCCCATTTCCAAAAATCGGGGTGTTTGTCTTGCGGATGCTCAGGACTCTTTTTTTTCAGTCACCATGGATCTACAGTATCGCACGGGTCTTGCTCGGCTGCGTCTTCCTCGTAGCCGGGGCTGCAAAGCTCATGGCGCCCCGTGCTTTTGCGCGCGTCATTTCCGGGTATAACCTGCTTCCGGAGGAGTTGCTCGTACCGGTTGCCATCGGACTTCCCGCAATTGAATTCCTTGCCGGGCTCGGCCTTATTTTGAACGTCCGCGGGAGCCTCAAGGTTATTGCCGGCCTGCTTGCAATGTTCCTGGTCATTCTCGGATATGCAATTTCAAACAATCTCGAAGTGGACTGCGGCTGCTTTTCTCCCGAAGAAATCAGCGCTCAAAATAACCTGAGGCTGGCTGTTCTAAGAGACATCGGACTGCTGGCTGTCTGTCTCTACCTGTTGACTTGGCGGCGGTTCAACCGTCGTCTTCAAGCCAAATACACACTTCAAGTTGATTAATCATGAAGCTGAGGAGGGAATTGGAATGCGTTCAAGAAACAGTCTTATCGCACTGTCACTGGCTGCTTTGCTGACACTCGGAATCTACGGCTCTGCTTTTGGTTGGGAATGGGGCACCAAGGAACTGGATAATGAGAAACTGGCCGTCCAGTTTTATAAGGACGTAAATAAAGGCGGCTACGGCATTGTTACGACCGAAGAGCTTAAGGGCTGGATAGACAAAAAGGAACCCATGATAATCGTGGATACGATGCCCTTTGAAGACAGCTACAAAAAGAACCATATTCCCGGCGCCGTGCAGATAGAGTTTCCCATTCCGGAGATGACCCAGTTGGATGATGCGAAGAAGGCCGCCCTTGAAAAACTCCTGGGGCCGGACAAAGCGCGGAAGGTGGTCTTTTACTGCGGCTTTACGAAATGCACCCGCAGCCACAACGGCGCCATGTGGGCGGCCAAACTCGGCTACAAGAACGTCTGGCGCCATCCCGGCGGCATCAAGGCTTGGTCGGAAGCGGACTACCCCGTTGAAAAAGCAAAATAGAAGGGATGCGGAGGCCCGGTATGCTCCGGGCCTCTGTTGGTGTTGTTCCTGTTACACGGCGGTTTTCTCGAATTGAGCTTCCTCAGTGGAGTCTTTCATGGCGGAGGTGGAGAAATCCTCGCCGTTTATCGCCTCCGCCACCTTGTCGAAATACCCGGTTCCGACGAACTGCTGGTGTTTTACCGCGCTGTATCCGACTTTTTCCCACTCGAATTCGTTGTCCTGGAACCGCGAGTAGGCGCTCATTCCTTTTTCCCGGTACCCGCGGGCAAGCTCGAACATGGAGAGGTTCAGAGCGTGAAAACCGGCAAGGGTCACGAACTGGAACCTGTAGCCGTAGGCGGCGAGTTCGTCCTGGAATTTCGCAATGGTGGCTTTATCGAGTTTTTTACCCCAGTTGAAGGAAGGCGAGCAGTTGTAGGCAAGAAGTTTTCCCGGATAATGAGCGTGAATCCCTTCGGCGAATCTCCTGGCCTCTTCCAGGTTCGGCTCCGAGGTCTCGCACCACAGCATGTCGGCAAACGGCGCATAGGCCACCGCCCGTGCAATGGCCGATTCTATTCCGCCGCGAATCCTGAAGAACCCTTCCACCGTCCGGCTACCCGTGACAAACGCACGGTCCCTTTCGTCGATATCGTTCGCCAGCAGGGTTGCGCTGTTGGCGTCCGTTCTGGCGATAATCACGGTCGGCACGCCGCAGATATCGGCAGCCAGCCGGGCGGCTACAAGCTTTTTGATGGCTTCCGAGGTCGGAATCAACACCTTGCCGCCCATGTGCCCGCACTTTTTTGCCGAGGCGAGCTGGTCCTCGAAATGAACGGCGGCCGCGCCGGCTTCTATCATCGCTTTCATCAGTTCGAAGGCGTTCAGAACGCCGCCGAACCCGGCCTCCGCATCGGCGATGATCGGCGCAAACCAGTAGGGGCCATTTCGATCTTCCGCGTGATGAATCTGATCAGCTCTTTGGAATGCATTGTTTATCCTTCGAACCAGGTTCGGAACGCTGTCCACCGGGTAGAGGCTCTGATCGGGATAAGTATGGCCGATGCTGTTGTTGTCCGCCGCAACCTGCCATCCGCTGACATAAATCGCCTTGAGGCCCGCCTGCACCTGCTGCACGGCCTGGCCTCCAGTCAAAGCGCCAAGCGCCGATATAAAGGGTTCGGAGTGAAGCAGCTTCCACAAGCGCGCGGCGCCATGTTTCGCCAGCGTGTGTTCAATGGGCATCGAGCCACGAAGCCTGCGCACATCATCCGGGCCGTAGGGGCGCTCTATGCCTTTCCAGCGCTCATCCCTGCTCCACTCCAGGACACTGCCTGATCCCTGCTCTCGTTCGATCATGTATAAAATCCTCCTCCTGCACAAAGACTTGCGCGAAGATTCGCAGACAATGCAGATTCATAGGAAAAAAGCTATGCGCAGGACAGGTCTTTGGCAAGTACCGGCAGGCATCAAACCGCGGCGGCATGTGGAAGGCCGGCGTTCAGATTGAAGTAGAAGAGCTGTTGCTCTTTCAGCGTATCGAACGGAGTGGTGAAGTCAGGAGAGCGGTTGGACCGGCAGGCACCTGCTTGCCGCTTATGCGCACAAGCACTGCCCGCCATTCGCACGACTCAGTTTCGCGCGTATTTCGGGCTCTTTTGCAAGGTATTCTTTCAGCTCATTCAACGGCAATGGAGGGCTGAAATAATATCCCTGCACCGCATCGCATTCCTGCTCCATGAGGAAAAGGAGTTGCTCTTCCGTTTCAACCCCTTCGGCTATCACTTCCAGGTTCAGGCTATGGGCCATTGCGATGATCGCCGTGGCGATCGCGGCGTTGTCCTGGTCGCTCGGGATATCTCTTATGAATGACCGGTCTACTTTGAGAATATCAAGGGGAAATCTTTTCAGGTAGGCAAGAGAAGAATAGCCCGTGCCGAAGTCGTCGATAGCAACCCGCAGCCCCATGGATTTGAGTTCCCGGAGAATCTGGGAGGACTGCTCCATGTTTTTCATGAGGGCGCTCTCGGTGAGTTCGAGTTCCAGGCAGGCGGGTTGGAGGCCGGAGGCATCGAGTGCATGCGTAACTGCATCGATGAGGCTTCCGGGTCTGAATTGAAGGCTCGATATGTTTACAGAGACCCTTTTGGCGGGCAATCCGAGATCCTGGAGGGCCTTATTCTGAATACAGGCTTCACACAATACCCATTCGCCGATGGAAACGATGAGGCCGGTGTCTTCCGCGAGCGGGATGAAGTCGTGGGGCGAGACCACTCCTATCTCGGGGTGCTCCCAGCGCAACAGGCTTTCCATCCCCGTCACTCGCCCAGAGGTGATACTGACCTGCGGTTGGAAATGGATAGACAGCTCCCGGCGATCCAGGGCTTTGCGCAAAGCGTTTTCGAGCGCCAGTCTCTTGAATGAGGAGGCATTCATCGATTCGGAATAGAACTGATAGTTGTTTCTCCCCTGTTCCTTTGCGCTGTACATGGCGGCATCGGCATTTTTAAGCAGGGTATCCGCGTCTGCCCCATCGAGAGGGTAGACTGTTATGCCTATGCTGCCGGTTACTATTATTTCGTTGCCCGCTATTATCTGCGGTTTGGAGACGACATCCAGAATACGCTTAGCAACCTTTGCGCTATCTTCGAGGTGATTGATTTCGGGAAGGAGGATCGTGAATTCGTCCCCCCCCAGACGGGAGACGCTGTGAGATCCTTCCCCGGTCACGAGGCGGGCCGTTCTGTCGCTTTTGCGGATGCATTCCCGGATGCGCCCGGCCACACCCTGGAGCAGCAAGTCGCCCACATTGTAGCCGAAGGTGTCGTTGATACGCTTAAACCTGTCCAGATCGAGATGGAGTGTCGCAACGTAGCGGCCATGCCTCTGTGCGTGGGCCACTGCCTGGGCCAGGTGCTCCTTGAAGGAATTGCGGTTAAGGAGCCCGGTCAGGATGTCATGGTAGGCAAGGCGGAACACGCGTTCCTCGGTTATTTTTCTCTCCGTGATATCGCGAACGATTGCAAGAGCCTCATTTTTCCCGCTGTTAACTATTCTCCAATCATAATAGCTGATGTTCTCCCCGAGTTTATGACTGTGCTCGAAGAACTGCATCTCGCCCGAGGAGATCGCACGGGAAAGACGATCCATGATCAGCCGGGATACCTCTCCGGAGAAAACTTCGTCGATCCTTCCGGACAACAGCTTTTCCGGAGAAAAAACCTTCTCGAAACCGCTGGACTCTCTCAGTTCGAGTATCACGCCCTCTCTATCGATTCGGAGCAGCAGATCGGGCAGAGCGTTGATCAGCGCCCTGTTCTGCATTTCGCTTTTTCTCAGGTTGTCGCTCACGAGGCTGGCGCGCCACATATAGCGGAGCCGGTGGCCCAAAATGGTCCAGTTGATCGGTTTGGCGATGAAGTCGGTAGCACCGGCTTCGTAGGCGCGGTTAATGGATTCGATATCATCCAGCCCGGTCATCATGAGCACCGGAATGTGGCGCCCCTGCTCCGATTTCCTTATTTCGCAGCAAACACGGAAGCCATCCATTTTGGGCATCACGACGTCGAGGAGTACGATATCCGGCAATGATCGCTCGAAAGCAGAGAGGGCATCGAGTCCGTCCACAGCCTGCTCCACCCGAAATCCGGCTTCATCGAGCCGGGTGCAGGCCAACAGCCGCGCGCCCCGGTCATCATCCACCACCAGGGCCGAAGGCCGTTGGTCCGGACTTGAACAGTCCTTCATCACATCCCCCCCTGAAGTTCCCCTGCCAGGGCCTCTCTCACCTTTCCGTATTCAGTCCGGACTCGGTCGATCAACGACCCGGCGTCTTCGACGGAATTGCCCCTCGCCGCCTGTTCCACCTGCATGCAGAGAGCGGCGAGGACCGTGGCGCCCACGTTTGCACTGGTGGACCTCAAAGCGTGAGCGGTTACACCCATGTTCGGGGCATCTTCCAGTTCCAGGAACACACCCAGGTTCTCGATGAGCACGGGAGTATCCTCCAGATAGGCGCCAATAACGGCAGATAGCATTTTCCCACCGTCCGGTCCGAGCGACCTGATATTTTCCAGGCACCTCCGGTCGAGACACTCCTGTTCGCCGGCTGCATGTGAAGAGGCTTCGCTGGCGTGCACACCGCCTTCGTTTGAGGGTGTCCTGTTAATCCACCGCTCGAGCATATCGGAGAGTTCATGCATTCGGAACGGTTTGCCCAGATAATCATCCATTCCCGCGGCGATGCATTTTTGACGGTCTTCTTCCATATTGTGCGCGGTCAGCGCAATCACCGTGGTCCTCGGCTGCCCCTGCTCTTCCCTCATCCTTAACTGCCTGGTCGCCTCAAAGCCGTCCATCAGGGGCATCTGGCAGTCCATAAACACCATATCGAACCGGGCGGCTTCCATGCGGCGAAGCACTTCCCGGCCATTGGAGGCCACTTCGACACGGCATCCAAAGCTCTCCAGCATGGCGCGCCCTACATCCTGGTTGACCGGCTTGTCCTCAGCGAGAAGTACATGGCAATTGAACGGCATAATGGCCCTCTGCGTAGAAATTTGATATGGAAAGAGCACGGGACAACAGGGCTCAAAAATGCTAATCGGTATTCTGTGAAATCTCTTGAATGGTTATTGCTTGAATACCTGCCCTGCATACCGCGCCTGTTGCTTTTAGACAGGAGGTGTCGACTTTTTTTGAGGTGAGATCGTCACAAGGAGACAGTTGGGTGTAATGTGCACTGATGGACGGATAAAAATACTTTTAGCAATGCCGGTCCGTGAGGGGGTCGCGGAACAGGAGAACCACATGGAGCACCGAAAAACCGGAATCTTTTCTCTATGCCTGCTGATTTTTGCAATCAGCGCAGTGACGGCGTCCGCGGGAGAAAACATGGCATTCAGACAGGGCGCGATGACGACGATAGATGCAAACGGCTGCGCGTGGAAGCGATGCGCATTTGTCCCGATCAACGTGCCGGGACGCGGTTTTGTTGTGGTTACGGCCAGCGGTATGGCAAGCTTTACCAGCAATGCAGTCCTCGAGCTGACCCTGGGCAGAACAGCGGCTGCGAAGGGAGACTGGCAATACTGGCTCACGGCGGCCGAACCGATGACCAGCTATCAGTCCTTCACCGTAAGAAGAGTGTTTTCGGTGACCTCTCCCAAAGTGTACTATTTTTATCTCAATGGCAGGGCATGCGACAATCCCTCAGGAAGCATGCACGTGGAAGTCGGATCCATTACCGCGGAATTCTACCCGGCGGCGCTTGCTGATTCTTCTCCTGAACCAAAGGCTAAACAGCCGCTCGACTCAGGGGTCAGACCTCCGAGATTCTAGCTTCACACCGGTCGGCGACGACAACTTTTTTCACGCACTGTTTAAGTACTGTCCCACATAAGATAGTGTCCAGAAATGGATGGGCTGAATTCAGCTTCGGAAGGACTCAAACACGAAGGACGGGGGAGTGTTTCTCATGTGGGCACGGGTTTTTCGTGCCCAACTCCTCGGCGGCGGGAAAGTCGCCAATCTTCTCGAAAGCGGTGGGCGCGAAAAACCGCGCCCACCCTATGCTTGTCCATAGTGTTGTGACGAAGCCCGCTACTTTCCCATCTTTTCCATTTGCTTATCGATTTCCTCTGCCCTGCTCTGCCCCTGGGCCTGTGCTTTTTTTGCCGCGTCTATCGGCCTTCTTCCTATATCCCGCACTGCATCAACCGTCTGCTGTGTTGAAGGCTTGATTGCGGCCTTCTCCTTCTCCGCACTTTTCTCTCTGGAACAAGCGGAAACGGCAATGAAGCAGAACACCAATGAAGCGACAATTATCCCACCCGCTCGAATACCGTGCATATTTACCTGCCTTCTCAATCCGGTTTAAACGCCTTTCGTCAGCAGTTCCTCGGCCGTTTTTTCAGCCAGTCGCAATATATCCGTGCGTGTTGAGACCTCACCGGGGAGGCGAACCCCGCAGGCACGAATGAGATGAGTTTCGCTGAAGCCGAACAATCTGAAGAAGTAATCAAATTTAGGAAATATATTCGTAAACATAGTTTCATCGGGCTGTCCCTGGGCAAGGATCAATACGAGTTTTTTGCCTGGCGCGAGCCGCGACTTCACCGGATTCGTATGGAAATCCGGGACGAGATAGGAGTAAGTCCGATCCAGGAAGGACTTCAACTGGCTGGAGACGTCCCAGAAGTAGATCGGTGAGGACAATACGACAACGTCCGCATTAGCCACCTCATCGAGGACTTCCGTCAGATCATCCTGAAGTACGCACTTGTCGAAATTGGTCTTGCATGCCATGCAGCCCTGACAACCCTTATATTCCAGCTTATTCAGGCCGAATACTTTTACCTTTCCACCGAACTGTTCAGCCGTGACGCAAAAGTGCTTTGCCATTGTCGAACTGTTTCCCTGGTCCCTGGGACTACCAAGCAGGCAGACAACCTTCATTTTACTCCCCCTGTGCTTTTGAAATAGGGACGATAATTCGAGGGTTTAGAATAGCCGGGAATGTACCGATGGTCAATGAAAGGGTTGAGGATGAGGATGAGGCAAACACATAGAATTCCGGCAAGAACCCTTTTAGGCGCGAAGATATTATTTACAGCGAAGGAAGGAGTATCGGCGAAGAAGCGCCGCCATGGAAGGCGGCGCTACCGGAAGAAATGATCTGCATCATTCACAACCATGCCCGTGGTATTTGATCTCGGTAGCGCCGTCTTCCACGGCGGAGCTACTCCGCACGACAAATGTATTCTCCTGCGAAAACCATAATGGACATGAGTCTTCAGGAGTCCCTTGGAGTCTGCTCGCAAAGGCCTGCATCCACAAAGATCTTCCCTCCCAGGAGCTGATTCAATTATTGTAACGAAAGCAAGACGACAGAATAGAATCCGAAGTGACTTCTCAAACGATCCTCACGGGGATAAGTCCCCCTGAGCCTGACGTGAACCAGGCTAAATATAAATGAAGGAAAGAAATGATGGCCCTGCTGGCAGTTCTCGTTTTATGTCTGGTTATAATCTGCCTGGTCATGCCCTGGGTCAATCACATCCGAATCAAAAAGCTGAAAAGAGAGATCGCCCAATTACAACGGGATATAGCGGGACTTCGAATGAAGCCGGATAAACCGGTTGATGATAATTCGGCGCAGTTGCATATTCACGCGGAGGAGTCCGAATCCGCCCGGGACGGAAGCCCCGCTGATCAGTCCGCCCCGGGCCA
Source organism: uncultured Syntrophobacter sp. (assembly GCA_964539645.1). Classification (GTDB taxonomy): domain Bacteria; phylum Desulfobacterota; class Syntrophobacteria; order Syntrophobacterales; family Syntrophobacteraceae; genus SbD1. Next base: position 13,041 of record CAZIJV010000059.1, read on the forward strand.
TGCAGAGCCGATTGCACCCGCCGTGTCCACTCTTCCCCTGGAAGCCGATGGCCTGAATCAAGAAGGGGAAATGCCCCCTGAGCCTGACGGCAGTCAGTCCAAAATTCCTGTGTCAAGGCCTTCGGGGGGAATTGAACGTCAGTTCGGCGGTAGAGCCTTCGTGTGGCTCGGAGCCGTAGCGCTTGCCTTTGCAGGCTTTTACCTGGTCAAGTATTCGATAGAGGCCGGACTGCTCAGCCCACCTGTGCGCGTCACTCTGGGAATAATTTTCGGTATCGCCTTGCTCTATGCCGGGAACCGGATACGGGTTCAGACTGACTTTGCAAACGGCGCGCGGATAGCCCAGGCGCTCTCGGGCGCGGGCATCGCCGTCCTGTATGCAAGTTTTTATGCTGCAACGAGTCTCTACGATCTGATACCATCCCTGGCCGGCTTGGCCGGGATGGCCGTCGCAACGGCCACGGCGGTTGCACTGTCCGTCTGGCACGGAAGACCCATAGCCCTGCTCGGCCTTCTGGGCGGGCTTCTTACTCCTGCCCTGATTCGATCTCCCCATCCCCGGGCATCGATTCTGTTCGCTTATCTTCTTCTGGTGCTCGCCGGACTTATGGCGGTCATACGCTTCAGAGACTGGTGGTCCCTGGGAATTCCAGCAGTGCTCGGCGCTTGGCTGTGGGTTCCGATCTGGCTCTACGCCGGGAACTTTAAGACATCCGATACGGCATGGCTCGGCCTGTTCCTGCTCTTTGCAGGGGCAATCGTCGTTGCGCTCTCCCGGCGCCAGTACGAGAAAGAGGGCGCAGGCATTGCCGGCCTCTTCAAAGTCACGCCAATACTGAACCACCTGGCCATATGCGGCGCCATCGCCCTGATGGGACTTACTGCGTCCCATGCGGGATTTGGCAATATCGATTGGGGCCTGTTCGCTCTTATGGCTGCCGGCGCCATCGCCCTCGCTTATTCGAACCAGAAGCTCTATACCCTGGCCCCATGGACTTCGGCGGCGGTAAACTCAGCCATGCTTCTCCTTTGGAAATATGACACCGCACAGGAATTCGCAGTGGTTCTGACCTGTTTCGCCATTCTTCACACGGTCGGCGCCTATTTCCTGCAATTGCGCGGCAGGACCCCACTGGTCTGGGGCGGGCTGACAGGGGCTGCCGCACTCGGCTATTACCTGATTGCCTATTTCAAAATCCAATCCAACCCCCTTCATGCCGATATTCCGCTGCTTTGGGGTCTTCTTGCCCTGGCGCTTGCCGCGATGGCCACTTATGTAGTCATGCACCTTGCAAAGCATCCGACTGATGCTATCCCCCGGAAGCAACACCTTCTCGCGCTCTATACGGCCCTGATTGCCGCATTTCTTTCCATCGGCCTTACAATCGAGCTGAAACGCGAGTTTCTCTCGGTGGCCATTGCTGCGGAAGTACTTGCCGTAGCCTGGATCAACACCAGGGTAGATATAAAGGCCTTGCGCTGGATCGGGGCTCTGCTTGCCTGCGTGTTCGGCTTTCTGCTGATACCACAAATGGTTCTGGTCGCCCAGCTTACGGCTTTCAGCCTTGTTGAGGCCAGGCTCTATTTGCAGGAGAGCATCCCGATCGTAAACTGGCCTCTTTTTCAACTCGGACTGCCCGCGTTGTGTTTTATGACTTCAGGTTATCTGCTGCGCAAAGAAAAGGACGACAGGCTAGTATTCTCTTTGGAGGCGGCAGCCATCGGCCTTTTAGGCCTGATGGGCTACTACCTCACGCGAAACCTCTTCCACCTGGATGAAAATGTGCTCTTTGTAAAACCCGGGTTCGTGGAAAGAGGAGTCATCACAAACGTCTTCTTCATCTATGGTCTCGCCTGCCTGCAGGCCGGCGCCAGATTCGGCAGGGAAGCCGCTTCGCTGGGAGGCTTGGTGCTCTGCGGGGTTGCACTATTCCGGATCGGCTATTTCGATCTGATTCTCTATAATCCGATCTGGTCGGCACAGAAGGTAGGAGAGTGGCCGATCATCAATGGGCTGCTCCTTCCATATGGCATTCCCATTCTCTGGGTATGGACAGGAATAAAGAGAGTCCCACCCATTAGGAAGATCGACTGGAACATGTATGGCTATGGCTTTATGCTCATGCTCGCTTTTGTTCTTGTCTCCCTGAACGTGCGCCAGTTTTTCCAGGGGAGCCGTCTGGATATGGTTGCGCCGGGCAGCGCAGAAATATATGCCTATTCCGTTGTATGGCTGCTATTCGGCATCGGGGTCCTGTTTCTTGGAACCCTGCGCCGCAATAAGATGATCCGAATCGCTTCCATGCCAGTTATTCTGCTTACGGTATGCAAGGTCTTTCTCTACGATGCATCGGCTCTCTCAGGCCTGTGGCGGGTCTTTTCCTTCTTCTGCCTCGGCCTTTGTCTCCTTGCCGTAAGCTGGTTCTATTCACGATTCGTGTTCAATGCGGACCGGCGCTGATCATGAGCAAGTTGTGTATTGAACGATCAGGCGCCCGGTAAGCCTTGAATCAGCAGATCAGGACGAAGCCATACCGGTTCGGGGTGTCATTTCTGGACTGAAGCACTTCACAGGGAAGACCGAGCGCTCTTACCGTCCTGTAAACATCGATCCCGAACGCCTGGTCACAGGGCCTTACCTTTTCGGGCGCTACGCAGGGACTACCTTCTTTGACTGCGCAGGATTTGCACAAGTTGCATGCCCGTATCGCAAAGGCAAAATAATGGCCGTCAAGGAAAGCGGTACGCTCTATTTCGAGCGCCGCCCTGCTCAACTCTCCGGCGTCGTGAGAATGCAGGAGGAGGATATGTTCATAACCGGATACCATCTGAACGCGTTCCTGGAAACCGATATTCCTTGACCCGCACCTGACGCTCTCTTCTGCGTAGTACTCGCAGCCCCAGCGGCACTTCAACACAGCCCGTATATCGAAGAAAATGTCCTTTGGCGAGATTATGAGCGCGTGTACCATTCCGAGCCTGTCAGCCAGTTCCGAATATTTGTTTAATGTGTCCATTGCAGTGTCCAAACCGATCTTTTTAATATTACATCCCTGAAGATGTTAACTCGGTTAGTCCCCCCGCAGAGCCGGGAGACTAACCACGCGTTTTAGGTGGTTTCGCAGTATACTGATATGAAGATCTAATGCACGCTAAAACCGGCATTGATCCAGCAGGAGGGATTGCCCGGTCGCGATGAGCCGGTCTGCTGAGGATGCCTGGTTTGTTAATCCATGGCCGGTCAAGGTTTGTTCATACAGCTTCTCCCCCGCGATCATGAAATCCGATCTGTAGAATCGGAACAAATCATTTGACTCGACGTCAAATTAACTAAATCATACATTCTGAGTATTACTGGGCTTGGATTATTCACAATTCCGGCCCATCAGCTCGCAAAGACGGATTCCCATGATGACCCGAGCACCTGAACCAGAGTGTGTAATTTCACAACTCAATGGCTGCGAAAGGAGAAAACATGGCCGGCGCAAACCAGTTAGACCTGACCTACCACTTTATTCTCGAATATTTTGTGCAGCGAGGCTACGCTCCACACTTCACTGAAATTACCAGAGAATTCTCCGTCCCCCCCGACCAGGGCAAGAGACTCCTTCATGACCTGATGAGTACTAAACTGCCCATCTGGCTCTATCCCAACACCGATTTGATCGCATCGTTCGCTCCATTCAACAACTTGCCCACGCAGTACCGCATAACCGTCGATGGGCAGCAAAAATGGACTGCCCAATGAGGATTCGAAGCCCTGGCGGTCTGCTGGGTCTTCCCGGGCAAGGCGGTTCAAATCGATGCACCCTGTTTAGACTGTGGAGAACAGATGCGCGTGGTAGTGCGTGACGGGAACTTGGAAAGCGTAACTCCGAATTCAATATGTGGTTACGTGGATATCCCTTTGAACAAGTGGGCAGGCGATTGGCCTTTTACCTGAAGCCGCATCCATCTCTTCGGGTCCGAGGAGCATGTGAGAAACTGGTCTGAGTTCCGCACCGGAACCAATGAAGCCATTTTGCCGCTCTCCGATGTCATGGAGATTGTGAGCACCCCCCGTCACAGCGCGCGATTGAGCGGAAACTATATTTCGTCTGCCCCGACCTACGGTCCATTGTTCTTTAAGAGGCTCAAGGAAATAACCGGGGATTCGGTATTCTGGAACCCTCAATAGCGGAGGAATCACTGCCTCGTGAGGCAGAGCAGAAATCAGCTCTTGCTGCTCATATCTTTCGGTGTAACTGGCTTACGGAAAAGATAGAGAGGAGGTTCGTGAAAACGGGCATGGTAAAAGCTTGCATTTTCGTCTTGTCGGCCTCTTTTTTTCTGACCTTGAGCAATATGGCCATTGGCAGTCGAGGTCTTCATGCTCAGGACATATTGGGGCCGCAATCCAGGCAGGCAACCGGAACGAAGAAGGTGCTCGTGGTTGCCGTCAGGTTTCCGGATGCACAGCCGTCGATACCCCTCGAACGTGTTAGACAAAAGAGCATAAATGGTCTTGCTGCTTACGTGAAAGAGCAGTCATACGGGCAGGCGGCCGTGGCTGCCGATTTTAAGGGCTACGTTACGCTTCCCGATTCACTCAACGCATACAGTGTAAGCCCGTACAATTACGGTGTTGACAGAAAGCGCGTTCGCAAGCTCATTGAGGATACCATGTCCGTGCTTCCCAAAGATGTCAACTTCACGCATTACGACCACATGCTCATTGTAGCCGCCGTCCACACGCTGCCCGGAAAGGGCTACGGGATGATCTGCTATTGCGCCAACCCCGGAATGCTCTCGGGGGTCAGGAATCCACGCTTCGAAACCCTCAAGGCAAGAGACGGCAGGGAGTTCCGCGGGGGGATATTCGTGGGAGCAGAGAATGCACACCTGGGCATGTATGTTCATGATTATCTCCACGCCCTGGGAGGCTTGCGTGACGACAAGCGCCTTGTGCCGTGCCTCTACGACTTTGATCGCCAGTCAGATTCGTTCGCCGGAATGCCCTCTTTCGACCACCACGCGGTCTATATGGGGCCATGGGATGTCATGTCTCAGCATTTCATCGAACGTATGGAACCGCCTCCCGGCCTGTCATCCTTCACCAGAATCCGGCTCGGATGGATACAGCCCAATAAGGTTCTGATCGCATCACCGGGAACTACATCACAAGCGGTCCTCTCACCCTTATCCGGTTCAGGAGACCTGCTCGTCATCAAGATTCCTCTGAGTGACGGCGGCTACTATCTCATCGAAAACAGGCAACAGATCGGGTTCGACAGGATGCTTCCCGATTCCGGCATCCTGATCCTTAAGGTCGATCCGAAAGCCCCGGAAGGGCACGGTACAGTGAAGATAATGAATGCCGATCCAAGCACCGGCAAGTTCGCCAAAGCTGTTTACCGGCTGGAAGAAAGCAATCGCAACATCTTTGTCGATAAGAAGAACAACGTTGCTGTAATCCCCCTCTGGAACCAGGGAACCGATCTCGGAGTCCTGATTACCACCGCCGGTCGCAGCTCCGCGGCTCTAAGAGCAGCAACAGCAATTCAAAACCTTATGAAAAGCCGTTCCACACGAGAGGCAGGCGAGAAAGAAAGGATCATCGCCGAGGCAGTCAGCGCTTTCAGCGAATCGAATTTCGAGAAAAGCATCTCCATTGCCGCACAGGGGCATTGACCCCGCGCCTCCTCAATTTTGGTTTTTCATCCTTAACGTAGTATGAGAGACTCCCGGCAATAGCGTATTTCAACTGAGGCGGTATATACCTTTATGATCATGATCAACGAGCATATTTCCATTCCGGAAGACGAACTGGTCTTCACCGCTTCACACAGCAGCGGACCGGGTGGCCAGAATGTCAATAAAGTTTCAAGCCGGGTAACCCTGTGGTTCGATGTAGTAAACTCGCAGAGTCTGTTGCAGGAGCAAAAGGATTTATTGATGCGCCGCCTCTCAAACCGCATCGGTAAGGACGGAACACTGCGGGTAATATCACAGCAGACCCGTAGCCAGGCGGCAAACCGGGAATTGGCGTTGGATCGGTTTGTGGAATTAGTACGGGACGCGCTAAGGCAGGTCCCCATAAGAAAGAAGACGCGGGTCAGCAGGGCAGCAAAGCTTCGGCGCCTGGAGGAGAAGAGGCAGCGGAGCTTGCTGAAACAGGAACGGGCGAAGGTCCCTGTTGAGGATTGAAGATGCTGTACAAGCGCTGGTCAGAAACAAGAAAAACTCTTCAAGGTAACTAACCCATTTAAAACTTGAACTGCTTTTTGGCTTTTTCAGGATGATGCGAAACAGGCCCAATCGTGATATATAGAATTTGTCGGAGTCTGTCATTTTTGGATGTAATGCTTTTCCATGTCTGATTTTCGCCAGCGTTAGACCACTACCAGTATTGGAATCAGAATGCTAAAACGATTATATGCGAACAACTACCGGTGTTTGGTCAATTTTGAAATCGACTTCAACGAGTTGACCTTACTGGTTGGGCCGAACGGCGGCGGAAAATCCACCCTATTCGACCTACTCTATGGGGTTCGCCACCTGCTAGTGGATAATGCACCAATCAGTAAGGTATTTCCACTGCGGGACCTCACGACCTGGGTCACCAAAGCCGAACAGTCTCTCGAATTAGACGTTCAGGGCACGGATGGCCTTTTTACATACAAGCTGGTCATCTCGCATAATCCCAATATCAAGAAGCAACGGATTGAATTAGAGCACCTTCTGCTCGATGACAAGCCCCTGTTTGAATTCAGGCGAGGAGAGGTGCAACTTTATCACGATGATCATGATCCTGGGCCGAAATACCCTTTCGACTGGACCATGTCCGCTCTCTCCACAATCGCCCCAAGGAATGACAACAAAAGATTAACTTGGTTCAAGAGGTGGATCGAAATGATGTTCTTAGTCAGTCTGCAGCCAAAAGCCATGGCCTCTGAAACGGGAGAGGAATCAGACTGGCTTAACCGTGACGCCACCAACTTTGCTTCCTGGTACAGGTACATTTCCCAGGAACACCAGGATAAAACCTTCCAGTTGACACAGCAATTGCGCGACACTATTCCCGGCTTTCATGCATTCAAACTTGAGCAGGCCGGAAAACACAGAATTCTCAGAATTGGTTTCATTAGCCGAGAGGAAGATACCAATCCAATCTATTTTGATTTCGATCAACTCTCCGATGGCCAGCGAGTGTTGATAGTCCTATACTCGCTTCTACTCGGACTCAAGAACCTGGGCCACACACTTTTTTTGGACGAACCCGAAAACTACATTTCGCTGCCAGAAATCCAACCTTGGCTTATGGAACTCAACTCCGCCTGCGGTGAGCATTTCCCCCAAACGATCCTTATCAGCCATCACCCCGAATTGATCGATTATCTCGGCCCGCAGTGTGGCAAGTGGATAGAACGGGACCCTCTCGGCCCTACCCGTGTGAAGAGATTCCCAGAGAGGATTGATGAAGGATTGAAGCTCTCAGAGCAAATCGCCAGGGGGTGGACGGAATGAGCATACGACGGGTAAAAATCGTGCTCGTCTGTGAAGACTCCCAGCATGAAGCCTTTTGTCGACGATTTCTCAAGGGAATGGGTTGGAACACGAGAGAGTTAAGGGTCGAAAAGAGTCCTTCAGGATCTGCAGAACAATGGGTGAGACAAAAGTTTCCAATTGAACTCCGAGTTTATAGACAGCGGAGGATGCGAGCGGCTTCTGCTTTGGTTATGATCATCGACGCAGATACAAAAGAAATACCAGATCGAATAAATGAATTTAAAGGCCAATGTGAGTCTATGAAGATTCCATTTCGGGCCAGTGATGAAGCCGTCGGATTTGTTGTACCAAAAAGGAATATCGAGACATGGATTCATTACCTGAATGGTGAACAGGTCAATGAGAAAGATGATTACCCAAAACTCGATCAGGAACGCGGCTGCAAACTGGCGGTGAATAATTTAGTGGGATTGTGTCAGTCTACCGGGATAAAGTCGGATGCTCCGCCATCCCTGGCTGCGGCTTGTGAAGAGTATGGTAGAATCAGAACGCTACTTTAGATCAGCAGGTTTGGCGCTGGTTTGCTATGAATCCCGGAGTTGTCAGGATAGTGTATTGATTAGTACTCACGCCAAACGAGGACTCATAGAGAGTCAAACTCCGCAAGTCCTCCGGCAGAGCCGGAGGTTTACCCGGATTAGTTAATTCAACAGTCGTTAATTTTGATAAGCTGAGCAGAAGGTCACGCTCTGAATTGTTCAAGGACTTGTACCGATAGCTCAATATATTCTATCGCGACAGGCAGCATTCACATCAACGTAAAGGAAAATCCCCCTCGCCCTCCTGCTTGTTTTCCCCGCTATGCGGCTGCAGCCGGTCGGGCGCGAGTAGGCGCCCGGCCGATATTGGGGGGTGCTGGGGAGACACTTCCCCGCGCTTCTTAGGCTTTAGTGTTTGTCCGTTATTCAGACCGCGGACGATGTGATCCGATCTCTTTATGTTTGAAGACCGCTGGCATGCTCTTCGATCCCGCCGCCCGTAACGGCGGTTCCCCCCCTTAGGACGCAAAGGTCCCCGAAATAGAGGGCTGCCGTTTCCGGCGCAGATTCTCACGAGTTAGCCGCAGCCGGATCGACCTCCGTCGAGACGGGGCGGCCTTCTCCCAGAACGGCAAGAGCGCGGGTGAGTTCAAGGGCGACCCCCAGGCCTTTTCGAACTTCGGGGTCGCTTAAAGCCCACAGCATCTTCCAGCGTCCGACCGGCTGAGCGCGGGAAAAATCCGCCCGCGTGGGCACCTCAGCCATTTTCTCCAGGAGGTCAAGGGCATCCGGGGTCATGAGTTTTTTCGCGATGCCAACACAGCGCACCACCCCCTGGCCGATCATCTCCAACTCCTCCTGGGTGGTGGTCTCAGCTACCTTGCCGGCAACATCGAGCCCCGTTCTGAAAAGAGCGAATATACCCTTGCGCTCGAACTCCTCCAACTGTGATATCCATTGAGGCACGCTGACCTTGAGCATCGGTTCGGCTGTGGTTGCGAAATCGATGACGTTTTGCATCTGCTCCAACGCATAAGTAAAGTTGCGTACATTGCGCATGCTTTTCTTGATGAGAAAGATCAGATCCTCGAGCTGGAAATCAGCCTCCACGTCCTGGAGTTCGATGATCAACGCCCTCACCGCCTCTTCCACCCGCGGGGCAAGGTCTTCCTTGAGTTCGGCGATCGCCCGGGCGGATGTGGCAAGCGGCTGCAGCCGCTCCTCTAGGGCTTCAAGTCTGTTCAGTATTGCTTCTTCGTGCATGATCGTTCCCTCCTGTTAAGCCCGTTTGCCGGCCATGTGTTCCACGATGCATGGGGCGCCCTTCCTGACTTTTCCGGCAATGTTCATCTGGGTCTCCAGAGGCAGATCGTTTCCTTTCATCATCAGGTTCCAGTAGACCCAACGAAACATCATCTTGCCCCACTGGTTGGCCAGGCTCTCTTGCAGCAGGCTGAACGGACCCAGACCGGGAAAGGGGAATTTGCCGGGCAGGGGTTCTACATTGTAGTTGAAATCCAGCAGGATCGCTTTTTCGAACCCGGAAGCAAGAAAGCAGGTCGAATGACCGTCGAAACTCCCAAGGGGTTCCTGGCCGTCTATTTCCCGGACAATATTTTCTGCGAGCGTATAGGCCATGTAGTGGGCGACCGATCCCGCCTTGGAAGTGGGCACATTGGTGGCGTCACCGAGGACGTAGACCCGATCCAGGTTTTGCGCCCTGAGCGTGTTTTTTTCGGTTGGCACGTAGCCCATGGGATCGCCCAGCCCGGAGTCGGTGATCACCTGGGCGCCGAAGTTGGGCGGTATGGAAACCAGCAGGTTGTAGTCGACCTTATCACCCTTGTGCGACTCAATGGTCTTCTCTTCGGCATTCACTCGGGCGATTTCAAAAAATGGCGTGATCTTGATGTTTTTCTTTTCGGCTACACTGGCGAGGGCTTTGGCGGCAACCGGCTTCGTAAAGACATTGGCCAGAGGAGTCACCAGTTCGATCTCCACTCTATCTCTGACCCCCGTGACCGTAAAGTACCAGTCGGCCATAAAGACGAATTCGAGCGGGGCAATGGGGCATTTGAAGGGCAACTCGGCGATGTTCAGCACCAGCTTGCCGCAGGTAAAGTACTTTAACGCCTTGCGCAGAGACTCGGAGCCTTCGAGGGTATAGAAGTTATGAATATCCTTCCCCCAGCCGTCCATCATGCCCTCGACCTCATCGGGCTTTATTCTCGCTCCCGTAGCAATGATCAGCCAGTCGTAGGAATGGGCGCCCCTGCTCGTGACGACCCGCCGACGCTCCGGTTCGATCTGCAGGACGTCATCGACGATGAATTCGACCCCTTTAGGAATGAACTCCTTTTTAGGCTTGATGATGTTTTGCCGTGAATAGAGTCCGAAAGGTATGAAGAGGTATCCGGCCTGGTAGTGATGCTGTTCATCTCGGTCGATGATTTTGATCTCCCACTCATCTTCGCTCAGTTCTTTACGCAACTGGTTGGCGGCGATCGTACCCCCTGCTCCTGATCCGAGTATGACGATTCTTTTCATGACGGTCCTCCTTGTGTTGTGGGTCATACGGCATTATTCGCACCGCACAGAGCGCCGGCCTCGCCTGTCCGGCGGCACTGGCGGATTTCAGCGGTTGATCCGGTTAAGGGGGTTTAGACGGAGAAGGAGCATTGGGTGTAGGATGGATGCGTGCTTGAAACTATGCCGGGCTCTCTGCACGTTAGTGACGACGGGAAAGAAAGTCATTGACCCAGGTCAATTTTGACCGAAAAGTTGCAGGATTCGAATGCCCCGTCTTTCCTTCGTAAAGAAATCTTGCAACTGAGTCCATTTCTGCCGGATTCGGCTCATCTTTTCACTAGAGTTGAGGCCTGTTCTTTCCGATTTCTGCAATATAAGAATCAACTTCAACAAGTTTTCAGTGGGGGAAGCAAAAGTGGCGGAACAGGAAATCGATCTCTGGGTAGAACGTATCACCCGCGAAGAAATGCCCCTTTTCACTCGCACTGTTCAGTGCGTGGCTGGAACGGCGAGTAAAGACGAGAGTTCTTTTTCCGACCTGGCGAGATCTATTCTTCAAGACCCGACGCTCACCGCTCAGATACTCAAAATGTCAAACAGCATGTATTACAATCCCTACTCCAAACGCATCAACACGGTAAGCCGCGCGGTTATGCGTCTCGGTTTCGACACGGTCAAAGGGATGTGTCTCTCGATTGCTCTAATGGAAACGGTCCTTTCGAGTATTCACCGCGAAAAGGTGGCCGCTGAAATCGCCAGGGCTTTCCATGCTGCCGCCCAGGCCAAGAATCTTGCAGTGAAACGCGGCCTCGCCCGTCCTGAAGAGGTATTTATAGCCGCGCTCCTCACCCGGATCGGGCAAATCGCCTTTTGGTGTTTTGCAGGTGAGATTGGAGACAAGCTGGAATGTGCCCAGAAGATGTCCAAGCAGGAGGATCAGGCAGAAGTGGATGTACTCGGCTTCAAGCTCGACCGGCTATCGGTTGAACTCAGCCGGGAATGGAAGCTGAGCGATCTCATGGAATCCGTTCTCCAGAACCGGAATACAACTGACCCCAGGGTGGAATGCATAAGCATTGCGTGCGGTGTGGCGCAGGGCGCCGAGAAGAGTTGGCATTCGGCGCAGGTCAGAAAAGAGATCAGGCGGGTATGCGACTTCCTCAAGGTTGACGAGGACGATGCGGAGTATACACTTCATGCGGCGGCGCGGATTGCGGCTGAAATCACCGAATCCTACGGGGCGAAGAAGAGCAGCCGCCTGATACCGGTCCCCGGAGCGCAAGGGGCAAAGACGCCGGAAAAGAAGAGCGAGACGCTGCCGCAATACCCCAAGCCCGACGCACAGGTCCAGCTCACCAGCCTGAAGGACCTCTCTACCCTGGTGATGAACAGGAAGGGAGATATGAACATGGTTCTTTCCATTCTCCTGGAAGGCATCTACCGGGGAATCGGGATGGACAGGGTCATGTTCGCGCTGCTCTCGCCGGATCGCCAATACCTGGTGGGAAAATTCGGCCTGGGATGGTCGAGTGAAAAAGACATCATCGATTTCAAAGTCGGCGCAAATTCCTCCAAGCCGAACATCTTCGGCTACATCCTCAAGAATCTCAAACCCCTCTGGGTGACAGAGGACCCCGGCAAGGAGATCCTCTCGCTCATGACCAAGGAGTTTTCCGACCAGATGATTGGGATAGGCCCCTTTTTCGCCATGCCCATTTCAATCAAGAACATGAACATCGGTGTTGTTTATGCCGACCGCAATCTCAGCGGACGGGAACTGGATGAAGAAAGCTTCGATGCCTTCACCTTCTTCGGCCAGCAGGCCGGAATGTGCCTGAGCGCTTTGGCGGGATAGAGTACAAATGCGAGCGGCTTTTCATCGGCAACTCAACCGGCCCTCCCGGTAGGCTTTGATTTTGGCGATCAGCACGGGCAGGAAATCCTGACAGTTTTCAACAACACCGATATCCACCTGCTCGAAGACCGGTGACTTCGGATCGTTGTTGATGGCCACCATGAGTTTTGCGCCGCGGACGCCCACCATGTGCTGCTGCTCTCCGGAGAGACCGACGCCGATGTAGATTTCCGGGCTCACCATCTTCCCGCTTTGGCCGATCATTGCATCCAGGGGCGACCATCCCTCATCTACTGCGGGGCGGGTACACCCTACGGCGGCATCGAGAGCTTCGGCCAGCTTTTTCATCTCAGGCCATCCCTCCGGGGTACTGGCGCCCGCCCCTCCGGAGACGATGATTTTCGCATCTCCCAACTGGATAGCAGCGGAAGCCTCCCGTATGACTTCAAGAGTCCTGACCGGGGGTTCGCCGCCCTGAGGAACGGGGATGCTGATGATTTCACCCTGCCTGTTATCATCCGGTTCCGGAAGCTTGAAGACTCCCTTTGCAACGGTCGCCATCTGGGGACGTTTTTCCGGACAGACAATGGAGAGCAGTCCCCCGTAAGCCGGGATCTGCTGCTCCAGCCTGTGATCACCGTCGAAGCGCAGACCGGTGCAGTGGGCGGCAAGCCCCGTTTTCAGGCTGGCGGCGACGATCGGGGCGAGTTCACGGCCCATGCAGGTAGAGCCTATGAGCATGATCTCGGGTTTATGCTCTTCGGCCAGGGAGCAGATGATGTCCCGAAAAAGGAAGGGCTGGTAGAGTTCCAGGGCAGGGTCGTCGATCAGAAATACCCTGTCCGCCCCGCAGGCTATCAGTTGTGACGCCCTGTCCCGGATTTTGTTTCCCGGGAAGAGCGCCTCACACGACACGCCCAAATCATTTGCGAGTTCCCGCGCCTTTCCGATAAGCTGCAGCGATACGGCTTCAATTTCACAACCGTTCTGCTCGACGATAACCCACACCGGACCATGCTGAGTCGCACTCATTACAAAACCTCATCTCAATCCGCGAACATCCCCGACATCCGCGGCTGACATTTCCTTTAGATGACGCCCATTCCAGCCAGCCTGGAGACCAGTTGCTCCGCCTTTTCCTCCATGTCGCCCTGGAGCAGCTCTACGGACCTTTTGTTATCAAGGGGCGCCATTTCAGACACAATGGTTGGAGAACCTTTTGCGCCAAGGAGTTCAGCCGGTACGCCCAAAGCGCCGAGGTCCCACTGTTCGATTATCTTCTTGCGCGCCTTGAGAATCCCGGAAAAGCTGAGGGCCTTCGGTCGGTTCAACTCTCTTGTAACGGTAAGCAATGCGGGCAGGCGCACCTCCACACGGCGGAAGCCGTTTTCCCAATCCGTCTGCATGCGCCATTCCATACCTTCGCGAGATTCAAACTTTCGCACCATGGTAACCACGGGAATATTCAGGAAGGTAGCGATCTGGGGTCCCACCCATTCGGTCGCTCCGTCGCTGCTTGCCATTCCGCAAAGAACCAGGTCACAGGGGCCGGCCTTTTCTATACCCTTGGCAAGCGTGAGTGCTGTCGCATAGGCGTCCGCGCCTCCAAACGCCCTGTCGCAGAGCAGTATGCCCCGGTCGGCGCCAAGCGCCATGCACTCCTTGACGATAGCATCGGCGGGGGGAGGCCCCATGCTGATCACGGTTATGTCGCCTCCCCGGGCTTGTTTGATCTCGAGCGCAGCCTCCAGCGCATGCCGGTCGAGTGAGTTGATCACAAAAGGAACATCGCACCGCATGAGGGTTTTCGTGGCGGGATCGATCCGGATCTTGCAGATCTCCCGTGGATCGGGTACGGCTTTCACGCAAACGACTATGTTCATCACAACCTCAAAGATATCTACTATCCATCGATCAGCCGATGACCCACCTTGCCACGATGACCTTCATTATGTCGCTGGTTCCGGCGGAAGGTCCCAGCACAAAAGAATCCCGCAGGTACCGGGTAACCGGGTATTCTTCCATGCAGCCGTAGCCCCCGTGGATATCGCACGCCATCTTGGCTGCCTTCTGAGCGGCTTCGGTGGTGAAATACTTGGCCACTGCGAATTCATTGCTGCACCTTTCGCCACGATCCTGCATGGCGGCGGCGCGGTAGGCAAGAAGACGTCCGGCTTCCAGATCGATTTTCATCTCGGCAAGCTTGTTCTGAATGGTCTGGAGCGCGTTTATGGGCTTCCCGTAGAGCACACGTTCGGAAGCAAACTTGAGTGAGGCTTCCAGGCAGGCGGTCTGCACGCCGAGAGCGCAACCCACCATGCCGCCGCGCCCGACGTCTCCGATCGACGCCATGCTCACCCGTAATCCCTTTCCTTCCTCTCCAAGCAGGAAATCGCGATGCACTCTGCATTTTTCGATGCTCAACTCGCCCGTGTTGCAGCCTTTCATTCCTACCTTATGCTCTTCGTGGGAGGCCTTGAAACCCTCGGTCCCCTTTTCGATAATGAACGCGGAGAAAGCCTTCGGATTGGTTTCGTCCTTGGCGACGACGGTTATGATATTGGCGAGATGAGAATTCGTAATGAAGCATTTGCGCCCGGTTATGACGTAGAAATCGCCATCCTTTGTATAGGTGGTCCGGCCTCCAGTCGGGTCCGAACCTCCTGTCGGCTCCGTTACGGCGACGGAAGCAAGCGCTTCCCCCGTGGCGAGTTTAGGAAGATATTGTTTCTTTTGAGCCTCGGACCCAAATTTGATGATGGGATCGATTCCGAGCGCAAAGACCTGCAGCATCATGGCGGTAGCGACGGAAACCCTGCCGATTTCCTCGAGAGCGATCATCCTTGCAACATAGCCCAGCCCCAGCCCTCCAAACTCCTCCGGGATGGTGATCGCGAACATCTCGGCCTCGGCCAGGGCTTCTATCAGGCCCGGCGGGACCTTGTTCGTTTTTTCCATCTCAGGCACGAAAGGCGCCACCTTATTTTCCGCGAATTCACGGGAAGCCTTCCGAAACATCTCCTGCTCGTCAGTAAAGGTAAAATCGATCATTGAACAATCCTCCTGCTGGGTCCGGGAATATGAATGCCACAGGCGCCGATACTCTCTTGTGATTCCATGCAGCGGGTCACAAGAACGGAACCGAAGCCCGGTTCCGAAAAAACACGCTAAAGATGACATTGGAATTAGGTCAGAGGCAGATCATGCCGGGCGGGGATGTGCATCCGCTGCAAAAAGAACAACGAGCATCAGGAAAGAGTATCGCAGGATCAAAACCCGACTGTGAGATCCGATAACTCAAGCTGTTATCGGAAACCGGAGACCACATCTACCCAGTCGGCAAGAATATCACAACCTCTGGCGCCCTCCTAATCCAAAAAAAGGGCCGGAAATCCACTTTGTCTATTTCCTGCTGTTTTCTTTTGCGAATGTTGGATAGTTGAATGATTTCTCCGTTCCTTTTGAAGTGAAAGCATTTATCTTGAACCAGAACTCCCGGAATAGATCAAACCTGTTCCGGGTCAGGAACCGGCGCCTCAGATGGCAACCCCCGAAACAGCATAGGAGTCTCATGGCTGATTACCCCGCGGAACCCTTTCGCATCAAAATGGTGGAACCCGTTCGAAGGAGCGCCAGAGAACACAGGGAGAAAGCTCTTCGGGAGGCGGGATACAATCTCTTCGGTCTCAAAGCTGAAGATGTCTATATCGACCTGTTGACGGATTCGGGGACCGGCGCAATGAGTCAGGCGCAGTGGGCGGCGATGATGGAAGGAGATGAGTCCTACTCCGGCGCGAGTTCTTACTATAGACTCTCCGGCGCAGTAAAGGAGATCTTCGGCTTCGACTGGTTCGTGCCCACTCACCAGGGACGCGCAGCCGAGAATATTCTGAGCGCCCTGCTGGTAAAACCGGGACATAACGTTCCCAACAACATGCACTTCGATACAACCGACGCCAATATTCGCGCGCGCGGCGCCAACACCGTCAATCTCGTTATCGATGAAGCCTTCGATCCCGCAAGCCCTCACCCTTTCAAAGGCAATATGGATATCGGGAAACTGAGAAGATTCATCGAGGAGGCGGGACCGCAGACCATTCCGTTCGGCATGATCACCATAACCAACAATGCAGGCGGCGGACAGCCTGTCTCACTTGAAAACCTCAAGGAAGTCGCCGGTGTCTATCGCGAGTATGGCATACGCTTCTTTATTGACGCATGCAGGTACGCCGAAAACGCCTACTTCATAAAGCTTCGCGAACAGAAACACTCCCACAAAAGCACGCTTGAGATAGCCCGGGAGATTTTTGCGCTTGCGGACGGGATGACCATGAGCGGCAAGAAAGACGCCATTGTCAATATCGGCGGCCTGCTCGCCATGAATGACGAAACCCTCTACAGGGCAGCCTGCAATGAACTTATCCTCCGTGAGGGGTTTCCGACTTATGGAGGTCTCGCCGGGCGCGACCTGGACGCCATGGCGGTCGGATTGCGGGAAGGGCTCGACGAGTCTTACCTGGAATACCGGCTGGCGCAGACGGCATATTTCGCGGAAAAGTTGAAAGAAGCGGGCGTCCCGATCCTTGAGCCGCCGGGAGGGCATGCGGTCTACCTGGACGCAGGAAGCTTTCTCCCCCATATCCCGCAAAAAGACTTCCCTGCTCAGGCCCTTGCCGCGGAGTTGTACCTTGAAGGAGGCGTTCGCGGGGTCGAAATCGGCTCGGTGATGTTTGCCCGTGAAGATCAATCGGGTAAAATGGTATATCCCAGACTCGAGTTGGTTCGCCTGGCCATTCCACGCCGCGTATACACCCGTGCGCATCTCGATCATGCAGTGGATACGATCGGGCGCATCGCCGCGAGGCGGGACCAACTGCGCGGTTTCCGAATGATCTATGCTCCGGAGCTTCTACGCCATTTTACGGCAAGATTCGAACCGCTTTGACCGGCAACATCTGTGCGGAGTGCTCATCATCACAGGGACAAATTTGCCTCACGTCAGTATTCAACAACAGTGCATCGAATGCAAATCCTGCCTGAAGGAATGCGCCTTCCTGCAGAAATATGGCGATCCAAAGTCGATAGCGGCTTCGTTCGATCCCGCACGCGACAAGAGCAAGCCGCTGCCCTTCGAATGCAACCTGTGCGCCCTGTGCACCGCTGTCTGCCCGGTCGACCTGCAGCCTTCAGCAATGTTCCTCGACATGCGCCGGGAAATATTACGCAAAAACGGACGCCTCCGCAGGCAGCACTCACGAATTCTTGCCTATGAAAAACGCGGCCTGTCGGAACGCTACTCCCTCTTTGCCTTGCCGAAAGGCTGCGATACGGTTCTTTTCCCCGGCTGTACGCTCTCCGGCTCTCGACCAAACCGGGTGCGTCAACTCTTCGAGCATATTCAAAAGACCGTCCCATCCCTGGGGATCGTTCTCCACTGCTGTACAAAACCTTCTCACGATCTCGGACGAGACGGATACTTCCACGAAATGTTCGGGAAAATAAAAAACAGGCTCCTTCAAAGCGGGGTCCGTAATGTTCTCCTCGCCTGCCCGAGCTGCTACCAGATTTTCAAGGAGCACGGCGACGGGATTTCATGCAAAACCGTCTACGAACATCTCGTCGAGCACGGACTTCCTCACTCCGGGAAGATCTCGGGAATCTTTACCATCCAGGACTCCTGCACAGTGAGATTCGAGACCTCCGTCCAGGATGCGGTCAGGATTATCGCCGCTGCCAAAGGAGCGGAAATCGAGGAAATGCCGCACTCGCGGGAGAAGACCCTTTGCTGTGGCGAGGGGGGAGCGGCGTGCCTTGTTTCCCCTGATCTGTCGGCTAACTGGCCCCTGCTGCGAAAGCAGGAAGCTGGCGGAAGGAAACTCATCGCCTATTGCGCCGGTTGTGTAAACCGGTTGAACCCGGTAACTCCCACGATTCACCTGCTGGATATCCTGTTTGAACCGGAGGCGGCGGTCTCAGGGAGAATAAGGGTCGCCTGCTGGCCCTTCACCTACTGGAACCGCATACGGCTTAAAAGAGCAGTGAGCAGTTGTGCCCGCATGGCTGGCTTTGTCAAGTGAAAAAAATCGTGTAAGTATAAGTATTTAATACACTATCTACGGTGATCGTCCGGAGCAGTACGAAGGTCTGAATTTGCCTGCTGTTTCTTCGTGTGCTTCGTGCTTCCTTCGTGCCCTTCGTGGAAAAAAATAGTAGCCCTGCAATCAGCGGAAAGTCGTCATTCCCACTTTCAAACGGTTTTGAGTATAAGCCCTCGGACTCACAAAGGAAGACGCTGGGTTCCCGCCAAGGACACGCGGGAATCATCCATGCAAGGGGTTGCACCCCGTTGAATGAAACTGGTTGCA
>CAZIJV010000060.1:0-31651 GCA_964539645.1 uncultured Syntrophobacter sp.
GCTTGACGGCACCCATAGAAGGGTGGGCGCGTTTTTTCGTGCCCACCGCTTTCGAGAAGAGTGTGTAACTTTTTTCCCTCGGGGGGGTGGGCACGATGGAAGCCGTGCCCATCCTACGGCAGAACAAGACCTCGCCTATACAACTCTGCACGCCTTATTACGCGGGACAGTACTACGGACAAATTGCTTCTCGTTGGCCGGCATCTTGCATAAAGAGCCCAAGTGTGGGTTTACGCGCCTTTCTGAGTCGTGCAAGCCGTCGGTTTCGCATTTCTTCCGAGGAGAAAGCCTTGATTAATTCGGGACTGATTCCCACCCGGCGTGCAGTTGTCGATATTAATCGGCCCTGCAACGCAAAATGCCGCATGTGCTATTACACCTATAGCCAAAGCGACTGGTCCAAGCCGTTCGATGAGGTTCAAAAAGAACTCCGGGCCGCGCTGGAGCGTGGGAACACATCGGTTGACTTCACCGGAGGAGAGCCGACCATCTACCCCCATATGCCTGAGGTCATCGGCTATGCGGAATCGATCGGGCTTCATACCTGCATCATCACCAACGGGCTTGCCTTTGAGAAGGTCAAAAAACTGGCGGAAGCCGGCTGCAAAGAGTGGCTCCTTTCCGTACATGGATTCAAGGATCAGCAGGACAGGCTCCTGAATGTCCCGGGCGCATGGGAAAAAATCAATCGTACGGCCGGATTTCTAAACGACTCCGGTTGCTTCGTAAGAGTAAACTGCACTCTTACCCGGTACAACTACCTGGATCTTCCGAACCTGGCCCGGCATTATGATGAAAATATAAAGCCCCGTATAGTAAACTTCATCAACTTCAATCCGCACTACGAATGGGGAAAGCACGAGCAACCGGAAATCGTCCAGCGGCTGAACGAAGTGCAGGTCAAGGCATCCGAGGTCGCACCCTTTTTGAAGCAGGCGCTCGACTACCTGCGGGAGAAGAACTACTGGGTGAACGTCCGGTACTTTCCTCTTTGCCTGCTCAGGGGTTATGAACAGCACGTCTGCAATAACCCCCAGGTAATGTTCGACCCCTATGAGTGGGATTACGGCGTGTCTCCCAAGACCACAGAGGTCTACCTGGAACATGGAAGAACGTTCCAGAAAAAAATCAACACCCGCAAGGGGGCCTGCGGCACATGCGGCATGCTCGATGTTTGCGGCGGCCTGCACGGCAACTATGCCCAGATACATGGTTTCTCGGAACTGCAACCCTACGCCGAACAGAGCGACTTCCCCTATCATTTCAGAAAAGATCTGGCAGCAGACATTATTATCCCGGCATTTGCGCCCAGTGACAATTTGCGCAATCTGCTGGTCGAAATCGCCGAGAAGACCGCCCCCCCCTACAACCTCACGGTTGTGAGCAGGCGTCAGAGCGCGGCAAAGAATCGCAATGAAGGGCTCCTCAGCTCTCGAAACCCCTATGTCATTATGTGCGATGACGACATATCCGGACTCTCTCCCGGCTGGAACCGGGAACTCATCTGGAGGCTTCAGGAAAATCGCGATATACTTGCCTTGTCTGCCCGGCTCATGAACCATGACGGCTCGGTCGGAAAAAACACGGCAAACCACTTTGACCTTTCCCCGCCGATTGCCCCTGTAGAGATGATCCCCACCGCCTGCTGCATATTCAGGAAGACCGACATCCTGTTCGATGAAAGGTACATACAGGCCGGTTGGGAGGACACGGATTTTTTCATGCAACTGCGCGCCAAATATGCGGGCAGGCTTGCAATCGCCAATACAATCCGGGTCTGCCACCTGAACGAGGAGAAGAACTGCGGGGGTGCTTACAACGCCTTTAACAGGCAGCTCTATTTCTCCAAGTGGGCTGAGGGAGAAGCACAGGGAGAGGACGAATCTTCCGGCGCCAATTCAGAAAAGTCCGGAACCGCGATATCCCACCTTCAGATGCTCTTCGATGCAGCAAAGCGCGAACCGGCTGACATGGGCGCTTTCACGGCTTTTGTCCACGAATCGTACCGCAGCCGGCGCTTCGACCTTTTGGAAATCCGGGTGGAAGAATTGCTCAAAACGCATTCCAGAGCCAAGGAATTGCGCTACCTTCTGGCATCCTGCCTGTTCGAGCAGGAAAAATACGAAAAAGCACTGCCGGTGGCCGAGGAGCTTGTTGAAGAGTTTCCCGATTATTCCTCCGCACAACCGCTGCTCGCACTTATCAAACTGATGATGAAAACAGGCGCCGGCGGCGGCGCCAATGGAAACACCAGGGTGTGTGTCCCCGAACCGATGGCGGCGCCCGGCCCTATCCCGCGTCTAAAGCTCCTGGTTGGACCCGGTTTGTTCGACCCGCGCGGTAACGAAGCCTTTCTCATAAAAGCCTTGAAAAAGATAGCCGACGTCAGGACCTTCGACCACAAACACGACATGTTCGAGGAGGTGCTCCGGGAACTTCCCTCGGGCTGGACTCCCGATGCCGTCCTGATAAAAGATTCCGAATATTACAAAATTCCCCCGGGTCTCGAACAGGTCGAATCGCCGGTTTTCTGCCTTCTCGGCGACTACAATCTCTCACTCAGCCAGATGCTGCCCGTATTAGGCGCCTTCGACCATTTCTTCTGCGATCTGAAGGGTACGAGAATTTTCAGGAAGCTCGGTTTCCTGAACTGTGACTTCTTCTGCCTCTACGGCTTTGACCCGGAACTGCACCGGGACTACGGCATGGAAAAGAGGTGGGATGTCGTCTTTGTTGGAAATCTCAACCACGCCGTCCAGCAGGAACGCGCATCTCTTCTCTACCGCCTGGCGGGCATGAAGGACAAATACCGGATCAATGTCGCAACAGGCATTTACGGCGCCGACTATGCCAGGATGCTTAACAGCTCGGCTCTCGTCTTCAATCGCTCGATCCGCGAGGAGGCGAACATGCGCTTCTTCGAGGCTCTGGCCTGCGGAGCGACCGTACTGAACCCGCACATCCTGGAACTGGACCTGCTGGGGTTTACTCCAGGAGAGCACTACGTCGCCTTTGATGAACTGGAGAAGGCCATCGAGAACTACTTCAACTGGCCGGAGAGCAGAAAGCGGGAAATCGGCGAAAACGCCCGGTCGGCCTTAAGGCAGCATTCATACGATATGCGCGCCGAAGAACTGGTACGAAAGATATCCTCGCTCAAGGTGGACACCGGCAACAGGGAGTTCAGGCAACTGCCTCCGGAGGAAATCCGCAGACGATGGCTCATGCACCACTCTGAAGAATCCGACATACCCGGACTCGGACGGCTCGGCCGCTATGATCCCCTGCTGGTCGGATGGCAGACACATCTTGTAAACAATGAACTGGACCTGAGGAATTTTGACTTCACGATGTGGTTCTGGTGGGTGCGCCTCCTCGCATCATCGGGGCGCTACTCTTACCTGACTCATTTTGCGGAAGAACACGAGCGCTTGCTCCAGCCCTTCGACTGCTACAGGGAGATAGCGGGACAACTTGCGGAATGGAGAAAGGCTTTCGATAAAGACGATGATTTTGTCAATCGGGTGCGAAGAGATAGCGTGGAAAATCAGGATAAGGGGAGAATAGAATGGAGATAAGAGGTTGGGACGGTGGAGACGATCAGGGGGTCGTTCAGGGATTGTTTGAAGAGGGTGAGGCTGCACTGTTGAAAAACAGGCCGACGGAGGCTGAGAAGTGCTTCGACCGGGCGCTTAAAGTTGACCCGTTCAACGCGGGCGCTCACAGGAAACTCGGCAAAGCTTACTGGGCGCAGGGAAAGACCGAAGATGCGCTCAATAGCCTTACCAGGGCGCTGGAACTCGAACCGGGCGACAGAGACACCGTCCTGGAGTGCAGCAAGGTCTTCGGTGCGCTTGGAAAGCCGGACTTTTCGAGGGAGGTGCTTGAATCCTACCTGGAGAAAAACCCACGGGATGAGATGGTCAGGAGTGCAATGGAATCATTGGGTGATAAGCAAATTTGCAATGAGGCGCCCGGTTCAACCGCCGAGTTTTTCAGGCGACAGGGCGAGGCCCAGTTCGAGCGCGGCAACATGGCACACGCAATCGCCTGCTTTGAAATGGCGATAGAGAACGACCCGTTACTGGCAGAGGCCTACAATAACCTCGGGGTCGTTCACGTCACGAGCGGACGGCTCACTGAAGCCCTCGAACTTTTCTATAAAGCCCTGGATCTCAAGCCTGAAGATCCAGAGATACTGGGCAACAGCGCAAAAGCCCTCTACCGGGCAGGCCATGTAACCGCCGCCGCCGAGGCTTACAGAGAATACCTTCGCCGCGACCCTGAAGATGATGAAGCATGGGCAGAGTTTGAAACGGTAATCCGGAAGTGTTTCGAGCGCGAGTGGAATCCTGCCGGTCTTTCACCTGATGTAGCACAAATCTACATCGATGCCGCCGAAAAGCTCTCTGCGGCAGGCGATTTCACCGGCGCCGCCGATGCCGTAGAGCGGGCATTGGAAATCGACCCCACGGATGTAAGAGCACTCTACGCCCTGGCGACGATTCACAACGGAATCGGTCAGCGCGAAGAAGCGGTGAGTGTTCTGGAGCAGGCGTTAAAGATGGACCCTTCCCATCAGCCCAGCTCCGAGCTCTTGAGTTCAATCCGCAGAGCAAACGGAAGCTGCGCTCAGGAGTTCAAACTGCCGCAATGATTCCGGCAGTCCGGGTTTTCACATGAAAGAACCGCTGATCTCGCTTTGCATGATCGTGAAAAACGAGGAAGACCACCTTCCCGGCTGCCTGGAAAGCGTACGGGGCCTCGTGGACGAAATCGTGCTTCTTGATACGGGTTCGCAGGACGCCACAGTCAGGATTGCGGAAGATTTCGGAGCCAAGGTCTTTCGTACGGTGTGGCCGCACAGCTTTGCCGAAGCGAGAAACAAGTCTATCGAATACGCCCGGGGAGACTGGATACTCTACCTGGACGCCGACGAGCGCATTGACTCCAACGGACTTGCAGACTGCATCAGGGAAACCATATCGGTTCCCGCAGTGGATGCATGGTCGGTGAGCATAAGAAACCGTAAGTTCGGCGCGGCAGCCGTGGATATTACCACGAATATCCGCCTCTTTCGAAACCTGCCACAGATCCGGTTCCAAAATGAAGTGCACGAACGAGTCGAACCGGCTCTGGCAGAAATCGGCGCCAAAATCTCAATCGCTCCCTTCTTCATCGACCATCTGGGATACATGGTAAAACCGGAAGCGATGAAGGAAAAGCTGCGAAGAAACCTCCTGCTTTCCATGAAACACCTTGAGCGGGAACCCGATGACGCATACAGCCTCTATTACGCAGGCGCGACCCACCTGCAGCTAGGAGAAATGAAGAAGAGCAGGGAATTTTTTCAGCGCGCGCTCGGAGCGAAAAATCTCCCGCTCTTTCTCAACGCTATGACCTGTAATCTCACGGCCTACCTCGAGCTTCAGGAAGCCAGACCGGATGAGGCTATTGCATTGGCGCAAAGATCATGTGAGCTGGTTCCCATGCAGAACACCTGCTACCTGCTGAATGGTCTCGCCCATTTCAGCAAATCCCGGTTCAACACGGCTCTACCGTTTCTCACGGCCTCTCATGAATTCCTTCAACTGCCGCCCAATCAGCGCCGGACGGATCTGAGCCAGGAATATGCTTTCATCGATGAGGCAGAGTCCCACAGGCTGATCGGAATCTGCTGCTCCGAGACGGGCAATTGCGAAAATGCCCTTCCCCACCTGGAGAGATATTTCGGGCTTGGCGGAAAAGATCCCGAGGCCGCACGCCGCGCCGGCATCTGTTCGGTAAATACCGGCGACTTCGCCTCCGGACTCCGGTACCTCGAAGAGGCTGAGAGGCTGGGGGCCGAGCACTCCCAAATCGCGCTTCCTATGGCTTTCGCGTGTGTCAAGCTCCAATACCTGGATCGCGCTAAGACCATCCTGGATGAGATGGAGAAAAGGATTGGCAATACTAAAGAGCTGGCCGGCATAAGGGCACATCTCGAATCGGAAAGGCAGCTCACCGGCCGCGCCGCCGCTCCTCTTCCCCGCATCTCCCTGTGCATGATCGTCAAAAATGAAGAAGAACGGCTCCCGGCATGCCTGGAGAGCATACGGGGACAAGTCGATGAAATAATAATCGTTGATACGGGATCTCGGGATAAGACGAAAGAGGTAGCCCTCTCTTATGGGGCAAGAGTATTTTCCTTTCCCTGGAGAGATGATTTTGCAGCCGCCCGCAACGAGTCTCTTCGACATGCCACGGGAGACTGGATAGTCTTTCTTGATGCCGATGAAAAATTAGACTCGCCCGGCAACGTGGATTGCCTGAGAAAAGCCGCCTCAACACCGGGCATCGATGCCTTCATGGTGCCCATTATCAACTGGCGCCCGGAAGGCAAAGCGGACTCAACGCTGGGACGAGCAGTCCGGTTTTTCCGGAATCTTCCCGGCATCTTCTTCTCCGGGCGAGTGCATGAAACCGTGGAATATTTCCTGATGGTTGCGGGAGCACAATCAGGCCACGCCCCTTTTCAAATCGAACATTTCGGCTACGGCCTCCTCCGCGAGGCAAGCGAGATCAAGTACCTGAGAAACCTGGAGCTTTTGCACAAAGAACTCGCGGAAGATCCTCGAAATGCAAATGCCCGGTACCACCTCGGGCTGACCCTGATGGCCCTGGAGCGCGAAGCGGAAGCTCGCCTGGCCTTCGAGGAGGCGCTGGCGGGAGATTGTGCGACTCCCGTGCTCAAAGCAATGATCCTGAATATGAAGAGCTATCACCATCTGAGAGCCGCTGAACTTCAACCGGCCTTGCAGGCAGCATCCCTTTCGGTCGAAATCGTTCCGGCTCAGAACACCGGGCGCCTCCTGAAAGGACTGAGTCTCTTCTATATGAGCAGATTCGCAGAAGCTGCGCCCCTGTTGCTCGAATCCTATCGCTTTCTGTCGCTGCCTCCCGGGGAACGGCAAAGTGATATTTCCTTTGAAGACAGCATCGACAAAATCGATCTCATTGAGAAAATAGGGATTTGTCTCTCAGAGTGCGGTCAGGTTGCCGAAGCGCTTCCCTTTCTGAAACTTACTGCCCGCGCTAAACCCGGACCGGAGGTTTTCGAGAGGCTTGGAATAAATTTCCTCAGCTCCGGGCAATATACGGAGGCAGTAGACTATCTGCAAAAAGCGAAGGCCGGTCTGGACGAACAGAATGCCTTGGCTCTCCCTCTCTCCTTCGCCTTTTTTCGGAGGGGAGATTTCGAGCAGGCGGCAGCCAGTTTCTGCAGCGCCGAGCCGAGGAGCCCACAGGAGGTCTCTGTGGCGCTGCAGATAATAGAGGCGATGGCAGCCGAGGCGGGGTTCCGGAAATATTTGCCGGCTTGCCTCGGGAGCAAACTGGATCTTTTTAGAAATGCATTTCCCGGAGAGCTGGAAAGGCTCGTGACTCAGGTGAAGGGGTAAAGCAATGGCGAAGTCGGGCCTTTCAGTCTGTATGATCGTAAAAAATGAATCCGACAACCTCGGAGATGCTCTGGCCAGTTTCACTCCTTTTGCCGATGAGATCATCGTTGTCGATACCGGATCGAGCGACAATACAAAAGAGATCGCTTCGCGTTTTACTCCAAACATCTATGATTTCAAGTGGATAGATGATTTTGCAGCCGCCAGGAACTTCGCCATGTCCAAAGCGACCCGGAGCTACCAGCTCTGGCTCGATGCCGATGATAGGATCTCTCCTGAGAACGGAAACCATATCAATTCCTTAAAGCAGCTTTTCAATGGGAAAAAGGGCTTCTATTTCCTGCTGGAAAACCACCAGGCCGATGCGCCATCGAGTTTCTGCCAGCAATTGCGGTGCATTCCTTTAAGACCTGACCTGCTCTTCGAGGGACGCATACACGAGCAAATTTTTCCCAGCGCGGTACGAAGCGGGTTGGAACTCATAACAACGGACATCGTCATCCGGCACGTCGGATATATGACCGAGGAGATCCGATTCGCCAAGGCAAAGCGCAACCTGGAAATACTGGAGCGGGAGCGGGCAGCGGGGAAGGACCATGGAGGACTCTATTTTTTCCTGGCGCTGACCCATGCGCCGATGGGAAACAGGGAAGAAGCGATCAGTTGCATGGAAGCAGCGCTGGAACGCTTCGAAAAAGAACACTATAACCATCATCTTATCCCGGAAGGATATTTATTCCTTGCCAGGACCAGCTTTGAAAACAATGAGCCCGACAAGTGCCTGCGCTGGCTCACCAAGGCGGCAAGCGTGGCAGTCGCAAGCCCTCTGCATAATTTTCAGATAGGCATAATATACCAGAGACTGGGCAAGCACCTGGAAGCATTGAACTCTTTCCGTAGAGTCTCCGGCAAGGAGTACGTGCCGGGTCTTTTCCCGACACAGCCTCTCCCCAACCTCACCGAGATTCTCCTTCACATGGCGTACAGTTGCTATTGCATGAACGACCGGCCGGGAGCATTGAAGCTCATCCAGGCCTCTGCCGGTGAAGGCGGCGATACGGGAAAAAGCTGGGAATGGATCGCCACGAAGGCATTTGCGTTCCGTAACATCGGGCTTGCGCAGCTCGCTTTTGAAACCGCCTTGCGGTTCGGCGACCTGGAACCCCGAAGTTGGGAGCACCTGGCTTCGCTCTACCAGGATCGCGGCTTTTCCGACAAGTCGGAGGAGTGCCTGCTGAAGGCTTCCGCCGGCAGAGCGGCCGGCGGATCGAATCTGCCGCCTGACCCGGCATCTTTTTCCTGCCCCAAGGCCTCGAACAACCCCCGATAGTCTCGCAAATCCCCGCCTGCGGAGGAATTCATTCTTGGCACGGAAGTTGAATATACGTCATGCCGACAGGGAGCGACACTAAAGAATACATATTCATGGAGGAAAGATCGTGGGCCTCAAAGTCAATACCAATATGGAAGCCATCAATGTTCAGAATAACCTTGGGACCACCAACGCCAGGGTTGCTGATTCCCTTCGTCGACTTTCAACAGGGTTGAGAATCAACTCAGCTAAAGATGATGCCGCAGGTTTTGCCATTGCCAACTCTTTCAAGGCAAAAATCTCCTCGATGCGGGTAGCCTCGCAGAACGCCGCGGAAGCCCAGTCGATGCTTCAGACTGCCGATGGCGCCTACACCCAGATCCACAACATCCTGATAAGGATGAAATCACTGGCGACCCAGGCAGCTTCGGGACAGACTCAAGGCCATTCCACGATGGACAACGAGTTCCGCCTCCTTCAGGATGAAATCGACCGCATCGCGAAATCCACCAAATATGGCTCGACCACACTGATCGATGCCTCGAGCGACGCCCTGAACGGCATCACCTTCCAGGTCGGCGCCACAAACACCACCGATAACCAGATCAAGGTGACCTTCAATGGCGCAACCGCGGGATGCCTCGGCGTGGATAGAGACACGGTCGATATCGGCAGCCTGACCAGCGCCCGGACCGCAATGGACGCCATAGACATAGCCCTGACCTCCATCAATGCCTACATGGGTGAAGTCGGCGCCTATCAAAACCGGCTCCAGTACACCATCGACAACCTTGCTATAAGCATCGAGAACTTCTCGGCCTCGGAGTCGGCAATCCGCGATGTTGACATGGCCATGGAAATCAGCAACTTCACGAAGAACCAGATCCTGCAGCAATCCGGTATGGCTATGCTGGCCCAGGCCAACCAGGCGCCGCAGCAGATCCTCTCACTTCTCAAGTAAATTCGACAACTTCACCAGCAACTCAGAGAGGCGTGGGAGACAGCCTCTTAAAAACCCCCGTCTAACCCAGGCGGGGGTTTTTTTCACTCTGAAATGATGCGTCAAAAATCCGGCAGCAGCCCTTTTAAAAATGCCTGTTTCAGCCCCCCCCCAAACCGTCAAAATATGGACGGTTACTCCCCTCAAAGCCTTACCCACTCAAATTCTTCTCGCTTCGGGCAAAAACTCCTAAAGTTCTCGCCGCTGCCTTTCGATTAATGTAATACAGCGGAGAAATTGGGACGTGAAATGGTTTTTGGGGTGAACTTGACAAGGATGTCAAAGAAGACTTCATGGAGGAAAAATCATGGGTTTGAGAATCAATACCAATACGGATGCTCTCAGTGTTCAAAACTACCTGGTCACTACAAACAACAGGGTGAGCGATTCCCTCAAGCGCCTCTCTTCGGGACTGAGAATCAACTCGGCCAAAGATGATGCGGCGGGCTTTGCAATCGCCAACTCATTCAAGGCCAAAATCTCCTCGATGAGGGTGGCTTCGCAGAATGCCAGTGAGGCGCAGTCTATGCTCCAGACAGCCGACGGCGCCTACACTCAGATTCACGACATTCTGGTGCGGATGAAATCACTTGCTACCCAGGCAGCTTCGGGCCAAACCGAGAGCCTTGACACCATGGATAATGAATTCGGGCTGTTGCAGGATGAAATAGACCGGATTTCAAAATCCACCAAGTACGGCACAACCACCCTGGTTGAAGGAGCAGGAACAGCGTTGAGTGGGATTACATTCCAGGTGGGCGCGACGAATTCCGGCGAGAACCAGATCACAGTGAAATTCAACGGAGCGACCGCTTCCTGCCTGGGTGTGAGCACCGCAATAGGAATCAACACTCTGGCGAGCGCCCAGGCGGCGATGGACGCCATCGATACCGCTCTCACCTCGATCAACTCCTACATGGGTGAAGTCGGCGCTTATCAGAACCGGCTCCAGTACACAATCGACAACCTGTCCGTCAGCATCGAGAACTTCTCGGCCTCCGAGTCGGCAATTCGCGATGTTGATATGGCAGCGGAGATCAGCACATTCACCAAAAACCAGATCCTCCAGCAGTCTGGTATGGCAATGCTGGCGCAAGCCAACCAGGCGCCCCAGCAGGTACTCACACTGCTCAGGTAAGCTGCGGAGAGTTCACCAGATTCCCGCTCCGAAAAAGGCGGCCCACAAGGCCGCCTTTTTCTTATCCCGCTTTGCCTCTCTGCCGTAGTCTGAAAAAAAGATTTATGTCTTTCCCAGGATCTGACGATTATTACATCAAGCCCGGAAAAAGATGGAAACTGTGGAATGGGTGTTTTGGGTAGGGATTTGACAAGGATGTCAAAGAAAATTTCATGGAGGAAACATCATGGGACTCAGAATCAACACCAACGTAGATGCTCTTAGTGTTCAGAACGCCTTGGTCACCACTAACAACAGAGTCAGTGACTCACTCAAGCGCCTCTCATCGGGCCTGAGGATCAACTCAGCCAAAGACGATGCAGCAGGTTTCGCAATCGCCAACTCCTTCAAAGCAAAAATCTCTTCGATGCGGGTCGCCTCCCAGAATGCCGCTGAAGCGCAGTCAATGCTCCAGACCGCCGACGGTGCTTACACCCAGATCCACGACATTCTGGTGCGGATGAAATCACTCGCAACCCAGGCTGCCTCCGGTCAGACTGAAAGCCTGGGAACCATGGACAATGAATTCGGTCTGCTGCAGGATGAAATCGACCGGATTGCAAATTCCACGAAATACGGTTCAACCACCCTGGTTGAAGGATCCGGTAAAGCAATGATCGGCATCACCTTCCAGGTCGGCGCGACCAATTCGGGTGAAAATCAGATTGTCGTGAAATTCAATGGCGCCACGGCTTCCTGCCTCGGCGTAAGCAGCTCAATCGGCATCAATGGCCTAACGAGCGCCCAGGCGGCGATGGACGCCATCGATACCGCTCTCACCTCGATCAACTCCTACATGGGTGAAGTCGGCGCTTATCAGAACAGGCTCCAGTACACCATCGACAACCTGGCCGTGAGCATCGAGAATTTTTCGGCTTCGGAGTCAGCGATTCGTGACGTCGATATGGCGGCTGAAATCAGCACTTTCACCAAGAACCAGATCCTCCAGCAGTCCGGTATGGCAATGCTGGCGCAGGCAAACCAGGCGCCGCAACAGGTGCTTACACTGCTCAGGTAAATCTGCAAAACACCTTATTCCTCAGTCCGGGAAAGGCGGTCCCAAAAGGGCCGCCTTTTTTGTTTTGACACAAGCTTTAAGTCGCTTCGGCGGCTACTACTTCTACGGGTGGCGCCTGGGCGATGTTCTTGTCCATTCCGGCGCCCCCATTGGCGAAGTAGCGGTTAAAAGCATTCAGGTATGCCCGCGCGCTTGCTTCGATTACGTCCGGGCTCGTCCCGATGCCCGAATAGATGGCCTGTCCGATCTCCACCCTCACCATAGCTTCCCCCAAGGCATCCTTTCCCATGGTGACCGCCTTCAGATCATAGTCGCGAAGCTTCCCGCCGACTCCGGTAATTCTCTCGATTCCGTTGAAGACCGCATCGACAGGACCATTGCCGGTGGCTGCATCGGTATAGAGTTGCCCATCTTTCTTGAGAGTGACCGAAGCCAGAGGAACCATGGTATTGCCGCTCATGATCTGCATGCTGTGCATGGTGTATGTCTCCGGAACCTTCGACACCTCTATCTCGACAATAGATTGCAGATCCTGGCTGGTAATCTCTTTTTTTCGGTCGGCGACGTCTATAAAGCGGTTGTAGATCCGCTCAAACACTTCGGCTTCCAGCGAGAAGCCGAGTTCGCCCAGGCGGTGCTTGAGCGCGGCGCGGCCGGATCGCGCCGTCAAAACGATCTTGTGCTGTTTTATCCCAAGGTCTTCCGGTTTCATGATTTCGTAGGTAGCCCTGTCCTTGAGGACCCCATCCTGATGGATGCCCGAGGAATGGGCAAAGGCATTGCTCCCGACAATGGCCTTGTTCGGCTGGACAAGGACGTTCATGAGCCTGCTCACCATTCGGCTTGTGCGGAATATTTCCTGGGTGTCGATACCGGTTCTGACCTGGTAGTTGTCATAACGTGTCTTGAGCACCATCACGATTTCTTCGAGAGATGCGTTGCCGGCACGTTCTCCGAGACCGTTTATTGTGCATTCGACCTGGTCGGCCCCGTTGCGAATCGCGGCAATGCTGTTCGCCACCGCAAGTCCGAGATCGTCATGGCAGTGCACGCTGAGAACCACCTTGTCCAGGGCAGGTATCGTCTCACGTATTCTGCGGATCAGAGCCCCATATTCTTCCGGCACGGCATAGCCGACGGTATCCGGAACATTGATGACATTGGCGCCCGCCCGGACCGTCTCCTCGATTATCCTGCACAGAAACTCGAAATCCGTCCTCGATCCGTCTTCCGTAGAGAATTCCACATCCGGACAGAAATTTTTCGCATACTTCACCGCGTTTACGGCCATTTCAATCGCGCTGTTCCGGTCACGCCTGAGCTTCTTTTGAATGTGAATGTCCGAGGCGCCCAGAAAGACATGGATGCGTGGCCTCTCCGCACCGCGAACCGCTTCCCAGGCCGCATCGATGTCCTCCTTCACGGCTCGTGCAAGACCGGCTATTATCGGCCCCTTTACCTGCTCGGAGATCGCCTTCACCGCCTGGAGGTCGTCCGGAGAGGAGCAGGGGAAACCAGCCTCAATTACATCCACCCTGAGTTTTGCAAGCTGCTGGGCAATCTCTAATTTTTGCCGCTTGTTCAGCTTTGCCCCCGGGACCTGTTCTCCATCTCTGAGTGTCGTGTCAAAAATTTGTATTTTCCTGCTCATCTCGTTCTCCTTCAGATCTCTGTTTCGTTCCTGGATTTACCTGCCCTTAAATGCAAAAAGGCCATGGGGTGAACCCATGGCCTTTAGTCGTCTGTCAGTCTCAGTCTAGATCATAGCATGAAAAAGGCGAAAGTCCCCCGAACCCGGTCGTGCGGGCTAAGTAGTAGAGAGAGTAGTAGGAAGAGAGCCTTAGACATGATCACCTTCGAAAAAGTTTTTTTCAGTACGCGGTCAATATAGCCGCCTGCAAGGAATAAGTCCAGTCCTAAATCACGTAAAAAACGACTCCGAAACAAGCCGCAATCTCCAAAAGAAAAAAGACCGCATAAACCGCGTACTTCCTGGTGGGCAGATCCTCGATGATACGATTGCCCTCCTCCATCTTCTTGTATGCCTGTTCAGTATCCATGCAAAAAGCCTGCCTCTCTGGGAAGTTGTTTGAAGAACACCTTGACCCTTGCGCCATGCCGATCTTTTCCATTATATTTGTCCCTTCGAAAAGATCAAGGGCCTTTCCCCATAGTCGGTAAAAGATCCATCGCTTATTTTTATGGAGTGGTATCCTCGGTACCGTAAAAACGGCGCCTGACATCAAGCCGTTTATATAGGACAACCTTTTTCAGGAATTCTCTAAAATGCCCGTTCCATCGGTCGCGCTCGGTCTCTCTTTCATTCCCGCTGATGTTCTCGGAGTCATGGAGACCCTTCATGGATCAGGCTTTGACGTCTGGCTCGTTGGAGGAGCTTTGCGCGATTTCCTGCTGGGTATTGCCCCGAAGGACTGGGACCTCGCCACCAGCGCATCCTCCCGGCAAATTATGTCGGTTTTCCCCAAGGTTGTACCGGTGGGTATCCAGCACGGTACGGTCCAGGTGCACACCAGGCTTCGCGATATTGAAGTCACCAGCTTTGCACCTCCGGGTGAAGCCGGAATACTCAAAGATCTGGGCCGGCGCGACTTCACCATGAACGCTCTGGCCCTCTCCTATCCGGGCGGTCTGCTCATAGACCCCGGTGGCGGCAGAAAAGACCTCGAAGCCGGACTGATCCGGGGAGTCGGAAATCCGGGGGAAAGATTCCTGGAAGACCCGTTGAGGATCGTTCGGGCTGGACGCCTGTCGGGAACCTACGGTTTCGAGGTCGATTCAACGACATTTGAAGCCATGCGGGAACACGCAGAGCAGGTTACAAAGGTCTCAGCCGAGAGGATTCGAGACGAAATCTGTAAAATCCTGCTCTCCCCCTTCCCCATCGAAGCGTTCGATCTTCTCAGAAAAGGCTGGGCGCTTGGCAAACTGCTTCCTGAGCTTGTCGTCAGAGGACATGTCGACACGACCCAGGATTCCGGCGTCAGCATATACCGGCACGCCCTGAGGTGCGTCATCCACTGCCCGCAAAGGCTTCGCGTCAGGCTTGCCGCGCTGTTTCACCAGGCCGGAGTCCCCGCCCTTGGCGCCAGGGGAGAACGTCTCCCGATAGAATTCCGCACACAAAGCGCCTATACCGCCCGGGAAAGGATGAAGCTCTGGAACATGTCAAACAGGCTGATCGATCAGGTGTCCACTTTGATAGAGCATCAGCTTGCCCCCGAAGCGCTATCCTGGAATGCAGCGGAGATCAGGCATTTCATCGCCCGGGTCGGACCCGAACTGCTCGATGACTTCATCGCGCTCGCAGAAGCTGAACATCTGGCCATGGGACAAACGGGGCTCGATGCTTTCAGGGATTTTCGAACCGGAATCCTCGAACAGATCGAGACGAACCCCGCCCTCAGTATTAAAGACCTGGCAATAAGCGGCAGGGACGTCATGGAGATACTCTCTATACCACAGGGACCTCGAATCGGCAGAACTCTGAGCCGTCTCCTCAACCTGGTTCTGGACGATCCTCACCTGAATACCCGCGAGAATCTGATTGAAATCGTCAGGAATGATCGCTCCGGTAGCCCTGCCTGAACATTTTGCCTTCTCCACTTCTTTTTCCGCGCAATTCACAGTTTTTCTCTGGATCGATCTCTTATCTTTCCAAAAAATAATGATTATTTTTTAAGAGTGAACGATTACGTTGTGAGTTTTAGAGTACTTCTTGACAACATAATGCGGCTAAGGGCCGTTGCGTGAGGTTTGGTGATGAAAGGTGAAGCTTGTATGCTGAACGGCAAGAAATTCTCTATTGGCGATCAGTTGTGTGAAGAAAAAATATGCTATGTTTGCAGGGATGGTTCATGGGAAGCGAGGTTCGAAGATCGTGTTTTTTCAACAGGGATTGGTATCGGCCCGTAATCCTGCTTTATCTCTTCACATACGCTTCCATTAATCAAGAAGCCGGGATAAGACATCCCAGCTTCTTGATTAATGGAAGGCTCCCGGATATTCCGGGAGCCTGGGAAGCTCTTCTGTTGAAGGGCTTTTTTATTTTGCTAACTTCGCGGGTGGCTTGATGGTTGCCGAAATAATAACCGAGATTGCGCATACCACCGCGGCGACCAGAAAAGGCACCCAGTATTGCTTGGTCATATCTTTGAGGAAGCCGCCCACATAAGGACCGGCGAAGCCCGCGAGACCCCACGCGGTAAACAGGAGGCCGTAGTTCGACCCCTGCGCGGTCGGGCCGTAGTAAGCGAGGCAGGTGGCCGGGAAAAGGGTGAACAGGGCGCCGTAATTCCAACCGATGAGGATGGCTACTATTGCCAGGGGGACAATGCTCGAGCCGGCGGGATAGAGAACCAGACATGCAACCACCTGGAGTACGAAGACGGACAGGAAGCACTTCTTGGTTCCAATCTTATCGATGATCGCCCCGATAAGAATACGGACTGCGGCGTTGGCTATGGCCAGGCAGCTTACCGCATAGGACGCCGTCATCCTGTCCAGGCCCTTGTCGATACCGTGTGCTGCGATGTGGCCGATGACCATGAGGCCGGCGAAGGAACCGCAGAAATAGCTGATATAAAGCATCCAGAACTGGGGAGTGCTTCTTGATTCCTCATGGGTAAAGTCTCTGGTAACCGCCACACCGGGTTTCGGAGCGGGCGGATTCCATCCGGACGGCTTCCAGCCCGCGGGGGGAACCTTAAGGCACATTGCCGAAAGAATGCACATGATACCCATGGCAATACCGACATAGAAGAAGCAGTCTCTCCAGCCGTCAGCATGACGTCCGATCAGCCAGGTGGCCAGAGGCGCCATGATAAACGAACCCAGGCCGAGCCCCACGACGGTGAACCCTGTCGCCAGCGCCCTTCTATCGGGCCACCACTTGGGCGCGGTTGCAATCGGGGGCAGATATACGACACCGCCTCCGAAGCCTGCAATAACGCCATACGAGATATAGAGCCACAGTTTCGAAGTAGTATAAGATGAGGCTATAAAACCGATAGCAAGGATAATTCCGCCAACCAGGACAACCTTGCGCGGTCCCACTTTATCGCTGAAACGACCGGCCGGAAAGGTGACCAGTCCGAAGATTAGGCAGCATATAGCGAAAGCCAGGGCTATTTCCGCCCGGCTCCAGCCGAAAGCTTTGTTCAATGGGGCAATAAAGACGCTCCATGCATAAAGAAGCAATCCACAAGTAGTACTGCCAAGAACACCTCCAAGAAGCGGAATCCAGCGAGGGAAGGTAGCTGCCGTCGCGGTTGCTGCGGCTGTCTGATCTGCCATGACGTAAATCCTTTCGTATGATCGTCAGTATCAATTAGATGAATCCAGATTACACTACGATGATTCTGTCCCCTTATTTGATGAAAAGCTCCATCACCCCCTTTTCTTCGATATGTCTGACCATTGGCCATTTACGCCCCCGAACCGCTGGTCGCCCTTAAAAGTAAGATCTCCAGAAGAATGCCCGAGCAACATCAGACCATTCAGGGCCGTGTATTCACTTCTTGATGCATTGCTAAAGAAAATTACGGAAGAAAGCTGTAACTCTTGCCGCCCCTGAACCCGCCATGTTCAGACTCAACCCTGGAAATGCATCACAGGAGACGAGACCGCTACGAACAAAGATATTCTAGGACGAGTTGGAAGCTGAACGGGAACCGGAAGATCAGAAAAATCGAGACAGAGAAGCAATGATTATTAATTAAGAACACGGGGAAGTATCATTTGAGGAAAGGTCCCAAGTCCGCTAGTACCTTTCTTCACTTTTTCCAGGGTTCGTGTTCTATATTGCATAGATCCCGAAGTCTTGTCAAGCAATTTGACAGGGATCTCACCCCTGGAAGGTCCAGCTCTCAGCCCGAACCCTCCCGCCCCCGAAGCACAAGCAGATCACAAGACACCGATTATATTGAGTAAAGATCCCAGGCCGCTTCGCCCGCTCACCTTACCCTGGATTTTTTCCGTCTGCGGATTTTTTCACCAGGTACGCGATCAATAGAATGCAAAATCTCCCCGTGGATGTACAGGACCAGTCCGCGGCTTGACCTCGCGACTCATACACTGTAGTTATTTGACTGGCCGGATCGAGAACAACTATCCATTTTCGCACGGCTTCGCCGATGATGGAGCAGTATCATGGCGGGAGTCGGGCAAGAACCGGGGACAGGAACCCTTTCAAATGAACGGGCAAGATATCGCACCCGCTTCCTCTTTGCGCGGTTTTTTCTGCGCACTCTCTGCCCTGCTCATCTGGGGACTCAGCCCGATTTACTGGAAAGAACTGAGCGGGGTCTCCTCCTTCGAGGTGGTATTGCACCGGGTCGTCTGGTCCTGTCTTTTTCTCTTACCCCTGATCCTGAGACGCGAGCACCGCGAAGAGTTCCTGTCGGCGGTGAAAAACCCCCGCATTCTGCTCATATTGCTTTGCACCACTTTCCTCATATCCACTAACTGGCTCATTTTCATATGGGCGATCGCCAATGATTTCGTTCTCCAGACAAGCCTCGGTTATTACATAAACCCACTTCTCAACGTGCTGCTGGGGATGATATTTCTCGGTGAGCGACTGAGGCGGGCTCAGGCCTTCGCCGCCATTCTTGCCTGCAGCGGCGTGGTTTATCTTTCGATCAGTATGGGACAGTTTCCCTGGGTAGCCCTTTCATTGGCTTGTACTTTTTCCCTCTACAGCCTGATCCGCAAAGTGGCGCCGGTGGGCGCACTGGCCGGCCTCACTCTCGAAATCGTGCTCCTTTCCGTGCCTTCCGCTGCCTGGCTCATTCATCTATATCTCTCGGGTCGGGGAGCTTTTCTCTACACCGGGATGAAAATCGATCTGTTGCTGATGGCTACTGCCCTGGCTACCGGCCTTCCCCTGCTGCTCTTTACCATCGGAGCCCGACAGATGCGCCTCTCAACGCTCGGCTTCATGCAATACATACTCCCGAGCGGCTATTTTCTATGCGCCATCTTCGTTTTCAACGAGCCATTTTCCGCCGCCCAACTCATAAGCTTCGTCATCATCTGGGTCGCACTCGCCATCTACTCGATCGACTCCGCCCTCCTTCATGGAAAAGGCCATGCCCCGCTCAACACAAAGCCGTAGCAGGTTGCAGTACTACCGCAGAAGCAGGAAATCTCAGCCGAACAAAGCTACTCAGAAGTGCACAGATCGCTGCATCGCATCTCGAGATCGAGCAATTCAACCCTTTGCCTGAGTGCAACGGCCCATTTTCTCAGATCTTCCGCTTCGCCCATGAGCCCGCGAAGCTCCATCTGTTTCGCCTGAACCTCAAGAAAAACCGCAAATTCGACAGCGTTCGATCTGGAAATATCGGCCCGAGAGTCACCGGGCTCAGCATCTCTTGATTCACTCATAATTGTTCCTGCCAGAGACGATTGATGTTGGATTTATACAGCACCCGTATGACATATAGGAAATGATATGGATTCCGCCCGGCATAAATCAAATGAATAAAAATCATTCAATCAATAACACCTGGTTATGATGGACCTGCCTCTCAGGTAAACAATTGGTATTATTGATGTATTTTCCAGATGAGTTTGAACGGCATACACCCGCTTACCCCCGGCGGGATGGCTTTTCCAAAACGATAGGAAATCATGCCCAATGAGATATGTGCTATAATAGAGCCAATGCATTGAAGCGCCAAAGCCGCAATCAGGAACAATGGAGGACCAGAGAGGATGAATCTCAAAGAGATCAGGACACGGAATTTCCCGGGGCTTGCGGATTGCTTTTTCCGCTTCAACAACGGCGACTTCATCCCTGTGAACGCCCCGGAGCCCGGCTGCGGTTTGCGCAGCAGGTACATAGTGGATGCGCTTACCTGGGTTTTATTCGGCGCCGTCGGAACAGACGACGGCAACAATCGTATCGATTATGCAGAAATGGACGATTGCTCGGTTGAAGTCGATTTTGACAACTATTCCGTTCATCGCGCAAAGAGAAAAAACCCTTCCGGGATGTCCGTGCGCCTGTTCGAGTATACCGACTATGTTTTCTGTTGCGCCCACACGGTAAAGGAGCTTTCAGCCGGCAAAACCGAGGAGACGCAGAGGCTCATAGAGAAAAAGATCGGTTTTTCCGACCCCTCCGGTATCCCTGCCATGCTGAAATTACAATCCGATGGGCAGCGGTCTTAATTCGACGACTCCGCTGTCCGGCGCGAGAAGATGGAGAGCGCTGGCGGCCGGGATGCTCGCACATATGACGCATGACGGCTTTACCGACATGCTCTATGTTTTCTTTCCCATCTGGCAGGCCTCTTTCCGGCTCAGCTTTACGGAAGTAGGCCTCCTGAGGACTCTCTTTTCCGGCGCCATGGCGCTATTCCAGATACCGTCGGGAATAGTGGCGGCGGGCATCGGGTCACTCTGCGCACTGGTACTGGGAACGACGTTAACCAGCCTGTCACTGGCGTCCATCGGATTTGCATCCTCGCCATCCCTGCTTTTCATCCTTCTGGTGATGGGCGGGATCGGTTCGAGCGCCCAGCACCCGGTTGCCTCTTCGGCAATCGCTAATACCTACCAGGGCGCCGCCTCGAGAGCGGCAATCGGAACCTACAACTTTTCCGGAGATATAGGGAAGCTGATTTTCCCCTCCACCGCTGCCGTGCTCATTGTTCATTTCGGATGGGAGACGACCATCAGCGGCCTGGGCCTGTGCGGACTCATCACAGCCGCCGCCGTTCTGGCGCTCCTGGCCGGCTTGCCGCTGGATAAACCCAAAACACGCAGTGCAGGGTCAGCCGGAAAATTTACCTTCCTGCGAGGAAAAGACTCCCTCCCTTTCCTGTCGCTGTCGTGTATAGGCGTAATCGACAGCGCCACGCGAACAGGAGTGCTCACTTTCCTACCATTCCTGCTTAAAGAGAAAGGGGCGGGGATGTCTGCGGTCGGGCTGGCGTTGAGCCTGATTTTTGCCGGAGGAGCTGTCGGAAAGTTCGTGTGCGGGATGGCGGCAACCTACCTGGGTATCATAAGGACTGTTGTCGTTACGGAAACAGCCACGGCGGCTCTCGTCGGCACACTGACCGTACTGGATGTAAATACAATGCTGCTGTTATGCCCATTGCTGGGCGCAATGCTCAACGGCACATCGTCGGTTCTTTATGGAAGCGTCCCGGAGTTGGTGCAACCGGAATCGAGAAACGATGCCTTTGCCTGGTTCTATACCTGTACCATAGGGTCCGGCGCGCTCTCACCGTTTTTCTACGGCATGGCAGGGGATGCTTTTGGAATAAAGACGGCGCTGGCAATGGCGGCGGCATTTGCCGCCGCCACCATTCCGCTGACTTTGCCGCTTCGAGGAAAGCTGGGGACCGGCTGATGCGCAAAGGCCCTATGAGACCCCGGAGCTTCGTTTTCGCTATCTCTTGAATTAATAATTCTCCTCGAGCAGCCTGATTACATCCTTTTCGGTAACTGCCCTGGGATTGTTACTGATCAGGCGGACAGCTCCGACGGTGGACCTGGCGATATCCGGGAAAACCTCCCGCGACACGTTATAGGTGCTCAACCGGGTTGAGATATTCATATCATCGAGCAGCGACCGGACTGCTTTGACCGAAAGAGCGGCGGCTTCGGGAGCGCTCATGCCGACGGTGTCTTCGCCCAGCGCCCGAGCGATTTTGGCGAATTTCTCCGGATTTGCCTCCATATTGTAACCCATCACCCAGGGAAGGAGAAAAGCGGTCAGGAGGCCGTGCGGGAGATGGTACCTGCCGCCGATGGCCAGCGCCATGGCATGGTCTAGGCCGTTTTGGGTATTGGAGAACGCCATTCCTGCGATGCAGCTCGCAAAGAGCATCTTCTCCCTGGCTTCCCTGTCTGTTCCGTCGGCATAAGCCCTGCGAAGATTGGCGCCTATCAGCTTGATTGCTTCCAGGTTAAGGGCGTCCGTGAGAATTGTCGCCCGGATTCCGGTGTAGGATTCGATTGCGTGCACCAGGGCATCCATTCCGGTCATTGCCGTTACGTGAGGGGGGAGTCCGGTGGTCAGTGCCGGATCGAGCATAACGGAACGGGCAAAAAGATTCCTGCTCACGATACCCTTTTTTACCTGGTTTGCGGTATCGGACAATACACAGATGGAGGTCATTTCGCTCCCGGTACCTGCCGTCGTCGGCGCCAGGATAAGAGGGACGCCCGGTTTTTCAATCAGTTCCATTCCCACATAGCGAGGAAACGGACCTTCATTGGTGAGCATTGCAGCGGTCAACTTCGCGATATCGAGGCTGCTTCCCCCGCCGATTCCGACAATCACATCCGGATTGTACTCCCTGGCAAAAGCAATGCTCGCCTCTGCCACATCGAAGGCCGGATCGCTCTGAACTTTTGCATAGGCCTTTGAGTCCAGTCCGGCCTTGGTCAAAATTGATGCAACCTTGCCGAGAATCCCCGCAGCCTCTATTCCAGGATCGCTGACGATAAGAACTCTTTTTGCTCCATTGCAGACAAGGTTGATCTCCTCGGGCAAAGTTTGGATACAACCCCAGTTGTGGACTATTCTCGAAACCGTATTGAATGAAGGAAAATTCATGTGACCTCCCGAAATTGGTGTTTACCAGGTTGTCCCGGGCCCCTAATCGCACCCCAGTGCGTTACAGCCCTGCCGGACGCTATCCGCAGGCCATTCGAGCCCTCGCGGTTTGCTTCAGTATTTCCACCCGCTCGTCTTGCGGCACTATGTCATATAAAGGATAATCGCGTCCCAGGTATCCATACTTGGGGGCGCCGAGCCGATGATATGCAAGAAGCTCATATTCTACGCCCGGTTTGCCTCTGATGAAATCGGCGATCTGCCCGATATCCTGCTCTGAGTCGTTGAAACCCGGAATTACGGGCGTACGGACGAATTTCGGCAGCGCCGGGTAGCTCGCGCACAGGCGTTGGAAGTTATCCAGTATTCTCGCGTTGGAAACTCCGGTGAATTGTTTATGTTTTTCAGAATCGATGCATTTGATGTCAAAGAAGATGCTGTCCAGATGCAGGCACGCTTCTTCCATGTCGGACCATTCAGCGAACCCGCACGTCTCCATGGATGTGCCGATTCTGCGCCGTTTCGCCTCAGCCAAAAGTTGAATGGCAAAAGGAGCCTGCGCCAGCGGCTCCCCGCCGCTCAGAGTCATCCCTCCGCCGGAGCGGCCGTAAAAAATACCATCGGCTTCAACGACACCGAGCACTTCATCGACAGTCATCAATTTCCCGAAGACCGTGAGCGCGCGCGCCGGACAAACTTCAGCGCAGGTGAAGCACTCCTTGCAGAGTTCCCGGTTGATTTGAACTGATCCGCCGTTACTATGCGTCAGGGCGCCGGAAGGACACTCCGCAGCGCAGAAGGCACACTGACCGGCGCCTATGCATTTTCCTTCGTTGAAACCAAGTTCCGGCTCCCGTCTCTGAGATTCCGGATTGCTGCACCACCAGCACCGCAGCGGACAACCTTTCAGGAAGACAATGGTCCGGATACCCGGGCCATCGTGCAGAGAGTATCGCTGGATGTTGAAAACAAGACCGTAGAGGCTTTCCAGTTCTCTTTCAGAAGTCAAATTCCGGCCTCCCTGGCAAGATGAGTACCTTATAACATGATACTAAATTGCGGCATGCTCCGTTCTTGCAATGATGTCATTTTGCAGGTCGGGTGAAAGATCGACAAAATAAGCGCTGTATCCGGCCACCCGGACGAGCAGGCCCCGGAATTTCTCCGGTTCGCGCTGCGCGGCCAGCAGGGTCTCCCTGTTTATAATGTTGAACTGGACATGCCACAGCTTCAAGTCACACCACGATCTGATAAAGGAAACCAGCTTTCTGGTCCCGTCATCGCCTGCCACGCATTTGGGAGAGAGCTTGATGTTGAGCAGCCGTGAGGCTCTTTCTCTGTAATCCAGATTTTTGGATGCAAAATTCGACAACAGGACAGCGGTCGGCCCGTTAACATCGGCCCCATGCGATGCAGAAGAACCATCCGCCAGCGGCGTCCAGGCCTTACGCCCATTGGGAGTGGCGCTTACCACCTTGCCAAAGGGCACGTGAGAGGTGAAGGGAACGTAGCGCAGGTCGAGATGTACGCCCACTTCCTTCGAATACGTCTTCGTATATTCAAGCGAAGCCTTGTCGATAGCCCTTGCAATCGTATCGGCATAGGGGTCGTTATTACCGTAGCAGGGGGAATGGATCAGCATCTGACGAACGGCTTCCCTGCCTTCAAAATTGTTCTCCAGGGTCTCGATGAGCTGGGACATGGTCAGCTTCCTCTCCTCGAAGACCTGTTTTTTGATCGCCGCAAGCGAGTCCACTACCGTACCATAGCCGATGCACTCAAAATACCCCAGGTCAATACCCCCTTCGATGTAGGGCTGGTGAAGGTCGATCATGTTTTTCATGCACAGCTCGTGCAGCGCCGACCCGAGCGGGGTGGCGAAATGCTTCGCCCGCAGCTCGATTATGAGCTTCTGCTGAATGAATGCGTGCTTCAGAAAATTCGTCTGCTGCGTAAGGTA
This sequence comes from uncultured Syntrophobacter sp., assembly GCA_964539645.1. GTDB lineage: Bacteria > Desulfobacterota > Syntrophobacteria > Syntrophobacterales > Syntrophobacteraceae > SbD1. The sequence goes on from CAZIJV010000060.1 coordinate 24,504, forward strand.
CGCCTTCCAGAATTCATCCCATGTTTTGAAATTACGCGGGTCGCCCGTTTCCAGCCCGATCAATTCGTCTCCGTAGAGTTTCATGCGCCCGTTATAGAGGGTCATTTCCAATGCAGCCGCATAGTTTATGTATGCACACCCGCTCGTATAGGTATCCCTGTTGGGCATCCGTGCCTCAGTACAACCGGAGACCGCATAATCCAGGATCTCCTCGAAGGCGACACCCTTGGAAAGATGCAGCGGAATGACTTCCTCGTCGTTGATCAGCTTCGGGAATCCCGAACCCTCCTTGATCGTCTCCGCCACCTCCCAGAGGTACCTCTCCGGAGATCGCGCATGGATACGAGCAGCGAGGTCGGGATAGTTGAGAGGAAACTCCCGCTTGGAACGTAGGAACAAATAGGTCAGATCGTTTGTGGCATCCCTGCCGTCAGGGGTCTGCCCGCCGACCGTGACCGCTTCCCAGTGGGCGTAGCCTTCGTTGAAAGCCCCACCCACCGGTGAGATATAGAGGTCTATGAACTGGGCCATGGAAACCCACATGCACTCAATGAGTTCCATCGCCTTCGACTCGGTGATCAAGCCTTCCTCGCGGTCCTTCCGGTAGAAGGGATACAGATACTGGTCCATACGACCATTGGAGATAATCGTGCCGGTCTTCTGCTCGATTCGGGAAAACATCTGGGTAAACCATTGCGACTGGATCGCCTCGTAGAAGCTGCGGGCCGGATTCTCAGGCACATGGGCGCAGATGGCGGCGATCTCTTCAAGCTCGCTCCAGCGCTCGGGATCGGTCTCCGAGGCAGCCATCTGAGTGGCCAGTTCCGAATGCCGCCGCGCCCAGATCACAATGGCGTCACAAACCGTGATGACCGCTTCGAGGAAAGGACGATTGTGAACGTTGTCGTTTGGGCTCAACGGATCAAGAGAATTGAGCTTCTCCACGGCTTCCTCGCGAATCCCCTTGAAGCCGCGCTTCAGGACCTTTTCAAAATCATGCACCCATTGGAGAGCAGAACGAAAGGATGCCGTTTCATTGACAATATAGCGGGACCGCAAGGTATCCTCGGGATAGTATGTCAGCTTGAGCGTATCCTCGGGAAGAGCCACCGCCAGTTCCTCGTGAAAAGTCTTGCCTTTCCAGTAGGGAGCGATTTCCTCTATGGCGATCCGGGCATCTTCGGCCGTGATGTTGAAAGGCGATTCGGTTCGATTCGGGAGGTCTTTGACCGCCAGGTCCAGGAAATCCCCGTCCAGTTCGGGATAGAGTATCCCATAGCGCCCTTTGTGTCCGGACCTTCCGACAAGAAGATTATGATCGTCGATGTAGACCGTGATGTTTTCAGCGATATGCTTCAGGGCTTTTGCCCAGCGAAGAACCAGGGGCTGTCCCTCTGTCTGCCTGAACGATTCGGTAAAGTACCTGGCACGCTCGACGTCTATTCGAGGCCGATCGTTTTTGAAGGAATTGAGAATCTTGTAGATTCTTTCCCGGCCTTCGGTGCTTGCCGTGCCTTTCATCTCTTCAAGCACCCTTTGCTCATGCGGTGACAGAACCTCGCAGCACAACTCCATATCTCTTCTCCTTGTCCTGTTGGCGGATTTTTCAGGCCATCATGGCAGCGCGACTGCCGTGGAATATTGCTGGAGCAAACAGGGCGCCAGTTTTGTGAGTGAGGCGCTCTTTCTTCGAAGATACTCCAGACCGTCATAGAATGAGTTCTACCGCGCATTCCAGGCAGTATTCCATCAGGGAAAACGCAGCCTGCCGGTTTGTTCCTCCGGCTCGGCGGAAGCAAAAGAGAGCTTTGTCAGCCGATTTGTTGCAGGCTTGCATCAGATTAAGAAGCAAGAGAAGTGAGTGAACATTATGAGTGGACGTGAATCTAATGGAGCTTGTCCCCCTACCGTCCTGTGCAGGAACGCGTAGGGTGGGCAAAAGCGAAGCGTTGCCCACCGGCAGTCATAATAAAAGTTTATGCCCACCTCTCTGTGCCAACAGATTGCACTGTGATGATTCGCGACATTAACTCTGAAGCGCAACGCCTCCGGCACAGCGCACTGAGCGGGAATCCTCCCTGCCGGTCACGGTTGCATTTCTGCACCACGAGTTGCAGTGCTGCAACACCATTGCCCGGTCAGCGAAGGGAATACTTTTTCAGCTTTCGGAATATGGTGGTCCGGTCGACCTTGAAGTGTTTCGCCACTTCGGCAACCGACCCGTGGGTATCGAGCGCTTTTCGCAGGAGATCTTTTTCCATACTGCCCAGGATCGCATCGAGCGACCTCCTGGCTTCCTCCACGGGCTCGGGCAGCAGACCGGGAGGCAGGTCAACCGGTTCAATCCATCTTTTCTGCAGCATGATCGTGAGGCTGTGAACGAGGTTTTCGAGTTCCCGGACGTTCCCGGGCCAATCATAGAGGCGGAGAACGGATTCGGTCTCGGGAGAGGCTGACAGTTCCTTTCGATACTTGGCATTGAAGACGCCCTGAAAATGCCGTAACAGCGGGAGGATGTCATCTCTTCTCTCCCGCAGCGGAGGTATTTTGACAATGGCTACTTGGAGCCGGTAGTAGAGGTCCCTCCGGAAAGTTCCCTCCCTGACCGCGTATTCCAGGTCTTTGTTGGAGGCTGCAATGAATCGCACATCTATTTTCTTCACACGTGTGGAGCCGACCCGGATGATTTCCCTGTCCTGAAGAATCCGAAGGAGCCGTGTCTGCAAAGCGACCGGCAGCTCTCCGATCTCGTCAAGGAAAAGAGTTCCCTTATGGGCCATTTCGAAGAATCCGGGCTTCCCTTTCGACTGCGCGCCTGAAAAAGCGCCGGGATCATAACCGAAGAGTTCGGTTTCAACCAGGTTTGCGGGAATGGCGCCGCAGTCTACCTTGAAAAAGGCCTGGCCGCTGCGCAGGCTCTGTTCGTGGATATATCCGGCCAGAACGTCTTTGCCGACTCCGGTCTCTCCGAGCAAGAGCACCGTTGCGTCCGTTTTTGCAAAAGAGTCAACCGACTTGAGAAGGGCGCGCATCTGGCTGCTTTCATGAATCAGACGCCCCTGCACCGGCTCCCGTCGCGAGTAGCATTGCACCTCACCGAGCCGTTCGAGGAGTTCCTGCTGGTAGGCGAACTGCTCTTTCATCCTGGTCAGCGAGGTGATATCGCGCACGAAGGTTACTACCAGCACCACGCGTCCAGCCTCATCGAACACCGGGTAGCCGGTGAGAACCACCCGGTTTCCAACCTTGGTAGTCTGAATCACGGTACGCGGCTTTCCCGTCTTGACGATCTCCGGATTCAAAACCACATCGAACTTCCCCTCCTCAACCAGCTCAGTGACAAGCTTCCCGACCAGATCCTCCCGGGTGAGGCCGGTCAACTGCTCATACATACGGTTGATCATGATGGTCCTGCCTGCCCGGTCACTTATATAGACGCCGTCGCTCAGGACGTCCATTATGCTCTCTATATGGGCGGCAAGTTCTTCCATGCTCTCACTTTTTTACGGTCCGGGAAATTCCCGGTCCCTTTACAGAAAGGATACCGTCGATTTTGCGTGATAAGGAAATTTCATTCTTCGATAATTACCCGCTTTTCGGGATAAACCAATTTTACGAGCGCGGCAACCACGTTTTTATCGCAGGCGCCGAATTCATCGCTGGCGCCCCCTATACGCACAGAACCGTCGGGCTCGCAGGAAATGCTTGCCCCGCCAAGCTCCCGAACCTGTGTCTTATGCAGGCCGAGGTCTTGAATTTCGAGCCCGGTGTTAATGAGTATGTCCCGGTGGTGAAGATCCCCGGATCGCAGGCACACCAGGTCGCCGATAATTCCTCCACAGATGGATACGAGCAGAATTTTCCCGCTGTAGTCCTCGGGAAGCACGGCAGGAGCGATAAGAGCGTCGCTGTTGAACTCACCCTCGACAAGCGAGAGGAGCCTTTGAGCCCTGAGCCGGTTTTGTCTGGCTGCGGTGAAGTCGTCGCACTCGAGAGCTTCTTCGAGGCGAGTGAGGTGAATGATCATGACCGAATAGATATCGGTATCCCTGAGTTTCGTTCCCGAGCGTGCCGCGGCTTCAACAGCCATTTCGAACTCGCCGGCCACGAAAAGATCGAGAGCCTCTTTTCGGGCCGCCGGTGAATCGGACTCGATCATTTCGTCCTCATCTCGCAGGCGACACGGGCGGGATCACCGCTTTCAACTTCGTCCAGGCATTCATCGAGAATATCGAGCGCTCTGTCCATCTCTTCTTTCGTAATGGTGAGCGCAGGCGTCAGCGTGAGGATATTGCCCATGGTGAGTTTGAAGCTGAGACCGCGGCTGAGGGCCGCGTACATGACGGCCTCGGCTTCGTCATTCGCCCGTTCACGGTCCGCCCGGTTTTTGATCAGTTCCATGCCCATAAGGAGTCCAAGGCCGCGCACGTCTCCTATTAGTGGATGTTTCTCCATCATCGAGCGCATTCTGCCCAGAGCATAGCGTCCGAGTTCTGCAGCGTGAGCGGCCAGCCCTTCAGACTCGATATAGGCGATTGTGGCAAGAGCTGCGGCGCAGGCGACCGGGTTTTTTTCATGGGTGTAATGCCCCAGAGCGATGTGTCCCGCAACATCCAGGTCTTCCCGCGCCAGGAGCGCCGCAAGAGGAAACACACCCCCTCCCAGCCCCTTGCCGATAACCAGCATGTCCGGAGTCACGTCGAAATTCTCGCAGGTGAACATCTTTCCGGTCCGCCCGAGAGCATGAGGAATTTCATCGAAGATAAGCAGTGCGCCGTGCCTGTCGCAGGCCCGGCGAATGGCCTGCCAGTACTCCGGCTTCGGAATATAGGGCGTGCTTCGAACAGGCTCGGCGATCACCGCGGCGACATCGCCTTCCTTCTCCAACATGTACTCAACATAGTTCGCACAGACCAGGTCGCAGCCGCCGCGACTGCCGCACCCGAATATGCAGCGGTATTCGTCCGGAGGCGGAGCGTGTTCGGTCCCGGGCAAAAGCGGCCCGATGTTCTGCCTGAATACCGACTCGCCGCCGATCGATATGGCATCCAGCGAAGCTCCGTGGAAGGAGTCCCACATGGAAATGGTCTTGTACCGCCCTGTTGCTATCCGCGCCAGCTTGATCGCCATACCGATCGCACTCGTCCCGCCCGGAGCGAAAAGGACTTTGTTCAGCTTCCCCGGCGCCAGCTCGGCCAGCTTCCGCGCAAGATCCACGGCCACCTGGTTGGTGTAGCGCCGGGTGCAAAACGGAAGCCTGTCAAGCTGCGCTTTTATGGCGGAAATCACTGCCGGGTTTGCAAAGCCTACCTGGTGCACGTTGTTTCCATGAAAATCCATGTAGCGCCTTCCCTGCAGATCTTCGATGTATATGCCTCCGCAGGCGCGCATTGCATTGAGGCAGGGAGTCGAGAGCGACTGTTGGAGAAAATAGCGTGCATCCTCTTCCAGCAGCCTTTGCGTTTGCTCATCGAGGTTGTTGCGCTGCCATTCGGTTCGCCTCGCGCTGATATTGACATCGCCTTCCGATTTGTGTTGCACGGGCATAGGATCATCCTTCAGGTTTTTAGTATTACCCTCGAAGTGATTCAAGTTGATCGAAGACTAGAAATTGGTCTAATATAAGTCAAGGTAATTAATTTCAGGATATCGTTAACGAAAGGTTATAGCGGCTTGAACATCAATTTGCTGAGGATCTTTTATTACGCGGCAAAGCTGGGGAGCATAAGCGCCGCCGCTGAAGCGCTGTACGTTACTCAGCCTGCGGTCTCCAAAGGTCTGCAGCGGCTTCAGGAATTCTATGGAATCAAGTTTCTCAATCTTTTCGGCAGAAAGATCGTCCTTACTGACGCAGGGGAGGTCCTTTACGGAATAGCGGAGAAGATCTTCGAGATAGAAAAGCAGGCGGAGGAAATCATCCACGATTTCCAGGAGAGGAAGCGGGGCAACGTCCGCATTATTGCGAGCGAGAGTTTTGGGGCCTATTACCTTCCCTTCATCATCATTCTATTTCGCACAGGCAATCCGCAGGTCCATGTCTCCGCGAACATTTTACCCACCGAACTGGTGGTTGAAGCAACCGCGGCGCTCAACTGCGACCTTGGATTCATTTCCTACCCTGTCGAGCACGCCAAGCTGGTCATGCGTGAGGTACTCGAGGACAGGATGGTGGTCATCGTACCCGCCGGCCATCCTCTCGCGGAAAAGGACATGATCGAGCCTCTCGACCTGCAGGGACAGTCCGTTATCATGCACGAAGAAGGATCTGCCCCGCAAAGAATCGTCGCCGATCTCATCAGGCAATACCACATCAGCATCGATACCCCCCTTGAGCTGTCCAGCAACGAGGGAATCAAAAGAGCGGTCGCAGCTGGAATCGGCATTTCGATCGTCTCCCGCAACGTGGCAGGCGAAGAAATACAATCGGGAAAGCTTGTCGCGGTTCCTTTTTCGCTCGATGAGCTAAAGCGGAAGTTTTTCATGGTTCATCACAAGGACAAGTATTTTTCCGAAACGCTTCAGAACTTCGTCGATATGGTCTACCAGTGGGCCGACGAATATGCAAAGAGCATCTCTCTGGGACGGGCGCCCTGAGAAGCGGGCGGCGCTCTTATTGATCGCCCCCTTGCTAGTGTATTTCAAGCCAGGCCCGGGCGCGATAGAGCACGAGGATAGTCAGGCCGTCGGTGATCTCGCCTTCCTCGATCAATCTCAGCAGATCTTCCATGGGATACTCGACGACTTGAATTATCTCATCCGGATCGAGCCGCTGTGAGGCGGGCATAAGGCCTCTTGCCAGGTAGACATGGATGAACTCATCGGAATATGCGGGCATGATGTGAACGGCCGCAATCTCAACCAGTTCCTTTGCCCTGTAGCCGGTTTCCTCTTCCAGTTCCCTCCCGGCGCACGTAAATGGCGACTCACCCTTTTCCATCGTTCCCGAGGGAATCTCCAGGATGTACTCCCCGATCACATGCCTGTACTGATGAATCATCAGGACTTTCCCATCGTCCAGCAGAGGCACGATTCCCGTTGAGCCGGGGTGCCGGATCATCGCGTAATCGGCCCTGCTGCCGTTTGGGAGGGTAACGTCAGAACTCTTGATCTGGATGGAGAGACTTCGACTCGATCTTGCGTAGCTTTTG
>CAZIJV010000061.1:0-31339 GCA_964539645.1 uncultured Syntrophobacter sp.
GCCGCCAAAAGCGGGGCAAAATTCATCAAAGAAAGTCCCAACTGCGGAAGTTGGGTTAGTGCATCAGGTCAGCACTGAAAGGATTTCCACCGGTATTCCGCGTTTGGATACCATGCTCGGCGGCGACGGGGTTTACCGCGGTAGCAGTATCCTGATTACAGGTACTGCCGGTACGGGAAAATCGAGTATTGCCGCGCATTTTGCCGACGCCGCGTGCGCGCGTGGCGAAAGGTGTCTCTTCTTTGCTTATGAGGAGTCCGAGAGCCAGATCGTGCGCAATATGCGATCTATAGGACTTGACCTGCAGCCCTGGTTTGATAAGGGTCTGCTGCTTTTCCATGCCACTCGCCCGACTGCATTCGGCCTTGAGATGCACCTGGTCAGCATGAGTCGGCTGGTAGAAAAGTTCAAACCATCTCTGGTGATAATGGACCCCATATCCAACCTGGTCTCAGTCGGCACCCTATCCGAAGTGAAATCGGCGCTGATGCGCTTCGTCGACTCGCTGAAAATGAAGAACATAACGGCTCTTTTCACCAGTCTTTTGACGGGTCAGGAACAGGACCTCACCGAAGTGGGCGTATCCTCGATCATGGATACGTGGTTTACGGTGCGCGATATCGAAAATCAAGGCGAGCGCAACCGCGGCCTTTATATCATCAAATCACGGGGCATGGCTCACTCGAATCAGATTCGGGAATTCGTCCTGTCATCGGAAGGCATCCAGCTTGTGGACGTCTATATTGGATCGGGGCAAGTGCTTACCGGAGCAGCGAGAATTGAGCGGGAGGCCAGTGAGCGGCTTGAGGCAAAAGAGCGTGAAGAGGCGATCGAGCGGCAAAAGCGGGAGTTCGAAGCCAGAAAAACTGCGGTAGAGGCACAGATTGCCGCGCTGAGAGTGGAGATAGAAGTTCAGGAAAAAGAACTCCAAAAAGTCATCGAAAAAGAAGGCGACAAAAGGCGCAGTATTGAGAGGCAAAGGGCCGAGATGGCGCGTCAGCGGCATGCGGATTAGGTTATATTCAAGGAGAAAATCATATGACTTCCCCAGGCGATGACGCCCAGGCCGATCCGGGTACGGAAGATTGCAAAGCACATCCCGAGGTCTCATGCCCTTATGAGTTGAGATTATATGTAGCCGGTCAGACTCCTCGTTCAATGGAGGCTTTCAGTAACCTGAAGAGAATATGTGAAGAACATCTGAAGGGAAGATATTCCATAGAAGTCATAGACTTGCTTGAAAATCCCAGGTTGGCGAAAGGGGATCAGATTCTCGCCATTCCGACCCTGGTGCGAAGGCTGCCCGAGCCGGTGAGAAAGATCATCGGGTCGCTGGCGGATACGGAGAGAGTCCTGGTTGGTCTGGATCTGCGTCCCAAAAAATAGTAAGTCGCGCGAGTTCATTCCAGAGAGGGAAGTTGCGAAATAGCAGTTACCGCATTATACAGATGGAACACCGGGCGCTATACCGGCGCCTCAATACTTTTAGGAAGACCAACCGCTTCCTGACCGTTCACAATGTTTAGCAGGCAGGAGGTAAAAGGGCGCCGATGTCGGAACAGAAAACAACGGCCGATATTTTGAAAGAAGCCGTGGCGAGTAACGATGAATCGCAGAAATTCATCCTGAGTCTTTATGTGGCGGGCATAACGCCACGGTCTCTTCGAGCCATTGAAAACGCAAAGCATCTCTGTGAAACGTACCTCAAGGACAGGTGCGAACTCGAAATAATCGATATCTACCAGCAGCCGGGCCTCGCCAAGGAGGCACAGGTGATTGCTGCGCCAACCCTGGTCAAGCATCTGCCGCCTCCGCTCCAGAAGTTTATCGGAGATCTTTCCGATCCCGAACCCGTATTGATCAGACTTGCGATAAAGAAGCGAACCTGAGCTCTCTTGATTCCACTATTGGAGAATGTTGATGATGGAAAAATCCAGAGAAGAATTGCTGTCATCGATCAAGACTCTGGAGGAGCGCCTCTGGGAGGCGGAGCAGACGATTCGAGCGATCCGGGATGGAGAAGTCGACGCTCTGGTTGTCCATGAGCCCGTGGGTACGAAACTCTACACGCTCAAGGGCGCCGATCATGGATACAGGATACTGGTGGAATCGATCAGTGAAGGGGCGCTCATACTATCTCCCGATGGCGCCATCTATTACTGCAATCAGCGGTTCGGAGAAATGCTCCAGGTCCCCATACGCAAGATTACCGGCAAGACTTTTGATAGCTTTATCGATCCCGAGTCTTGTCCGGAGGTAATGGGGCTGATCGAGGAGAGCCGAATCAGAGGTAAGGCGGAGGGGGAGTTCTCCATTACGAGGGCGGATGGAACGCTGCTGCCGGTCAAGTTGTCGCTCAATTCCGTGGATCTCGACTATTTCAATGGAATTTGCGCTGTAATGACGGACCTGACTTTTCAGAAAAGGACCGAGCAGGAGCTTAGAAACTCCGCTGAGACTCTCAGGCGAAGCAATGTGGAACTGCAGGATTTTGCCTTTATCGCCTCACATGATTTGCAGGAACCTCTCCGGAAAATTCAGGCCTTCGGGAACCGACTGGAGAGAACCTGTGTAGAAAAGCTCGATGAAACCGAGCGCGACAGTCTCACCCGACTTCAGAATTCCGCAAACCGCATGCAGCAGCTTATTCGCGACCTGCTCAGTTATTCCCGGCTGGGTACACGCCAGGAACCCCCGGGAGAGGTGGAATTGAGCAAAGCCGCAAAGGAGGCTGCCTCGAACCTCGAAGTGAGGATCGAGCGGACCGAAGCCCGCGTCGAAATTGCCGATCTGCCCACCATTCATGCGGAGAGAAGTCAGATCGAGCAGCTTTTTCAGAACCTTATCCTCAACGCCCTGAAGTTTCGCAGCGAGGAAACGCCAAGAATCAGGATCTATTCAAACGAAAACAATGAAGGATGCCGGATATTTATCGAAGATAACGGGATAGGCTTCGAGGAGGTCTATCTGGACCGTATTTTTGCTCCTTTTCAACGCCTTCACGGCAGAAGCGCCTACGAAGGAACCGGCATGGGACTCACCATCTGCCGCAAGATAGTGGAGAGACACGGGGGGAGTATTACGGCAAAGAGCAAACCGGGAAAAGGGTCCACATTCATCATCACCTTTCCGCTCGACAGAGTCGTCGCCCATCGATGACCGATTCATGCCTCGCCATCGGCGGGCTGATCTTCATCCAGGTATTTCTTCAGCTTGAGTTTCAGTGTCCTTCGCGTTATTCCGAGCCGGCGCGCCGCTTCGCTCTTGTTGCCGCCCGATTCTTGAAGCTTTTGCAGGATGGTTTCCTTCTCGATGTCCGCGAGGCTGGTATCTTTGCCACGGTCATCCGGCAGGGCTGGGCATGGAGGGCAGGTATCACTCTCCTGCTCCAGGACCTGCAGCGGCAGGGGCAGCTCCGCTGGGGAGACATATTCGCCCTGGAGCAGGATGACCGCACGTTCCATTGCGTTTTCCAACTCCCGTACGTTTCCGGGCCATGTATAGCGCAGCAGCAGATCCATGGCCCGCGGGGCGATTCCCCGGACCGTCTTGCGGTTCTTTTTCGAAAAACGTGTCAGGAAGGTCTGGGCAAGGGCAGGGATGTCTTCAACGCGCTCCTTCAGGGGCGGAACATGCAGGGCAAAAACATTGAGCCTGTAATAGAGGTCTTCACGGAAAACGCCGTCTGAGACCATTTTTTCGATCTTCCGGTTGGTGGCCGCAAGTATGCGGACATCGACCGGAATGGCGGAATCGCTTCCGACTCTCTGGATCTCGCCTTCCTGTATGACGCGCAGGAGTTTTGCCTGCATGGCAAGGGGGAGTTCACCGATTTCATCCAGAAATATCGTGCCGCTGTGGGCCATGCTGAAACGCCCCTTGCGCAGCTTGTCCGCTCCCGTGAAGGCGCCCTTTTCATGGCCGAAGAGTTCCGATTCGACAAGGTTCTCGGGAATGGCTGCGCAGTTTACTTCGACGAGCGGTTTTTCCTTTCGCGAACTGTTAGCATGAATTGTCCGCGCGACCAGGCCTTTACCCGTGCCGCTCTCGCCTGTGATAAGAACCGTTGCCTCCGCGGGTGCAACCAGAGATATCATTTCCATGAGCTTGCGCATGGCAGGACTCTCGCCGGTCATGTCTGCCGCCTGGAGGCCTGCCAACTGGCGGCGCAGCCTTTCATTCTCATCGATCAGGCGCGTGTGTTCCATCGCCCGATTCATCACCAGTCTCAGAGCTTCAAAATCGATGGGTTTTGTGACGTAATCGAAGGCGCCGGACTTCATGGCTTCGACGGCGGTGGGTATCGAGGAATAAGCCGTTACGATCACGATGGGAATGGCCGGATTATGCCGCGCAATGGCCCTGGTAGACTCGATTCCATCCATGTTCGGCATACGCATGTCCATCAGGATGAGATCGACCGGAGTCGCCCGTATGATATCCAGCGCCTGTTTGCCGTCTCCGGCCTCCTGAGTGCGAAATCCCCACTCCTGCATCATGGTGGTGAGCATCAGGCGGTGGGACTTATCGTCATCTGCTATTAAGATCGTCGGGTTTTGCTGCCTGGCCATCCTTGATCGACTCCTGTACCGCGAGGGAGGCATGACGGGAGGATTTCTCCTGCCCGATTGAACGTAGCCGTATGATAAATTGTGTCCCCTTGCCGGGAGTGCTTTCAACCTCGATTTCTCCCCCGTGAGCTTCGACGAACTTGTGAACGTTCGCAAGCCCAAGGCCTACGCCCTGTGGCTTGGTGGTGAAGTAGGGATCGAAGACGTGCGGCAGGTGTTCCGGGGAAATGCCCATCCCTGAGTCCGAAACCCGGATGATAGTGTCACCATTTGCACGGAATGCGCTTACATCAAGCAGCCCCCCTTCTTTCATGGCGTGGATCGCATTCAGGTAGAGGTTCAACAGAAGCTGCGAGAAGCGATCGGGATCGACCTCCAGTTGAAGATCTTCCGGGTCGACGAGCGACTTGATGCTTACTGCCTGCTGGGTTGCATCCTTTTCGACGAGTCTCAACGAGTCCTGAACCAGCTCTTTGCAGGAGATCCTTTGCCGGTCAATCTCCGTTGGTTTGGCGAAATTGAGTAGTTCGGTCACCACGCGGTTCAGCCGCTCCACCTCCTGGACCATGACGCCTGCCAGTTCGCGGCTGCGTTCGTCCTCCTTGAACCTTCCCGCAAGGATCGTCGCAAATCCCTTGATCGAGCTTAGGGGGTTTCTGATCTCGTGGGCGACTCCCGCCGCGAGTCTGCCGAGACCGGCAAGCCGCTCGCTTCGCCTGAGTTGTTCCTCGAGTTGTTTTATACCGGTCATATCGGAGAAAAGGAACAGGTGTCCGCTGGTCCGCTGCTCGCCGTCGCGTATCAGGGCGGCCTTGACGAGCAAAGGAACGGCAGTGGAATTTCCGAGGCGGCAATGAATCTCCTGTTCGACCATGGCGCCCTCTTTTTTCAAGCGATCCGCGACCGGAAGAAAGCAGGGAAAATCGTCGATCTTTCGCCCGGGCAGTTCGCCCGGATACTGCAGAATATGGCCGGCGGCCTCATTGGTTTTCTGGATGCGGCCATCGAGGCCGGTGATCACCAGTCCGACCGGCATCTGGTTAAGAACCGTCGTGGTGAGTGCGCGGATATCCTGCAGGTGGGAGCGTGCCTGCCGAAAGTGCTGAGCCCAGACGAGCGAAATAAATCCCGCCGCGCCGACGAGCAGCATGATCCCGAAGAGGACCAGGTTCTGATGTGTGTCCTGCCGGCTGGCCTCGTCAAAAGGAGCGGGGTCCAGGGCGACGAGGATGAAGAGATCTTTTTGCTGCCAAGGCGGGCCGCCGTCGCATGAGTCCATCGAGCCCCGTCCTCTCCCTCTCTGGCGATGCAGGGGCTGAAAGGAACGCATGACTTCGAACCGGCGTTCGCTCTTCTCCACAAAGCCATAGCTGGTCTCGCCCGGTTTCGGAAACGCGAGCGCCAGCGTTTTGCCGATCTCCCGTGGATCGCTATGGGCGACGATCTTGCCGGAAGGCGTAACCAAAGCCAGGAAAAGAACATCGGACTGCTGGGCGGTTTCTTCCATGAGCAACTGATGCTGCCTGAATCCCCAGCCCATTCCCATGCCTGTCCTGCTCCCGGCCTCAACGGAGCGCATAAGGACGTTTGCCTGCGAAAGAAGCGCCCGCTCCGTGAATTCTTTTTCCCGGTGTACATTCTTGATGGTCAAAAAGAGCAGGATTCCCGCCAGCAGGCAGACCGAGCCGATGATCAGCCATGGGGAAAACCATGTCCACCTGTTTGGATTAGCATTGCCGACTGTCATAAAGGCGCCTCAATAGCTGAAAGTCATCCGATCAGAAGATCTCGATACAAGAACAGGCAAAAATCGGGCCATTACCGTGATCCTAATCACAGTCCGGGACAGGCGGCGGCAGATCGGGCTCTGTGCGCCGGTGAAACCTTTCAGGCAAATAGAGTAATTGCTCCTGTACTCAGATTGTATCAGCTTAAGAAGAGCTTGACTGGATAAAAAAGATCCACTCGAGAGGGGAGGTGGATAATTCGTATCCAGTTGGAAGCATCTCAATTCAAGGCAATGGACGCAAAGCATGCGGATATGTTTGGCAATCTCCTGAGATTACGTGATGTTAGCATTGATCCTGATCTGATGGCATGAGCCTTGCTCTCCTGTGTGACCAACATGGGTCAGGGGTAGCGAAGAGAAGAAAACTGATTGACTGCCGAGCCGGATTCGATGCACCCCGTTCGTTCCCCGAAGCCGGCCCTAAAGAAGAAACGAAGGAGAAAACGATGAAAAAAATGATGCTTTTCGGTTTTGCGCTCATGATGGCTATAGCTCTGAGCATTCCCGCAGTTTATGCCCAGCAGGATACCCAGGCTCAGAAGTCAGCACAGGATCAGAACTTTCGCTGTCCGCGATGGACCCAGAACGCGGATGGCAACTGGGTTTGCCCGGCGATGCAGTCTGGTGGCGGTCCCGGAGGCGGCTACGGACGGATGAGAGGTCAAAGGGGCATGCGAGGCGGTATGAGGGGACAATGCTGGAGAGGCAATCCTCAGGCCCAGACCCCGTCACAGGCGCCCGCACAGGCGCCGGTGCAGCAGTAGCTCACCAATCCTGAAAACGACTCCGGCGCACACGGACAAGATGAACCGGGACGGTTGAATTCCAGAAGGAACGAAACCGTCCCGGTTCACCTGTTGAAATACAAAGAAACAAGCAACGACTCACCGCCGGTCTGCTGCAAAAGGCGCCGTTCACTCCGCCTTCTTGCCGGTTCCTATCCTGTCCACTACCTTGTCGTAGTAAACCTGGTTCTTGTCCATATCGAGCGAAGTCCTGCGGGTCATGTTCAGCTTCATGATGAGGAAGTTGAGCTTTTTTATCTGCCTGTATTTTTCCCGGGTGTCTTTTACCCCCTCGAGCATCTCCTCGATGGTGAGTATTTCTTTTCTGAGTTCGAGTTCAGGGGGGAGGCAGTCGGCATTTTTGAGTATCTTGTGAGCCAAGCGGATATCCTGCGGGAGGTGGCGGTCATCTTCCAGTTCGAGGGGCTTGCCCTTGCCCGGAAGATTGTCGAATTCTCCGTTGTCTATCGCCTCGCGGATCTTTTTTTCCGCGATCTTGTCGAATGCTTCGAATATACTGCCCATGGTGAACCTGCCACAGAGTATCATGTTCTAGGCCAAGCGGCCTGAATGACTTATAATTCTATCATATATCCTGGAGGGAGTAAGCGAAAGATGTCATCTGAGCAGTCACCCGCAAAAGTATTTTCCGATATTTCCCCCCCGAGGGAAATCCGTATTCTGGGAGCGGGCCGCTTCGGAAGAATGGCGGCCGAGAGGCTCAAGCGCCGCCTGCCCGAAACGCTCTTTCACGTAACGGACAGTGATGTCGAAAAAGTTCGGAGGATTTCCGAGGAGTTCAACATAGAGGGTGAGGCTGTCGAATCCATTTTGAGCCTGACCATGGGCCGGATACCGGAGGATGTATGGCTGATCCCGGCTGTTCCGGTTCATGTGGGGTTCGAATGGCTTCTGCACGAGTTGAACGGGGTGGCTGAGGTCAAAAGGATCACGGCGCCGGAGGGGGTAGAGGCGCAACTCCCCAATCCCATGCGCTCTCCGTCCGGGACTCTCTACGCCAGCTTCGCCACCTTCATCTGCCCGGACCACTGCAACGAGCCTGCCGAGATCTGCACGCACACCGGGAACGCCCGTGCCGGGAATCTTTTTGAGGTATTCGGGCGTATCCGTGTACCCGGGTTCAGGGTGGCGGTGCTCAGGAGCTGGCAGTTGGCGCCCGGTGTCGGCGGCTATCCGGCGAGAAGCCTCCACGAACTGCTCGCAAGCGTTGGGACGACGGCAGGCAAATACCTCGTGGCGACGAGCTGCCGGTGCCATGGAGTGCTGGATGCGCTGGAGTGGACGAGCGCTTAGAGCATCCTCGCGCGAACCAGAACATCAGCGAGAATTTTGATTATTTCCAGGTCGTACCTGCCGCTCATCTGTTCGGCGAGCATCTTCAGCGCCTGATGGGGAGAGAGCGCCTCGGCAAAAGGCCTGTCCGAGGTGAGCGTATCGAAAGAATCCACTACGCTCAAGATTCTTGCGTGAAGGGGGATGCCCTCTCCGGCAAGGCCTGCCGGATATCCGCTTGCGTCCAGTTTTTCGTGGTGGAACAAAAGACTGTTCATTGCGATCTGTCCCACCGGGAGCATGGAACACATTCCCGCTCCTTTGACGGGATGCAGTCTGAACAACACTCGCTCTTCGGTATTGTGCCTGCCTCGCTTGTTGAGTATCTGTTTCGGAACGGCGCTCTTGCCGATGTCATGAAGAATTGCGCCAAGTCCGAACGATACCCGGTCCTTCGCCGGAATGCCGCAGGAAGCCATGATGGCGACGGAGTAGAAAAAAACGTTGGCAGAGTGTATGTGCAGTCCGTAATCAAAAGACATTGTCCGTGCCAGAGAACTCATTGCATCGTCGACATAGGAAAAGAAACCCAGGCTTGAACGCACGATTTTTTCAATCTTACCGAAGGCGGCGGGACTCAAAACGGCGCTGCTATTTTCAAAAACACTATTCAATGTCGAAGTCGCCAGGTAGTAGAGTACATTGGATCGAACGGGCAGGGGAATGGACTCGTCAAGCATTATCCTGCCCAGGTTCTCTTCCAGGCAACGGTCATAATTGGCTTTTTGAGAGAGTTGTATGTAGACTTCCTGAATGCCGTTTTCATGCAGAATTGCCTTGTGTTTGTCGCTGAATTGCTCTCCCTGGCGGGTGAAGAGGATATGGTTCTTTCCTTTTTTGACGAAGACGGCGAATTCGCCATAGGCTTCGGGAAAAATCATGAACGGGGATATCGGGAAATAGAACCCGTCGTCGAGCTGTAAGAGATGGCGTACCGGAACATCGCCTCTATGGGCCGCGGAAAGCCGCTCCGATCTAATCATGCCTGGTTGCATCCGCTATCCGTTCAGCCAGGGTGCGTTCGAGTTCCCACCCCAGGAACAATTGTTCTCCCACCTGAATTTGTATTTTCATGATCTCCCGTTCTCCGAGCAGATCCTTCAAGTCGGGGCAAAAATAGTTTAGACAAAAGGAATGACGTGCCTGCAATTTGCACCCTCTTGCGCCGACGAAATGGCAGGTCCCGGTGAAGTCCGCATCCGCGGGAAGTTCCGAACCAAGAAGGAGATTTACGAACAACTGCAAACAGCCGTAGCTCTCCCCCATCTCCGTGAAGCAGCAACTTCCTTTGTCGGCGGCGCAACGGGCGCATGCCTCGACCACTCCGGTTTCGAGCATCATGGAATCAGTTCGCAAGATGGATTCTTGATATAGCCTCACCCGGTCACCGATTCTTTCATCGCTCATGCACGCTTGCCCATATAGCAAAAACAAACCGCGGGCCTTGTCTATTTCGAACTTCAGGTTGTTGAAGGGCTTGTTCATAAGATCGTACGCATTGCTCAAAAGGTTTAATCGAAAGCGGATATTACTCTTGTCGTTGGATAGTGTTGCCGAGGTGATAACAGATTTGGAGCGGCGCTGCAAGGAGCAGGAAGGGACGCCGCGGCTGATTGCCGTTGCATGCGTTCATCCCAGTGATCCATCTGTTCGCGAGGAGATTGACTTTGCTTCCTGTAAATATGATGCCTAATAAAATAGAATAGACAAACACTCTGTCATCTGCATGGAGCCGAGAGCATGGGATTGGGGAAATACCACGAAAAGCGGGATTTTGAGCGAACTCCCGAGCCGGAAGGAAAAGTCGCGTCCAGCCGGGAAGGCAAGCTCTATATTATTCAGAAGCATGCGGCAAGTCGCCTGCACTACGATCTCCGGCTGGAACTCGACGGTGTTTTGAAAAGCTGGGCAGTTCCCAAGGGACCGAGCCTCAAGCCCGGTGAAAAACGACTCGCGGTTCACGTAGAAGACCACCCGATCGATTATGGGTCCTTCGAGGGAATAATCCCGGAAGGCGAATATGGCGGCGGAACGGTGATGCTTTGGGACAGGGGGATCTGGGCGCCCCTGGAAGATCCGCAGGATGGTTATGCGAAGGGGAACCTGAAGTTCAGGCTTTATGGAGAAAAGATCAAGGGAAGCTTCGTTTTGGCCAGAATGAAAGGCAATGCGGGCGAAGAAGGCAAGAACTGGCTGCTCATCAAAAAGCATGATGAGGCTGCAATCGCAGAAGGCGATCCGGAGCCCGTGGCGGCTATGACTCGAAGTGTGGCGAGCGGAAGGACGATGGAGCAGATTGCATCCGAGCGTGAAAAAATCTGGTTGGAGGGGGAGGCTGTTTCCGGAAGCGATGTTCCGGCTGATCCCCCTGTACAGGGCATGAAGGGTTCCAGGAAAGGTCGCGGAACAGATAGCGCGGCAAAGTTCGACCCCTCCAGCCTTTCCGGCGCTCTTCCTGCCGCGCTCCCGTCGGCCTTTCGCCCGGAACTTGCCACCCTTGCCGTCAAACCGCCTTCGGGAGAAGGCTGGATACATGAGATAAAGTATGACGGCTACCGCATTATGTGCATAATATCGGGCGAGCGGATACGACTGGTTTCCCGAAACGGCAGGGAATGGACGGAGCGTTTTTCTTCAATAGCCGAGGCTGCCTCCAAATTCGGTTTGGAAAGCGCCATCCTGGACGGTGAAATTGTCGTCATGGACAAGAAAGGCAAGACGGACTTCCAGGCGCTTCAAAACATTCTCCAGGGACTTCAAACCGGCAGACTCGTCTTCCTGGCGTTCGATATGCCCTATCTCAATGGATATGATCTTAGCGGAACCCCTCTACTTCAACGCAAGGAATTGCTGGGCAGGGTTCTCGACAGCTCCGCCGACGGATCGCAAATCGTCTACGCCGACCACATACAGGGGAGCGGCATGGAGGTTTTCAACCACGCATGCAGGCTGGATCTGGAAGGAATCATATCCAAGCAGGCAGAGAGTCATTACCTGCAGAGGCGCTCCCGCAATTGGCTCAAGGTAAAATGCGGGCGCCGTCAGGAATTCGTGGTTGGTGGTTTCACCGATCCGCGAGGCGCGCGTAGCGGCTTTGGCGCATTGCTTCTGGGCTACTATGGAGATGGGCGCAACCTGGTCTATTCCGGAAGGGTCGGGACAGGTTTTGGGGAAAAGACTCTAAAGCTTCTTTTCGAGCGGCTTAAGAGGCTGGAGAGCGAGCAGCCCGCATTTATAAACCCCCCCACCGGCTATGAGGCAAAGGGTGTCCACTGGATAAAACCGGAATTGGTTTGCGAGGTGGAATTTTCCGAATGGACGGGAGAAGGTATTCTCCGGCATCCATCATTCAAAGGGCTAAGGGAAGACAAAGATCCTATGGAAATAGTGCGGGAAGCGCCGCGGCCGGATGCCTTTTCCGGCAATGCGCCGGGGAAAGGCATCCGGCAGCGGAAAAGACACGGACCCACGCGCATCAAACCGGGAGTCAAAAAAGGCGCCGGGACGAAGCTTACCCTCAGCAACCCGAAGAGAGTGCTGTACCCTGAAATTGAGGTCACCAAACAAGATCTGGCCGAGTATTACCTTGAGGTTGCCGACTGGATACTGCCTCATCTCGTCGGGCGGCCTCTCACTTTGGTGCGCTGCCCGGAGGGATGGGGCAGGGAATGTTTTTATCAGAAACACCTTGGGGAAACAGCTACGGCGCACCTCCGGTCAATTCCGATAGTGGAGAAGGAGGGGCAGGAGTACTACAGCATTGCCGATACCATCGAGGGAGTCTTCTCGCTCGTCCAGATCGGGGTTCTGGAAATACATGTCTGGGGAAGCAGGGACAGTGCGCTGGAGCAGCCGGATATGATGGTCTTCGACCTTGACCCCGCGCCCGAGGTGGTTTGGGAAAAAATGATAGAGGCTGCGTACCTGCTGCGCGAGCGACTGGCGGGTCTGGGACTGACCAGCTTCGTAAAGACCACCGGGGGCAAAGGCCTTCATGTCGTAGTCCCGCTCACTCCCGAGGCCGACTGGGACGTGGTGAAGGCATTTTCCCGAGCCGTGGCTGAGAGCATTGTACGGGAATCACCTCGCGAATACATCGCCACGATGTCCAAACAGAAGCGCCGAGGGAAGATCTTCATCGATTACCTTCGCAACGGGCGTGGAGCTACCAGCATCGCAGCCTATTCGACAAGAAAGAGACGGAATGCGCCGATCTCCACCCCCCTGGCCTGGGTGGAACTCACGAAGGATCTGCGTCCGGACAGGTACGATATTAGGAATATCCGTGAAAGGCTGGCTGAGTTGGCCGAAGACCCTTGGGGGGAGTACTTCTCCGTTCGCCAGACAATCACGGAAGAGATGAAGAAAAAAGTCGGGCTTCAGGATTGAGTCGAATCGGCAGGCAGATTCTCGATCAGAAACTGGAAGAGAATTCGCATTTCGTCAAAGGCGCTTCCGAGCGCCGTCGTCGCCAGAGTGGCAGTTCGCGCATTTTCGCCCTCGAACAGTCCGGGAATGTCAAGCAGCGCCATCTGGGCCGCTCGAAAGCGGTCCGTAGACCTTTCCGCCAGGGCCTTTAGCTGCGGGAGGACCCTCTCTTTCGGGATCTCCGCAATCAATGCTTCCAACTCTCTATATTTTTCTTCGTATTCTCGCGCCAGTTGACCTATAATCTCAATCTTGGGGGAATTATTTTTCACCGGGGGGCTCCTTTTTCATACCGTTTTGTCCGATGTATATATCACTTGCATGTGGATTGCGATATAATTTAGAAGTTGACCCGGGGAAGATCTTAGAGCGCTTTCATACGCTAATACGATAACATATTTAGCTTTCTGCCGTTTTTGCAGGCCCGGCCCGCTCGGAGCATATTATACTGCCTGGAGCGGTTCGTATTGGATTTCACATCTCCCTGCTGGATGCCCGGGCCATTATGGCCGGGTGGTTTTTGATCTTCATCGTCAAAGGTGATATCGAATGTATGTAAAGAACTTCAATATTACTCTCGCAGAGTGGATCAAGGTACCCATGGATAGCCTTCCACCCCTGCTCGAGAGAAGGTTGCACGAGCGGCTGGTTTTCACTAATCCCGACTATGAGATGCGGCATAACCGCGGCGAATGGATTGGGAATATTCCCGCACAGATCAGTTGCCTGAAGCAGAAGGGCAGGAACTATCTTATACCGAGAGGGTTTCTGGACCAGTTTGTCGACTTGTGCAAGAAGCACCAGGCGCCCTATAGAATCATTGACAGAAGGCGCTACTTCGAGCCCAATTCCATAGAATTTCACGGGGAGTTGAAGAGCTACCAGCAGGATGCCGCCGAGGCGGTGCTGGAGCATGATTGCGGTACACTGATAGGGGGCCATAAAAGCGGTAAGACGGTTATCGCGCTCTATACGATCTCACAAAGGCGCCAGCCTGCTCTTATCATCATCCCCAAGCTGGACCTGCTCGATGGCTGGCTCAGGAAAATTGAGAGCTTCCTGCAAATTCCCGCCTCCGAGGTCGGTATCTTCTCCGGTGGGGTGCACCAGGTAGGAGAACGGATCACCATTGGGCATACCGGTGAGGTCATGCGCTACTGGCGAAAAATTTACGATAAGGTGGGTTATATAATTGTCGACGAATCACAGCGTTCTCCAACAAAGGTATTGACCAATCTCGTTCCGAACTTCGACTGCAGGTACATACTGGGTCTGTCGAATACGGTGCAGCGCAAGGACCGTCTTTTCAAACTTATCAACTACTATCTCGGCGATGTGGTCTACTCAATCAACGAAAAGGACGCACGGGAAGGCAGGGGTATCATCCCCGGAAAAGTAATCGCCCGCACCACGGAGTTCAAATACCCGTACAATTCCAGGGCTGATTACCCCTCGATGATGAAAGAACTCATGCTTGATTCCGACAGGAATCTGAGAATTGTCAGGGATGTCGAAGCCGAGCTGAAAAAGGCGGGAAAACCGGTTCTCATCCTCTCCGGAGGAGATGACCAGGACCAGGCGCTTGGGGCTGAGCTTGCAAGGCGCGGAATCGGCGTCTTTTCATACAACGAATTCGTGGGAAAGAATGATCCTGCGTCCGGGAATGGAACTCTGCCTGCGGGCGCTGCCGGGGCAGAGGTAATACTGGTCTCTCCCCAGACTCTTCCGCAGTGCGCTCATGTAATGAAGTCACATGCTATCTTTCTTGCCGTTCCCATCTACTTTCAGAAAAATATCGCCGGCGCTCTGAAGGAAATGGGGCAGGAAGAGGATGCCCAGGACGTACATCTCACCATCTACGACTATGTCGACAGCCAGGTGGGGATTCTGGACAATTATTTTCGCATGCGCAGTTACAACTACGGAGTCCATCCGGATTTGCTGCTTAATGCAGACTTGAATTAGTCAGACTCAAGGCAGTGGAGTTCAGGGAGTGTCAGGGGTGTGCAAGAGGTCCGGGAGACTGGTCGCAATAGCACCCTTCCTGATTTCCTCCCCGGATATAATCACCCTTGGCGTCAGAACCTCCCTGGGTGATTATTCCCCGGCCGAAAGGGATCTGCTGCTTTCCTCGGACAGGATTTTCTTCCCGACACCTCGTTTTGTAAGCATTTTCGAAGCTGCCGGAAAGGATTGCTTCCCGAGCGGCATCGCCTACAGAATCCACAGCTCCAGAGTAGTCCAGGAAGCACTGCTCCGGTTCTTCGACTACCCGCACCCCCGCTCCCGCATCTATTTCGGAAAGCAGAAGCACTCGATCACCCGTCACTTCAAGTTTCCCTTCCGGGCGATGGGCCCCGGTGCTGCATCATGTGTTCGCCTCATCACCGACACGCGTGAACTGGAGCAATTTTCGAAGATTCACAATCCCCTGATCGTTCAGGAGGTTGTTGAATACGAAAAACAGTTTCGGGCGGTGTTTGTCAATTTTCAGGTAGCGGGAATAGTTGAGGGTAATAGTGAAAATGATCGTGTGTGGAGGAAAGTTGTTGCAGATGTGGGGAAATTATTGCGCTCTTCGAACCTGAACGATGTCTGCGTGGAGGTTGGCTTTACCTCGGGAACGCCTCAAATAATCGCACTGAGCAGGCCGCCGCGCATCTGGGAGTCTCCGAGCGGCAGAATAAACAGGCATGAATACATCTCACGACTGGTGGAGACCGGCGAATTGTAGGTCTTGCGCTGCTTTAGCGCCGCGGCGATGCATCACGCTCTTTCCACAACCCGGCGCGTTTGCTGAATGAAACCTACACGGATTTCTGTGGAATTCCTATTGACCTGTCTATTAGAATTACAGCGCCGCCTCTTTTCTTTGCGGACATAGACAGCTCGAAAGGAAAACCCTGATGCTGAAAAAATTGGCCCTCGTCATTATCCTTCTTGCGGCCCCCGCTTTTTCTCTTGCCGCGCAGCCCGAAGAAGGCAAAATCTGCCCTCTTATTTCTGCTGATTCGCGTCCTTTTGTTCAACGAACGATAGCCTCGAAGGCCGAGGACCTTTTCGTGGTGCTCAAAAACGGACTTACCGTGCTCATACACCAGCAGCCCGCCGCTGAGACGGTTTCGGCACAGGTGTTCGTACGAACCGGCTCCGCACTGGAAGGGAAGTACCTGCGCGCCGGGCTGTCGCACTATCTGGAACATGTAGTGTCAGGCGGAACCACGCGCTCTTTTACCGAAGAAGAGGCCAAGAACCGCCTGCAGGCCATTGGGGGATCGACGAACGCCTATACCAGCTACGATCGGACCGTATACTACATCAACACGGCTTCCGACCACTGGAAAAGCGCTCTCGAACTGCTACTGTCCTATGTTTCGGAGAATGTCCTGGACCCAAAGGAAGTAGCGCGCGAGAAGCCCGTCATCCAGCAGGAAATGAAGATGGGCGAGAGCAATCCCAACTCCGAGTTATGGAGGCTTTTCATCCAGACGGCCTATCAGAAGAACCCCGTGCGCTACCCGGTGATCGGCTACGAGGAGGTTTTTATTCAGCAGAGCCGGGATGCCCTGCTCGATTATTATCAGCAGCGCTACCAGCCTGAAAACATGATCGTGGTTCTTTCCGGCAATGTGCGAGCAGCCGAAGTCCTTCAGTTTGTCGTGGAAAAGACCAGGAATTTCCTGCCTCGGGGCGCCGAGCAGGTGGTATTGCCCGAGGAGCCGCTCCAAACCAGCCCCCGCTGGCAGGAAAAGGAAGTTCCCATCGCAAGGCTTGTGCAGGCAATGATCGGCTTTCCATCCGTGAATGCCTATGACAAGGACCTTTATGCACTGGATGTTCTCGCCCATCTGCTGGGAGAGGGGGAGACCTGTCGCCTTTATTGCCGGCTCAAACAGGACCAGAACAAGGTCTACAGTATTGGCGCCTCGAACTGGACTCCTTCCTTCGTGCGCGGGCAGTTCGTCGTGTCGGTGAGTCTTGCTCCAAGCCAATGGCCCGCCGCCTTGAAAGAGATCCAGGAGGAAATAGAAGGATTCAAAACCGCTCCCGTGAGCGCCGGCGATCTTTCCAAAGCCAAAAAAACGGCTATCGCGCGCCATACCTTCGGAAAGGAATCCGTGTCGGCCAGGGCCTCCTCTCTTGCATCATCTTATATGCTGTCCGGAGACCCTTATTACGAGGAGCAGTATGTGAACGGAATTCGCTCGGTGACCGCGGAGGAAATCATGGCAGTAGCCCAGCGCTACCTGCTCTACGACCGGATGAATGTCGCGGTGATCAAGCCTGGTTCCGACGCAGAAACCCGGACGGCTTCCGCCGCGGAATGCCCGTTGCCGGAGACAACGCTTCCCGTATACCATCGCATGTCAAATGGCTTGAAGACCCTGATAAAGAAGGATTCGAGCCTGCCTTTTGTGACTCTTCAACTCTACGGAGTCGGGGGGCTCTATCTCGAAGATCTCGAGCGTCCGGGTATTTCGGCTTTTACGGCATCGCTGCTGACTGCCGGAACGAAATCCAGGACGAAGCAGGAGTTGCTGAGAAAAGTCGAGGACGCTGGAGGAATCATCAGCGCAAAATCTGACAATAATTCCTACCACGTATCCCTTAAGGTGCTCAAGGAGGATTTCGACTGGGCAATGGATCTGCTGGCCGATATTGTTCAGAACGCCGCCTTCCCCCAGGACGAAATAGAAAAGCACCGCCAGGATACCCTCATTGCGATCCGGAAGGCCGACGAGAGTTGGCAGGCTGAAGTCATGCGGCTTTTCAAGAAGAATTATTTCAAGAGCAGCTCCTACGTCAATGACCGGCTGGGAACCCGGGAATTCATTGAGTCGCTGAAGCGTGAGGATATCCTCGCCTTTTACGGCAAAATGGTGAATCCAACGCATTCCGCTTTGGCAATCTACGGAGACATCGATCCGGATGCTGCCGGAAAACTTGCGGAACAGAAGTTTTCGGGCTGGAAAGGAAGTGTCGTAGAGCATTCTCAGCCAGAGGAAACGACTCAGATTAACGGGGACCGGGTAGTTGAAATCAAGAATGAAAAAAACAGCTCTGCGCTGTTCATAGGCGCTAATGGCATCGATGTTAACAACGCAGATCGCCCCGTGCTCGATGTGCTCACCGCCGTCTTATCCGGAGGGGGATCACCCGCGGGCAGAATGTTCGATTCTCTTCGTGGTGGAGAACAAAACTTCGTGTACACGGTGAGTACGTTCCCCTTCTACGGCAAGAAAGCCGGCTATTTCGGCGTTCTCACCCAGACGACCATGGCCAACCTGCCAAAAGTCGAACAGATCATACAGGACAACCTCAAGAAACTGTCCGCGGAGTTGGTTCCCGAGGAAGAGCTAGAGAAAACCAGGGAGACCATGCTGGTCGGCTTGAAGCTGGGCAGGGAAACCCTGGAGAACCAGGCTGCAAGCGCCGCCCTTAACGAGGTGCTCGGCCTGGGTTGGGATTATGGCCTGCGCTATCCGGAGATGGTCAGGGCAGTCCGTGCGGAACAGGTGAGGAATATGGCCCGCAAGCTTTTCTCCCATATGCTGATAGCGAGGACGCTGCCTGAGCATCCCGTCGAAATACTTGCTGCGCCGCCGCCGGTAAAAAGTGACATACAGATGTAGGGAGTCGGGGGAATTACGACGGGTCCTGTCTGCATTTGGCGGGACTCATAAATAGCTTCCCCTCAAATGAGACAAGGCTGAGCTTGCCCTGTTTTTCAAGCTTTCCCGACTCCTCTGCCAGAGACTCTTCAGAGATTCCCAGAGCCGCGGCGAGTTCGGATATTGTGCAGGGGCGCCTTTCTATGGTCCGGATAATCCGGGCGCCCAATTCTTCCGGTGAGGTTTCGGCGCTCTCAGCGGCAAATGATCCGATGATCCGGGCGTTCCGGCCCTGAAAAAAGCAGGCGGCCGCTGACATCCGCTCGCTCGTAAGGCCTCTGGTTCCCTGGAGGGCAGGAGGGCGCACGACCGTATTCAATTCGACACAGTCGGGCTTTATCAGGTCCAGCGCCCCGGCGATTGAGGAAAGCTCCTCCGGGCTGTCATTGATCCCGGAGATCAGGACGACCTCCACATGCAACTCTCCCCGGTATTCGCTCCTGAACGCTCGCATTCCCTCCACTATCGTCGAAAGTTCAAGCGACGGGTGGGGCTTGTTTATCGCACGGAAGGCCCGGGCAGTCACCGCATCGAGCGAAGGGACCACCCTGTCGGCTCTTGACAGCGCTTTTCTCACTTCCGGCATCCAGAGAAGTGAGCCGTTGGTGAGTACGATAAGGGGGTATTGCGGGTAGGCTTTTTTGATCTCAGAAAGGAGTTCTTCAAGCCGGGAATACAGGGTCGGCTCGCCGGCGCTGGAGAAGGTTATTACGTCGGCGCTGTTTGGGAAATGGGTGAAAAACTCCTGCAGCTCCCGAAAGATCAGCGAAGGGGCCGAGAATTCTTCTCGCTTTACCGTCAGATGCGTAGTGGGTCCCGATTCGCAATAGATGCAGTCGAAGGAACAGGTTTTCGCCGGAACCACATCGATTCCGAGGGATCTGCCGAGACGGCGGGAGGGAACAGGACCGAAAATGAAGCTCATATCTTTTTAACCAGTCGATTCATCATGAATTATGAGGATCGTCCGAGCAAACCATGCCCATGACGTGGTTCATCTTCCGTGTATATACCTCGCATTCGGAACAGGATGCCTCAGTTTTACAGGAGCGCCCCCGGATTTCCCAGCAGGGGAGCGGAATGTCGAGTAGCGCCGGGCAGCCTCGGCGTTTCTCCTCGGAGCATCCGCGGATTGACCAGCAGGGCGCCACCGTGAGGAGCTTTTTGACTCCGGCAATGTTGAGTTTGTCTTCCGCAAGGAGCTTGCGAAGACATCTGAGCCATCGCAGGTCGTTTTCGGAGTAAAATCTTTTGCCGCCGCGCCTGGCCGGCCTGATGAGCCCTTCCTGTTCGTAAATCCGTAGAGTTCTCGGATGCAGCCCGAGCATCTCGGCGATGATACCGATCGGATACACCGGCCTGCGAGACTGGTCTTCCATGATGAGGATACTCCTGTGCATTAGGATACAAGGTGATGTGAATTGCAGAAGATTATATAAGTTGTAATAATGATTGTCAACTTCGCTGCGATTAGCCAACTCCCTATCATGTTTTAACTTCCCAAATTGTGAAAAAAACAGTAATTACTCTATGTTTACGCGGCGAAAACCCGTTCCGAAGGAGACAAGACAAAATGCGAAGCGATTTAATGAAAAAGGGCGTGGAAAAAGCTCCCCACCGCTCTTTATTTAAGGCAATGGGCTACACGAAGTCAGAAATCGATAGACCTCTGATAGGGATTGTGAACTCCGCCAATGAGATTATTCCGGGGCACATTCACCTGGATAAGATAGCCG
Organism: uncultured Syntrophobacter sp.; assembly: GCA_964539645.1. Taxonomy (GTDB): domain Bacteria; phylum Desulfobacterota; class Syntrophobacteria; order Syntrophobacterales; family Syntrophobacteraceae; genus SbD1. Next base: position 20,335 of record CAZIJV010000061.1, read on the forward strand.
AAGGGGTCAAGGCAGGAGTCCGGAGCGCCGGTGGCACACCGGTTGAGTTCAGCACAATAGGGGTCTGTGACGGCATTGCCATGAATCATCCCGGAATGCGCTACTCGCTGGCCAGCCGCGAACTCATTGCCGACTCGGTGGAAATCATGTCCATGGCCCATCCTTTCGACGGCCTGGTGCTGATTCCCAACTGCGACAAGATTATCCCCGGTATGCTGATGGGAGCGCTGAGGCTGAACATTCCGACGGTTCTCATAAGCGGCGGCCCGATGCTTGCCGGTCGTGCGGGGGGCAAGCCCGTCGATCTCATTTCCGTCTTCGAGGGTGTCGGCGCAATAAAAGCCGGTCAAATGTCGGCGGATGAACTGGAGGAACTCGAGGACTGCGCCTGTCCCGGATGCGGGTCCTGTGCAGGCATGTTTACCGCCAACTCGATGAACTGCCTCTCTGAGGCCCTTGGGATTGCATTGCCGGGAAACGGCACCGTTCCGGCGGTTACCGCGGCCAGGGTACGCCTGGCCAAGGAAGCCGGCAGCCGCATCATGGAGCTTGTGGCCAAGGGTATAAAACCTCGCGATATCGCGACTATGGGCGCTTTTGAAAACGCGATCACCGTGGACATGGCTCTCGGGTGCTCCACGAACACGGTGCTTCATGTACCCGCGATTGCAAAGGAAGCCGGAGTCAGGATCGACCTGAACATATTCAATCAAATCAGCTCGCGCACTCCTCACCTGTGCAGCCTGCGCCCCGGCGGTTCGCATTTTCTCGAGGATCTCGACGCCGCGGGTGGAGTGCAGGCCGTTATGAAGGAGCTGACGCGACGCGATCTCATAAACATGGATCTGCCCACGGTTACCGGGAAGACGGTAGGAGAAAACCTGGAGCGCGCTCGCGTGACCGAACCCGATATTATCCGCCCGATAGAGAAGGCCTACCACGAACAGGGCGGAATCGCCATATTGTATGGGAATCTCGCGCCCGAGGGCGCTGTGGTGAAACAGTCCGCCGTTGCGCCGGAGATGCTCGTGCGCAAAGGCCGGGCGCGCGTCTACGAAAGCGAGTCGGATGCCTCCGAAGCCATCCTTGAAGGAAAGATCAACGCCGGCGATGTTGTGGTCATCCGCTACGAAGGTCCCAAGGGAGGGCCGGGCATGCAGGAAATGCTCACGCCAACCGCTGCTATCATGGGACGCGGTCTTGGTCGTGATGTCGCGCTGATTACGGACGGACGCTTCAGCGGAGGCACCCAGGGCGCGGCCATTGGTCACATATCACCGGAGGCCGCGGTCGGCGGTCCGATCTCCCTGATTGAAGAAGGTGATGAAATCCTGGTCGATATTCCGAACAAGAAGATCGAGCTTCTGGTGGACGAAGCCGTACTGTCGAAGCGCAGGAAGGAATTGAAACCACGTGAGCCGAGGGTAAAGAGCGGGTATCTGGCGCGATACGCGCGTCTGGTTACCTCGGGTTCTCGCGGCGCCGTTTTGTTGGATGAGTAAGGGATACGGGTGGGCTACGTTTTTCGATTAACCGATGCAGAACAGTACGAGGACTGGTTGTGCTCTCCCGAGGGGCGATCGGTCCTCGAGCTAAAGCAGGCCCTTCTCAAGAAGGTGTGGGCGCCCACCGCCCCGCAGCGTGTTCTTGAAGTAGGTTGCGGTACAGGTATTTTCCTGGAGTGGTTTCAGGCCCAGGGCCACATGCCTGCCGGGCTTGAACCCTCGGGCGCCGGCCTGGAACTGGCCCGGAGACGCCTGCGCGCAAAGGTGCGCCTCGATCAGGGCTTCGGCGAAAACCTCCCCTATACCGATAATGAATTCGATACCGTAGCCCTGATAAACACGCTGGAATATGTCGACGACCCGGTTTTGACCCTGAAGGAAGCATTCCGGGTAGCACGCCGGAATGTACTTCTCGGAGTCTTTAACAAGTATTCACTCGGACGGATTCACCGATTTCTGGAAGGATTCTGGAAAGAATCGCTCTATGAGCGTGCACGGTTCTTCGGTGTTTTCCAACTTCAACGGATGACCGGGCGCATCCTCTCGGGCGCGGTTCCCATCTATTGGCAAACCGGCTTTTCCTTTCCCCTTCCGCTTTTTAAATATCTCCATTGCCTGGAACGAAACCGCCTCCTGCATCACCATCCTTTTGGTCATTTCATTGCGATGCGCATCGACATGCGGTGCCGCTTCCGCACCATCCAGACTCCCGTTTTCAGTGAACTTCCCGCCGGAGTGGCAAACGCATCCGTCCGGACCTTGTGCTGGCGCGCCGTACCGGATAGGGGCCTTGAGATCAGACCGTGAGCAGCAATTTGCCGGTTGATGCCGCCAAGGGTATGAAAGGCTTTAGCGATGGGGTTGACTTGACTTATGCCTTCCTTTGGGCTACAATGTAGCTCAAAGGAGTACATATCATAATGGCAACTCAGAACTCCGTTGTTCGTGCCCGGATTGATGGGCGAACTAAAGTCGAAGCCGAGGCGGTGCTTGCCTCTATCGGCCTTACCGTTTCCGATGCTTTCCGGATGATGATGATTCGTATAGCGAGAGAAAAGGCACTGCCTTTTGAGCCGCTCATTCCCAATGATGAAACCATTGAGGCAATGAAGGCCGCACGGCGCGGCGAACTCGTCACGGCGGGCCCTGCCGACAAGTTGCTTGCGGGATTGAATGCGGGAGATTAGGTACACCATTCGATTCAAGCGCGATTATAAACGGGAAAAATCCGGGCGGCACAGCAAAGCGCTCGATGCTGCACTGATGGAAGTCGTGAACTTGCTTGCTTCCGATAGGCCCTTGAACCGCCGCCACTTCGATCATCCTCTTGCCGGCGAATGGTCAGATCATCGAGACTGTCACATCAAGCCCGATTTGATTTTGATCTACCGTAAACCCGATGATGAACACCTTGATTTGGTTCGCATCGGCTCGCACAGCGAACTCGGTTTATAACAAAGATCGGGACTCTGCTTTATATATTTATTTAGTGCACGTCCGACAACACGCATGACCGCATGCCGCGGCCCGTTGAAACCTTCTCACAATCATTGCCGATCTCCCTGATCTATCAGAAAGGATGAGCATGAAGGAAGCGATGCTCTACAGGCAACTTGAGGAAGGTCGCGTTCATTGCTACCTGTGTTCTCAGCACTGCCATATCGACAAGGGAAAAACGGGAAAATGCGGTGTTCGTGAAAACAGAGACGGAAAGCTCTGGAGCCTGGTTTATGGAAAGCTGATTGCGCAGCATGTTGATCCAATCGAGAAAAAGCCGCTTTTTCATTTTCAGCCCGGGAGCGCCAGTTATTCAATTGCGACCGCCGGGTGCAATTTCACCTGCAAATTCTGTCAGAATGCGGATATCTCTCAGTCCCCCCGAGAGTATGGGGACATCGCGGGTTTGAGCACAGGCGCCGAGGTTATCGCGGAGCAGGCGCGCAAAGTCGGCTGCGGCTCCATTTCCTATACCTACACGGAGCCCACCATCTTCCTGGAGTATGCTTTGGATGTCGCGGTTCAGGCAAAAGAGCGCGGCCTTGCCAATGTATTCGTCAGCAACGGGTATATGACCGATGAGGCCATCGATGCCGCGGCGCGCATCGTGGATGCTGCCAACATCGATCTGAAAGCTTTTAATGACGGCTTCTATAAAGAGCAGTGCGGAGCGCGCCTCAAACCCGTGCTGAACACTCTCGAGCGTCTGAAACGAGAAGGAATATGGCTCGAGGTAACAACACTGCTCGTGCCTGGTTTGAATGACAGCGAGACCGAGCTCAAAGACCTTGCCGGCTTCCTGGTTTCTTTGGGCGCCGAGACTCCCTGGCATATCAGCCGCTTCTATCCTGCTTACCGCCTGACGGACCGCGGTCCGACACCGGTCCAAGGTATCCGGAAAGCCAGAGAGATCGGACTGGAGGCGGGTCTTCATTACGTCTACACCGGTAATGTCCCCGGAGACAGCGGCGAGAATACCTATTGCCATTCCTGTGGAAGCGTCCTGATCAGAAGAATAGGTTATTCCATAGACAGACAGAATCTGAAGAATGGCGCCTGTTCAAAATGCGCGACCAGGCTCGAAGGGGTGGGGTTGAGTTGAGAGCCGACAGAAGAGAATTGCTCCAGGACATCCATGACCGGCTTTTTGCCGCGTTTGGCCCGCAGCACTGGTGGCCTGCAGAGACGCCGTTTGAAGTAATTCTCGGCGCGATCCTGACCCAGAATACCGCCTGGAAGAATGTGGTTAAGGCAATCGACAACCTGCGCGGACAAGACCTTTTAAACTTGCATGGAATTTGCCAAATCCCCGTGGATGAACTGGCAATCCTCATTCGGTCCTCAGGATTCTATAATCAAAAAGCCCGGAAGATCAAAACGTTCTGTAACCATATCCAATCATCGCGGGAGGGCAGCCTCGAAAAGCTCTTCTGGCAGGATATGGACAGCCTTCGGGCCGAACTCCTCGGGATTCGGGGAATAGGGCCGGAGACCGCTGACAGCATCGTACTCTATGCTGCCTTTCAACCCTCTTTTGTGGTTGATGCATATACCTACCGAGTCTTTTCCCGGCACGGATGGGTTTCCGAAACGCTGACCTATGATGAGCTTCGGGATTACTTCATGGAAGCACTTGAACCCGACGTGCCCTTCTTCCAGGAGTTTCATGCGCTGCTCGTTCGGACGGGTCATCTCTATTGCCGGAAGAAGCCGCAATGCGAATTCTGCCCTTTGGCGGCATTCCCTGTAATTCAGTGATAAGCGGGGTTGTCTTTGTTGCGGCTGAAAATGCAGAGGGGCTGCTCTACTGCCGCACCCTATCGTCAACTACAGGCTTTTTGTCCTCAAAATAGTGTTTACAGCTTATTTTACTCTTAAAGAAATATCCCATAATAACTAGTCTGGACAATACCGGCACGAGAGCCGCCTCGTTGATCCGTGTCTTTCCACCAGTACTCCGACCAGTTGTCGCTGCTTCTATTTACTGTTTGGCGCGGCGCCTGCTCGTCCCGTTCATTTACCGCCGGCTGTGCAACCAGCCCCCTTTGATCGACCGGTCCTTGAGAGCGAAAGGATTAATCATGGGAGTAAGTGGAAGCAGCATTTGCGGATGGGAGCTGAACCACCTGGATAAAGACAACTTTGATATTCAGGTGGTGGAGGTTTTTGGAAGTTGCAGGAATTGCGAGGCTGTAAACGAATGCACAACGCCGTGCGAGTCACTCCGGCGCCTGGCGCCCAAGAAGGGGAGACTCATTGAACTGGGTAGTGAGCACCCCCTTGGAGGGCCGGCGATGACCTATTTTGCTCTGCTTCGTTCGGACGAAGTCAGGTTTATACTGCTGAGAGAGCCGGAGTACTACTGGGCCAGTGCAAGCTACATTGCTCAGGAGTTTGTGCCCGCCTGGGCTTTATCGCAATTGAGCCGAAGGGCATAGTGGAAGCTATCAAAGAGCGTATAGAGGAAGAATTCCCCGCTTCAGTTCATAATTACGGCTCGTCTTCGGTAGATGGGGGCCTTTTTGTGATAGTGCGGATTCAAAAGGGATGACAGTGCATTATGGATAATCTGGTTTTCGATTTCTGGCAGAAAGTCATGACAAACATGTGGGCAAACACTTTAGCGGGCGGAGGGAGCCCCTTTGCATGGCCGCAGCAGAACAGGAAGAAAGCCGCAAACCCATGGAGGATACCCGTCACACTCTCCCAGGCCATATCGCAATCGTTTGCCGATTTGTCCAGTGAGCAGAAAGAAGAGACCGGCGAGATAAATTCCCTGTCGGAGCTTCTTCTGAACCTGATGCAGTCCGGAATCGAAGGGTATCAGGCGCTGCAGAGAAAATGGCTTGATGGTATTCGAGAGGGCCGCTCTCTGCCGCCGGAACTGGATATGGGCAAGGCGCCCCTGGTTTGGTTTGAAAATTTTCAAAAAATGGACTTCCCTTTCCTCGAATTTCCGAAAATGAGCGGCTCTCCGGGTGAGGATGCAAATCAGTTGATCGCCAGATATACGGCGTTTTCGGCGAAAATGGGCGAACTGCTCTATCACCTCTACCTCCCCATGGATAAAGCTTCCAGGACGATGGCGAAACAGATGGAGGAAAAGAACAGGGAAGGCGCCCAGTCGGGCGGTTCCGAGGATCTCGGTGTATGGCTCACGGACCTTGAGTCATCCTACCTTGATTTGCTCCAGTCGCCGAAATATACCGAGTTGCTCCATCAGACCGTAGATGCTTACAAGGATTATTGCAGAACACGGCAGAAGCTGTACAGCACCAGGTCCGATCCCCAGTCCAGCGATCAGGATAAGGAAACGGGCCTGTCGCAGGAAATCGCCCAGTTGAAGGAGAGGCTGGATGAACTCCTCAAACGGGTGGACTCACAGCCCCGGACGCCCGCCGAATAGTTGCTGTTCACAGAACCCCCAACCGGCTGGTAAAAACCTGTTGGGGATTTTGTGTGAAATGCGCTGGGATTTTAGTTGAGTCTTGTCGGTGGAAGAGTGTTCTCTTTCCTGGAACGTTTTTTTTCGGCTTTGTTTACTTTCTGTTCTGTAGCCATTTCAGCCATAGTGATGGTTCGTGCGCCGGCAGGGGTATCCTGTCTGGGGCTCTTTGTCGATTTTTGCGGCCCGGTAACGACGCCTTCACTCACAGCATCGAGGGGGAGGCTGATTTTATCGGCTGCGCCGCCCCCGCCGTTGCCTTGGTCAATCGCGGCGGCTGCTTCTCCATCGGAGGCACAGGCGGATTCGGATTGAGGTTCGCCGTCCAGGTCGAGTTGGAAGCAAACGGGACCTCTGGAAATTTTGACGGGATCGCCCGGAGATGACCCGGGTGCGGTGAAACGCAGGTGCAGTGCGCATTGAGAGGTCGGGATCGACCACGAAGTGGCCAGTGCTGCGTGACCTTTGGGGAAAACGCACACTTCCGCATCAATAAAATCCAGAGGGATGAGCGAGGCTTCCTTATCGACGAGGTCATCACTCTCGGCAATACAGATCAGCCACTGAATGTTCGCCTCCGTCAGATTGCGGATTCCACTCGAAGGCGACCACTGATTCCGGCTGAAGGCGACCACCTTTTCCGGTCCATTCCGACCACTCATTCCGATTGATTGCGACCACCGATTCCGGCGAAAGCGACCGGGGCATAAAACTCTTCCATAATTTGAAACCAGTGCTGGATAATCACAATCTTCGGGGTATCTGTTCACTCAAAAACTCTAATGAGGAGAGTGTGACAACAGATGCCCGCAATGAGGTTATCCATGCGAAAGATAAGAGAAGTACTAAGGCTCAAGTTCGACCGCGGACTAAGCAACAGAGAGATTGCCCTGGCATGTTCGATTGGACGAACCACGGTACACGAATACCTGGAAAGAGCCGGCAGAGCCGGACTTAAATGGCCGGTGGATATTGATGACGAACAGCTTGATCGGTTGTTGTTTAAAAGAGATGATTGCGGCTTGGAGAAAATGCGGCCGCTTCCTGACTGGGCCGAAGTCCACAAGGAACTTAAACGCAAGGGCGTAACTCTTTGCCTTCTGTGGCAGGAGTACAAGGCTGTGAGTCCCGAGGGCTATCAATACTCCCAGTTTTGTGAACACTACCGCACCTGGGTTGGGTCGCTCGATCCTGTAATGCGTCAGAAACACAAGGCCGGGGAGAAGCTCTTTGTGGACTATGCGGGGCAAACGGTCCCCGTGGTTGATCAGAAAACCGGTCAAATCCGGGAAGCCCAGCTCTTCTTGGCTGTTCTTGGCGCCTCCAGCTATACTTATGCCGAGGCAACCTGGACCCAGAGCCTTCCCGATTGGATCGGGTCCCATGTCGGCGCGCTGGAATACTTTGGGGGCGTTACGGAAGTTGTCGTCCCCGATAACTTAAAATCAGGAGTAACCAGTCCCTGCCGATACGAGCCCGAACTCAATCCTACCTACCAGGAGTTTGCGGCCCATTACTCGATAACCGTTCTGCCTGCCAGAGTGAAAAAACCCAGGGACAAAGCCAAGGTTGAAAACGGGGTCCTTCAGGCTGAAAGGTGGATACTTGCTGCCTTGAGAAACCGCACGTTCTTTGACCTTGCCGAGCTAAACAGCGCTATCCGGGAAAAGCTCGTGGAAATCAACAACCGCCCGTTTCAAAAACTGCCGGGAACAAGAGCGACGACGTTTGAAAAGATTGACAGGCCGGCGCTGCGACCTCTGCCGGAGATACGCTATGAGTATGCCGAATGGAAACGGGCAACGCTTGGACCGGACTATCATGTGGAAGTGGACGGCCATTACTACAGCGTTCCGTGCCGGTTTATTCGCAAGAAGGTGGACCTGCGGATAACTCGAAAAGCAATTGAGTGTTTTCATAACGGGGTTCGGGTCGCCAGCCACATTCGGAGCAATGCGGCTGGCGAACTCACAACGATAAAGGAGCACATGCCACCTTCACACCGGCACTACATGGAACAGACGCCGGAAAATATCATCGCCTCGGCTGAGAGAATCGGCCACGATGTCAGTGTCTTCATTAAGGCTGTTCTCGATGCCGGAAAACACCACCTTGGGGTTCGGTCCTCTCTTGGCGTATTGCGCCTTGAAAAGCATTATGGGGCAGACAGGCTTGGCTGCGCCTGCAAAAGGGCGTTTGCTCTTCAGGCGCTTTCAGCAAAGAGCGTTGAATCGATTTTAAAGAACGGTCTTGACCGGGCGCCGCTTGCGGCAGCGACACCGTCAACTCCTCTCCAGCATGAAAACCTTCGTGGCCGGCACTACTTCAACTGATGGAGGAAAAGACGATGCTGAGTAACCCAACCATTGAAAAGCTAAAGAGTCTCAAACTAACGGGCATGGTCAAAGCTTTGGAGGAACAGATGAGTATGCCCGGCATATCCGAACTCGATTTTTTTGAGCGATTTGCCCTTATGGTGGATCGGGAGACTGTGGAGCGGGAAAACCGCAGGCTCAAAACCAGGCTCAAATCGGCAAAACTACGTCAATCGGCATCCATCGAAGATATCGACTATCGACGCCCCCGTGGCATAGACCGAGGTCTTATGGCTTCTTTGGCGACATGTGGATGGATCGGTTCAAAGAATGTGATCATAACCGGGGCAACGGGAGTGGGGAAAACCTATGTTGCCTGCGCGCTGGCCCAAAAGGCTATGAGGGAAGGGTTTACCGCTATATATAAACGTACGCCCCGCCTGCTTCGAGAGCTTGCATTGGCCAGAGGTGACGGAAGCTATTCCAAGATACTGAGTTTACTTGCAAGAACGGATCTTCTCGTTCTCGACGACTGGGGCATTACCGCCTTTACGGGAGATCAGGACAGAGATCTGCTCGAAATCGTGGAAGATCGCCACGGTCTGAAATCCACCGTCATCACCAGCCAGGTTCCCGTAGACTCCTGGCACTCACTCATGGCAAACCCCACAGTTGCGGACGCCATCCTGGATCGGCTGGTCCACAATGCGTACAGGATTAATTTAACCGGTGAGTCCATGAGGAAGGCGAGGGCAAAAATCGGAGAATCAGATGACGATTGATTATCTTGGGGGCTCTGCCCCCAACCCCCCGGAGTTTAGCGCATCAGGAACTCAAGAGGGGGCAGGAGGAAGAAAGGCAGAGCCAAATGCCCTGCCCCTCCGTCGTTCCCCCGCCTCGGCGCTCAGGGTGCTCTCCAGCAGTGCCTTATCCTCCGGGCGGGCAACATGATCATAACCGGATTCCACAGATCAAAGGAGGGGTGCAGATGAGATAAAGCACTTACAGCAGGTCATCATAGGTTGACGGAAAGGGTTCGATTACTCTAAAAACTGAGATTATCACAGCACTGCTTCTTCCCGGCCGGAAACGCCGAAACGGGTGGTCGCCTTCGTCGGAATCGGTGGTCGGAATCAAACGGAATCAGTGGCCGCTTTTCCCCGGATTAGATGGTCGCAATCGTCGGAATACGCAGTCAGATGCCTGAAGTTGAGCTTCCGTCCGAATAAAGTCACCGGCAGGTTGCCTTGTTCATCGATTGGAGTGGTGTAGGACTCCAGGCTCATCTTCGTGATATTGACGGGAAGGTCCTTCTGGTCGTAGGTCAGCCAGTGATTGACCGCTGCCGCGGTCTTGTTGATTCGTGCCGGACCGTGCCGGCCGTCAAAGAGGCTCAGGTCTCTGTGAAAAGCGGAGATCGGCGATTCGGTTTCCATCTTTCGCAACTTGTAGACCCACCCCAATATGCGTCCATCGACGACCTGGTTTCCATTGGGCAGTGTCTTGAGTGAAAATCCTATTTCCCTGAATCGTTTGGGGAGGCTCATCATGTATTCTTTGAGCGATTTGCTTCGGCTCCCGTCGACAGGTGTTGCACAGGTGATGAGTGCGTCCACGAGACCGTCCAGTTCACCTGTAAGAATAGCAACCAGTGAATGGTATCCTCCCTGGCAGAATCCGTTGAGAGTGACTTTCCTCTCATGTCTTTCCACCAGGCGCTCGCAGAAATAGCCTATATCGGCTGCATCGTCTTCACCGGTCATTACCTGGACGGCGGGATGCACGTCGATATCCTTGATTACCCGAATATAGGTTGGAATCCCCTGGTTCGCGTAGCAATGAACATAGCTCCTTTGTTCACCCGGCAGAAAGGCGAGAATATTCGCCCCGAGTACATAAGGCGGAATAATGAGAACCGGTTTGTGCTTTAAGGCCACTTCGCTCGTCGGAAGCACCTGGTACAGGTCGAAACGGTCGGTCTCCGCCACCTTCACATACCCCGGTTCTTCAAAATGAAAACCATACTCCGGTTTGATCTCTTCTATTGCCTTGGGATACTCGTGAACGCAAACCTTGAGCGCCTGCTCCAGGCGGCAGGAAAAATCGCAGATTTCCTTTCCATCCGAGAAGGCGGTCTTCCATGCCGCGCTGTTTTGATTCAACTTCTCGTGAAAAAACCGGTGCATCGCATTCCTACGAAACTTTCCGAGAGACTTAGGGCGCAACTATCCGTTGGTTTTTGA
>CAZIJV010000062.1:0-30640 GCA_964539645.1 uncultured Syntrophobacter sp.
CTGGTATTGTGCCCATTTTCCATATGCCTCTGCCTACTGGCCGGAAACCCAGGCCAAAGAAGCCGTCAGGTCGATCCAAGCATTCGGAAGTGGATATGGAACGTCGGAAATTCCTGAAAAGCGGAGCGGCGCTTGCCTCAGGGGTGGCTCTATCACCGTTTTCCGCCATTGCGGGTTCAGCGGATACCCCGAGCAATGAAGGCGCCACACCGGAGCGGGTGTGGAGAGACGGATGGCGGCGACCGAATCTGGTCATTCTCATTACGGACCAGGAGCGTTACCCTCAGCATTGGCCCAAGGGGTGGGCTGATACAAATCTGCCAAATCGCAAGCGACTGGACAACCACGGACTTAAGTTCACTCGTGCATTCTGCGCCTCATCCATGTGCACGCCAAGTCGTGCGACGCTTTTTACCGGACTCTATCCACCCGAACACCATGTGGACCAGACCCTGCGCTACGGTACCGGGGACACTGCCGTCGTACAACCCACGCTTCAGCCGGACCTCAACAACATGGCAACTATGCTGGCGAGCGCAGGCTACGACGTGCAGTATCGGGGAAAGTGGCACATCAGCAAGGACCCCTCCGGGACCAAGGAAATCGGAAGTCGCCAGGACCTCGCGAACTACGGTTTCAAAGGCTGGGAGCCGCCTGAGGCGGGAGCGGACCAGAACCCTTCAGGCTTTGGCGGCGGAACCACCAACTACGATGAATGGTATGCCTCTCAGGCTGTGGATTTCTCTCGTCATTCGTCTTTCAGACCACGGTGAGATGGGGCTGTCTCACGGAGGAATGCGGCAGAAAGCATACAGTGCGTATGAAGAAACGAACCATGTACCACTCGTGATCTCAAACCCGATACTCTTTCCAAAACCGGTTCGTACTTCCTCTCTGGCCTCGCTGGTCGACCTCATGCCCACTCTGGCCACGATAGCCGACGTTCCAGACCGGGATACCCTGACCTTCCGGGGAACAGACCTTACTCCCATTGTTCAGGATGCCATCAATGGTCCCGATACCCCGACAAGGCAGGTCCAGGATTCTGTGCTCTTTACTACGGACGAAATCCTGGGCTCACTGACCACTCCGCCGATAGTGACGGCGCCCAGCCATATCCGTTGCCTTCGAGAGACCAGATGGAAGATCGTCATGTACTTCGATCCCGACAGCGGGGAAGAACAATACGAGTTGTATGATCTTAAGAACGACCCGCTCGAACGAAACAATATGGCTGATCCCGGCAACGTCAAATATTACAAGCCCGAGAAGCTGTCGGAGATGAAACAGAGACTCTATCTAAAAATGTTCAAGACGCGTACGGCGCCCGAACTGGCGCAAAAGGCTGTCATCGGCCATGGAAGTTGAAGGCGCATCCATTTTGTCTGCCCGGGGCAGGACTCCAGCCGCCTTCCAGGTGATCACAAAGCCGAGCGGGGCAGCCTGTAATCTGTCGTGCAGGTATTGCTTTTATCTCGCCAAAGAGTCGCTCTACCCCGGCAGCAGTTCCAGGATGTCCGAGGACCTCCTGGAGAGCTACATACGCCAGCATATCGAAGCACACAGCGCACCCGAGATCACCTTCAACTGGCAGGGCGGAGAGCCGGTGCTGATGGGCCTCGACTTTTTCATGAAGGCGGTCCGCCTGCAGCGGAAGTTCATTAAACCCGGCGCCCGCATACTGAACACGCTGCAGACTAATGCTACGATTTTGAATAGAGAATGGTGCAGGTTCCTGCGCGACAACGAATTCCTGGTCGGCCTAAGCCTTGACGGGCCGCGCGCAGAACATGACGCATACCGTTGCGATAGAACCGGAGCGCCTACCTTCGATCGCGTAATGGCAGGGATCGAACTCCTGCGCGAGCACAAGGTGGAGTTCAACGTGCTTTCCTGCGTACACGCGGAGAATGCAGGCCGCGGCCTGGAAGTTTACCGCTTTCTGCGTGACGAAGTCCGCGCCCCCGTGGTGCAGTTCATCCCGGTTGTTGAAAGCGTTGACGGAAGCGAAGCGCTGTCAAGCCACTCCGTTACAGGCCGTCAATACGGAGAGTTCCTTATCACGGTTTTCGATGAGTGGGTGCGCCGAGACGTCGGCCGCATGTTCGTACAGATTTTTGATGTGGCGCTCGGTATCTGGTTCGGCTGGCCCTCCACACTCTGCGTTTTTGCCGAAACGTGTGGAGAGGCGCCCGCCCTTGAGCACAATGGCGATTTATTCTCCTGTGACCACTATGTCGACCCTGACCATAAACTTGGAAACATTACTCAGACTCACCTGGCGGACCTCCTTGCATCATCTCGACAGCGGACATTCGGGCTGAATAAAAGCCGTTTGCTTCCCCGCATCTGCCGGGAATGCGCCGTGAGGTTCGCATGCAATGGCGGCTGCCCGAAAGACCGGTTCTTCAAAAGTCCTGACGGGGCGCCGACCCTCAACGCACTGTGCGAAGGATTGCGCGCCTTCTTCACGCATATCGATCCTTCCATGAGAAAAATGGCCGTGCTTCTCCGTCGGCGGCAATCGCCTGCGGGAATTATGGAAAAAGGCGCTTTTACGCAGCACAAGTAATCGCTGGACTGATAGCCTTTATGGCAATTGAAAAAGTGAAACGCCGCTCTTCCGCGCGGCCGTTATGAGCTTGAGGTCCAGAGATGCAAAGGGCAGTCCGAGGCGCTGGGCGATTTCGAGATAACAAGCGTCCAGGAGAAACCATGACGCCGATATAGAGCAGTCCAGAACAAACCGCTTCAAAACCTTCTTCCTTCCTCGATCAGCGAACGAATACTCTCGGCCCCGGGTTTGCTTCTGCCGCGAATAGCCTTTAATTCTTCAATCGCCTTTTGAGTATCCTGAACATTTCTCCCATCAACGGCGGTAAGCTGCGCCACGGGAATTCCGCGTCTGGTGATTATTATTCGCTCTCCGCGCCGAGCAAGCTCCAGAAGTCTCGACAGTTGAGTCTTAGCTTCAAACGCTCCGACCTCGATTGGCATGGCAGGTTCTCCAATAAACTGGTTGTCAACTAGTCTATAATCCCGGCGTGTCCCGGCGTCAATGAAAGACATCGCAGCGCCGCAACGCTTTTGACCGCCGAAAAACCAGTCGGAGATTCGCGTTGCAGCTTTGCCAGGGAACCACGGAAGCTATTCCAGGCGCCGAGGCCTGCTATCGAGCCGGCAATCATCTTCAGCTCAAAGCCGAACAGCGTACCTTCCCATGGTATGGCGGCATAAGCTAGAACATAGAACACTCCCCCGATCAGTAGGCCGATGAAGCTCGGCCAGGAGAAAAACCCCGTATCGGAGGTATAGTGATCCACAGAAGCCTCCTCACCCGAACTATCCGCACTGAGGGGCGCAGACCTGTCTTCCGTGAAATCATGCCTGGAAGAGGACGTCTCCGCCCGTGTGCTCCCGGACGCTCGCGCCACTGTCTCGGTATGGGGTTCGGATTGAGGCCTGGAGAGATCTCGTGATTCCATCTCAAGCTGGAGAATGTCTTGTTTCTCAATTTCGCAAAGGGCGCCTAACCGCTCAAATGTTTGTTTGTACTTAAGAGCCGATTCGATTGCCAGATCCTTTTGCAGAACAATACGGGCGCCGCTGAACATCTGCTCGATGCGTTCGCTATTCAGTTTGAAAACCTTCGAGAGACGTTCCTTGACAATTTCCGGATTATTCCCATGCCCAACTTTTCCATAAAATACTATTCTGTATGTCTCCTCCATATTCTCCCTCTGCGTTGGCGCCTTGAACTCGCGTTCTCCACTCCATATTGTACCGAACTACGGCTTCAGTGCTGCAGCGGAACCAGGGCAGCACTTCAGAAAATGACTTGTTGAGATTTCTCTATTACTCGCCATATCGGAAGTATTGCGTTTTCAGTGAAAACATTTTGAGGTGGGGCCGAGTGGTTCCGAGGGGGCGGACTTAACTAATATCCGGAATATTGCGTTGCGTTCCCAGGCCGGAGCCTGGGAACGAGCGAAAAAGCTGGTGGGAAGCTGATTTCAGGTGCGACAACCGGTCACTTTCGCCACAGAGACGCAAAAGCACAAAGGAAAGGCCTGGGAATAGAGAGAAAAACAACTCAGTGTTATTTCGTGAGACAACATTGTCTGGACATTCCAGCATGGAACCCGCAACCGCCGCTCCCGCCTCCGGAAAACTTCCATGCTCTAATGATTTCCGCCACCGCCTGCAAAAAGAGGGCGCCAATTGTTCCGCCGTCACAGAAGAAGGGGCAATTCGGTTTCCTTTTTCCAATGGAACAGGTGCGTAATCGAGCATCTGCCTGACCTCTTGCTGAATGGCACAGACATTGTAACCCATTCCGCATAGATCCTCGAACGGATCGATGGCGCCACACCAGTCAATTTACCGTTGGATGCAGATACCAGGACCATCTACGATGAATTCATGCGTTGCACTCAAAGCCTGATTGGCTGCTTGCGCCATCAGGATCACGGTAGAAAGAAAAACCTGCCCTCTTGGACATTGGGTTCAAAATGTTCCTCATTATCGACCTCGGTACTATTATCGAGACCTTCTCGGAACAACTTTGAATAAGAGGCTCACAGAATATCGGATGGTGGTCGCTTTCCAGATTTGCTTTGTACAATAACACACAAACAGGAGAGTAAAATGAGAAGAGCATTGTTTGTCATGGTATCTGTATTGTTTTTGAGTTCCATCTGCTGGGCTGCATCATCCCCCCCAAAGGGCAAAGAGGTATCGATCTCCGGCAGGTTAACCTGCACCTACTGCAATCTTCCGGCTGCGGCAAAGCCTAACAAGGTATGCTGCCAGAACTGCATAAAATCAGGCGACCCGTCTCTCCTGGAGGACGCCAAGGGAAATCTCTACATTCTCCTCTCCGGTGAACACGAAAAACCCCTGATGACTCCGGAAAGGATGGACCTCCTGAGCGAAAATGTCACCGTAAAAGGGTTGCTTGTCAAGCGCGGCGGCGTCCAGGGCATCTATGTCAAGGAGATGCACAAATCCAAGTGAGGCCCATGCCCGTTCCCGTAATCAGGGGGCTGTGTTAAGGGCTAAGACAGTCCTCCAGAAAGATCATAAGAACTGAATAACAGGGCAAACGTAACCGGCGAGGGGATTGGACTCTCGCCGGGAGCCCGTACTACATGCTGGAGGTGGAATGAGGAAAACCTGGAAGCTGACAGCGGCTGCATTCATCATGATAGCATCCTTAGTCGCCGCGGCGGAGCATGCGCCATCCAAACCCGGAGAGAAGGACCAATGCCCGGTGTGCGGGATGTTCGTGGCCCATTATCCTGATTTTCAGGCGCGGATAGTGTTCAAGGACGGCTCCTGCGCATGGTTCTGCGGGGTGAAAGACATGATGAAATACTATTTCGGTCTTCCGGAATACAATCCGTCCAGGAAGACCTCGGATGTAGAGAGCATTCTAGTCACTGATTTTTCCAACCTGACTCCGACTGACGGCTATAAAGCCTTTTATGTCCTGGGAAGCGTGGTCTTTGGTCCCATGGGACAGGAGTTTTTCCCCTTTGCCGAAGAGTCGGCGGCCAGGGAATTCCTGCTGGAGAATAATGGCAAGGAAATAGTGCGAATTGAGCAGGTGAATCCTGAAACTCTCAAGGAGTTGCTCAGAAAATACTGATACTCGTTCAATCCCCTTGGAGCGCCGTCTCCAAGTCTCGCCGCAATTCACAGGCAAGGGCGCAAAACTGATTTGCTATCAACGAGGTCAATACCTGAGCTACTCCCCACGCAGCAGCAGGTGCAGCCAGGGCATGGCTTGACCGTTGTACTGCTGTGCCCCTGCCTGGGTCTGGAGGGGGTGGGTGGCGTAGCCAAGGTATGTGGCCCCCAGCCTGGGCTGATTGGCTGGAAGGATATCGTACCAGAGCGTGAAGTGCAGATTCGCGTTGGGGGCGGCAAGATAGGCCCCCAGATCGGCGTAGGATTTCTTATCTCCGAAGTCCGCCGGATCTATGGTTGCGTCATCCTTGTAGTAGTTGCTGCGGGCGCCGCCGACGTCGGCCAGCGCCAGGCTCTGGACAACAGCGCCGGTGAGAATGCCACCGGCGTTTTGTAGCAGCCGGTTGTTGCGCCGGCTTAGTCCGAAAATGTAACGGTAAAAAAGAGTATGCCGAAAGTATCCGGTATTGGGGTGAAGCGCTGACGTAAACTCACTGCGAAACTGGTGAGGAATGCCTGCTCTCCGGTTCTCCCGCCTCTGCTGGTGTGGCAAATGTGCTGCAAATAGATGATCCGCTTGATCCAGCGGCAATGAACCTGTTCGGTATGCCGGGCGCCAGTTGCGTGATACAATACTTCATTCAGCCGGTCCATCAGCTTGGGAGGCCTGAGTGAAATCGCCATCAAGTACGCAGAATACGCTGTCATACCAGGAGAGTCAACCGATTGGCGCCTGTTGCTTGGGTATTTCTTCTGCCTATTCTGATGAAGATCATCTCCCGGCTTTCGTGAAAGCCGGGTGTGCATGAGGAGCCTTCCCAATGCAAATCGCCCCCCTACAGCAGCCCGGCGATCATGAGCGCCATTGCCATTTGCATTACTGATGAGACGGCGGCCACGGCGGGATTGCGCTCTTTTCCAATCGCGCAGTCGTAGTCGGCGCAGGAGAGAAACAGCTTGTTCACAATGAACCGGTAGGCAAGCAGGAAGGCGAGTCCGGCGATAAAGTAGATGCCGAAGCCCTGGAGGCCCGGCAACCAGCCGGTGAAAGGACCCGCGATGCTGGCGCGCAGGATGATGGCAAAAGCGATGAGCATTCCCGCTACGTCTATTCCTTGCGCTTCGTTTTTTCGCTCTTCTATTTCTATTCCTATTTTTCGAGGGGTGATAAGCTCGTAGATAAAGAAAGCCGCCACCAGGCCGAGCTGAGCGAGGAGGAAGAAGACCGCCGCAGCCACAAGACCGCCGCACTCGCCGCTGAAGCTGCCGTGCATGATGATCCCGCTGCCGATATAGCCGGCGAACTCCACTATTCCCAGGGAAAGGTTCCCCTCTTTAACTGCCTGGTCATTGTTGACCTTATAGAGAATGATATGGTCGTTTACCTGGAAGGAAATATAGAGGGCGACCATCATGAACGCTCCGGCCTGCAGGAACCCTGTAATATCCTTGAGCAATTCTCCTGACGTACCCCACATTGCGCCCGAGAGCCCCAGTGCGATACCCAGGTAAATGCCGCTTTTGCGCAGGGCTACGGCGAGGTTGCTCCTCGTCGTGATTTCCTCGTCTTCCTTGAACGGCGTTCGAGCATCGTCAAGCACTTTTACGATGTACATGATGAGCATTGCGAGAACGGGAAAGACGACAAACCGGATCAATACAGCCTGGAATTCCTGCATACGCTCTCCTTCTCAGTAAGCGCTATTTCAACAGGTGCGGAACAAATCTGCTGAAGTTGTCGGTGATAATCCGATTGCTCTCTCTAATGCCCATGCCCGCCGAATTTCCGTCGATCACCCAGCAGCCCAGGACGGGATAGGCGCCATCGATGTACGGGATGGGCGCCAGGGCCTGGTAAATGAAACCCGCATTGCCATAAGTACCGCCGGTGCGCAATTCCTCGCCGCCTTTGGAAATGGTTATATTTGCCCCTTCACGCGAGAGCCTGGGCTTTCGCACAAAGTCCTGCATCTGCCTCGGCCCGTCGGAATAGGCTTCCAGAAGGTTGGGATGTCCCGGATTGAGTTCCCACAGGATCGGCATAATCCCCTTGTTTGACAGAAGCATCTTCCAAATCGGCTCGACCCAGCACATCGACTCATAGACGGAGAGCAAATGCCTGCTGAGCCTCTCCTGCAGCAGCCATTCCCAGGGATAGAGTTTGAATACGTTGCGAATCCAACCATTCTCAAGATCGACGAACCGTTGCAGCGATTCGTCCCAGCCGATGTCGGCGATGTAGATGATTTCCGCCTCGATACCGCTCTGGTTCGCCGTATCCTGCAGATAGGTTACGGTGACCAGATCCTCCATGTTGTCCTGCACGCAGGTGAGGTAGAGCCTGTTTCGTCTCATGCGCCGGCTGATTCCCGGCCATGCATCCAGCAGCCTTTCATGAATGGAGTTGAACTGGTCCGCCCCTTCGCCGAAGACCTCCTGAAGCCAGTACCACTGGGTCACACTCGACTCCAAGAGCGATGTCGGCGTGTCTGCGTTGTACTCAAGCATTTTGGGAGGATTTCTTCCATCATAGGCGAAATCGAATCGTCCGTAGAGCGTGGGGTCCTGCCTCTCCCAGGATCGCTTTACCAGGGGTACGGCCTCGGGCGGAACATCCAGTTCGTGGAAGCGGTCGTTGTCTATGATGTGCTGGATCGCTTTCAGGCACATCTCATGGAGTTCGTTGGCGGCATCGTCGAGTTCATCGATCTGCCGGGGCGTGAACTCATAATAGACACTCTCGTCCCAGTAAAGACCCTCGTCCGTATGATGGAAGAGCAGCCCGGTTTCTTCGACTTTCGCCTGCCAGTTGTCCCGTGGTGTAACGACATGTCTTATCATGGGTGCGGAGGCCCTCCACCATTATCCAGCCGATCCGCCGTGGGCGGAAGCGCTTGCGCCGAAACCGCCCCGGGAGGCGGAACCGCGCGAGGAAGCCGAGCTGGTCGATACGCTGCCCGACCGTGCGGAAACACGCCTGGGGGTGACACTGCCATCACGGACGGTTTCCCCCACGGAGTAGCCGCTTCCTCCATAGTAGTAGAAGAAGCTGCCGCCTCCGCTTCCGTGGTAGCGCTTCTTCGCTTCATCGTCCATGCAGTTGGTCTCGGCAACGACCCTGCCCGTCTTGTCGACGCACCTTCTCTTCTCGTCCAGATCATCGGAATCGCAGCCGGCCATGATCATGGCGGTCATGGCCACACCGAGCGCTATTTCCTTTGTTCGCCTTATAGAAGGCTTCCCTGCCATATTGATTCCCCCATAAGGTCAGCAAACCGGTATGAAATGCGTGAGGAAGAAAGTTGTAGCTCCAATGGAGATATTCTAGTTATGGTTTCTTGATGCAATCTTTGATATGAAGCACTGGCTCAGTGTGAGCGTTGGCGTCAATCCATACCGGCGGTTTATCGATGACTGCAGCGAGAGGCCTGAAATTAACCGTTCTTCTGCTGCTCTGCGCAGAGGCAGTGCTTCTCCTCTTCTTTCCCCCCTCTCTCATGCTCACCCCGACCATAACCGCAGGCGGCGATACGCCCTCTCATTTCATCGCCGCCGCCGCCATGCAGGAAAAACTGACGACACCCTTTTCCCCCATAACCTGGCATCATGGCGCCTATGCCGGTTTTCCGCTCTTTTTGCATTATTTTCCCCTGCCTTTCTACCTGATGGCGCTGATGGCGCTTTTCATTCCAATCCAGGTGGCCTTCAAACTGGTGACGCTTCTGGCCATCATTCCGCTTCCCGCCTCCCTCTATTACTGCCTGCGGCGCCTGGGGTACCGTGACATGACACCCGCTATAGGCGCCGCTCTCTCCCTGACATTTCTGTTCATGACAGAGAATTCGATGTGGGGAGGAAATATCCACAGCACCCTGGCCGGTGAGTTTTCCTTCGGAATCGCCTTTATCCTCTATATCATCTACACGGGAAGGTTATATGCCGATGTCCCGGGGAGAAAATCCCTGTTCGGGAACTCGGCGCTGGAAGCGCTCATTACGCTGGGCAGCGGCTACCCCATTCTCCAGGCGGGGGTGGGGACCTCCTACTTCATCCTTCGCGGCGGCAATCTGCGCTACCTGCTTTGCCTGCACGCTGCGGCCTTCGGGCTTGCGGGCTTCTGGCTTCTGCCATTGCTCTGGCGTGTGCCCTGGAACTCCCCCTTCATGCATTCCTGGCATTTTCAGGGCTGGTCCGAACTTGTTCCGACCATACTCTGGCCGGCGATGGCGGGCGCTGTGATCAGCCTGGCAGGCGGGATCGTCGCGCTCATTCGCCGGGAAGGGAGTTTACGCTCGCTGCTTCAGGATTTGCTCGCAAGCCGTGAGCTGTATCTCTGGTGGCAGCTCGCCATTGCGCTGCTGGGCTTCGGGCTTGCTCCCGTCTTCGGACTGGTGGACATTCGTTTTCTGCCGTTCGCCCAGATAATGATCGTCCTGCTGGGGGCGATCGGGTGGGGAAGGCTTTTTGCCGCTCTACCCGTATCCGGGCTCTGGACCGCCGGGTTTTCCGCGGCGGTGATCGCGCTCGCCCTGGCCCGGGCGGCGCCGGTCGCCTCCTGGATACAGTGGAATTACTCAGGCATGGAATCGAAACCGCTCTGGAATTCCTACCACCAGGTGAACGAATTCCTGCGGGGAGACGCAAACAGTCCCCGCGTGGTCTACGAACATGCCGACATCCACAATAGCGCCGGTACGGGCAGGGCGTTCGAGATGCTGCCCTTCTTTTCGGGCAGGTCTACTCTCGAGGGACTCTACATGCAATCGAGTGCAGGTTCCCCTTTTGTGTTCTACGTGCAGTCCGAACTCACGAACTCACCCTCCTGCCCTTACCCTGACTTCTATTATTCCCGGCCCGATCCCGCCCGCGCGGCCGCGCATCTGCGCCTTTTCAATGTGAGCCAGGTCGTCGCGGCGACCGATAACATGGCCAATCTGCTGGACGCCTCGCCGGATTATGAACTGCAGATGTACTTTCCGCCTTACAAGGTTTACGGTGTCAAGGATGTCGAAAAGACATATGTCACGCCGGTGGCCTTCAAACCCTGTCGAATCGGGCAGGCTGACTGGAAGCGCATGCAATACGACTGGTTCAGGAAATCCTCCCTGAAAGTCCCGCTCGTTGTTGCGTCTGAAGATACCCCCGGTGATTACTGGAAAACGCTTCCGCTCTTCGATACTTCGCCCGGGAATATCCCGGAGATCCCTATCGTCGATCCGGGTAAAGAGCACATACGCGCGGACGCGGTCCTGGGCGAAGACAGGATTGCCATTACCACATCACATCCCGGCCACCCGCTCTGGGTCAAAGTCTCCTACCACCCGGACTGGAGGATTTCCGAGGGGGAAGGCGAACTCTACCTGGCCTCTCCCGCCTTCATGCTGCTGGTTCCGAAAAGCCCGCGCGTGGTTCTGTCCTTCGATACGCACGGCGGCATATATCTGTGGGGGAAAGTACTCGGCCTCGCTACCCTTCTGCTTTTCGGCGCAATGGCCCTGGTATCGCGGATAAGGGCCGGAAGCACCAAAGTGCCCGCATCCTTCCAGGCGGCGGCAAGCACTTCTGAGGTCGCCCGCCAGGACACGTGGCAAATCGCCGTGTTCGCCGCGGCATTACTGCTCATGACCGCATCGATCCTGGCAAGCGTTGCGACCAGGAATTATCGCGATCCGAATCTGCTGTATAACGAGGCGACCGCGAGGTTAGCCCGCCTCAATGAAGTCCGGGATAAAGCCTCGAAAACGCCGGACGGGGAATTCAGGGTCGCCGCATTGCGGCGTGAAGTTGCCGCCATGTTCGAGGAGTGCATCAGAAGGTTCGGACACTCCGCAGTCCTGGACCACAGCGTCTTCTACAAGACGACTCTGATGGTGGAAGAAGGCAGGTGGAGCGAGGTGCGCTCTATGCTCGGCGAGTTCCTGAGAGATAATCCAGACAGCCGCATTCGGGCCGAGAGTTTTCTTTTCCTGGGTGAAGCCTCTCTTCATATGGGTGAAACCACCGAGGCGGACAGGTATTTCAGGCAGGCGCTTCTGCAGTGGCCGGAGAGCGGCTCCACGCGAAACGCCGGTCTGCACCTGGCCGGGATGCACGGGACCCGGGCGCTGCTCGCTTCTGCCGAGGCACTTCTCTCTTCCGGGAAATACCTCGAGGCATATACTCTCCTCCGGTCCCTGTTTTTCTCCAGCGATCCCGAGGCAAGGGGCCGGAGCACATTCCTGCTTGCCTATTGCTGCTACTATCTGAACAGGTGGGAAGAAGCGTCCAATATGTTTTCGCATTGGCTGGGAGATCACTTCGACGATCCCGAATCGGCCGAAGCCCAGGTTATGCTGATGAAATGCCGGGCTCTCGTCGCCCAGACAATCGCCTGGCAGAGCGGAGGGCGATCTGAATGGCCTCCGGCCTCTCAGCCGGGATGGCTGCCGCGGCTTTTGGGACTTCAGCCATGAACAATCAGCATGATCTGTCCATACTGATACCGCTCTACAACGAGGAACAAACGCTTATTCCAAGCCTGCGTAGCCTGCTCTTCTTTCTTCGAGACGCCGGACTCGATGCGGATATTATCCTTGGAAGCAACGGCTCTACCGACGCCACCGCAAAAATCGGCCAAATGCTGGAAAAAGCATTTCCAGGGCGGATCAGGTTCTTTCACCTGGAAAAAAGGGGCATGGTGGGGCAGGTGTTCAAGCACTCCGTCCGGACAGCCTCATCACCTTTCCTGGTCTCCCTGGATGTGGATCTTTCCGTAGGCCTGGATTTCATCCCCAAAGCCCTGGAACTGCTCAGATCGCATCATATAGTGGTAGGGTCGAAGCAGTCCGGCGCCCAGTCCAGATCGGTCGTGCGCCTCTTGGGCAGCAACCTCTACATTTTCTTCGCCCAGGTCCTGCTCGGCCTGCCGTTCGACGACTACTCTATTGGTGCAAAAGCTTACAGGCTCGAAGCCGCAAAGCTTTTGATTCCCGGTATAAGCGACGATACCAATTACGTGCTCGATCTTCTTTGCAGGGCCGGGCGTCGCGGCGGCTTTAAGATAGCCGTCCTTCCAATCGCCTGCTCCGACTGGCGAAAGAGCCGCTTCCGCCTGTTCAGGGAAGCCTTGATACGCTTTGCCTACCTGTTCCGGCTGTGGCTGAAGGGCTTGAAGTGTTCGTGTTTCCCCAGCGCAACCCGACATTATACCAGGACGTGAAGGTTTCCCCGATTGACCCCGTTTCCGGCAGTATGTAGACAATGCCGTAAGTTCCGGTAAAGGCCGGCTTTACGACCCGGTCGAAGAAGTCGGCAGGAACATTGATGCAGCCATAGGAGATTCTATTGTCGAGGGGAGTGGGAGTGGCGAGCCGCTCCAGGCGGCGTTCACCGGGATTGTTCGTAATCACTCGGTGCAGGGAAACGGCATTTTTGTAATCCACCCAGAGGACCTTCGTTCTCTTGGCATTGTAACCCAGCGAGGATACGAAGCGGCCGGCCGCCGTGGTGCGCTCCCCCGGGCGAATGGCAGACAGTTTGCGATTACCTATACCGCGAACGTTGTCATCACCCGGTGTCAATCCAATCAACACCGGAGAGGCGCCCCGCAGCCGTCCATGTGCATCGAACACAAAGACCCTGGCGTCCGCCTTGTCTATGATGGCGAAGGGCATGCCGCGGTTATCGCGTGAATCGGCGACCCAATCCGCGACGTTTCGGACGTTCTCGGACCGATGCTCACCATTGAAGTTTGCCCACTTCGGGTGCGGCGCCACCGCAGGGCGCACCCTGAGCGCCGGTCGGGTCCCCGCGGCCCGGGACCCCGGCAGCGAACGCTCCCTGGTGGAAAAGAGCGCGGTGTTCTCCGCAGCCACAACATGATGAGTATCGATACAAATGACCATGAGGCCCAGGCAAACCCCGGCCGCAAGCGACCCCCAACCACGGGAGCGCCCCTTGCGGCCGAATAGCCTCCAAAGATATGGCCTGATCCTATCCATCGTTTTCACCGGAATACCCCGTGGGGCTTTATCTCCACAGCCCTGGCACAGCGCGCGGGAACAAGTTTAATTGCGGTCCTGCTTTGGCGCGGGGGCAGGCGGGGCCGGTCGGGCCGGTGCAGGACGAGAACGCGTTTTGACTACCGTTCGCCGGTGAACGACATAGTAGGGCCGATAGTAGCGATAACCGGTGTAGGCATAACCATAGTAGGGATAACCCCAGCCAAAACCGTAATAAGGCCGTGCTCCGACTCCCCACCACAAGCCGCCTCTCCAGTGCCCTCCATGATGGCCATACCCACCATAATACCCATGGCCGCCGTGATATCCATGGCCTCTGCCGCCTCTGTAAGCATGCCCTGAAGATGCAAGCAGCATCAGCACAGCAGCCACGAAAAAGACCACCGAGAATGCCTTGATCAATTTTCTCATGATTTACTCCTTAAGCCGACATGGGGCACGTAAACAGGTAATGCTTCGGTTTCATCATTAGAGAGACTGATCGGTCCTTGATTCCGTCTACAAGGATCGGAAGATTTCCGGCAGTCTTACCGTGCCCGCTGCTTTTGATAGCAACATCAGTACATTGGTATCCAGGTACCGCGGTCGTTCAGCAGTTGACCGTTTCCCTTGAAAAGAGGGCGACTCCTTTTTCCTTGAGCGTTTCCACCACTGAGTTCAACATGCGCTCATACACTGCCACTTCCTCATTCAGGACCCTGCTGTCTATTTCGCGCTTATCTCTCTTGGCTCTTATGATCAACTCGTGAATGATCCAATGCACGCACTCGGTTTCTGAGACAAAGCAGTAATCAGCGTGATGCTTCTCTCCATTTTCGAAGGAGAATTCAAGGTTCAATTCACATCCGCCTTCCGTTTTCTGCTCCAGATTCCATGCAGACGGTTTAGACAAGTTAAGAGGCATCATCGTGTTCTCCCTCCCCCGCAACGGGGAAATGCTATGGTTCACGCAAACATCGTTTCCAGTAACGAGAATTGAGGGATATAAACAGTGCAAGCGGAATGCCAGCCGAATGCGGGCTTTATGACCGGTGCATTTGGAGTGTTTGGACTTCCTAATACCTGGATAATCGGCGGGATACCGGCAAGGGGGCCCTGGAGGATTTAATTCAGGCGTGACCTGAATCGCCTTCACTACTGAGTGAAAAACCCTACACATGGGCAAATCTGAATCTGTCTGCTCTCGAAGAAGCAGGGCTTTCTCTTCCTAATGCCCCCAGTACTTTATACTCTCGTCGCCCCCCTGACACTTTGGGCAACGCCGTTCGGCAACATCACTGCCATTTGCTCCATAGACGAAACCGCAGACGAGACACTCGAGCCGAAAAGCGAATTGACTGTCGTCCGTACCTCTAATGCCGCGGGTACCATGGCACTTTTGTCTGTTATTATTTATAAAGCCGATTTTTGTCGTCTCACTGTCACCAGACCGGAACATGATAATTCTCCACGATAATCATCAACATTGTTCTCTCGCCCTCAAAAATACACCTACCCGGATAATTAATCCACCCATTTTGACTCACGGCAGCCCGCCCCGGCCCACCGGGAAATCGCCCATTCCTTGCCGTTATTACCTGCAAATAATACGGCGCATACATTCCGTGTCGTAAATACCATTGACACTCTTCACGTCAGGTGTTACGCAACAACACGAACAAAGTTCATTACCTACGGAGGATACGAAATGGCAATTATTGATTTTGGCGGCGTCAAAGAAGAGGTCATCACACGAGAAGAATTTCCAATGAAAAAGGCATTGGAGGTGTTGAAAAACGAAACAATCGCCGTCATTGGCTATGGCGTGCAAGGGCCTGCACAGGGCCTGAACATGCGGGACAATGGGTTCAAGGTTATTGTCGGCCAATCCAAGAAGTTTCAGCGCGACTGGGACCGCGCCGTACAGGACGGCTGGATTCCGGGCGAAACCCTCTTTGAGATGGAAGAAGCGGCGCAGCGCGGCACGATCGTCCAGATGCTGGTATCGGATGCCGCACAGCAGGCCATCTGGCCGGCCATCAAGAAGTGTTTGAACCCGGGCGACGCGCTCTATTTTTCGCACGGTTTCTCCATCACCTACAAAGATCAAACCGGTGTTGTTCCTCCGGACAACGTTGATGTTCTCCTGGTGGCCCCCAAGGGCTCCGGGACCTCTGTACGCCGGAACTTCCTGTCTGGCGCAGGCATCAATTCGAGTTTCGCGGTCGAGCAGGATTATACCGGACGCGCCATGGAACGCTGCCTGGCTATCGGGATCGCAGTCGGCTCCGGCTATCTGTTCCCGACAACCTTCAAACAGGAAGTATACAGCGATCTGACCGGCGAACGCGGCGTATTGATGGGGGCGCTGGCGGGCATCATGGAAGCTCAGTACGAAGTGTTGCGCGCTCACGGCCATTCTCCCAGCGAAGCGTTCAATGAAACCGTTGAAGAACTCACCGAGAGCTTGATCAAGCTGGTGAGCGAGCGCGGGATGGACTGGATGTATGCCAACTGTTCCGCCACCGCTCAGCGCGGCGCCCTGGACTGGAAGCCCAAATTCAAAGCCGCCGTCCTGCCCGTTTTCGAAGACCTGTATGAACGCGTCGCCTCGGGCGCTGAAACCAAACGGGTCCTTGAAACCGGCAGTAAACCGGATTACCAGCAGGGGCTGGCCAAAGAGCTGTCGGAAATCGGCAACTCCGAAATGTGGCTGGCAGGCAAAGCCACGCGCTCCCTGCGGCCCAAAGAACCGGCAAAAGAAATCACCGAAGCTACCAAAGGCGTCGGCGGGCGGCAGTACTAAAAGCTGCCCTGAGAATGATACGAGGAGTGCAAGGTCTCCGTATGACCTGTGCAGCAGGCCTGGTCGCCTGCAAGAACACGCTGTGGGTCAAACGGGGACTTGCCCTCTTCACTCCCCGCGTATCCTTTGTATGTCAACATGGCCTTACTCCTCCATATGTAAAATATGATTATCATATTGTTCAAGGAGCGACTATGCTGCCGGATATTAACGCCACGAGGCCGTGAGGAATTTTTCCGAACTCTTGAACAACATTAAATATCGGGGCCACCGGTACCGGATCTTGCGAGGAGGGAAGCCCGCGGCAGCTCTCATTCCGCTGGACGAGCCCGATTCTCCTCGGTTACTCGCCGATCTTAACGCCATATTCAAGACCCTGCCGCATCTGGATCCGGACGATCTGAGTTTCGCCGATGATATGCTGGAGGTGATCGCAGCTCAACCCTCCTTGCTCGGAAGCGCCTTATGGGAGTGATCTTTGATTCCAGTGAAATCATATCCCTGGAACGTGACCGCACACAGTTGGCAGCCCTTGTGTCCGGACGAGAGGATGAGCCTTTCGGTATCAGTGTCGTGACGGCAGCGGAATTACTGCACGGAGTGGAACGTGCCGATACAGAAGCACGAAGGCTTCAACGAAGAGGGTCTGAAGCTGGAATTTCGACCCACGGCAAAAGCCTGAAGCAGTCGAATCAAATCGACACCCCGGAGGCGTATCCTACCCTAACCCAAGCCAAAAAGCTAAAGAGCGGTTAACTCGAATCATCGTATCATCATCCAGCCGTCCAATTACCTGCCTTACTCTGTCCTTTCGAATCGCGGTAATCTTGTCCACCATGATTTGGCACGGCCTTTCCAGCCTATTCTCGGGAGCTGGTGTAACCGGGAGTCGAAACAAGGGAGCATCTTCCAGATGACTGGTGATGGGACAGAGCACGAAGCTGCCGTGCGTCGGATTAGCCAAATCAGTCTGAACCACTACAGCAGGCCGTGGTTTTCCGTAATCTCCCGAAAAAGCCGCGATGACCACATCCCCTCGCTTCACCATGTCCAGCCCTCAGTTTGGGCAGCATTCAAATCGATTTCATCCATTAAATCCGACTCTTCCTTTCGACTGACTCTCAAAGATTGTCGCCTGACCTCTTCCACCAATATTTTGGACCGGGTATCCGGCACCCAAATTTGCACGGGCCTGAGACCTTGCGCTCGCAGTCTTTTCCGGTAATTCGCCGTCTTTTCAGATGTGCTTAAGGCCATTCTTGCCTCCCGTAATGGTAACATGTCACCGTTAAAATAACAGCTTCATCCAGCCAAAGCAAGAGAAGTCGGTAATCGGTCGGTTGGAAAGAGGCGGAATGCATCAAATCCTGAAAGAGATGCACTGAAGGCTGCCCGGTGTCACTTGCTGTCCAGGGTGGTTATGTAGTCCCAGTTCTCCGGGGGAGGCTCGTTGAGATATTCCCCGCATCTGTACTGGTAATACATGGATGGGTGATCTCCCGGCCAGATGCTCTCTACCCGACTGAACAGTTCGAGCGCCTCCAGCCATCTTCGTTCTCGAAAAAGAGCCAGTGCGCGGGAATACGTATCGAGCACCACCGCATACTCCTCCTCTCGGTCTCGCCGGCAGAGCAGTTCGAAAATAGCGACCGCGTCCTGTTTGCCTTTCACGCGGACCAGGTCCAGTTCCCTGCCCATAAAATCGTTCTTCACCACGTCCCAGGTGGCGCCGCTCACAATGATCGAGACGCCGTACTTTCTGGTCAGTCCTTCAAGCCGGGATGCAAGGTTCACGTTATCCCCAATTACCGTGTAATCGAAGCGCCGCTCCGAACCCATGTTTCCCACCATCACAACACCGGTGTGAATGCCCACTCCGATGTCCAGTACGGGCATTTTCCTGCTGCGCCATTCCGCCTGGAGGGCAAGCAGCTCTTCTTTCATATCCAGCGCGCTCTGGCATGCCCGCACCGGATGGTTGTCCTGTGGCAGAGGGGCGCCAAAGATAGCCATAATGGCATCGCCGATGTATTTATCGAGTGTTCCCTGGTGGTTGAAAACAACCTCGGTCATCCGGGTCAGGTAGGAGTTGAGCTGCGGGACCAGCTCTTCAGGCGGGATCTTTTCCGACAGGGTCGTGAAGCCGCGAATATCGGAGAACAGGATCGAAAGCTCCTTTCTCTCACCGCCCAGGCGCAGTTTTTCAGGGTCGGCGAGCATTTCCTCAACGACCGCGGGCGGCACGTAGAGCCCGAAGGTCTGCCTCA
Organism: uncultured Syntrophobacter sp.; assembly: GCA_964539645.1. Taxonomy (GTDB): domain Bacteria; phylum Desulfobacterota; class Syntrophobacteria; order Syntrophobacterales; family Syntrophobacteraceae; genus SbD1. The sequence continues at coordinate 18,744 of CAZIJV010000062.1, forward strand.
CCTTGCGTTTTTCCCGCTCCTCGCTCACGTACCGGTGCATTGTGGTCCCGACATAGGCGAAAACGAGGTTCAGGCCGGGATAGACGTTGTTCAGCCATAGTCCGTCATGGAGGAATAAATAGTGCGTGATGGCTACGTAGACCGCCGCCAGGGCTGCCGTCACGCAGGCCAGCAGCATGCCCCGCAGATGCCATTGTGCGATAAGGAAAAGCAGAGCAAGGGCTACGATGGCGCCAAGATCGTAGAGAAGCGAAGTTCGGTCTGATTTCCGGACAAACTGCTGCTGGAGGATGTTCTCCATGACCGTACAATGCAGTTCCACGCCGGGAAAAATCGGGTCGAAGGCGGTGGGCCGCAGATCGTGCAGACCCATCGTGGTAATTCCGATTACCACCAGTTTATCTTTCAGGCAATCGGCTGGAAGCTCACCATTCATCAGAGCGGTTGCGGAGTAATGCTGGAATGTATACCCGGGGCCGTAGAAGTTGACAAGGATCTCACCATTGGTATTGACAGGGATGTCCACCGGTCCCAACTTGATGCCTTCCACGCCATTTTCATCCAGTTTTATCACGGGCGTCAGGTCCGGCAGTGCGGCGGAGAGCATCTGGAGCGCCAGCGACGGATAAATCCTGCCTTCATAGCGCAGGATCAGCGGCATCCAGCGCACCGACCCATCCGGGTCCGGCAAGACATTGAAACTCCCGACATAAGGCGCGGCCTTGGCGATGATGGGAATATTGTGCTCCAGCCCGGCCTGTTCGAGCAGCTTCCCTTTGGGAGTCTCCCCTTTGGATAAAACCACCCGGCACACCGCTTTATCGAGAATCTCCGGCGGTGGCGGTGGAGGGACGAAAGCACTCTCCATTCCGTAGAAGAACTGTCCCAATACAAGAGGCGCTGAAAGTGCTTGCACGGCCTCTGCCAGAATCTGGTCGTCATCCTCCCGGGCAGCCATTGCATCGAGGCGCTTGAGAAGATCCCCCGCCACCCGGCCATCATCTTTGCCCTGCAGTTCCGCCCGAAGATCGAGGATCGCCTTCTGCCTGAGTCTCAAATCAGGTTCAAAAAACCCGAAGTCGAGCCCGATCACCAGGGCGCCGCTCCGGTCTGCGGCCTGCAGCAGCCTTGCCATGGTGCGCCGCGGCCAGGGCCATCGTCCTTCCCTGTTGACGCTTTGCTCATCGATTCCTATGAAGGCGACAGGGCCGGCGGGTTTTAGAGGACCCCTCCATTTGAAATGAAGGTCCCAGCATTTCAGTTCGACGTATTCGAGAAGTGGAACAGAGAAAAAATAGAGAATGACAACAAGGCAGGTGAGAAAGAAGACGAAGGATGTCTCCCAGGACAGAAATATCCGGGCCGGCTTTCCGACCCGGATATTAGGTTTTGCAGACTCTACAGAAAGCTTGTTACGCATCTGGAAATATCGGACTATCCCCAAGGGGCGCTATTTTATGATAACCTGCAGCTTATAGGTCCGGGCGGCTTTAGGAACGGTTATCTCCCATTCCTTCCGATTTTTCATGTTAAAAGCCCTTCCCGCCAGGACATCCTTCATGTACGCCCCTCGACCAGCCGGCAAGGTTTCCAGTCCTCTCCACTTCACTACATACCGGACTGCCCTGTTCACCGCGGGCGTCTCGACCGTCAGGTTGTATACCTGCGGGTAATGCCCCTGCTTGCGTATGTCCACGGCATATTTTCCGCCCCTCTTCCTCCAGTTGCGGTGATCGACGTAAATCCTCGGGTACTGGCCGGCAAGAGCGGGCGGTTTACTGGCGTCCAGGTGATCTGCGCCGTTAGCGGCTCTGGGATGTACTCCCAGAAAGAGCGACTTGTCTTTGTACTTCTTGCCCTTCTGAGCCACAGTGAGAGCAATTCCTCTCCTTAGGGGAGCGGAGGAACTCGTTTCGATGAAGCGTTTGGAAGTTTCCGGAGGAGATGAAACCGGAAAGGATAGAGTCACATCCTGAGTGGAAACATTCTTGAACCAGTATGCATTCCACGGCTCCAGCCCGCGGTCTCCAAGGAGGCCGTCGAGCACCGGGAAATAGGTGGCATGATAACCCCAGGCCTGATTTTCAACCAGCACTGCCGGTGACTGGGAACCGATCGGCATTCCGTTGACGAGCACTCTCGCCAATGGCATGGCGGTGGCGTACGGATAGCCGACGATATTCCAGCCGCGTTTGAGGATTACGGAGACGGGAGGTTTCGTCAGGTCAAGTGGAAAGGCATCGATGCTCAACTGGCGAGTTTCCCTGGAAATCACCCAATATCCCTTCCCGGGCGATACCTTGGCTACCCCGCCGTTTACCTCCGAGCCGTATTCTACATTTGCGCCGTTCCTGTATTGAAAAATACGCAAGTCATCGGGATACACAGCCCCTGGACCGAAAACGGCGAGAGCATCGCGATTAATCGGGACGGCGCCGGGAACGCCGATCAGGTGGTAGTCTCCAACATCCACCTTACCGTCGCCATTAACGTCCCCGATAAGAGAGTACTCCAATGTTCGGCCAACCCTGGTGCTTACTTCATCACTGTTAGTAATAGAGGCATCGATTGAAGAGGTGGCGGTCAGTCTAAGCTTGTCGACGACGCCGAACACCGCATTTTTCGGGACCGTTACCCGGACCTTTGCGCTGCTCGATCCTCCGGGGGGGACAAACAGGCTGGAACCCTCAACCAGTACGGCTTTCCAGCCATTCGAGGAGGAAACATCCAAATTGAAGAGGGAATCGGAGGTAGACATGCTGTAGTTGGATACCGTGAACGAATACTCGAGCACTTGGCCTGGAGACGCTTCCTGGTCAGGAGGCGCCAGCACCTGGACAATGCCCGCGTTGGTCCACTTTTCGAAAGCTTCGATCCGCCATACCTGTCCCGGGCCGAGTGCGGCCTTGTTCCACTGGAGCGCATAGGCGGCATCATGGTAGGGATTTGGATAGGCGGGGTCCACGGTAAAGATGCGATTGGGCAGCGAAGCGTTGGACATTGCCGCCCATACAGCCCAGTATACATCTTCATAATAGCCGTCCGCCGGTGAGGCGCTCCCGCCGTAGAACCCCATAATCCCGGTCACGCTCATAGTCTGATTGGTAAGATAGACCATCTTCAAAGTGGGATCCCAATGGCCCTCCGAGAAGTCATAGCCTGCGAAATAGGTATCTCCTCCATGAAGGAACTTCAGGTTCTGATAGGTGGTATTTCCCGTATTGCTGATTTCCCACACCTTCCTGTAGAAGGCGTCTCCATCGTTGCAGGAAATGGTGAGGGTTACCCGCAGTCCTGTGGAGCCGGCATCCATGGTAGTGACAATCGAAGAGTCATCCGGCTGTACATGAGTCATCGGAGTGAACAGCGGCATTTCAGGGCTCAGCCACGCATTGTTGTCTCTAAAAACAGACGCCTCGCCTCCGCTCTCTCCCTCGAAGGAGAGTATAGTCCTGGTGCCGAGATCGCCACCATAATACTGCTGCTTCAGATTACCCTGCCCGTCCCGCTGGTAAATACCCATGGTGCCGTATTCATTTGAGCGAATCTCGAGCGGGTTACCGGCGATGGTAAGGGTCTGTGCGTGAGCGGCAGTACAAAAGCCGACCACGAGCAATGCGATCAGACGGGCCAGGCAGACAAATTTCGATCTCATACTGATACCCTCATTCGGAAGTTCTAAACAAACCTTCATGAACCCCTGCTTCACCTGCCCGGCCTTCCGGGGGCATTGGGCGGTGGAGGCGGGGGAGGCAGAGTAGGCCTCGTGGTGGTGGTGGGCAGCATGGTGGTGGTAGTCGTAGGCGGCCTGGTGGTAGTCGTGACAGGCCTGGTGGTGGTCGTGACAGGCCTGGTGGTGGTCGTGGTGGTGCGCGGCCTTGTGGTGGTTGTGGTGGACCCGAGCGGAGATTCGATCCCCGTTGGAGGGCCTCCCAGGCGAGGATCCATTCCCCGCCGCCCGGTAAGGTCATCGCCTGTTTTCTCAGGGCCCAGCCCCTTCAACTTTTCATCCCCGGAATCCTTGGATTCTTTGGCTTTCACTCCCGGAGCAGGCCTCAGCCTGCCGATGCTCTCCACCCCCGCTACCAGCCTCCCCCTCTCCGCTGCAGTCGCAAACCGCGGAGGAGTGGGCATATTGCGGCCGCACACCTGACTGAGCATGTTGGCCGTAAGGAGCACGGGCTTGTCCGGGAATTCCCGGCTGAAGGCCACTATTGAGTTTTCCAGGCAAAAAGCCTCAACAAGGCCATCCCTGCATGCTGCGTCCTTAAGGACATCGGGTTGGCTGGAGACAACAAAGTCAGTGTCGCGGCTTCCGACAACGGCTGTCTGCGTTTGCACGCGAAAGCGCTTGTCTCGAAAATCCTGGAGATCCTGGACGGCAAACCGGGCCTTTCCGGACATCATGGAAAGGAGCCCCTGCCTGGTTTGCTCATTCGGATTGTAGAGATACTCGGTTATCTCCAGTGTGGTGTTTGCCGCAAGCTTCACCCTGCTTTCATCGGCAAGAACGATTTCCGCGGAGCTGTCGGCGCCGGTGCGGATCCTGTCCTTCAGATAGAGGGGATCGCCGGGCCTGAGAGCATCCTGCCGGCCCTCTCTTTCCACTGAGACCTTCCCCGTCAGGTTGTCTGCACGTCCGACCGGATCGGCGGCCCAGGAACACGCCGCCCCGACCACAAATAAGACTGCCAGCAACACAGAGACAGTTCTTACAACGCGATTACCGTCTAGTACTCGAATGCCAGCATACATGAGAATATCGCCCTTCTGAAATTGAAAGGATCGCCCAGAACGTTGCCGCCTACAGGCTGCTCTATATTCGAATCATTCCAGACCCGCTGAAACGAAAACAGAATCTGTATGTTGTCGTACAGGGGACCGCGCAGGGAAACGTATAAATCCTGTTCATCGTCGCTTCGCCTGACAGTGGGGGAAATCGCCGGATTGAGCCGGAAGTCCCGGAGAATATATACCCCGGCAAGCTCAATAAACCATTTGTCTTTCCACACGGGCCATTGAATACCGGCGGTAAATTGCGTGTCCTGATAGCTTCCTGCATTAGAAGGCGATGTGTCGACAAACTCCTGGAGCACCCCGGCGCGTACGTGCGCCAGTCCCTTTTTCATCAAGTAATATTGGAGGACCCCCACGCCGTGGATCTGATCATTGGGGGTTCCGTTATGGAAGTCGCGCCAATCGTTCCAGGCCCGCAGCTCGGTGCGCCATTTGTCACCCATGCTTACCGCCAGCACCGGATTGATGGAATGCACATCACTGCTCGGAGAATCACCCGCCCAATATTTTCCATATATGTACTCCATCCCCACGAAAAAGGGAGGACTATGCCAGTACCCGTACAATGATGGACGCGCGGCAATGATACTGGCATCGGCATGCTCGAAATAGGTCATATTGAAGTGATTGTAGGAAGCGCCGAAGACCCATGGGGCCTTGCGGTATAGATCGTAGCGGGCAGTAATGGAATTGATCTGGGCAAAATCCCCTTCATCGCTCGGACTTCCGACCAGAGACGGCACCAGGGGATTGAGCAGCACGTTGGTGTCGTACATGAATCCAGCGACTCCGCTCAAGTGCCATCGTTTCTCAATTCGCTCCGTGGCCTTGATGCCCGCAAGCATGTTATTGACACTGGTTCTGTCTTCCGGCGTCAATTGAAGTTTGAGTAACGGTTCGAGCAGCCTCTTTGCTTCATCGAGTTTCTTGAGCTGCGATAACGCTGCCGCCTCATGAATCGTAGCGGGTATAGTCAGGTCGGCTCTCTGCGACCGTGCTTTCCGGAAAGAATCAATTGCCTTGTTGTAATCTTTCAGATCCAGGTAGACAAGTCCGATTTCCAGGTCCGCCCGACCAGGGTCGACAGGACGAGCTTTTTCCAGAAACTCGATGGCCTCGACTCTTTTCCCCCTCTTGAGGGCGATTGCGGCAAGGTCGAAGCAGCTCTTGCGAAATTCGGCTTCATCCTGCCTCAGAAGGACGTGAAAGATGGCTTCGGCCTCATCCAGGCGGCCAAGGTTGAAATAAATAACCCCGAGGTTGTACTGCAGTTCCAGGTTTCCTGGACTCTCGGCAACCGCCTGTTCCATGAGAGGAAGGGCTTGCCTGAATCTGCTTGCCCGCATTGCCTCATAGGCCTGTTCGTCCACGGGGGCGCCGGACGCACTTTGAGCACTGGAAAGCGAAGGAAGGAAAATCAAAGCAGACACAAAAATCATAAAACGGCATAGATAGCGATATTTCATCCTGCTCTCCCGCAACCACGTCCCACGGCGGATCGTCAATCCGCCAATTTACTATTAATTTCGCTCACTTATGATCGATAGCCGTCTTAGCTTCAATAGAGGGTAGGAGCTACTTATAGTGCTTGATTGCACTTTTCAAGTCAATGCAAAAAAGGAAGGTCGAAACACCCTGCGGGACTCGATCCGTCCGAATGGAGAGCGACAGAGGCCTCCATTCGGGCGGATCGGGCAGGCAGAATTATTTCAGCAGTTCACGGGCTATGATAAGACGCTGTATTTCGCTTGTTCCTTCATAGATTGTGGTTATGCGCACATCCCGGTAGAATCTTTCGATGGGAAATTCATTGGTGTAACCATAACCCCCAAGCATCTGCAGGGCATCGTAGCAGGCCTTGTTTGCAGATTCTGATGCATAGAGCTTCGCCATGGAAGCTTCTTTCGAGTAATACTTCCCCTGATCCTTCAGGAACGCGGCGCGCAACAGCAGCAGGCGGGCAGCCTCCAGCCGGGTATAGTTGTCGGCGATCATCCACTGAATAGCCTGCTGGGATGCAATGGGCTTATCGAACTGTACCCTTTCCTGAGCATACTTCGTAGCATAGTCCATTGCAGCAAGGCCAATGCCGAGCGCCATCGAACCGATTCCGATCCTTCCGCCCGCAAGCTCAGCCACGGCAATCCTGTAGCCGTCATTCAACTTTCCGAGCATATTCTCCTTGGGCACTCTGCAGTTGTCAAAAACCAGTTCATTCGTGCTGGAGGCATTCTGTCCCATCTTTTTTTCATCCCGACCGACGATGAAACCGGGATAACCGGGCTCTACAATGAAAGCGCTGATCCCTCTGCCCTTCTTGGCCTCCCTGTCGGTGACCGCCCAAACCACGAAGCATCCCGCGTACTCGGCACTGGAGATGAAAATCTTGTTGCCGTTGAGCACCCAGTAGTCGCCGTCCAGCACCGCACTCGTGCGCATTCCCGCCGGATCGGAGCCCGCGCTCGTTTCCGTGAGTCCAAAGCTACCGGCATAGTATTCCCCGCTGCATATCGCCGGGATGTATTTCTGCTTCTGCTCCTCGGTCCCGACCGACTGGATCACTTCCGCAACCATGTTGTTCACCGAAGCGGTAACAGCAGTAGCCGCGCACGCTCGCCCGAGTTCGGTCATCACCAGGGAGAAAGCGACCGATCCGGCGCCCGTGCCGCCATAATCCGGATCGACGTTCAAGCCCATGAACCCGAGTTCCGCCAGTTTCTTCAAATTGGCCTTCAGGACCTCCCGGTTTTTCGTCCTGTCGATTTCAGCGGCGACAGGTTCCAGTTCACGCTTGGCAAATTTCGCGGCTGTCTCCTGAATGATTCTTTGCTCTTCGTTGAGTTCGAAATCCATCTTCAGCATCCTTATTTATATTCGTAAAAACCACGACCGGTCTTTCGCCCCAGCCAGCCGGCCTCCACGTATCTGCGCAGCAGAGGGCATGGCCGGTATTTCGAGTCGCAAAAACCGCTGTAGAGCGTTTCCATAATGGCCAGGCATGTATCCAGGCCAATCAGATCGGCAAGCGCCAGCGGCCCCATGGGATGGTTCATCCCGAGCCGCATAACCGTATCGATATCCTCCCGGGTTCCGACACCGTGATAGAGGCTGTATACGGCCTCATTTATCATCGGCATGAGGATCCTGTTGGCTATGAATCCGGGATAATCGTTGGCGAGGGCGGGGGTCTTCCCGAACTTGACCGACAAATCCCAGGTAAGCTGAAAAGTCTCATCGGAGGTGGCAATTCCGCGGATCACCTCAACCAGCTTCATAACCGGCACCGGGTTCATGAAATGCATGCCGATCACTTTGTCGGGCCTTTTGGTCTGGGATGCAATGCGGCCAATCGGTATGGAGGAAGTATTGCTTGCCAGGATGACTTCGGGTCCGCAGAAAGAATCAAGTTCCCGGAATATGCCGAACTTGATCTTCTCGTTTTCACTGGCTGCTTCAACAACAAAGTCCGCGGAAGCCATATCCTGCAGGCTCGTGCTGGTCGTGATCCGGGAGAGCACGCCATCTTTTTCCCCGGCAGCCATCTTGCCCTTTTCCACATTCTTCGAGAGAATATTGGTAATATTGGCAAGACCCCGTTGTACGAACTCCTCTTTTATATCATTCATGATCACCTTGAGACCGCTCATGGCCGCTGTCTGGGCGATCCCGTTTCCCATCTGGCCTGCGCCGATAACTCCAAAAGTCTTTATCTCCATTAGAGCCTCCCTCTTATGCTCTCTATCTCTTGACGACCATCGCCACGGCCTCGCCACCTCCAAGACAGAGTGTGGTAAGCCCGATTTTCTTGTCCGTACGAACCATTTCATGCAGCAGGGTCACGAGCAGGCGACAGCCGCTCGCACCGATAGGATGCCCGAGGGAGACGCTTCCGCCATTGACGTTTATTTTGGAAGTATCCAGCTCCAGGGTCTTTATGACCGATACGGTCGATCCGCTGAAAGCTTCGTTTATCTCGAACAGATCAACATCACTCAGCCCTATGCCCTCTTTTTTGAGGCACTTGGGAATTGCCCAAATGGGCGCAACCAGTACGTATTTCATATCGATTGCACTCGAGGCCTGTGCGCCGATCGAAGCAATTACGTCGCATCCGAGTTCCCGCGCCTTATCCCTGGACATGACCACAACCGCCGCAGCCCCGTCGCTGATTACCGACGCATTGCCGGCGGTGGTTACTCCCCCCTCCTTAAAGGCGGGCCGCATCTTGGCAAGCATTTCATAGGTGGTCTCCCGGGGACACTCGTCCTCGCTGAAAACCACCTTCTGACCTTTCCTGGGCGGCAGCTCTACCGGAACGATCTCTTCTCTGAACCTGCCCGATGCAATAGAGGAAAGGGATCTCCTGTAGGACTCCGCCGCATACCGGTCCTGGTCCTCGCGCGTAACCCCGTACTTCTCGCTGCAGAGTTCGTTGGATATTCCCATGTGAAAGTCATTCACCACATCCCACAGTCCGTCATGAACCATGTGATCGCGCAAGACACCGTCACCCATACGGTAGCCGCCCCTCGCCTTATCTAGATAAAAAGGCGCCATGCTCATGTTCTCCATCCCGCCCGCCACGATTACATCGGCATCCCCGACCTGAATCGCTTGCGCAGCAAGCATGACGGCCTTGAGCCCGGAGCCGCAGACCTTATTTACCGTTATGGCTTCTATCTCCCAGGGCATTCCGGCCTGAATGGCCGCCTGTTTGCCCGGGTTTTGCCCATAGCCGCACGGCAATACCATTCCCATGATGACTTCATCTACCTTCTCCTTGCCGATTCCGGCACGCCTGACAGCCTCCTCGATCACGATGCCGCCCAGTTTTACGGCCCCAATTGTGCTGAGTGAACCGTTAAAGCTGCCGAGGGGTGTGCGGACGGCGCTGACAATTACCGCTTCTCGCATGAGAATTCTCCTGATTCATGGACTGTATGGAAGTCGACTCTTACCAAAGAAAACGCTCGTCAGATCGGAAAGAATGGAAATTTGACCAGTGCCCGGCTTAACATCGGTGGAAAAAATAAGGTCGCATGCATTTACCACGGGAGGAGAAAAACGCCTCCAGGTATAACCTGGATTTGCCGGAGAAAATCCCAGATAAGCCGGACAGGCAATAACTCGCCCCCATCCTTCTATCAGAACCTCCGGTATTTGACAAAAACAAAATTCCAGCAGCCTGCGGGAGACAAATCCTTACACCAGACCCGCACGCCTCAGGCTGTCGCGCACGAATTCCATCGGCCTTGTGATGATGAATATCTTCTGACGCGACTGGCTGCCTTTGGCCAACCTGATCTCCGAGCGGCTGACGCCGAGCTGCTTTGAAAGAAAATCAACACACTCGCGGTTGGCCTCCCCTTCGACCGGGGCCGCACTGATGCGAATCTTGAGCCGGTCCTGGTAAACCCCCGCAAACGCGCTCTTCCCCGCCCTGGGCTGGATATATGCCGCAAGGTGCGTTTCACCATCTTTTTCCGCAAGGAATGGAAAATTATTTTCGGCCATGTTCGCTCTCTTAGTCAGCCGGACACTCAATCCACGTACCGGAAAATGAAGAATCCGGCAGTACGATATCCTGCACGGCACAGTATTGACACTCTCATGCGAGTACAATATATATCCTTGGTTGATCATCCGACAGGGAAAAGGTCACCTGGAGCTGAAAACGCAATCCGGGCGCCGAACTAGTTCCGTCCAACCCGCAGAAGAGGAATAACATGAAAAGTACCCTTATATGCTTTACTCTCCTGGCTGCCTTCGTGCTCGCACTTTTTACTTTGATGCCCGCGCGAACCGCGCTGGCTGTCGAGTTTTCAGCGGAGATGGTCGTCCAGCCAAAAGGTGACGAACCCATGACCGGCAAGATATACGTCAAGGGGGACAAAGTAAGGCAGGAGACCACCGAGGAAGGCGAGACACAGATCATGATCATCCGGCCGGATAAGAAACTGACCTGGATGATTACACCCGAAGAAAAAGCCTACATGGAAATGCCCTACCAGTCAGAGGACAAAACCTTCGAGGAATGGACCGCCGAAAAGGAAAAGAAAGCCAAGTTCCTGGGCGAGGAAACCGTCTCCGGCCTGGCATGCAGGAAATACGAGAGCATGGAGGACGGGGAGAAGACCTATTTCTGGATCGCCAAGCAGTTCCCCTTCCCTATTAAGGTCGAAGATGCCGAAGTCACCATGGAGTACAGAAACATAAAGTCGGGCGCCGTTGCCGACTCTCTCTTCGAGTTGCCTGCGGGATATGAGAAGATGTCCATGCCGATCATTCCAGGCAAGGAATAACCCGGCACAGGCCGTCCTTCCCCTGATGTTCCGCACATTGTGTCTGCTTTTTGCCCGACGGTCCGAGCGTGTTGTTTGGACCGCACCCTACGGACTGTTGGGCAAAATCCCGGTCTGCCGTCCATGATGTCCTCGGCTGGCAGCGGGAATATGATAATTATTTGCAAGTACGAATCAATTTATACTTTCTCATTTACCATTCAAATTCACTACGACTCCCATTTACGTTGCTTCCTTAGGCATACGGCAAATTCCTACCATTGATATACATTATATACTCTAATAGAGTACCTGCCATTATTTAGAGGTTATTCGCGATACTTGGACTATTTTTCACAATTAAGTAAATAAAATCACCTTTAAACTTCTACATACATATAATTTTTATTTATTCTTTAAAACCCTCCAACCGATTGAGCAGATAAGAACAATCACACACAGGCGCCAAAATCCGCCGTCTCCTCTGCGAAATCCTGACCCCGGACAGGAGGATTCACCATCCCGGGATCTGCTGGTTTTGGGCTCTGCTTCAACCATTACAGGAGGGAATGATGAAGAAGCTGGCTATCGGTATAGGTGCAAAAATCTTTATTGGGTTTATCGCCCTGATCATTATCGGAGTAGTGATCGGGGTGGCCGGGTATTTCAGTCTGAGCAGGGTGACCAGCGCTGGCAGCATCAATGACCTCTCCTCAAGCGTTCAGCAAAAGATACTGGAAGCAAGAATGCTGGAAAAGGAATACCCTATGGTCACAAAATTCGGTTGGATTTTGAGTGGTACCCCTATTTTACTGAGCT